>JALOBK010000001.1:0-600000 GCA_023228325.1 bacterium
CATCACGTGATTCAGCTAAAGCTGAAAACGTGACTGCGTTTCTTTGAAACTTGAACTGCGCTTGCCCGCCAACGCCTTGTGGCGGTGTTTACCCGCCAACGCCTTGTGGCGGGCTACGCCCCGACAACCTATTTTATTTTTAAAATAATAATAATCAAGTAAATTCTATCTTCAGGCTTTCAGTATCTTCTTCAAATCCCCAAGTTCTTTCTTTATCTGGTCAATAAAACCCTTGTCGAAAGATATCTTTTTCAGATCTTCCTTTTCCCTGTTTAATCTTGTTTTAGCCCCTTCGATAGTGAACTTTTCATCATATAAAAGTTTTTTAATCAACTGGACCATTTCGATATCTTTCTTCTGATATATCCTCTGGCCCTTAGCGCTTTTGGAAGGCCTTAATTTACCGAATTCTTTTTCCCAGTACCTCAATACAAACGGCTCAAGCCCTGTAATCTCGCTAACTTCGCTAATTGAATAATACAGCTTATCCTGGATTTTCATGATTATACCCCATAAAATATATAGTTTTAAAAATGCTCGGGTTTCGCGTCTCTGGTCATAAGGTCTCTCACAGCTTCCCTGGGAGATTTATTTTTATACAGGACATTATACACCTCGGAACATATAGGCATCTCAACAGAATAAGCGGCCGAAAGCTCTACCGCTGACAGAGCTGTCTTCACCCCCTCCGCAATCATAGGAGATCCGGCCTGTGTTTTCTCAAGTGTCTTTCCCAATCCTATTTCATTACCCAGTTTAAGATTCCGGCCGTACCTGCTTATGCATGTCGTAATCAGGTCGCCCATTCCCGCAAGGCCGGAAAAAGTTTCTCTCCTGGCTCCCATCTTAACGCCCAGGCGCGTTATTTCGGCCAATCCCCTTGTCATTAACGCCGCCTTACTGTTATCGCCAAAACCCAGAGAATCGCAGATTCCGGCGGCGATAGCAATAACATTTTTCAGAGCCCCGCTTAATTCCACGCCAAGCACATCATCTCCGGAATAGACCCTGAAAAAATCCGTATGGAAGAGCCGCTGAACATCTTCGGCTATCTTCTTGTCCCCGGATACAGCCACAACCGTGGTAGGCATTTTTCTCGACACTTCTTCGGCATGGCTGGGGCCTGATAAAACCGCAATTCTGTCCGACGACAGTTCATCCTCTATAACTTCGCTCATTCTTTTCAGAGATTTATTCTCTATCCCTTTACTCAGGCTTATACAGACAGTATCATCTCTGATAAAATCCTTAAACGAGGAACATATATTCCGCATAAAATGGGAAGGAACCGCAAACACGGCATAGTTTGATTTCCGCATCGCGAGTTCAATATCGTTTGTTACAAAAATTTCAGCGGGGATTTCGATACCCGGTAAAAACTTTTTATTCTCGCGGCGCTTACTAATGTTGTCAACATTGTCTTTAAAAGCTCCCCATAATTTCACTTCCCCGCCTTTTTCATTCAACAAAACAGCAACGGCTGTTCCCCAGCTTCCATCTCCTATTACAGTAATTTTGTTCATTTCCGGATATCCTCTTTTTTTATGCTTTTTCCCTTCATTGCAGGGAAACTGAATACAGGTTCGGTTTTTGTTATCAATCGCCTGATATTCTTTCTATGCATATAGACAACAAGCAGCGAAGCAAAAGAAATAAAGACCACTATCTTCAAAGGAGACGCGAAATACCACATTATAAAAGGCATAAGGATTGCGGCGGTTATAGAGCTTACGGAAATATACCGGAACATGACAAACACAACAATAAAAACACCAAAAGATACACAGGCGGCGGGAAGGTTTAAAGCAATAATGATGCCCACTCCCGATGCGACGCCTTTTCCGCCTTTGAAGCCCAGGAAAACAGGCCACATATGGCCCAGCAGAACCGCTGCCGCCGAAATAAAAACAAGGTTGCTGTGAATACCATACGATCTTATAACTAAAAATACCGGAAGAAACCCCTTAAAGCAGTCCAGCAAAAATGTTATCACGCCGTATTTAAATCCGAATAACCTCGCCACATTTGTTGCTCCTACATTCCCGCTGCCCATGGTCCTTATGTCCCTTCCCGAAAGGAACCTGCAGATAATAAAAGCAGTGGGAAAAGACCCTATTATATATGAAATTATAAAAATTATTAAAAAATTCATATCTCCCCAATAATATCCGTGTAAATGAAAAATGATACAGTATTATTTCATATAATTGCTATAATATCAACTATAATAAGCAGTTAAGATATTAATACTTTCGCTGTATTTTATATCTGGACTCCCTGTTTCTGAATCTGATAAAAATCGGAGCTCCCTTAATAGCAAAGTGGTTTCGTATGCAGTTAACCAGATAGTTCTCATAACTCTTTTTAAGTAATTCCTTATTATTGACAAAAAACAAAAAGGACGGCGGGCATGTGCCGCATTGCGTCGCGTAATAAAATTTCAATCTTGAGTTTTTAACTATGGGAGGCAGGGTCTTCCGCATGGCTTTATTTATCAGCCTGTTCAATTCCGAAGTGGGGATCTTCATTGAACTCATATTATAAACGCCCTGGAATATTTTCACTGTCTCAAGAACATTCCTGCCGGTCAATGATGATATAAAAACCACCGGAGCGTAACTGAGAAAAGGCATTTTTCTTTTTATCGCGTCATCGTACGCTTCCTGTGTGCACCCCTTGACAAGGTCCCACTTATTTACGCCTATCACGCAGGATTTACCCTTATTGGAAACAAATGATGCTATTTTTAAATCAATCGAACCGGGCCCTCTTTGAGCATCTATTAAAAGAAAGACGATATCAGCTCTTTCTATGCTTCTTTCCGCCCTCATAACGCTGTATTTTTCCACCGCATCCTTTATTTTTTTCCTTTTCCTGATACCTGCGGTATCTATAAGGATAAAATCCGTATTGCCGGCTTTAAATTCCACATCGATCGAATCCCTTGTTGTTCCCGAAACTTCGCTGACGATTACTCTTTCCTCGGATAAAAGTTTATTGATAAAAGAAGATTTGCCCGTGTTCGGCCTTCCCACAACGGCTATCTTAACCGATTTTTCCGGAAGAATAATTTTTCCGGAAAAAGGAAGCAATGAAGTTACCCTGTCCAGTATGTCTTCTATTCCTATATTATGCAAAGCGGAAACTCCGACAACCGGATCGATGCCCAATTCGTAAAAAAGAGATATATCATTCAGCAGTTCGGGGTTATCGCATTTATTAACCGCAAGAATAAGAGGCCTGCCGGACCTTCTCGCATGAGCCGCGACTTCTATATCCATAGGTATACAGCCGGCAGTGACATCTACGACCAGTATCAAAACATCCGATATTGAAATTGAACGGTCGGCATGTTTGAGAATCTCGGTTTCCATCGAGCCCTTTTTACCCGTGACGATCCCACCCGTATCATTCAACTCAAAAACACAATCATCATGTTCAAGCTTCCCCTCAACCCTGTCTCTCGTTACTCCGGGTTCCGGATTGACTATTGATATTTTCTTGCCCAGCAAACGGTTAAACAATGCGGATTTACCGACATTAGGCCTTCCTATTATAGTGACTTTTCTGTAATTAGCATTCATAAGATATTTTTTAATATTATTTTTTCTTACCCGCTTCTTCTTCGGCGCTTACAAGCTGCCTGGCTCCCTTAATCATATAATCGGCGCCTGATACGACCGTGAGCAATGCGGAGAGATAAACAATGACCATAGGTTTGGGAAAAATAAAAAGGACCCATAATACTGCGGCCATCTGCAAAAAAGTGGTAATCTTGCCGAATATGCTGGGCCGAATATGGACATCGCCCAATATCATCCAGACAAGAAAAGATCCCATCAGGATAATAACATCCCTCGTTATTACCGCAACTGCATACCAGTAAGGCAGGCTGAACCCCATAGATGTTTTCTCCATGCTGGGAAATGTCAATACAATAACGGCTGAAGTTAACAGCAGTTTATCCGCAATCGGATCCAGGATAGTGCCCAATCTGCTTTTCTGATTAAAATGCCTTGCGATAAAACCGTCTAATGCGTCGGTCAACACGGCGATTGAAAATAAAGCGATTGCAATTAATCTTAAGATTTCGCCCTGATCATTCTCCGAAACCCTGAAATAATGCACAACCGCGACAAAACACGGAACAAGGAGCATCCTGATAACAGAAATTTTATTAGCCCAGTTCAAACAAGTCCACCTCCCATCCGATACTTTCCTGATTTAATGAATTTGCGGCCGAAACCTTATCTTTCCCGTCATTCAGTTTTATCGCCGGAATGCTGTGTTCTGAAAGGGAATTTACCGTTGTCAAGAAAAGACAACGTATTTTTCAGCCTCCTGATACAGTTTTCTTTTCCGATGCCGGTCAATGTCTCAAATATAGGCGGGCTTGCCGCTGATCCCGTAACCGCAACCCTGACGGGATGAATCAATCTGGAGTTCGAAATATTCATTTCCTCTTTAACCTTTACAAAACCTTTTTCCAGGTTTGCGGCATCGAAACTTTCCTCGTGTTCAATCTCATTGAGGATTTTTTCAAGGATGTCGCTTACATTTTCTTTAAGCAGATATTTTTTCACCGCGCTTTCATCATAGTCAATATCCTTTGCGAAGAAGAATCTTGTAAGTTCCGTTGTTTCCGAAAATGTCTTTATCCTTTCCTGTACGAGAGAAACTATAAATTTAAGATGCTCTCCGTCCGCATCCCTGTTTATTATCCCGGATTCCTGGAGATACGGCGTCACGGCCGCAGTCAATTGTTCCAGGCTCATTTCCCTTATATAAACACCGTTCAGCCATTGCAGTTTTTTTACATCGAATATCGCGCCTTTCTTTCCTATTCTTTCCAGGCTAAAAGATTTCACAATTTCATCCGCGCCCATCTTTTCCCTGTTATCGCCCGGCGCCCATCCCAAAAGCGCCAGGAAATTAACGAACGCCTTATTAAAATACCCTTCCTTTTTATACTGCCCGACGGAAGTTGCCCCGTGTCTCTTTGATAATCTCGAACCGTCGGGACCGAGTATCAGCGGCACATGCGCGAATTCAGGCAGAGAGAAACCCAGGGCTTCATACAGCAAAATCTGCTTTGGCGTATTTGAAATATGGTCATCTCCCCTGATTATATGTGTTATTCCCATTAAGTAATCATCTATAACACAGGCAAAATTATATGCTGCCGTCCCGTCCGATTTCATTAAAACGATATCCTTAAAAACCGACGTGTCAAACTCAACATCGTCATGGATTAAATCTTTTATCACTATTTTTCTGCTGTCCGGCAGCTTAAAAATAATCGCCTTATGAGTGCCCTTGATTTCATCAGACTCATAAGCCAGGCCTTTGGAAAGCAGTTCCTGAGCATACTTCCTGTATATTTCTTTTCTTTCCGATTGGAAAAACGGCCCTTCATCCCAATCAATCCCAAGCCATTTCAAGCTGTCAAAAATCGCTTTTGTAGACTCTTCTGTAGACCTGACCGCATCGGTATCTTCTATCCTCAGAACCAGCTTTCCTCCCGTGTTCTTCGCATAGAGCCAGTTAAAAAGAGCTGTTCTCGCTCCTCCTACGTGCAAATAACCCGTAGGCGCCGGGGCAAACCTTACTTTCACCTTTTCTGTTTTCTGCATTATCACTCCTTTTAAGCCTTAGTCCCGTCAAATTTAAACCTTAAACCGCAATCCAGGGCTTTCAGATTTAAAGCTATTATCCCTTTCCCTTTATGTTTTAAGACAATTGAAAAATTCTCCTTAATCATCGAAACAGGCAGAAACTCTTCTATGGAAAGAAGCGCGCCCAAAGCTATAACATTCGCGACTTTAATCTCTCCCAATTTCACAGCCATGTCTGTGGCGGGAATATTATATATATTACCTGCGTTCTTCCCGGTGTCTCCCGTCCGGTCGGCGCCGAGAGAAGAATTTGCTAAAATCAATCCGCCCTGTTTTACCGCCTTTGCAAACTTATTTAATGAAGGCCGGTTCATTGCCAGCAATATATCAGCTTCTTCAATACACGGGGAAGCGATGTATCCATCTGAAACGACAACCTGGCAATTAGCTGTGCCGCCCCTGACTTCCGCGCCATAGGAAGGCAGGTAGGTAACGTTCTTATCGGACATCATAGCGGTCAGCGCAATAAATTTACCCAGCGCAATTATTCCCTGCCCGCCGAAGCCTGATATTATTATTTTTCTCTCCATCCCCTCACCTTGCCGTATTTTTAATTTCCCCGAGTGGAAACACCTTTAGAAGCTTATTATCTATATATTGTAAAGACTCAAGAGGCGTAAGCCCCCAATACGTAGGGCACGGAGAAATTATTTCCACAAGGGAAAATCCTTTTTTAGCTATTTGAATCTGGAAACTGTCTTTTATCGCTTTCTTCACTTTTAAAATATTCGACGGGGTTGATAACGCGCCGCGGTAAAGGTATCTTGCCCCTTCAAGCACGGAAAGAAGCTCGCACACCTTTATCGGAGAACCTGTTGTTCCTTTCTCCCTCCCGGAAGGAGTTGTCAGCGTTTTCTGACCCTCAAGCGTCGTCGGAGCCATTTGCCCGCCTGTCATACCGTAAACGGTATTATTCACAAAAAAGACCGATATGTTTTCCGACCTGTTTGCCGCATGCACTATTTCAGCCGTTCCTATCGCGGCAAGATCTCCGTCCCCCTGGTATGAGAATACAATATTATCAGGAAGCGCTCTTTTTATGCCCGTAGCAACAGCCGGCGTCCTGCCGTGCGCGGATTCAGCTACATCAAAATTAAAATAGTTGTATGCCAGAACGGCGCAACCCACGGGCGCGACACCAATCACCCGCTCGCGGATTTTGAGTTCGTCAATAACCTCGGCAATAAGCCTGTGCGCTATTCCGTGCCCGCACCCGGGGCAATAATGCGTAATATTATCATTTAACGCTTCCGGCTTTTTATATATTTCTCTCATCTCTTGCCTGTAACCGCTTTTACTATTTCCGAAACGGAGGGAATTCCGCCTCCGGTCCTGCCTATAAACCCGACCTTGTTTTTGTCATCGGCATAAAACATGATATCTTCAACCATCTGCCCGGCATTCATTTCAACACAAAAGATTTTCCGGGATCTTTTTGACAGGCCTGTAAAAACATCCCCGGGAAACGGCCATAGAGTAATAGGCCTGAACAAACCCGCCTTAATTCCCATCCCGCGCAACTCCTCAACCGCTTTTTTACACAGCCTGCCGCAAAATCCGAAAGCAGTCAACAGGACATCCGCATCATCCGCAAGAAAGGTGTCATATAAAATTTCTCTTTCCCGTATCTCGCCGTATTTTTTCTGAAGATTTTTATTATGGCGTTCAAGAACGCCTTCTTCCAGAAACAGTGATTTTATGCTCCTGGGTTCCCTTTTTTTACAGCCTGTGAGGGCCCAGTCATTCCTGTAGCTGAAGGATTCTGACATCTCAGGAAAAGAAACAGGTTCCATCATCTGCCCCATCAACCCGTCCATTAATATCATTACCTGCATCCTGTATTGACCTGCTTTTGAAAAAGCCATATATGTATAATCAACGATCTCCTGGAGAGTGGAAGGAGCAAATACCAGTAAACGGTAATCGCCATGGCCGCCGCCTTTCACCGCTTGAAAATAATCAGACTGGGAAGGCGCGATATTGCCTAACCCGGGTCCCCCTCTCATGACATTTACAATAACAGCGGGCAGTTCGCAACCGGCAAGATAAGAAATTCCTTCCTGCATAAGGCTTATACCCGGGCTGGAAGACGTAGTCATGGCTTTTGCGCCGGTCAATGCAGCTCCAAAAACCATATTTACAGAAGCCAATTCGCTTTCCGCCTGCAGAAAAACTCCCCCGACCTCGTTCATCCTTAAGGACATGTAAGAAGTTACTTCATTCTGAGGTGTTATCGGATAACCGAAGTAAAACCTGCAACCCGCTCTTATCGCCGCCTCAGAAAGAGCGACATTTCCGCAAACCAGTTTTTTTTCTTTCATTATTTTTTTCCGTCAAAAATTTCGATGGCGCAGTCAGGGCAAACAGTAACGCATAATTTACAACCCCTGCATCCTTTAGCGGTATATTCAATCACGTTGTATCCCTTTGAATTCAATTGGCCGGAAATGATAAAAGCTTTATCTGGACAAACGCTTACACAATAACCGCAACCCTTACATTTTTCCTTGTTAACCTTTACATACGCCATATTCTACCGCTTGGTTCTGTAAGTTCCGCTCCAGTTCAATTTATCTCTCAATATGCCGTAATATGACCTTTGCACGGGCCGAATCAGTTTTATACAGTCCTTACGGCTTTTCACGATAATAGCATCGCCTTTTTTTAAACTAAGGCCTACCTGCCCGTCAATGGTCAACCTGGCGTTTTTTTCGGCTTTTTTCACCAATAAACCCACTTTGGTTTCAGAGGGAATTATTATAGGCCTGTTTGTCAGGGCATGAGGACATATAGGTGTAATAAGTATGGATTTCATAGTCTGGACAACAATAGGACCTCCCGCGGAAAGAGAATGGGCCGTAGAACCGGTGGGAGTCGCAATTATAAGTCCGTCCGCAAAATACTCATTCAGAAATTCATCCCCGAGATTCACCTGTATTTCCAGCGCTCTCGAAAATGAATCCCGGCTTAAAACAGCATCGTTCAGCGCAATAAAATCCGCAATACGCCTGTTTTTTCTCATCACTTTCACGTCAAACGTAAGAAGCTCTACTATCTTATAATGCCCATCCATGACGGTGCCCATACTCACTAAAAAATCTTCCTTTGTAAATTCAGTCAGGAAACCGAACGACCCCATATTGACGCCCAGCAGGGGGACATCTGCGTTATGGCATTCTCTGGCGGCATATAAAAAAGTCCCGTCCCCTCCGAGAACGATGATAATATCAACTTTACTTAAAAATAATTTTAAATTCACAGACTTGAAATCGGCATCAGGTGCGGACGGGATAAAATCCGGCATATAAACATCAATATTATTTTTCTTAAAAAGACCTGTTAAAGTTTTTATATATTCGAGACATTCTTTTTTTCGGGGATTTGGGAAGATGCCCACCCTTTTAATCTTCATTTTTCTTCTCCGCATAAATCAAATATTCAACATTGCCGGCAGGTCCCTTTAAAGGCGATTCCACGCAGCCTATTACCGAATAACCGATGGAAACACATAATTCCCTTATCCCGGATATAACTTTCAGTCTTACGGATTCGCTCCTGACAACTCCGCCTTTCTCAACAGCTTTTCTGCCGGCTTCAAACTGAGGTTTGATCAGAGCGATACATTTGCCGTCGCGCTCCAGTAAACTATATGCAACGGGTAATATTTTGTCAAGCGAGATAAAGGAAACATCTATCGTCACTAAATCAACCTTTTCCCCGATTTGATTTTTCTGCAGATACCGCGCGTTGGTTTTCTCAAAGAGAGCAACCCTTTTATCTCTGCGTAAGTTATAATCTATCTGTCCGTAACCCACATCAACCGCAAAAACCTTTTTAGCTCCTTTTTTTAAAAGGCAGTCCGTAAAACCTCCGGTCGAGGCGCCGATATCAACGCAAATCTTATCCTTGATATCTATCTTAAAAAAATCTACAGCGTGTTCCAGCTTGAATCCGCCTCTGCTGACATATTTAAGCCCTTCTTTTATTACAATCGGCGCGTCAATATTCACCAGCTTCCCGGATTTATCCGCCAGAGCGCCCCCGATATAAACCTTGCCGCCGAGTATTAATGCTTTTGCCTTTGATCTGGTGTCCGCCAAATGCCTTTCAACCAGAATATTATCTAATCTTTCTTTTTTCATGCCACGCTTATTAAAATGAAGTGCATATAATATATAAATTAAAACACTATGTTACGCAAAACCGCCTGAAGATTAATCGTTAAGGAATTTTCTTACGGTATGCTCTATCCCGGCTGCGTCAAGACATGTCAGTTCAAGCAATTCATTCCTGCTCGCATGCGTCACAAACTTATCTTCAAGCCCGATATGAAGCATCAGCGGAGAGAATCCCATTTGAGACGCTTTTTCGGACAAATAGGAACCAAATCCCCCCCTTATTACATTTTCTTCAACGGTGATTACCTTCAATTTTTTCTCAAGAATACTTTTATACATGGTTTCATCCAAAGGTTTTATAGAATAACAATCCACCAACCCTACTTTATTCCCTTTCCGGTTAAGAGATTTTACGGCGCTTTCACAGATCTTAGTTAAAGGCCCTGTCGACAGGATAACAGCTTCTTCTCCGTCTTTTATCCTGGACCAATTTCCTATAATCAATTCTTTTTCCGTATCGCGGACGATATCCGAAGAAATGATTTCTTTCGGATACCTTACAACGCAGGGTGAATTCAACTTTAAAGCCGACTTTAAAAGCAAACGCATCGAAGTTTCATCGGAGGGCGCGACTACCGCCATATTGGGCAACATAGTCAAATAAGTTATATCAAATACGCCGTGATGGGTCGCCCCGTCTTCTCCGACTAATCCGGACCTGTCGGCCGCGATAACCACCGGAAGGTTCATTAAACATACCTCATGGAATATCTGGTCGACAGCGCGCTGGAGAAAAGTTGAATATATCGCAACAACAGGTTTCATCCCCGAAACAGCAAGTCCGCCGGCAAATGCGATTGCATGCTGTTCCGCTATCCCCACATCATAAAATCTGTCGGGAAACTCTTTTTTGAATCCGGTCAGCCCGGTTCCCAGGCACATGGCAGCGGTAACCGCGATAATATCCTTGTCCTGTCTGGCAAGTTTCAGCAGTTCATCGCCAAAAACATCCGTAAATGTTCTGCCGTTTTTGGGCTTAACACTCTGTCCCGTTTTAATATTGAAAGGCGCAGTTCCATGGAATAGCTCGGGATGCTGTTCGGATATTTCATACCCTTTCCCTTTTTTTGTGACTATATGCACAATGACGGGTTCGTTAATATGCTTTACATTATCGATTGTCTCGATTAACAATTCCATATTGTGTCCGTCGATAGGCCCGAAATACCTGAATCCCAGCTCTTCAAAAAAAGCCCCCGGGACTATAAGGCTTTTGATCGCTTCTTCAACTCTGTGGGCTGCTTTTATAAGATTTTTACCGACGGCGGGGATTTTATCGACAATGGATTCAACGTCATTCTTCAGATTATTATAAAAAGGAGAACTTATAATCTTATTGAGATACTTTGATAAAGCCCCTACGCTCGGAGAGATAGCCATTTCATTCCCGTTCAGGATAACCATTAATTTTGTTCCCATGGCTCCGACGTTATTCATGGCTTCAAAAGCCACTCCGCCCGTAAGGGATCCATCTCCGATAACTGCTATAACATTGTAATCACCCCCGTTTTTATTTCTGGCCGATGCCATGCCGGCCGCGACGGATATGGATGTGCTCGCATGCCCTGCGATAAATGAATCGTATACGCTCTCATCAGGTTTGGGGAAAGCGCTTAAACCGTCCTTTTTGCGAATGGTATTAAACCGGTTTTTTCTTCCGGTAACAATCTTATGTGCATACGCCTGATGCCCCACATCCCAGACTATTTTATCCTCGGGCATATTGAAAACGCGGTGAAGAGCTACGGTTAATTCTACGGTGCCCAGCGAAGACGCCAGGTGTCCGCCGTTCCTGGAAACTGAACCGATTATGACCTCTCTTATCTCGGAACAGAGAAGTTTAAGTTCAGATACGGAAAAACCCTTTAAATCCGAAGGATTATCGACTCTATCCAGTAATTTACCCATTAAGACCCTTCATATCTTCAGCAGGTGTGTTCTTTTCGGGTTTGAGTGGTGTATTCTGCCGGGTATTTCTTGTTTCTTTTATGTCTTTAAAACGGACACGGGATTTTTTCCCTTTCTTTGCGTCAACCAACATCTCTATTTTATTTTCAGCTTTCGACAGTTCATCATTACACAGCGATATAAGCTTCATTCCCTCTTCATATTTCTCTGTAAGCTCGTCCAAAGTCATTTCTTCGTTTTCAAACTCCCGGACAATCTCCTCTATTTTTTTTAAGGCAGCCTCAAATTTTATTTTTCCGCTCATTTTCCCTTAACTCCTTATGAATAACTTTTGAAACAATCCGGCCTTTAAATAATCGTGTTAAAATCTCTTCGTTTAAACCTATTTCTCCGGCATCACGGATAATCTTTGATGTCCCTGCATTTACCGTAAGGCTAAAACCCCTCTTCAGCACATTCAGGGGGTTCAGGGCTTCAAGCCTGCTTTTGTATCCTCCGGCTTTTTGCTTCGATATTTCTATTTTATGCCAGACCGTTCTGGACATTATATCATAATAATCATCTATTCTCTGCCGGTATTGATATGTAAAATCGGCAGGAGCTGCGAAGACCCTGTTCTTCGACATATTTTTCAGTGTTTCTTTTTTCATCTCTATATACGATTTAAAACATCTGTTAAGCCTGATTTCATATGATCGGACTTTTTCGATTATTTCCATCCTGTCGGGAACAAGCATTTCCGCCGCGGCGGAAGGAGTGGGAGCTCTCAGGTCAGCGACAAAATCGCAGATCGTAAAATCTATTTCATGCCCTACCGCGGAAACGACGGGTTTGTCCGAAAAGAACACGGCTTCCGCGACTTTTCTTTCGTTAAAAGGCCAAAGATCCTCGACACTGCCTCCGCCCCGGCAGACAACTATTATCTCAATCTCTTTTATTTTATTGAGCGCTGTAATTGCGTGTCTTATTTCTTCGGCGGCTGTTTCTCCCTGCACCCGGACCGGGGATATAAGAACTTTTAAACCGTTCGACCTTCTTTTCAAAACACTGATAAAATCCCTTATGGCAGCTCCGGTGGGAGAAGTTACAACGCCTATGCATCCGGGAAAAGGAGGCATACTCCGCTTTCTGTCGAACCACCCTTTCCCGGACAGTTCCTTTTTAAGTTTTTCAAAAGCGGCATGTAATGTTCCCACTCCTTTTTCTTCGATCTGCACGGCAATCAACTGATAATTCCCTGATTTTTCATATACCGAAATTGAACCGAACACCACCGCTTTTAACCCGAGTTCAAACTCAAAAGGGATTGATCCCGCATAAAGCCTGTACAGCACGCACTGGATCTGGGAGTTTTCATCCTTAAGCGTAAAATAGACATGTCCTGAGGAAGCTTTCTTAAAGCTTGATATTTCCCCCGTAATCCACAGACATTGAAAATTTTCTTCAAGCTTGTTTTTCACCTGTCCGGTCAGTTGCGAGACTGAAAATGGGTTGTCGAATGAATTGCCTATCATATGGTTTAATCGGTTAATTCCAATGAGCCCAGCATAATCGAATCGAACTTGTTAAATGACCAGTTCAGCTTGGTTTCAGGCGAACCGTCATTGTCAATATCATGCACCGCAACAGACATGCCAAGCACTTTTCCGCTCTCCGGCACAACATGCAGATAGTCCCAGCGAATAGCCCCTTCAATCGTATATTCACCTTTTCTGTACTGTTCATTGAACCTTGCGGCGACCCGCACATTGTCTCCGGGGTTTCCCTCGTGAAACCATGACCAGACCTGCGAAGTGCCTTTTATAGAGCGCGGGGCGACGCCTATTTGATAATCCTTTTTACTCCCCCATACAAACAAATCGTAATCGGGATCTATATAAAGCTCAACGCAGTCTTCTTTATATATGTTCTCATTAACGCTGTTAGCGACGATGATATCATCTTTTACCCTGACTGCAAAATAAAGATAGTCATCGTCCCACATAAAATAAGCCATAGCGCTCAAATCATTTTTTGATGTCGCTTTGCCGAATTCGAGAGAATCTTCCTGCACTATCTCTATCGGATGCGAATCATTCCATTCATTGAGGATCCCGTCTATCGTAATTGTCCCTTCCGGTTTAGAGGCATAAGCGTCTTTCAGCCGCCGCACATCTTTTTTCCCTCTGGCCGACACTACCAGGGATTCATAATCCGTCGGTTCGGCAGAATCTTTAAATCCGGCAAGCATCATGCTTTTTTTAATATTTTTATTCTCCATGAATTCTTTCCAGACATTTCCCGTCCTGTAATTTTCAATCATTAAAAAAAGTATGCCCTGGTCTATTCCTATAGAATCGCTGGAAAACCAGTTTTTCCCGGGATTAAAGGCCGACACAAACCCGTATTTCGTCCAAATGCGCTCGCCGTATTCAGATAACATATATCTTGTTGATAATAATGACTCCTCAGGCATGAAAACAACGGAAGACAGAATACCGTAAGGAGCTATTGTCCCATCATGATTCCCGAAATCCGCCCCATATGCTCTATAGCCTCCGGGGCCGTCTGAAGCCGTTAATCCCCATAATTTTCCATACCACGGGTATTTTTCCGAGCTATCCAGGCAAAATTGCCAGTTTGACTTTACAGCATTCCCGCTGTTTTCCCAATAATTCGCGTACTCATCCTTCCTGTCCCTGAAATCAATCCAGGCATGTGAAAAAAGGTAAACAAACACAGGTTCTCCCGGACAATATATATATGTTTCGGAACCTCTCTTTCTCACGGGCCGTTTCCAGTTATGCCATGCGTCGGGGCTGACCGGATAAGCCGGAGAACCTATCGCGAGTATATACATAATCATTTCTTCCGCAGCCATACCCCATTCAGCAGTCAAAAAACCGGTTTCGGGAAGCCAGCCCATCCGCAGCAAACCTGTTTTTTTGTTATACATCCACTTCCAATTAGTCTTTCTGTATAACTCCTCTGCCATTTCTTCGATTTCAGTCCCCTTGAAATGTTCGCCGGCGTGCAGCGCGCCCGCGAGAAATAACGCGGTATCAATGGAGGAAGCTTCTGATTTTCCCGCCCTTCTTCCTGTTTTCATATCGACAAAATGATAATAAAAACCTTTCTCATTCTGGACTTTATACTTAAAAGTTTTCAGAATTTTTAAAATACGGCTATAAACATCTTCCCTGCTTACCCATCCTCTTTGCTCCGCAACACAAAAAACCGATAACCCGAACCCGACCGAAGCTACGCTGGAAGGCGAAAATTTAGCGCTCCTATCCTTTATCAGGCCTGTTTCAGGGTCGGACTCATTCCAGAAGAAATCAAATGTCGACCTTTGAATCCGGTCAAGTAATTTATCATCATCAAGAGTCGCTATATTCAACGCCTCTTTTTTCCTGATCTCTTTAAACTTGTTAGCTTCCTCAATCCTCTGAGTATAATAATCCGCGGGAGAGGAAAAGGCGAAATCATCAAAGTACAACACTCCTTCTTTCGCCGTCACCCTTCTATCTTCAAAAACAATCACAAGCTCCCTCATGTCATTCCAATCGGTTATACCTTTCATGTCTTCCAGAGGAATCTTTATTTCCTGCCACTTGTCCGAGATGCCGGAAACCATATAGCTGCCGACTTCTTCGGAATTTTTAAGCTCAATCTTAAATAATCTGCTGAAAGCGCGGGCGCTGTCGCCCTTAACCCTGAATACTAAATACTTATAGGGATATAAATTCGCAGAATTTAAATTTGTCCAGTATCCATTATACGCGGAACGGGGGGAATCGACATCATACTCGAGCTTCAGGACCCTGTTGCCGTCTTCCTCAACTATTTTATACCTGCACTTCTGGGTTATATCGGTATTATCCTTCTCCCATGTCCCGAGGGTCCCGCCAAGGCAATTAAGCGTATAATTATCACTGAAATCATCCAGGACCAGGATTTCTTCATCCGGATTACCGGAGGGTTTTTCCGCGTCCGTATTACCGCTTCTTGATTTTTTCTTTTCCTTCTTTTTTTCTTCTATGATTTTCCGGAATTCTTCCCTCGAATATTCTTCCCCTTCAAATTCAACGCGGTCGTAATTCCCGTTTTCATAAGCCGCGCGCAGCGGAACCCCGGGAAATGCGCAGAACAAAATAAAGAAAATAATGACATAATTAAATATTTTCATGGTATTAACATAAACGCATAGCAGTGTGGATATTGTTTTATCGCCCAATAAGCCAGTCAAAGAATATTTTAATTCCGTTTTCGATGTTTACTTCCGGTTTATAATTCAATAACTCCGAAGCAAGATTAATATCGGCAAAAGTCCGTTCAACATCTCCTTTTTGCGGAGGACGTAATTCAACCCTGGCTTTTTTGCCTGTAACCTTCTCGATTATCCGTATAAGTTCCGTTATTTTAACCGGTTTTGAATTGCCCAGGTTGATTATCTTATAATCAAAATCTATCTTAAAAACAGCCAGTATCCCGCTTACAATATCTCCGATGAAAGTATAATCTCTCGAAGAACTGCCATCCCCGTATATTTCTATAGGTTTATCTTCAATGACATTTTTTAAGAACTTATGAATGGCCATTTCGGGCCTTTGTCTGGGACCGTATACCGTAAAAAACCTCAGGCAAACCGATTTTACGCCGAAATTCTTATGATACGACCTTAAAATCTCTTCGCAGCAGAGCTTGGTTGAACCATAAGGCGATTCAGGTTTTAAACCGGATAAATTTTCCGAAAAAGGCACTTCGGCGCTGTTCCCGTAAACCGAAGAAGAGGATGCGAATATTATATTTTTGCAACCCGAAAGCCGGCAGGCTTCACAGATATTAGTAGTCCCGCCTATATTGACTTCTTCATACAACTTCGGGTCTTCGATGGACGGCCTGACACCGGCTCTTGCCGCAAAATGGACAATATAATCAAATTGTCCGGATTGAATAACCCTCTTTATATTCCCGAAATCACAAATGTCGGCTTCCAGAAGCCTGAACTTTTTCAATTTCGTGAAATCACGGATATTGCGGCGTTTAATAAGAGGGTCATAATAATCATTGAAATCATCCAAACATGTTACTTCACTGCCTTCTTCCAGAAGTTTTTCAATTAAAGAAGACCCTATAAAACCTGCGCCGCCTGTTACCAGAATTTTCATATTTTTATAAAAATAACCTCATTTTGATTATAACATTATGGACAAAACAAAAAACCGATTATGTAAAACTTCGGCTATGCCTTGCCTTTTTCAAAAACCTGCCACGCGCAACCCATGATCCCGCCGTCATTACCCAGCAAAGCGGGAACAATCTTTATCCTGTGGCGATATACCTGCATCACTCGCTGTGTTACGGTCTTTTTTACGGGGTTAAAGATCAATTTCCCCGCCTTTGCGACCCCGCCTCCTATTACGATTATTTCAGGGTCAAGCAGGTTAACCACACCCGCAAGGCACACCCCGAGATATTCTCCCGTATCATCCCATATTCTCATGGCAAGCTTGTCTTTCTTATTTGCGGCTATCGCAATATCCTTGGGTGTTATTTCTCCAAATCTGCCCTTAAACTTTTTCTCAAGCACTGAGCCGGGATATTGATGAAAAAGCCGGATTAATCTCCTGACAATATACTTGTTTCCGACATACGCTTCTACACATGCTTTTCCTCCGCAGGCGCAAGCCGGGCCGTGTACGTTTATAGGCATATGGCCCAATTCTCCCCCCGCCATAAAACTGCCCCTGTACAATTTTCCCTCCAATATTAAGCCGCTTCCCACACCCGTGCCCAATGTAATACACACGGCGTTTCTTGTTCCCCTGGCGGCGCCGTAAGCATATTCGCCCAACGCCATCATATTCGCATCATTATCCACAAAAACAGGGACCTTGATTCTTATCTTGAATTCATCCAGCAGGTTTACATTATTCCAGCCTTTTATATTTACAAGCGCATGAATTACGCCCTGAACCGAATCAATATGCCCCGGCGCGCCTATTCCTATACCCGCAAATTCGCCTCTCTTTATATTCCCGGCTTCAAGCAAAGCATTTATGACAGACAGCGACTTATCCACCCACAAATCAAACCTGCCGAACTTTTTAGTTTCAAACAAAGCCCGCGATGCGATTTTGCCTCTTTTAGATATAATCGCCACTTTAGTATAAGTACCACCAATATCTATTCCGGCGGCAAACATAAAAAACCTCCATTTTTTATCTAAGATTCAGCGCATTCTCGGTGTTTTTGTAAATCTTATGCGAAAAACTTTCTCTCTCTTCTTTTCTTATATCTGCAATGTAATCGCAAATATACGCCACATTCCCGGGATAATTTTTCTCTCCTCTTTTATTTTGCGGCGCCAGATAAGGGGAATCGGTTTCTGCCAATATAGTTGATACATCAAGCGACGATACCGCTTCTCTTATTTTTCCCGACCCGGGATATGTAATATTCCCGCAAAAAGAAATCCTGCAGCCTAAATCTTCAAGCTGCATTGCCTCGCTTCTGCTGCCCGAGAAGCAATGTATAATGATATTAGACCCGTTAGGGCATCTTTGACCGATGATCCTGATAACATCACTGTAAGCGTCCCTGCAATGAACACAAACCGCGATATTCCTGGATAAAGCGTACTCCAGGAAAAAAGAAAATACCTCAACCTGTTTTTCCGCGGGGGTAATGCTTCTGTAATAATCCAGTCCGACCTCACCTACACAAATAAAGCTTTTATCCCTGAATATCCTGTCCATGCTTTTAACGGAAAACTCATTAATCTGCATAGCGCTGTATGGGTGAAGGCCGAAAGAATTATATATTTTTACTCTCGAATCAATATTATGTATTTCAAGCTTCAGCGTTTTTTCAAGTTCTTCTTTATCGGAACAGATGTTCAATATTTTAAACACACCCTGTTCAAAAGAAGAATTAAGCACCCGCAGGATATTTTCCCGCGGGCCGAATGAAGCCAGATGCGCATGAGAATCAAAATATTTATTGGACAAACTCTATTTACCCTTTAGAGACTGAAACCATTTTTTCGACAGATCATCCAGTGACTCAAATTTATCCTTATATATTTCTTCGAAAGCATCCTTAAATGATTTCCCTTGCGCAATCATACGGGCAAACCGGCAAAAAGCAAGGTTTCCGTTTTCATCATAAGCATTCACCAGAATACGCGCCAGCACTTCCGCTTCATAAACAAACCTTTCGAAATCCTTTTCGCTTTTCGGATATTTTTTCGTTTTTATCAAACGGTTGAATGGCAGGTATTTTTTTGACTTTATATCTTTTTCCATTTTTTCGGAATTATACATACCTGTCCCCGAATAATACGAAGCTGTCCCGGCTATCAACCACAGGGGCACATCCTCGTCCTGCAGGAATTCTTTCCACAAAAGCTCCGCCAAAAAATAGTTAAACAGGATATCTGCGCCGAATATTAAAGGTATGTCGGAAGTCTGCTGCAGGCCCGACAGGCCCGTATCTCCCCACGGATCTATGTAAATTTCTCTTTCTTTGGGAATACTGAAACCGAACGAGGTGCTGTCGGAAGGTCCGACAATAGTCTTGATCTGGCTCCAGCTTGATTCATTGTCCAGGAGGAAAACATCACACTTAACCTGCCAGTTGACATAACAGTCAATCCCCATATCTTTTAAGAGTTTAGTGTAGATATTATCAGGATTGCCGGATATCTGCGCCGCCATCCTGTTGTCTTTCATCCTGTATTTCTTATAGTATATATTAAAGTTTTCAGTGATTCTCTCCTGATCCCATTGTTTTTTTCTGACATATTTTAAAGCCTTGGATTCTTTTTCGGCATCTTTTTGCATTTTCTTCTGTTCTTTTTCTGTCGCGCATATTTTTTCAAACTTTTTTCCCTGTTCCTTTTCGGTTTCCTTTTTCTCCGCTTCCTTCTTCTTGTCGCTTAATAACCGCTCTAATTCCGCTTTCGTATACCATCCATCCTTATATTTGATTAAACCTCTGGCTTTCTGCGTTTCCTCAAATAACTGCAGTTCATCGGGGCTAAGCTGTTCTTGCGCGGTTATTCCGCCTTCTTTTTCCGCCGGATCCTTTGTTTTTAACTCCCATATCCTTCTTAAAAGATCGTTTTGCTTCTGAGAATACCTGTTTATCTCTTCAATCCTTTCATTATCCAGGGTAACTTCACCGAGGATTGTATCCAGGGTGATATCCCTGGAAGATTCGAACAGGATTATGCCCTCTATCTTCTCCCCGGTCTTAAGTATCACCTCATCTCCGCCGGAACAAGTGACGCTGCATATGAAAACAAACATTAAAGAGACCTTGATTATATTCATTCTCATTTTAAAAACCTCCGATTTAATAATATTAAAATAAAAATCATAATCAGTCTTTTTCTTTTCTGGGAAATAATATGCCTGATTTATGGATTTTGCTTCCCTCGGGAAGAGATCCCCACATCTTAGTCTCGGGGAAAGAGCCATCTTCCATATCTTTTTCGACGCCGAGACTTCTCAGTATTTTTTTAGAAGCGACCGGAATAAAAGGATATAACAGGACCGATATGAGTTTCAACCCTTCAAGGAGATTTCTCAACACGCTGTCCAGCCTCTCCTGCTGTCCTGTTTTATATAATTTCCAGGGCTGGTTAACCTCAACATATTTATTTGCAAAGGCAACCAATTCCCATGCGCTCGCAAGCGCGGAAGACAATTGGCAGTCATCCATAAACCTTTGATAATCATCTGTCATCTCAAAAGCTGTCTTCTGAAATCCATTGTCCTTATCCTGCTCTTTTCCAAACGCAGGAATAAGATTTTTGCAGTATTTTTCCGCCATTGATAATATCCTGCTGGATAGATTACCGAGATCGTTTGCCAAATGGGTATTATACCTTAGCCAGAATTTATCCCAGCTGAAATCCATATCATCGGCATAAGGCATCTCCCTTATAATAAAATACCTGACGGCGTCGGAACCTGCGGTCTCCACAATATTTTTCGGATCGACAAAATTATTATCTGTTTTACTCATCTTTTTGCCCTCAAGCGTCATAAAGCCGTGGGCATAAACCCGCAGGGGCAGCTTTATGCCCGCGGACAAAAGCATCGCGGGCCAGATAATGCAATGAAACCTTGTTATGTCTTTTCCTATAATATGCAGGTCTGCCGGCCATAAATTCCCGAATTTCAAATCATCATCTGAAAAACCGGCCGCGGATATATAATTTGTCAAGGCGTCTATCCAGACATATATGGTCTGACCCGGATCAAAAGGCAGTTCAATTCCCCATCCTTCCGAAGCCCTTGATATGCTTATATCCTGCAATCCCGATTTAATTATATTCACGATCTCGTTTTTTCTTATTTCGGGAGTCACGAAATCCGCATGCTCATTGATGTGTTCAAGGATTTTTCCGGAATATCTTGATAAGCGGAAAAAGTAGTTATCTTCTTCAAGCCACTCGGCTTTTCTGTTGTGAACGGGGCATTTCCCCTCTGCCAAATCCGATTCCTGAAGATAGGCTTCGCATGACACGCAGTACCATCCCTGATATTTATCCTTATAGATATCACCGTTATCATATATCTTCTGCAGAAGTTTTTTAACCGACAGTATATGGTCATCATCCGTTGTGCGTATAAAACGGTCATATTTAATATTAAGGCTTTCCCATGCCTGTTTAAAAGCGGGGACCATACCGTCGCAATACTGTTTGGGGGATATGTTTTTTGCTTTAGCCTGCCGGTAAACATTAAGGCTGTGTTCGTCTACCCCGGTGCAGAAAAAAGTATCACTGCCCTTCATTTTCTGATACCTGTTTATAACATCCGCGCAAACTTTTTCATACGCATGGCCAAGATGAGGAGGAGCGTTTACATAATCAATCGCCGTTGTAAGATAGAATTTGCCCAAGCTTTATCTCCCTTATTCCTCTTTTGCGATTTTAACATCTTTAATGGAAAACCACACCTGTCTCTTATCCTCAAATTCAACAAATACCATCTGTTTCAGTATGTTAATATCTATTACCTTGCCGGTTCCGACTTTTGTCGACACAAGAGAACCCTCTTTCGGAATCCCGTTCGACAGGTCTTTATAGACTTCATTTTCGTACTTTAAGCAGCAAAGCAGCCTGCCGCATAAACCCGATATTTTACTCGGATTCAGCGGCAGTCTCTGTTCTTTCGCCATTTTAATGTTAATTGTATCGAAATCTTTCAGAAAAGTCGCGCAGCAAAGGGTCCGTCCGCAACACCCGATCCCACCGAGCATCTTCGCTTCATCCCTCACCCCTATCTGCCTGAGCTCAATCCTTGTTTTGAAAAGAGAGGCAAGATCTTTGACAAGCTCCCTGAAATCAACCCTGCCTTCAGCTGTAAAATAAAATATAAGCTTACTTTTGTCGAAAGAATATTCTACATCGACAAGCTTCATATCAAGCTTATGTTCAAGTATCTTTTCCTGGCACTTTTCAAATGCCTTTTTTGCTTCTTTGCTATTTGATTTTAACTGCTGTTCATCACGAGGAGTAATCTTCCTCAGTATTTTTTTTAACGGTTCAGCTACGTCATCCTCAAGGATAATCTCAGGTTCAGATATCACAAGCCCGAACTCTTTTCCTCTTTCAAAATCAAAAATCACATAATCGCCTGCTCTCAGATCAAGTTCGCCCGTCTGGAAATAATAAGGTTTGCCGCACTCCCGTAATCTCACCTGAACAACTTTATACATTTATGTCAATGCTCCTTTTCTGCCTATATTTTTAACAACGTTAAGAAAAAGCTCTTCCATTACCAGCTGAAAATTAATATTAAATCTTATCATATCTCTGGCATGTTCAACAGCCTTAATACAGTTTAGTATCTCGTCGAATTCGTGTTCGCCGGAAAAACGCAGCAAGACATCTTTTGCGTCTTTGTTCATGATATTAACGGCGGTCCCGCATTCCTTAATCAACAACATATCCCTGAACCATATCTGCCATATCAGAAGCATTTCCTCTTTCTCATACTGGACGGATGAAAAAGCCTCCGCTTCAATAAGTTCTTTTATCTCTTTTATGTCTTCATAACCATCCGTTTCTTTTGCTTTTTTTATATCTTCCGTGTTTCTGTCGAGCAATTCACGGAACTCCCTGTCAATGCCGTCAACTATATTGAATAATCCGGCTAAATCCCCTTTTATTGCGGATTGGAGATAATTCAGATACGCATTTCTCCTCCGGACTGTTTCACCCGACAGCAATTTGAGCGATTCGGAAACTCTTCCTCCGGCAAAAGAAGCCATAACCCTCGCTTCCTCAAACGGCACTTTTTTTACCCTGACCAAAAAATCCTCAATCTCTTTGTCCGGCAATAAATAAAAATTTATTGCCTGGCATCTGGATACTATCGTGGGCAATAGTTTATCGGGCCTCGACGTCACAAGAACCATGATTGTCCCGGGAGGAGGCTCTTCCAGCGTCTTTAATAATTTACTGGACGCGCTTTCTCTCATTCTGTGCGCATCATCGAATATTATAATTTTATACCGCCCCTCATAAGATTTTCTGCTTACTCTCTGCAGCATGTCGCCTATCATGGCGACATTTATGATCCTTTCCTTCCCTTTAGGAGAAATAACAAGCAGATCGGGATGGATGCCCGAATTGATTTTCCGGCACGACTCACATTTTTCGCACGGACCGCCGCTGCGCGCGGATAGGCAGTTCAGGGCCTTGGCCAGCTGGATGGCTATAAATTTTTTCCCCAATCCGTCCGCTCCGGAAAAAAGATAAGCGCTTGCCATCCTTCCTTTATCGACAGCGTCGGATAATATCGCGCATTGGCGTCTATGGCCGATAACATTGTCAGCGAACATATTTTTTAACGGGTCCCAGTAGTTGTTCAATAAGATTCAATATCTTTTTTCTTACGGCGTTTACAGGTTCGGAAGCGTCAACCAACCTTATTCTTTCCGGATTCTGCTTTAATAATTTCAAATACCCTTTCCTGACATTCTCATGGAATTCAATATCTTCCGATTCGATCCTGTCAAGTTCTCCCGCCGGGGTTTCTTTATTTACTCCTCTTGCCCTTTTAATGCCTTCAGCGGGATCTATGTCCAGAAGAATCGTTAAATCGGGAGTTATCCCATCCATGACCATATTATTCAATTCCTCTATATGTTTTATATTCTTCGACTCCCTGGACCTGACAAATCCCTGATATACCATAGTGGCATCGGCAAATCTTGAACTTATAACAATGTTATCCGGGCCCGCTTCGAGGAACGGCTTGATCTTTTTCGAAACCAGCTGGGCGCGGCTTGCCTCAAATAACAGAAGCTCCGTCAGATCCGACATCCCCTTCAATCCGGGATTTAACAGAATTTTTCTTATTTCTTCGCCGACTTGTGTGCCGCCGGGATCCCTGACAGAAAGGATATTGAATCCTTTTTCAGATAAATAATCATACAGAAAATCCAGATGAGTCGATTTCCCGCTTCCTTCAGGACCTTCAAGGGTAATAAATTTTCCTGTTTTTTTCATAATTCAAATACCTTCTGCCCGCCCGGAGTATCTTCCACTTTAAATCCTTTTTTAAAGACTTCTTCCCTTAAGCGGTCGGACTCTTTCCAGTCTTTATTTGCCCTTGCTTTCATTCTTTTATCCAGCAATAAATGCACATCTTCAGGCACATTAGGCCTTTTTGCCAGGTTATCCCTGATACCAAGCCCCAAAACCTCGTCGAACTCGCACACCAGTTTCAATCTGTCTTCGGGCGATACGGTTTCATCCCTTATCAAGTCCCAGAGAAGCGCAAGCGCCTGAGGAATATTTAAATCGTCATTAATAAGAGACAGGAATTTTTGCCTATAGTTTTCTTTCTTGCGGTTGTCGGACCCGGCAACAGGCATACCGTCCAGTTCAGCAAGTTTTCTCCTTAAATTTTTCAACCCGTTTCTGGCGCTTTCAAGAGCTTCATAACTGAAAGCCAGCTGTGTCCTGTAATGGGCGCCGAGGCATAAATACCTGAAGTCAAGCGGGTCAAAGCCCTTATCCGTCAGAGTCTTCAGCGTTGTAAACTCCCCGGCGGATTTAGACATTTTTCCCTTGTCCATAATAAGAAACTCGCCGTGCAGCCAGAAATTAACCCACTTTTTCCCGGTCGCCGCCTCACTTTGCGCGATTTCGTTCGTATGATGGACATTTATATGGTCTATCCCGCCGCAATGGATATCAATACATTCTCCCAAATATTTTACGCTCATTGCGGAACACTCTATATGCCACCCCGGGAAACCTCTGCCCCACGGGCTTTCCCACTGCATATCCTGGTCGCCGTGTTTCGATTTTGTAAACCACAGGACAAAATCATGCGGATTTTTTTTATTCTCATCCACTTCAACCCGCGCCCCGGCTTTAAGGTCGGACAAAGACAATCCGGACAATTTTCCGTAATCCTCAAACTTTTCAATGTTAAAATAAAGGTTGCCTCCGGCAATATATGTAAATCCGTTTTCCTCTATCCTTTTGATAAGATTTATCATGTCCTGGATATGCTCCGTCGCTCTGCATTTGATATCCGGACTGATAATATTCAGCTTTCCCGTATCTTCAAAAAACGCTTTTTCGTAAAATCTCGCTATGTCCCAGACGCTCTTGCCCTCTCTCTTTGCCCCTATAAGCATCTTATCTTCTCCGTCATCGGCATCTGAAGTCAGATGGCCCACATCGGTAATATTCATCACATGCTTCACTTTATACTTATTATATATGAACATCCTTTTAAGCAGGTCCTCAAAAATATAAGTCCTGAGATTTCCTATATGCGCAAAATTATACACAGTGGGGCCGCAGGCATAAATACCTGCTCCGGCATTTTTGACAGGCTTAAAAACCTCTTTGGACCTACTTAAAGTATTATATAATAAAATATTCATTATTTATTGCTATTACGTATCTTAAAATTATTATAATCTTTTATCTCTTTTTCAATATGATCTATCTCTTTCTGAAGCGCCGACAATCTTTCAGCTATAGGATCCGGTAAATGTATATGGTCAAGATTAATGCCCGCCACCTTTTTTCCTTTTTCCTTAACAACTGTGCCGGGGATGCCGACAACAGTGGATTCAGGAGGCACATCTTTCAAAACAACGGCATTTGCTCCGACATAAGAATTATCGCCGATGGTTATATTCCCCAGGACCTTCGCTCCGGCGCCTATTACAACGTTTTTGCCTAATGTCGGATGCCTCTTACCCTGTTCTTTTCCGGTGCCGCCCAATGTTACACCCTGAAACAGGGTGCAATTTTCGCCTATTACCGCAGTCTCTCCTATGACAACTCCCATCCCGTGGTCGATAAAGAATCCCCGGCTGATTTCCGCTCCGGGATGAATCTCAATACCTGTAATAAATTTTGCAAACTGGGATATAAATCTCGGAATAAAGGGGACCTTCAATTTATATAAAAAATGCGCAAACCTGTAAAAAACAACAGCATGAAAACCGGAGTAAGTAAGGACTATCTCAAATACATTTCTTGCGGCGGGGTCTCTCTCTTTAATCGTCTTAATAATATTCAACATAAAACCTACCTCCCTGAAAAATCTTTTTCCATTATCAGCGCTACGGCAAATGCGGATATGCCTTCTTTTCTGCCGGCAAACCCCAACCCTTCCGTGGTCGTCGCTTTGATATTGATAAAATTTTCGCCTATTCCAAGACAACCGGCCAGAGTTTTTTTCATCTCAGGGACAAAAGGCTGGATTTTCGGAGCCTGGGCAACTACTATGGAATCAACATTGTAAATTCTATAGTTCATCCTCTCCACTTCCCCGCATACATTCTTCAGTAATTCCAGACTGCGGATGTTTTTGTATTTCGGGTCGTTATCGGGAAACTTCAAACCGATATCGCCTTCCCCCAAAGCTCCCAGCAAAGCATCACAAATCGCATGTGTAAGGACATCGGCATCGGAGTGTCCCGATAAACCCATCTCAAACGGGATATCAACGCCGCCAATCACCAGTTTTCTGTCGCGCGAAAAAGCATGAACATCATGGCCGATACCGACTTTTATCATAATCGTTACAATCTCCTGTCTATCGCAATTTCCATCCAAATCAAGTCTTCTTTATAAGTTATTTTTCTGTTCGCGTAATCCCCTTCTGTTATTTTAATTTTACCTTTTGCCAGTTCAACCGCGGCTGAATCATCGGTAATCCTGATCCTGTTTTTAATAATATGTTCATAAGCTTTTTTCAAAACCCGATATTTAAACACCTGGGGGGTCTGTATTTCAACAATAAAATCCCTGTCCAGTGTTGTTACGACATAAGACGCCTTGTCTATCTGTTTTACAGTCTGCAGAATTTTAACGCCGGGGATTACCCCGTCATGGCCGTCCATAGATTTAACAAGTTTTTCAATCAGTTCACCCGTAACAAAAGGCCTCGCCGCATCATGGACCGCCACGAGCTCGGTCTTGCCGGAAACGCTGTTTAAGGCGTTAAATACAGAATCCTGCCTCTCTTTTCCCCCCGGGATCACTTTAACAACTTTATCAAAACGGAATTTATCCAACACATCTTTTTTAAAAGCAGTCGTATGCCCGGGAGGCAGAACAACTATAATTTCATCGAAGAAAGGACTCTCCTGAAACGGACAGATGGAATAATATATCAGGGGCTTTCCTTTTATCTTAACAAACTGTTTGCATTCACTTCCGCCGAATCGTCTGCCTGTTCCTCCTCCCGCGATAATTGCAGTGTTCATAATCTTGGGTTTTCCCACTGTTGATGGTTCTGCTGATGGTTCTGCTGATGGTTTTGCTGGTGGTTCTGCTGATGGTTCTGCCTGGATTTCCTCGCCTCTGAAAATATCATCTTGCCCGCCGTCGTCTGGAGAATGCTTGTAACCTCAACTTCAATCCGTTTGCCTATCAGTTTTCTGCCGTCAGTTACAACGACCATGGTCCCGTCTTCGAGATAACCTATGCCCTGGTTTTTTTCTTTACCTTCCCTGACTACATGGACTTTAAGCGTTTCTCCGGGAAAAACCACAGTCTTCAGCGAATTAGCCAGGTCATTTATATTCAATACACTCACTTTTTCTATCTCTGCGATTTTATTCAGATTATAATCGTTTGTCAGTATTTTCGCATCCATGATCTTTGCGAGGCGTATTAACTTGTGGTCAACTTCCTGTATATCGGAAAAATCAGAGTCATCTATCTTGACTTCGACCTTGGGATTATCCTGGATTTTTTTGAGCATCTCAAGTCCTCTTCTGCCCCTCTGCCGTTTCAAATCATCCGAAGAATCCGCTATCAACTGCAGTTCCCGAAGGACAAAACGGGGGATAACAAGAACATCATCGATAAATCCCGATTCAATAATATCTATCACCCTCCCGTCTATAATTACACTTGTATCCACAATAACAAACCGCCTTGTCTTATACTGTCTTGTAAAACGCACATAGGGAACTATCATATGTAATTCATCTCTTCCGCCGTAAACAAACATCATCCCTATATAACAGAATATCGCTGTTATGATAATTTTCTGATAAGCTTCCAGGGGGGTAAAAGGGATAAACAGGATCTTAATTATAAGATCTGCGACTACCGCTCCCAGAACAAATCCTATCAGGGCGGAAGTAACGCCCCTGAAAGAAAAACGTTTCAGTCCCAATTCAATGCCGATGACAATAATACCTACGCCAAAACCGGCCGCCGCGCCGGCAACGGAAGGGACATCGTATATAGTCGGAACGAAATCCCATCCGATCACCGCGCAAAAAACACAAAAACAGATCCTTATAATCCATAATGTCATATAATCAATCCTCTGCAATATTTGTAATTTTTTCAAGAACCCTGATTTCCTCTATGGAATCTTTCGCTTCATTATTGTCGGGATTAAGATCAAGGACTTTCTTGTATTCTTTAATGGCCGCGGAATATTTTTTCTGCGCCCTGTAAAGGGTCCCGAGCAGATGATGGACTTCCTCGGAATCTGGATTTTTCTGAAGAACCATTTCATAAGATTCCGCCGCTTTATCGTACGCCTTCTTATTGAAATATATCGTGCCCAGCAAAATGCTCGCCGGAGTAAAATCAGGGTCATTATCAACGATTTCATGGCACTGCAGAATCGCATTATTATAGTCCTTGATATTAAAATAAAACATGGCAAGATTATATCTTGATTCAATAAGGCTGGGATTAATTTCAACGGCTTTTTTCAGAACCTCTATACCCTGGCCCACATAATTCATTTTCCTGTATATTTCACCCATTGCCACATAAGCATCAAGAATACTCGGCTCTATCTCCACAACTTTCTCATATTCTTTAATAGCGTTCCTGTAGTCCTGTTTAACGTCATATATTTTTGCCAGGTTATAATGGGGCCCTATCGCATCCGGCATTTCTTCAACCGCTTTCCTGTATTTTTCGATAGCCTGATCATATTTCTTCTGGGATACAAGGGCATTGGCTTCGTCAAAATAACCTACCGCCGATTTTCTCCTTTCCTTTTTCTGCTCTCTTTCCTGTTCCTCTCCGACAATTAAATCCCTAAGGTCTTTGCTTATATACTTTCCCTCGTATAAAACAAGATTTTCGCTTTTGACCCTTTCTTTTATCTGCGCGATTATTGACCTTCCTTTCAAAGTTAATTTCTCAGCCCATTTGGTAATATCGGAAGTATAAACAGGATAGGTCCTTTTAAAATCATCCAGTTTTTTACTCGCTTCTCCGCACATTTCCAGCGTGACTTCAGGCCTGGTTTCAACCTCGGCGTCCGTCAGAAGATTTTCGATTTCTTCAAGCGCCGCGGGCTTAATCGAAATGATTTTATCTTTTTTTATGGCAACAACCCCCGACGGCATTTTAATTTCGATCATTTCATTGTCGGCATATGATATATCCCCTTTTAAAACCGCTCCGCCCTCAACCCTTATTACATCTGCCGAAACCGGCTGGCATATAATAAAAATTATTATTGGAAAGAATATAAGAATAAAATGCCTGAACGTCATATATTTACCCCCTTCATTTCTAAAACAACTTGTCGATTACATCCTGAATAGACTTAACTTTTACCGTTTCAATGCCTTTTATCGAAACATCGCTGCTGTTGCCGGCCGGAACAAATGCGGTTCTAAACCCAAGCCTGACAGATTCGCTCAATCTTCTTTTTGGATTTGTTACACTTCGGACTTCGCCTCCAAGCCCCACTTCACCGATAAAAATACTCTCCTGTTTGACCGGAATATCTTTTAAAGCCGAAACCAGCGCAAGGCAAACCGCCAGATCGGCGGCTGTTTCATTAATTTTTACACCGCCGGCGATGTTTATAAAAACATCCTGCGAGTTGAACAAAAAGCCGCATCTCTTCTCAAGCACGGCTATCAGAAGCATTAACCTGTTTACATCAAAGCCCGTGGCTCTTCTTTTAGGAACGCCGTAAGAAGGGCTGACCAGAGCCTGGATTTCTATCAAAATAGGCCGGGAACCTTCCATACACGACACAACGACAGATCCTGAGATATCCGGTCTTCTTTCCGATATAAATAACTCCGATGGATTTTCGATTTCAAGCAGACCTTTTTCGGTCATGTTAAAAATCGCGATCTCATCCGTTGAACCGAACCTGTTTTTAACAGCTCTCACGATCCTGTAGGCGTGCTGCCTTCCCCCTTCAAAATACAATACCGTATCAACCAAATGCTCTACAACTTTAGGGCCTGCTATCATGCCGCTTTTTGTTATATGTCCGACAATAAAGAACACTATATTATTTACTTTCGCAAGCCTTACCAGCTGGCTGGAACAATATCTTACCTGACCAACGGTGCCCGGAGCGGATGTCAGGGCATTGCTGTAAAGGACCTGTATGGAATCCACAACAACCAATTGGGGCCTGTGCTTTGCTATGCATTTTATAATCGGCTCAAGCGACGTCTCGGAAATAAGTTCTACCCCGTCGGATAAAGCGTTTATTCTTTCCGCTCTCAAACGGGTTTGGGCAATTGATTCTTCTCCGCAGATATAGAGACATTTCACATTTTTTTGCGAAGCCAATCCGGCTGTTTGCAGAAGCAGCGTAGATTTTCCTATGCCGGGATCCCCTCCCAAAAGCACAACCGATCCTTTTACCGCTCCGCCTCCCAGTGTCCTGTCGAGCTCACGGATTCCCGTGGTAATACGCTTATATTCTTCTGTTTCCCCTCCTTTAAGGCTTTGCGGAATAATATCCCTGGTTTTTTCCATAGCAGTTTCGGAAAACGAAATTTCTTCTTCTGCGAGCGTACCCCATTCCTGACATTGAGGACACCTTCCAAACCAGTTAAAACTCGAAAAACCGCAAACCTGGCATATGTATCCGGAAGCACTTTTCACCATTATCTGATAAATCCCCTATTTATACCTTCACCGAGTTCATTTGTATCGGGATAATCATCTTTTTCAGAAGAGGATTTTGTCCGTCTTGATTTATCGGATTTTCCCGCCTTATAGAACAACCCGTGTTCTCTCAAATCTTTTATCAGTCCTGTAAGCTCATTATATAATTCGGCATCCACTACAAGTTTGCCCGCCGTGCCGTTTCCTTCTTTTATAGAGACAAGGATGTCATTCAGGTTATCAATGCTGTTTTCCAGTTTTTCGGCGTCAGCCTTGAATCCCTCTATCATTTTCGTGATGTTTTGTTCGTTATTCTCCAAAAGAGAATCCAATCTGCAGATGAATTGCCTCATTTCCATGGTGAGATTTTTTGTGTTCGAGAACGTATCTGAAAGGTTTTTAACATTCTGATCGGTAAGAAGTTTCTCGATCCCGTTTGCGGCATTGTTAATCGACTTGAATATTTTCTGTCCCTCTTTAGCCAGATCATCAAACATAACAGGGTTTATGCCTATGATTTTATCATTCGGTTTTAATATCCTTGCCGTCTGGCTTACAGGGGTGAATTCAATGTGTTTTTCGCCAAGTATGCCGTAAGACTGTATGGACACCCTGGCATCCTCCCTTAGAATAACGCCCTGCGCAACCTCCATAACCACCTCAACATGGGAAGTTTCCCCCTCTGTCAGGTTCTCGGTTTTCAGGACCAGGTCTACGACTTTTCCCATCTCAACGCCCGAGCATCTCACCGGAGCCCCTTTAATAACCCCTCCGGTAAAATCAAAAACACCTATGACCCTGTAAGTCTCTTTAAATTCTTTATTGCCCAATTTCAATATCATAAAAGCCAATACCAATAAACCAATAAGAACAAATAATCCCACTTTGAATTCTAATCTGTTATCTTGCATTATCTCATCTCCGTTTATTAATAATTGATTATCTATCCATAATTTACAGGTCTTTCTCGGTAATAGGTCCCTGTGAGCTCCCGGATATAAACTGCCTGACAACGGGATTTGAAGTATTCTGTATTTCCCCGGGTGTCCCGCTCTCTATAATGTGCCCGTCATAAAGCATGGCAATCCTGTCGGCTATTTTATAAGCGCTCTTCATGTCATGAGTTACCGCAAATGATGTGACATTAAATTCGTGTTTTAATTTTACTATTAAATCATTGATGACATCCGAAGTTATAGGGTCAAGGCCGGTGGTGGGTTCGTCATATAAAATAATTTCAGGATCCATCGCAAAAGCCCGGGCAAGCCCGACTCTTTTTCTCATGCCGCCGCTGAGTTCCGCCGGCTTTTTTTCCTCTATGCCGTAAAGCCCCACCAACGCTAACTTTTCCTTAACAAGCCTGTTTATCTGTTCTTCGGACATCTCCATATGTTCACGCAGCCCGAAAGCGACATTTTCCTTAACTGTCATAGAATCAAAAAGGGCGGCGGCCTGGAACAACATCCCGAATCTTTTTCTGTGTTCGACAAGATCCTGTTCCCTTAAACGCGATATATTGACCTCGTTAAAGAAAAGATCTCCGCTGTCAGGTTTTAAAATGCCGATGAGATGTTTAAGCAAAACGCTTTTACCGCACCCGCTGCGCCCTATTATCACGATCGTTTCGCCTTTTTTAACATCCAGGTTTATCCCTTTCAGGACTTCCTGCCCGGCAAAATTTTTATGGACGTCAACTATTTTAATCACACCGCCATCTCCTTTATCATCAGAACAGAATAATCGATAAAAAGAAATCGGAAATCAATATGGAGATGCATGCGACAACTACAGCCTGTGTCGTCGCTTTTCCCACTCCCTCGGCCCCTTCAGTGGCCGAAAAGCCCTTATAACACCCTGTCAGGGCCACTATTATCGCAAAGAAAAAAGATTTTATTATTCCGTTTGCCAAATCGAAATTATCCGTATAATCAAGCATGTTTTTCATAAAAAATGTCCCGTTTATCCCCATAAACTTAACGCCTATCAGGTATCCTCCCACTATGCCGACAAAAATGGAATAAACAGTCAGCATAGGAACCAGCAATACACATGCAAGAAACCGCGGGACAACAAGATATTTAATAGGGTTGCTTGCCAGGCTTTTCAACGCATCTATCTGTTCCGTAACCTTCATTGTGCCGAGTTCGGCGGCCATAGAAGCCCCGACTCTGCCGGCGACCATAAGCCCCGTCAGGACCGGACCCAGTTCATTGGTCATTGACAATCCGACCAGGATACCGATCGACGTATCCATGGATATCTTGTGCAATTGATAATATGACTGAACCGCCAGAACCATCCCGGTAAAAATACCTGTCAGCAATACAACAGGGAGGGATTTTATCCCTATTTCTTTCATCTGGGCAAGAATGATTTCCCTTCTCGGAGGCGTAGTAAACATGCACCATATTGTCTCGACAAACATCAGCGCCGCTTCGCCCAATTGTTTAATAATGCCTAAAATTCTCCTGCCGAACATACCAACCAGTGACAGAAACAACGTTTTCATAAAAACCTTCTTAATTTATATGGACATCCCTGTTATACCAATTCATGATTTTATCAGGAAGTTCAAAATCGACATTATTAAAAATATTTTCCTCGTTAAGATCGATAAACCCGACTACTTTCGTATCTCTGCTGTCTATGACCGCTTTGGAATTCGGCAAATCAATAATAGGTCCCGCCCCGTCAAGGGTGATATACACATCATCGATTTTCATGTTTCCCGAATAGCCGTCTTTAATTTTTAACTTGCCGGTCGTATATATATATGACGGATTTCCCTTCACCTGAAGATACCCGCTTATTAAGCCTCCATATCTTGCGCCGGACGGCTCCATCTCCAGCTTTTTCAGATACGCCAGTTGAAAATCGTCGCATTCAAACACAAAATCCAACTTCGCCGGGATATTAAAATCAAAATATCCTTTTGCGTTTATATATTTATCTATAAGTAAAGAATCTATGCTTACCCTTCTTTCATTAATTCTACCCTTTCCGACAATATCGTCAAATATTAAAGTGCCTATACTTAAAAAAGTTGATTTAAGCTCAAGGTTCTCCACATAAAAATCTCTCGTGCTCTTATCAAAATTCAGGTCCCCTGTCAATTCGATCTGCGTTTTTACCGGAAGAGAATGTATTTTAGTATTTTCAAACTCAAATACCGCGCCCAGTTTTCCCTCATCTATATTCAGATCCACATTGATACGGCCGGAGCCTAATCTTAAGATATACCTGCTCTCCAACGACCAATTGCCGTATTCCCCGCGGAGAGTGCCGGTTCCTTCAATTGTATATTCATCAAACAATGTCCTGTTCTTCGAATCAAGAAGCAGCTTATATTCGGCGCATGTGGCGGGCTCGGACAAAAAATCTATTTTAAACCTGTCATCAGGCTTCAATCCGAAATACCCCGCGATCTCCAGCTTGTCGCCTATTGTCATTTTTTCTATAATAACTTTTCTGCCGTCGCCTTTAAACGCGCCTTCCATCTTAACCTTATCAAATTTTGATTCCATAAAGGTTTTGGCCTTCAAAGTCCAGTCTTGAATGTCGCCTTCCATCAAAAATGTCCCTGAAATCGGCATGTCATCAATCCAATTTTTTCCGATATCGGTTTTCATGAATTTTCTTATGTCTTTAATCTTTGCATCCTTTATCTCCGCGCTGATATTGAACTTCGGACCCTCATAGTAATAGACATTCCCGAATACCAGAATCTTATCGGTTATGTGCAACCTGTCAAAAACCAGATGCCCCGCTTCCGCGGTAATATTCCCGCTTATTTTGCTTTTATCCTTATCTTTCAGTTTAAATTCCCCGTCTTTTGCCGATATATTGAAACCGGTTTCGGATATTCTTGTGCTTGAAGCAATAAGGGAAAAAGAAATGTTTTCGGTAAATATATCTCCGGAACGGGTCCCGTATCCGCCTTTAATCGACAATTCATTCAAAGGCCCCCGGAAATCAATGGAAGCATACGCCCTGTCTTCGCCGATTTTCATAATACCGTCGATGACAGGAACATCATCCCTGCTCAAAGTGCCCCCGAAAGTAAAATTGCCGTCCCTTATGGACCCTTCCACGCCGGTAAATATTAATTTTTCCCTATCGACGTCAACCTTTCCCGACAAATCATGAATTTTTCCGGTGCCTTTCAGGAACTTGCCGGATACCTGATTAAACAGCCATGTTGCCCGGGATACATTATCATTTAAAAATACTATTTCCGCATCAAGTGTTCCCGCCGAAAGTTCAAAATAATCGAATATCCTGGGTGATGAAGACAGCTGATATTTATTGATTTTAACATTTGTAATTATATCTTTTTCTTTGATATCTATTTTACTTTTTACCGACACAGTCCCATCAGAACCGCCTGTTCCGAATTCTCCTGAAAGGGAAATATCCGATAAATCCTGCGGTCCCGAATTAAGTTCTCCCGTTATGTTGACTGTTCTCACTTTCAGGCTTCCGTCGCCGTTAAATACGGCGACATCCCCTTTGCTGATGCTCAACCTGATATTTTTTTTATTTAAAATTTCCGTTTCAAAAAGTTCGGGTGATATGCCTAATCTTTGTTTTGCCTCCGCAGACTCATCCAGCGCTTCTTTAACATAAACAACAGGGTTATCAACCTCAACCAGATGTCCTGTGTCTTTATCCGCCAGAAAAAGCGCTGACAGCGTAATGTCGCTCTTAACATCTTTCGCTTTGACCAGGATATTATAATTTTTATATCTCCCCTCAATCTTCATGTTTTCGAAACAAACGCCCTGTGTCAACCCTCCTGTAATATTGTCCACGCTTACATCAAGGTTAAGAGCGGCCGAAATCCTCCATTCAAGAACAGGCTTTATGAACATGTTCAGGAAATAACTTCTAAACAGAAAAAGGATTATTAATCCGGCAAGTATGAACAAAGCGGTTTTGCGTAAAAATATTTTTTTCATTTACGCTTCTTTTTTTTGCTTTTATTCTCAATACTGATGCTGATCTTCGCATTCTTGGCAAAAACACGTAAAACCGTTCCGCCTTTCGGTTTTTTTCTCAATATTTCTTCCGCTATGGTATCTTCGACGTGTTTCTGTATGGCGCGCTTCAAAGGCCTCGCGCCCAAAGCAGGCTTGTATCCGACTTTCAGAAGATTCTTTTTAGCTGAATCATCGACTTTGATCTCCAGATCCTTTCTGCCGAGATTTTCTTTTAATCTCCTGATTTCAAGATCAATAATATTGAAAAGGTCATCTTTCGTCAGGGGCTGGAAAACTATTATCTCATCTATCCTGTTAAGGAACTCGGGCTTAAATGTCGCTTTAACTTCACTCAGGATTTTATCCTTCATTTTTTCATATGAGAAACTTTCGTCTCCCGCGTGGAAACCGACGGTTGTCGCCTTTTCGATATAAGCAGCCCCTACATTGGAAGTCATTATGACCACAGTATTCCTAAAATCCACTTTTCTCCCGTAGCTATCCGTGAGCTTGCCTTCTTCCAGTATCTGCAGAAGGATGTGCATAACATCCGGGTGAGCCTTCTCAATCTCATCAAAAAGAACAACCGAATACGGTCTTCTTCTGACCTTTTCCGTTAACTGTCCGCCCTCTTCATAACCCACATAACCGGGAGGAGATCCGGTAAGGCGTGATACATTGAATTTCTCCATATATTCCGACATGTCAATCTGGATAAGGGCATCCTCGTCGTCAAACAAAAATTCGGCAAGGGCTTTTGCAAGCAGCGTTTTTCCTACCCCGGTCGGGCCCAGAAAAATGAAGGACCCTATAGGTCTTCTCGGATCCTTCAAGTCAGCGCGCGAACGCCTCAGCGCTTTTGAAACCGCGGACACGGGTTCATCCTGCCCTACTATTCTCTTATGTAATTCCTGTTCCATCCTGAGCAATTTTTCAGTTTCGGCTTCTTCCAATTTGAAAACGGGTATGCCGGTCCAGCGCGAAACCATTTGCGCAACCTCTTCTCCCCCGATATAAACTACTTTTTCCCTGTTTTCGTCATTCCATTTTCTCCTCTTTTTAGAAATTTCTTCGCGTAATGTCCTCTCTTTATCGCGGAGGGAAGCGGCATCTTCGAACGCCTGTCTTTTTATCGCAGATTCTTTATTTTTGACAATATCATTAAGAGATTCCTGCATATCTTTGAATTCCGGCGGTGTTGTCATCGCGGAAATTCTTGCTTTTGCCGAAGCTTCATCTATTAAATCTATTGCTTTGTCAGGAAGAAACCTGTCCGCTATATATCTGTCCGACAGCTTCGCGGCCAGTATCAGAGCTTCATCCGATATAAGGGCATTGTGATGCTTTTCATACTTATCCTTTAATCCTTCCAATATCTGGACCGTTTCGTCAACTGACGGTTCCTCCACCTTAATTATCTGAAAACGCCTTTCCAAAGCAGCGTCTTTCTCAATAAATTTCCTGTATTCATTCATTGTTGTAGCGCCGATACATTGAACGTCTCCCCGGGCTAAAGCCGGCTTAAGTATATTCGACGCGTCAATGGCGCCTTCAGCCGCGCCCGCTCCGACTATAGTATGCAATTCATCAATAAACAAAATCACATCTTTTGAAGTTTTTATTTCCTCCATGACCGCTTTTATTCTTTCCTCGAACTGCCCGCGGTACTTTGTTCCGGCAATCATCAGGGCAAGGTCCAGCGTAACGAGTTTTTTGTCAATCAATATCTCAGGCACCTCATTTTTTACTATAGAATGGGCAAGTCCTTCCACAATAGCGGTTTTCCCGACGCCCGCTTCGCCTATAAGGACAGGATTATTCTTTGTACGCCTGCACAATACCTGTATAACTCTTTCAATTTCATTTTTTCTGCCTATCACAGGGTCGAGTTTGTCATTTCTTGCCATTTCGGTAAGATCGCGGCCGAAAGCATCCAGAGCCGGGGTTTTTGCTGACTTCTTTGCCGCAAATGATTTATTCTCATGCAATTTCTCATGCAATGACCCGGGGATACCTTCTGATTCCTGGGTGTAATCCATCTCCATGAGTTCCTGCAGTATTTCCTCTTTAACCTTGTGAAGATCCAGCCCCAATTTAGTCAAAATACCCGCTGCTATGCCCTCCCCCTCTTTAATCAAACCCAGCAGAAGGTGCTCGGTGCCGACATAGGTATGATTCAATTTATTTGATTCTTCAACCGCAAGTTCTATGACCTTTTTGGCGCGGCTTGTTAAAGGAACATCTCCCGCGACTTTTGTCTCGGGGCCGGCTCCCACCGATTTTTCTATTTCCAGCCTTACCGTTTCAAAATCAATTCCCATCCTTCTCAGGACACTAAAAGCGACCCCGTCCCCCAACTTGATTATCCCCAGCAGCAAGTGTTCCGTCCCTATATAACTATGGTTAAATCTATCCGCTTCCTTTCTCGCAAGAATAATCACCTGTCTTGCTCTCGGAGTAAATTTATCAAACATCTATTTACCTCTCTTTCGCGAAAATATATCTTTTAAAATTTTAGCCCTGTAAACATCTCTCTCGGAATGTGTCAATTCCCTGCCCGCAAACTTCTGTAAATGAGCCGGCTGGGTTTGAATCCTTGACGCGTTTATTCTGTCGTTAGTTATATTTTTTGAATGCAGCAGGCCCAGGTCCACACCCAGTTTCAATATCGAAAGAAGATCTATGGTTTCCTTTGAAGATATGACCTTCGCATTTGAGAAAACACCGTATGCGCGGCCGATTTTATCTTCGATTTCAATTCTTCTGTTTTTAAGGATTTTCTCCCTTGCCTTCTGCTCATATCCGATAATTTCCTTAACCATTTTTTCAACATCAATAATGATTTCCTCTTCGGACTTTCCGAGCGTAACCTGATTCGATATCTGGAAAATACTGCCTATGCTATGGGTCCCTTCCCCAAATGTCCCTCTTACGGCCAAACCCAGTTTATTTACAGCTTGAAGAATCTGTCCTATCTGCTCATCGATAACCAGAGCCGGCAGATGAACCATAACGGATGCCCTAAGCCCTGTCCCGACATTGGTTGGACAGGAAGTCAAAAAACCGAATTCCTTATTTACCGCAAATTTAACTTTTTTTGACATTACCCTTTCAAATTCCCTGGAAAGGCTGAATGCCTCATGAAGCTGAAGGCATGGATATAAAACCTGTATTCTCAGATGGTCTTCCTCATTTACCATGGAACTGATGATTTCGCCTTCCGAAACGGCAAGTCCGCTGGAAATCTTACCCTGGGCATGTTCGAAACTGATAAGATATCTCTCAACAAGGAGCATCCTGTTGATTTTTGATAACTCATCGACCCTTAAAAACATGCCTTTGCCGAAAAAATTCGATGATTTCAGGGCTTCAATCAGTATATTATATGTTTCTTCTCTCTGAGATGGAGAAGCCCAATGGCAGAAAGGTTGTTTATCCAGGTTTCTTGCCAGTCTTATACGGCTTGAAAGGACGGTACCGGACTCATTGCCCGAACCCGACAGCCAACTACCGATTTTTTTATGAAGGGTCTCAATTTCCATCTTTCGTTTCAATTTTCTTTCTTAATTCCTTGATCCGATCCCTAATTAACGCCGCCTCTTCAAATTCCTCGGACTTAACGGCCTCTGACAATTTTTTTTTCAAAGCTTCCAAACGGACTTTATCATTTTTCTCATCAATATATAAATCAGACTGGTCTATAAACCCGATATGATGCGGGCTTTTATGAATCGTTTTCAATAAAGGCAGCAGCTGCATCCTGAAAACAGAGTAACACTCTGAACATCCTAACTTGCCTTTCTTTTTGAAATCCAGAAAAGTCATACCGCAATTCCCGCACTTCGCCGTGTTTTCAGAAACATCTTTCCCTATCTGGGTTAAGCCGGCAAGGAGTTCGGAGATGTTAAAAGGCGTATTAACAAGTTCTTTCTTCTTAAAACACTCTTCACATAAATTCAGCTTGATTACCTTGCCTCCGACGATCTCGGTATAATGTATGGTAGCTTCAAACTTATGACATGCATCGCAAAGCATAACTTCTGCTTTTCCCCAAAATTTATATATGGACTCCGGTTGTGTTAGTCAGATTTTTATAAAGCCTTATAAACTTTCTTGTAACGGAACCGGGCTTTCCATTTCCGATAATCCTTTTATCGCATTCAACAACAGGGACGATCTCGGCGGCGGTCCCGGTAAGGAAACATTCATCCGCATTGAAAATATCATGCCTGGACATGACAATTTGCTTAACTTCGATATTATCCTCTCTCGCAAGCTCAATAACCGTGTTCCTGGTAACTCCTTCCAGAGCTCCCATGTAAAGCGAAGGGGTTAAAAGAACGCCGTTTCTGACTACAAAAATGTTGTCTCCTGTGCACTCCGAAACGAAACCGTATGAATTAAGCATAATGGCTTCATGAAAGCCGGAGTTGACAGCTTCGATTTTAGCCATAATATTGTTAAGATAATTGAGCGACTTTACTCTGGGATTCAACGCTTCGGGACGGTTTCTCTGAGTAGGAACGGTAATAACTTTTAACCCCTTTTTGTAGAAAGACGCCGGATACAGCTGGATTTTATCGGCAATGATAATTATACTGGGTCTTGGGCAAAGGAACGGGTTTAACCCGAGTGTCCCGATGCCTCTGGTTATAACAAGGCGGATATAAGTGCATAAGTTATTCTTTCCGACGGTCTTGATGACATCGCCGATCATCTGGTTTTTGCTTATGGGTATCTTAAGCATTAACGTGTTAGCGGACTCATAAAGCCTGTCGATATGCTCTTTAAGCTTAAAAATCCTGCCGTTATAAACACGTATTCCTTCAAAAACTCCGTCCCCATAGAGCAATCCATGGTCAAAAACGGATATTCCTGCATTACTCCTGCTGTAAAACTTGCCGTTTATATATATTGCGGACTTATCTTTTGACATCTTGGTTTTCACTTTAAATCTCCTTTCAGGACAATACGGATATTATTCTACTTTACCACCCTGCCATCAATTAATTTTACAATATTATCCCCTTCTGAAACAAGATTATAGTCATGTGTGGCAATAACGAATGTCTTCCTGCTCTCGAAGGTCAACTTTCTGATTATAGATATTATTTCCCCTCCTGTTTCTTTATCAAGGTTACCGGTCGGTTCATCGGCAAATACTATGCCGGGCTCATTCACCAGCGCCCTGGCGATTGCAACTCTCTGCTGTTCGCCGCCCGATAATTGAAAAGGCTTATGAAAAGCTCTTTTTTCAAGACCCAGATTTTTCAGCAGGGTTAACGCTTTTTCGCGCGATTTTTTCCTGTTTTCACCGCGTATCAAGGCCGGCAGCATAACATTTTCCACAGCCGTGAACTCGGATAAGAGATAAAAAAACTGAAATATAAACCCGATTTCCGAATTTATTAACTTTGACCTCTTTCTGCCTCCCAGTTTTCGATAATCCAGGCCGTTAATTACTACATCCCCTTTGTCGGGGGTATCTATACCGGCGATTATATGAAGCAATGTGCTTTTTCCCGCCCCTGAAGGACCTACTATAAAAAGTATTTCCCCTTTTGGAACTTCCAAACTTACATTATCCAGGACCCTTAATAATTTACCGCCGGGCTTATAAGATTTTTCGATGTTCCTTGCAATCAGGATATTATTCATATCGCAAAGCCTCAACAGCATCCAATTCAGCGGCTCTGTATGAGGGATAGAACGCCGCAAAAACCGATATGATTATTGCCGACACGGCAATAGCAAATACATCGTGAACGTCAATATAGCGCGGTATCTTCTCAAAGTAATATATTTCCTGGGGAAAAACTTCGAACCCCGTAATTTTTTCAACAAATATCTGTATGAAATCCAGGTATTTCAAAAATAACCAGCCGAAAAATACTCCTATGGAAGTGCCTGTAAGGCCTATAATAAAGCCTTCGTAAAGGAATATACTCAATATATCTGTTTTATAAAGTCCCAGGGATTTTAATATGCCTATATCTTTGGTTTTTTCCATAACCATCATAATCAAAGTGCTTATTATATTCGTCGCCGCGACGGCAATCGCCATGGCAAGGAGAATAAACATAACGTTTTTCTCGGTTTTCAACGCGGAAAACAACCTTTTGTTTCTGTCCATCCAGCTCCTCGCCGTTAATCCCCGCTCTTTTAAAATCCCGTTCAATTCCCATTTGATTTTATTCGCTTTCGAAATATCTTCTACTTTAACGTTTATGCCGTGCACCCCTTCCCCAAGGCCGTAAATTTCCTGAGAAGCTTCAAGCGGAATATAAACCATATTCGCGTCATACTCATACATTCCGGTTTCAAAAACACCCGCCACTTTAAATTCCATCCTGTTTGACATCCCGTTAAGCGCGGACTGGAAATTCTCAATCGGAAGAACTATTTCGATACTGTCTCCTTTGAAAATCTGGAATTTATTTGAAAACTCACTGCCTATAAGAATACTGTCCTGTTCCCAATTGACATCCCGGTCTTTTATGAAATCCGGCAGACTTGAGATTTTTTTTTCCTTTTCGAAATCAATGCCTCTTACCAGTACCCCTGTTATCGAATTATCGATTGCAATAAGAATCTGGCCCTGCACAAAAGGAGCCGCGCCCGTAACCGACGGGTTTTTTTCGGTCTCGGCAATGATTCCGGCGCATAAATCAAGGATACCGTCATTTTCTATGGTGATATGGGCATTTACCCCTATGATCTTCTGTTTTAAATCTTTTTCAAAACCGGACATTATGGAAATAACAACCATCAAAACCATAACGGAAAGAGCGACCCCGCTTACCGAAAAAAAGGTGATAACGGAAATAAATTTTTCTTTCCTCCTGGTCGTTAAATACTTACAGGCAAGCCACAAGGGAATCAATTTCATATAAGACTCTTTTAATGTTTATACTTTTATGCTTCGGGTTTCAGTTGAGGAAATAAAATTACGTCTCTGATAGATTCTTTTGAAGTAAGAACCATGATAAGCCGGTCAATACCGATACCGAGACCGCCGGCCGGGGGCATTCCGTATTCAAGCGACTTTACATAATCGATATCAACCTTAAGCCTATCCCCTTTCGCCTGGTCAAGGAATCTTGCTTCCTGCTCCACAGGGTCATTTAACTCAGAGTATGCATTTGCCAATTCCTGCCCGGCAATAAAAAGCTCAAACCTCTCGGCTATCTCGGGGTTATCCTTCTTCACTTTTGAAAGAGGACACATTTCCGAAGGATAATCAACGATAAAAGTCGGTTGTATAAGCTTTGGCTCCACTGCGTGTTCAAAAACTTTGTTTATAACTTCCCATTTCGACATCCCCGCCTCAATCTTAACCCCCAAACCATCCGCTTTCCCGGCAAAATCCTTCTCGCTTAAAAAATCAATGCCTGTTTCATTTTTAACAGACTCTATCAATGATATTCTTTTCCACGGCTTATCCAGGATAATTTCAGTATCATTATATTTAACTGTATTATTCCCGTTAACTTTTTTATGGACATCGACAATAAGTTCTTCCGCAAGTTCCATCATACCGGAAAAATCCGAATAAGCCTCATAAACTTCAAGCATGGTAAATTCGGGATTGTGCCTGCGTGAAATACCCTCGTTTCTGAAATTTCTGTTGATCTCATAAACTTTCTCGAACCCTCCGACAAGAAGCCTTTTCAGAAACAGTTCCGGCGCTATTCTGAGATAAAGGTCGATACCCAACGCGTTATGATGCGTTTTAAACGGTTTGGCTGTGGCTCCGCCCGCCATATTTTGCATCATAGGTGTTTCAACTTCAATAAATCCGCGCGAATCGAGATAATCCCTTAGTGATTTTATAATGGCGGACCTTTTGATAAATATATCCTTTACCTCGCTGTTCACCATTAAATCCAGGTATCTCTGCCTGTACCTTGTTTCAATATCCTTCAAGCCATGCCATTTTTCAGGCAGCGGATGAAGCGCCTTTGCCAGCATTTCCACGCTTTCAGCCAATATTGTCACTTCTCCCGTTTTAGTTTTAAAAAGTTTTCCCTCAACCCCTATAATGTCTCCTATATCCGTCTTTTCGGCTATGTTAAACACTTTATCCGGAACTGAATCCTTTCTTATATAAATCTGGGCTTTTCCCGACCGGTCATAAAGATCTGCAAACAGTGTTTTACCGTGCCCTCTTTTTGCCCTGATTCTCCCTGCTACCCTGGCTTTTTTATTTTCAACAAAATTTTCGCCCAGATATTCCCTGATCGGAGAACGCTCAAAGGCTCTTCCATAAGGGAAAACACCGGAATCAAGAAGTTCTTTCCTTGTCTTTTTCCTTAATTCGCTCTGTTCGCTTTGTTTGATATCTTTTTCCATCACTTGCTCCGGAAATATCGGGTTCTTTCCATCTATTATATATAACCAAACGGGTACCCGTATATTAAGAGCACCCTGTTTGTTTATAACTTGACAAACAATTCAATATATTAAAGACTTCCACGTCGAAGAAGTCAATGAAAATCTGATAAAAACAGCGCGCCGCTATCCCCGCTGCCATAAAAATATATACAAAACAATTTCAGATTGTAAAATATATGTTATATTGGGGAGTTTAAAATACATAAGGGAACTGGAAAATGGAGTCCAATTTCAAAAAACTGATACAATTAACGGCCCGGCTCAGGGCTCCGGACGGCTGCCCGTGGGACATAGAGCAGGATTATTCAACTCTTCAAAGCTGTTTAATAGAAGAAATCTACGAATTGATAGAAGCCATCAACGAGAATGACCGGCATAAGATGAAGGAAGAACTTGCGGATGTCCTGTTTCTCGTCATTTTCCTGTCCCGTATAGGTGAAGAGAAAGGCCATTTTGATATAAATGACGTGCTCAAACAGGGTATCGACAAAATGGTATCGAGACATCCCCATGTTTTCGGAAAAATCAAAGTAAAAAACAGCGAAGAAGCCCTGCGCCAATGGGAAAATATTAAAAGCAAAGAAAAATCAAACCATAAAAGATTATCCGCTTTAGACGGAATACCTAAGGGTCTGCCGGCGCTTCAGAAAGCGGAAAAGATCCAGAAAAAAGCTTCCAAAGCCGGATTTGACTGGACTCAATCCGGGGAAGTTTTAAAAAAACTGGAAGAAGAATTAGATGAACTGAAAATCGAAATCTTCGCAAAAAAGAAAAATTTTGAAAGGATTTCAGATGAATTGGGCGATTTGATTTTCACGATGGTAAACCTTGCCAGGTTCCTGAAAGTGGACTCTGAATATTCCCTCCACAAATCAATAAAAAAATTCGACGGGAGATTCAGAAAAATGGAAAAGATGATTAAAAATAAAGGAAAAGACATCTCAAAACTGACTGTAAAAGAACTCGACAGCTGCTGGGAAAAATCCAAAAAATAAAAATTCGCCTAATTTTTCCTCCCCATAATCTTTGTGTACCAATCGCGCTTTGATTTTCTGAGGAAAGTCGGCACGTCAAGATCTATACCGTCTATTATTGACGGCTCCGTTTTATCAAACTTGCCTCTCGGCGCCACATGTATCAATGCCGGCTGTTCTTCTTTCGTGTCTTCCAAATCCGGGAGCAATTCAAACGCAGGATCTCTTTTCTCTTCAGAAATACTTCCGCTGGCAAGGACAGTAACATGCACACGGTCATTAAAATCTTCGTCTACAGTAACTCCCAGAACAGCATTTGATTCCATGCTGGTAATCGGCTGGATCGACTTGAGTGAATCGCTAACCTCAAACAAGCCTATGTCCCTGCCCCCTATCATACTGATAAGGATATTCTTCGAATTCATAAGCCTGGTCCTGTCCATCAGGGGGCTTACGAGAGCCATTTCAACGGCTCTGATCGCTTTATCCTTGCCCGTAGCATCCCCAAATCCAAGCATACATTCCCCTCCGTCTTCAAGAACAGCTTTAACATCCGCAAAATCAATTTTAATCAGGCTTGGTTTGGTAACCATGGCATACAAAGCGTTAACAACTTCGCATATAACTTCATTGGTAGCCTTGAACGCGTCAACAAAAGAGGTGTCTTCAGTCATAATATCAAGTAATCTGTCGTTTGGAATAATTATCAGGGAATCGGCAATATCTTTTAACTCCCTGACACTTTCGGCAGCCTGCTGCAACCTCCCCTTACCTTCAAAATTAAAAGGTTTTGTAACAAGGCACACCACAAGGCTGCCGGCTTCCTTGGCTGCCCTGGCCACAACATTTATGGCGCCCGAACCTGTGCCGCCCCCCAAACCCGCGGTCACAAAAACAACATCAGCATTATGGCTCGCTTCGAAAAATTCTTTATACGCATTTTCAGCGGCTTTTTTACCGACACTGATATTCCCGCCGGTTCCATGACCTTTCACGGCGGATCCGCCTATTTCGATTTTTCTGTGCGCCGCGGACTTTTCGAGAGAGACCGGCTCAGTGTTTACCGCTATTAATTCCATTCCCTCTATCCCTTTGTTGATGAAGGTATCCAGCGCATTGATACCTCCGTCGCCCAGGCCGAAAAGCTTAAAGACCAGTTTTTTCTCATTTTGCTGAAAATCGAATCTTAGCAATATTACACCCCGTTTTAACCTTTCTTTCTGAAAATGCTTCCAAAATATGAAGAGAATTTTTTAAAAATGCTTTTCGGAGAAAAAGAATAATAAGACCCCTCTCCTCCATAAAGCAGGCCGAATTTAACCAAACCTATGCTCGCCGCAAATTCAGGCGCGTCCAAAACTTCAACCTGGCCGTAAATATCAAGAGGTTTGCCTATTCTCACAGGAATGTCCATTTTTGATTTAACGAGCTGTTCAAACCCTGGTATATTACAGCACCCGCCCGTAAGCACTATACCGGCGCTTAATAATCCTTCGTAATTATCTATATGCTTTGCTATTATGGAAATGATTTCTTCAATTCTCATTTGCATAATTTCCACAAGTTTTCTCCTCGGTATCCGTATTTTATCGGTGCTTAAAGCCCCCTCAATAATAAACTCCTCATCTTTTGCGACCATAGAAGTCAGCCCGCAGCCGTATTTCTTTTTTATTTTTTCCGCTATGGGAATCGACACTTTCAACCCTATGGAAATATCATTTGTGATATGGTCTCCTCCCACCGCAAATACTTCCGACTGCCTTACCAAACCATCGACAAAAACAATAAAATCCGTTGTCCCGCCGCCCATATCAATCAATAGAACCCCCGAATCCCTTTCTTCTCTCTTTAAAACGGCAATACTGGATGCCAAAGACTGGACAACTACACCCTCAACATCAAAACCGGAACTTGTTACGGTCTTGATGATATTCCTTTCTGAAGCAACGGAACCGGAAATAAGATGGACATCAACGTCTAATTGGGTGCCTATCATACCTTTCGGATTCTTTATCCCGTCCTGGCCGTCTACAACATATTCCTGCGGAAGAGAATGAATAACTTCCATATCATCCGGCAGCGATATATTACACGCTTTATCTATAACCGACCTTATATCGTCATCATTAATTATATTATCTTTATTGGAGATTATTATCGAGCCCCTTGCGCCGCTGCTTTTAATGTGCGCTCCGGTTATTGTTATATAAACAGAATTAATATCCGTCTTCGACATTTTTTCCGCATCATTCACCGCATCAATTATTGATTCAATCGTGCTCTCTACATTTACAACGATTCCTTTCCTGATGCCATGCGAAGGCTTAACGCCCGAACCTATTATTTTTACCTCGCCATCATCTCTTTTTTCGGCGACAACGGCGCATATTTTACTTGTCCCTATATCCAGTCCCGCGATTATATCTTCATTATTTTTCCTTAGAAACATCTAAACACCCTTTTCTTTAAATTTAACAGGAACACGGTCGAATCTCATGTCTATAGATTCAACCGTTTTATTTTTTTGAATTGAATCCTGCACGATTTTAACCAGCCGATTGACCAGCCTCTCCATATTCTGGTCGAAGTCCTTTTTTTGAAATCTCGCGACTGCGCCCTGGTTTATGATCATTCTTACTTCCGTATCATCTGAAATATCCACATCCCGGGGATTTACATAAGCCCTCACCATAATATCCAGAGTGTAAGCAATAAGTTTAAGGGCAAGCTTTATCTGGGGGTCGGTGATTTTACTGCCAGGGGCCAGTCCCGTGACTTCATAACCTTTTATAACGGGAAGATCCTCTTTTTTTATATTATACACAGGTTCAAGGACAATCCCCTCTTCATCAACAAGATAAAATCTTCCGGATTCCACCTGCGCAACCGCTTCGCGTTCATAGACCTTTACGAATATAGTATCGGGTATGCGCCTGGTAACGCGGGCGGCGGCGATATTAGGAAGCAATTCTATATTGCCGGATATATCATGCAGTCCGACCGAAAAAATATTCTGCCCGTTACCTATATCCGCGGCGCCGATAATATCTTTCTTGCTGTAGAAATGATTGTTTGAAATAACAACTTTTCTTATATTGAAATAGGTTTCCGAACGAATGTATGTTTTAAAAAACAACGCGATACCTGTGATGACAAACATGACCAGAGGTATGACTATAAGAAAAGGCGCCGGCCCTTTTACATTAGACGCGAGCGTCCGCCCGAGTTTTTTCCTGCCGCCTGACTGGATATCCAGGATTTTATAATTTCTGTTTTTTCTGCCGAACATCAGTGATACCCTCCGCCTGATTAAAATCCAACAGCATTTTCTCTGGCAGTCCGCAATTTTAAAAATCTTTCAAATCCCGACAGCAATATTCTTTCGCACAAATCGTTAAAATCAATTCCCCTGCTTTTTGCGGCTTTAGGCAGCAGGCTCGTTTCTGTAAAACCGGGGATGGTATTAACCTCAAGGACATAACATAGCTTATCCTCGCCCAGAATCATGTCTATCCTCGCAAAACCGTAGCATCTGAGCGCATTAAACGTCTTCAGGCCCAGCTGCTGGGCTTCCCTCATACATTTGGACGGTATTTTCGCCGGAACAATATATTCGGTCATGCCTTTTGAATATTTAGACTTGTAATCGTACGTTCCGCTTTTGGGAACGATATTTATTACCGGAAGAGGTTCTTCATCCAGGATACCTACCGTAAGTTCTTTCCCCTCAATAAATTCTTCTACAAGAACATACCCCTCATTTTCAAATCTGAAAGCATTTTTAATACCGCTCACATAATCTTTTTTTGTATTAGCGATTGTCACGCCGATACTCGAACCTTCGAGCGGCGGCTTGATTACAACAGGGAATTTCAGCTTTATAGCCCTGGATGGGCTATCGCGATCTATAATTTCAAATTCAGGGGTTCTTATACCTTCCTGTATAAAATATTTTTTCGATTTTATTTTATCAAGGGAGACATTACTTGAAAAAACACCTGAGCCCGTATAGGGCATTCCTGCCTCCTCGAGCAGTCTCTGGACTTTGCCGTCCTCCCCGAATTTGCCGTGCAGAGCTATAAAAACTATATCAGGCCCGGTCCTGTCCATACATTCCATGACTTCATTTTCATTTTCAGTCTTCAGCAACACCTCTTCAGCTTCGTATCCTGAAATTTTAAGTCCTTCGACAATCGCCCTGCCCGATTTAATGGAAACTTCTCTCTCCGACGAAGAGCCTCCCATAATAACCGCGACTTTTTTTATCTTATTGCGCATCCAGCACCTCTGGTATAATTTTTATCTCTGTTTCCAATCCTATGCCGAACTGTTCAAAAACCTTAATCTGCATTATTTCTATCAGATTTTTTATATCTCTTGAAGTCGCATTTCCCTCGTTAATAATAACATTGGCATGTTTATCGGAAACCCTTGCGCCGCCGATCCTGACGTTTCTGAGGCCTGCCCCGTCTATCAGTTTCCACGCGGATACATTAGCGGGGTTTTTAAAAACACTGCCGGCGTTAGCCGTATTTATATAAGATTTATCCCTGTTGCTTAAAAACTCTTTTATTCTTTTTTCCACGGATTCACGTTCTTCCTTTAACAGCCGGAGAAAAACCCTGGTGACAACTGTATTAAATTGCGAAAGGCTGCATTTTCTATAACTAAAGGTGATATCGCCTGCCCCAAAAATTGTTTTCTTTCCCGTTACATCTATTGATTCAACTTTTTCAACAATATTCCCGATATCCTGCCCGAAAGCGCCTGCATTTGTAATAATGGCGCCGCCGACGGACCCGGGCAGGCCGGCCATATATTCACATCCGGAAAGGCCCATTTCGGCCGTTTTATACGCCAATTCGGTCATACCCACTCCCGAACCGCAGATTACGGAGTCGGCTTCAATCTCCAGTGTCCTGAAAGCGGGTTTTGAAAGCTGAATCACGGCGCCTCTGAAACCATTATCGGCAAAAAGAAGATTCGTCCCGTTGCCTATCACAAAATACTTGATTTTTTCATCATTAATGATATCCATGAAAGTTAACAGTTGTCCGGCAGAACCGGGTTTGAAGAAAATATCGGCGGGCCCTCCGACTTTGAATGATGTATGGTTGCATAAAGATTCATCAAAATATACATCATCCAAAAACTGTCTCTGTAAGATTGTTCTGAGATTTGTGTTCATAATATTTATAAATAATCAGGCTGCAATTCTCCTTTTATAATTGATTATACATGTAGTTTCAATTTTGTAAATCTCTTATTAAATCTTTTTTTATTTTATTTATATTCCCTGCTCCGAGTATTATTAAATAATCGTTTTTTCTAAGCTCAGGCTTTAAAAAAGCCGGTATATCCCCGATATCTTTCACATAATCGCATTTAAGCCCTGTTTTTCTGGCCTCTTTAAATATTAATGATCCGTCCACTCCCTTAATCGGCTCTTCAAAAGCCGAATAGACATCTGTAAAAACAGTATAATCGCTTTTCCCAAACGACAGGGCAAACTCTTTCCATAAATCCAGTGTCCTCGTGTATCTATGAGGCTGAAAAACCGCCAGAAGTCTTGAATCCGGATTTTTTAAAGATGCCTTTAACGCTTCCAGAGTGACGGATATCTCAGTGGGATGATGGCTGTAATCCTCAATAAGTGTTATCCCGTTATATTTACCGATAAGCTCGAATCTTCGTTTCAGGCCTTTGAATGAGCGCAAAGCATCGCTGCAACTTTCCAGGCTGATATCCAGATACTCCGCTGCCAGACAAGCCGCGGCAGTGTTCTCAGCCATAAACTTTCCGGGAGACCATATTTCGAAACCTACTTTTTTCCCGCCGCGCCCGCAAAGTTTGAATCTGCTCTTCAAATCCCCGAATTCCAGATCCGAAATGGCCATATCACACTCTTTATATCCAAATGTTTTTCCGCAGATACCCCCCAGAACCTCCGATGATATTCTGTCGTTCCCGTTAAAAACAGAAAACTGCAGCGTCTTTTCCGCAAACATACGATAATAATTATGAAGGTTTTTTTTATCTCTGTAAAATGACATATGGTCATATTCAATATTCGTAATAATGCTTATGTGCGGGTTATACTTTATAAAGGTTCCGTCGCTTTCATCGGCTTCCGCTATAAAAACATCGCCCTGACCATACCTTCCGCTCCGGAAAGAATAATCTATTAATTCTCCTCCTATCGCGCAGGTCGGATACCTGGCGTTCTCTTCCATAATAATAGATAAAAGCGATGTGGTTGTCGTTTTTCCATGGCATCCCGAAATAAAAACACTCTTTTTATTCTCCGATAATAAATTCAGCAGATCGGACCGGTGTATAATAAGAATATTTTTCTTTAACGCCGACTGCATCTCTGCATTTGTCCTGGATATTGCGCTGGAATATACCACCAGATCGTTATCGGTTATGTTATCCGCGGAATGTCCTATGAAAATTTTTGCCCCCTTCTCTCTGAGCTGTCCGATAAGGCTGCTGTCATTTTTATCCGAACCGGTAACTTCAATCCCCGCAGATAATAGGATTTCCGCAAGCGGGCTCATGCCCGCGCCGCCTATTCCGACCATATGAACTTTTTTAAACTGTTTTTTATCCGGCATCCGCGTCCTCTTCTATCATCTCAATAATCCTGCCTGCGCTGTCAGGCCTGTAAAATCTTTCCCATGAACTCCTCATTTTAGACCGCAATTCCGCGTCATCCAGTATCTTATCCATCATACCCGCCACCCTGGGAGGAATTGCTTCACGTTCGTTAAGCCAGAAAGCTGCGCCGGTACCGGACACAAGTTCGGCATTGACCTTCTGGTGGTCCTGAGCGGCAAAAGGAAACGGTATCAGCAGCGCCGGCAACCTATAATAGGATATTTCTGCCAGCGCAAGAGCCCCGGACCTTGATATAATAACATCGATTGCGGAGTAAAAGTTTTCAATGTCATCTATAAATTCAAATACTCTGGCATCAATTTCAAAACTGCAATATTTTTTCATCACGGCATCCGCATATTTCCTGCCCGCAATATGTATTACCTGGATTTTATCTTTATTTTTCATAAGGCTTATCGCTTCGGGTATAATATCATTTATTCCTGATGCCCCCTGAGACCCTCCCATGATACCTATGCAAAAGGGTTTCTCGTGCATGCCGAAACGTTTCAGAGCGGAATCTTTCGAAACTAACTGAAGATTTATCCTTAAGGGATTTCCCGTATAGACCCATTTATCATGTAATGTCATTTTTCCGGGCACGGGTAATCCCGTAAAAATTTTTCTGGCAAAAAAAGCGAATATTTTATTGGCTTTTCCCGGGATAACATTCTGTTCAAGAAGATAAATTTTTTTTCCCGTTAAGAGGCCGGCCGTGATACCTGGAATTGATACATACCCCCCGGAGCCGATTATAAAATCCGGTTTCTCTTTTAAAATAATCTTCAGCGAGGATATTGTCCCGGTCAGCGTTTTAAGAATGAATTTAAAGAAATCAGCGATACTTTTTTCCGGAAACTGGCAGCATGCGATATCGCGGAAAGCAAAATTGTTTTTAGCGGCCAGATACTCTTCCAGCTTGCCTTTTTTTCCCAGGAATAATATCTTCGAATCTGCGTATTTTTCTCTTAACTTCTGGGCCACGGCAAGCGACGGGAAAACATGCCCGCCGGTGCCTCCCCCGCAAAATATTACTGTTAATGCTTTTTCCTTCATCGGGAAAAACGGCCCTTCTTTCAAATAACGGAATCCCCATGGCAGCAGTTTCTTCAGTTAGAAACAGTACCTGTCCGTATTATTAATACGCCGGGTTCCTTTATGGAATACTCTGAAAACACTTTTCAACAAGCTGAATGTTACTAATTTGATTTTCATAAATACACCCCTTTTTTATTTATGTTTCCCAAATTTCACAACCCGCCTGCTCTTAATTTTGCCTCTTATGTCTTGTTCCTGCTCTGTGGCGATGTTAAACAGGATACCCGCAAAAGCCATGCATACGACAAGATTCGAACCTCCGTAACTTATCATAGGCAAAGGCAACCCCGTAACGGGCATACATCCTGTAGCAACACCGATGTTTATTATCGCCTGATAACCTATGGTAAATACTATGCCCATAGCAAGTATATGCCCGAAAAAATTTTTACATCTATAAGCTATATGCGAACCGCTCAATATCAATGCTATAAAACAGATTATTACAAGCGCTCCGCCCAAAAAACCCGTTTCTTCGCCGATTATGGAAAAAATAAAATCTGTGTGAGACTCAGGCAAAAACCCCATTTTCTGAATACTGTTACCCAGTCCCTGTCCGGCCAGACCCCCGGAGCCGAGAGCAATAAACGACTGAATTAATTGCCATCCCGCGCCCCGGGAATCCGACCATGGGTCGAGGAAAATTAAAATTCTTTTAAATCTGTATGCTTTCATTTTAATAAGTCCGGCTATCATCGGAAGGAAAAAAACCGCGCTCAGCAAAAGATATTTGAGCGAAATCCCGCTCACGACAAGCATTGAAAAGATAACCAGAGCTATAAGCACAGCCGTACCGAAGTCAGGTCCTCCGACAAGAGCGCATATCAATATTAAAACCAAAAAAGGAGGGATAAAGCCTTTCCGGAATTCTTTAATTTTATTTTGCTGTTTATCCAGCAGGTCCGCCATAAATATCAGGATTGTCAATTTTGCGATTTCCGAAGGCTGGATATTAATCGGGCCGAATGAAAGCCATTGCCTGGCTCCGCCGGCCACTCTGCCTATTCCCGGAATTAAGACGAGAGACAACATTACGATTGTCCCGAAAAATAAAAACCATGATATTTTTCTCCAAAAATTATAATTAATAAAACTCATCGCAAAAAAGATAAAAATACCGACTGCAATCCACATAACTTGTTTTTTTAAATAGTAATATTCGTCATTCCACTTCTTCTCCGCGGTAAGAGCGCTGGTGCTGTATACCATAACCACGCACATCCCGAGAAGCGCGGCGATAACAATAAATATTAATGTCTTGTCTATACTCATTGCGCGGGTATAATAATTTTGGTTCCGACCATTAATTTGGAAGCGTCGGTTATATTGTTTGCCTGCATTAACTTCTCTACGCTTATTTTATTTTCACCCGATATTTTCCAGAGAGTTTCGCCCTTTTGAACTATATGGACGTTGGTATTACCGCTCGCGCTGTTCAGTGCCACCAGCTTACTTTCGGGGTTTTGCCCGGTTTTTATGAGAACCGGATCGCTCAGGTACCCCTGCGAAGAGGGAATAACAAGTTTCTGGCCTATTAATATCACGGATTTTTTCTGCAGTCCGTTCGCATTGCTTATATCAAGTATGCTCACGCCGTACTTCTTCGATATCTGCGATAATGAATCCCCTCTTTCCACAATATGTATCACTTCCTTGCCTGTCCCGGGGATATCGCATTTTTTTACCATATCGTAATCTTCCTGCCCGATAACCTCGATGGAATCATCTTTCAGAGACACAATATCGTCATCTGCTATTCTTATCGCGCCGTCATCCTTAAAAAATTCCGCTTCCGCGACTTCAATACTTATAGGCCTTGAATCTTTGTCAATCAGAGAAACACCCGAATCGCTTTTGCAGCCTCCTATTAAACCCCATACACAAATTACTGAAACCGTCCCGACCAACGAATATCCCAGAAGATTTTTAAAGTTCATAAAATCCCTCCTTTTTTCAACTTCATCACTTCTTCAGAAAACTTTTCTCCCCTTTCGGCATAGCCGGAAAACATATCGAAACTCGCGCAACCCGGAGAAAGCAATACAGTATCGCCCCCGGATGCGGATTCGGAAGCTTTTTTAACGGCGCGCCGCAGTGTTGTCACCTCTTCTACAAGACAGGCGTCTTTCAATTGTTCTTTTATGACGTGAGCATCTTTCCCTATCAAAAAACATTTTTTCACTTTCGCCTTAACTATTTCCCTTATTTCCGCAAAATTATCTTTTTTCCAAAGTCCGCCGGCAATTAAAACCACCCGGCCGGAACTCGACTCCAGAGATGATCTTAAAGCGGCGACATTTGTGGCTTTTGAATCATCGATATAAGAAACTCCTCCCGTTTCGGCCACAAATTCGTTCCTGTGTCTCAGTCCTTTGAAGTTTGCAAGAACCGGCTCAATTAAACGGCTGTCCACCCCGCATAACAGGCTTATTCCGGAGGCAAACATCACATTTTCGAGATTATGTCTTCCCTTCAGTTTTAACGTTGAGAGTTTTATAACTGTCTCTTTCTTTCCGTCTAACAGCAGATGAATCAGACCATTTTCTTCGAAAATCGAACCCTTTGTTGAATCGTCTCCAACTTTTAAACATTTTGCACCTCCTTTAACAGCGCTTTCCCCGATTTTATTTTCATCCTTCGACCTGAAAATCCTATAACCCGTTTTCTGCAGCCGGAAAAGTTTAATCTTTGCGGAGTAATATTCTTTTTCATCCTCATATCTGTCCAGATGATCGGGCTCCAGATTTAATATTCCGGTTATAAAAGGGTTAAAGTTAAATGTTCTCTCTAACTGGAATGATGATATTTCAACTACCATATATTCCCTGTCCGGTTTTTCAATGACCATCTGGGAGAAGGGTTTCCCCAGATTCCCCCCCGCGTCGACATCTTTACCGGCGGAATCTAAAATCATCTTCAGCAGTTCGCATGTTGTGGATTTGCCGTTAGTGCCGGTTATCGCTATGACTTTTGACCCGCAAAAATAATTTGCGAATTCAATTTCTGAAATCACTCTGATACCATTTCTCTCTATTTCCCTGATTATTCCCCTGCTTACCGGAATACCGGGACTTGCAACAGCAAAATCACAGTTAAAACAATATTCGGGCGAATGCTTTGACAACTCGACTTTAATGCCTTTCGCGGCCAGAGATCCTTTTCTGTTTAACAAGGCTTCGGTTGTGCCCGAGTCGGAAACAATGACTTCCGCCCCATGTTCCCTGGCTAAGACAGCCGCGTAATACCCGCTAACGCCCAAACCGAGAACCAATATTCTATTTCCTCTGATCTCCATCAAATCACCTGAGTTTTAATGTGCTCAAACCCAACAGAAGGCATATAATCGCGATAATCCAGAACCTGATCGTCACTTTTGTTTCCTTCCACCCTTTCATCTCAAAATGATGATGTATAGGGGTCATCAAAAGTATCCTCTTTTTCCTGGTTTTATAGGAACCTACCTGCAGAATTACCGACAACGCTTCTATAACGAAAACACCTCCGATTATTATCAAAAGAAATTCTTTCTTGATAAGAACCGCGACAATCCCTATAGCTCCGCCCAAACCCAGAGAACCCGTATCCCCCATAAAAACTTCTGCCGGCGGACAGTTATACCAGAGAAAACCCATGCCCGCGCCCGCGATTGCGGCGCAAAACACAGTCAGTTCACCGGTTCCGTTTATGAAAGGGGTTTGAAGATATTCGGCGAATTCAAAGTGGCCGGTTATATAACTCATGATCGCATAACCCACAGAAGCAATAACAATACAGCCGACCGCCAGGCCGTCCAATCCGTCGGTCAGATTAACCGCATTGGAGGAACCGGCTACTACGAGGACCATAAAAATGATATAGAATACCCCGACATTCAAAATCAACTTAATAAAAGGAAATGTAATAACCGTAAAATTATCTCTTGTCTGAGGCCAATACATCAGAAAAACACCCAGAAGCAGGCAAAGGATAACCTGAAACAGAAACTTAAACCCGCTCTTTAATCCCTTTGAGCTGTTATAAGCAAGCTTCAGATAATCATCGATAAAACCGACTGCGGCCAGCCATAATGTCGCGAATAAAGCGGTAATAACATAGACATTTAAAACATCGGCCCACAAAACAGTAGATATAAGGATAGATAATATTATAAGCACTCCCCCCATCGTAGGCGTGCCTTCTTTATCCTTGTGCAGACCCCATAAATCTACGCCGCCTTCCACCTTTCTTATCGGCTGGCCCACCTTCAGTTCTTTCAACCGCCTGATTATAAAAGGCCCCATGCACACCGCTATCAAAAACGATGTAACAGCCGCAAAAGAAGCCCGGAAGGTAATATATTTAAAAACATTAAAACCGAAGAAATACTCCCGCAGCGGATAAAAAATGTGGTAAAACATATCAGTAACTCTCCTTGCTCATCGCTTCAGATAGATTCAGATATCCGAATACTTCCTCTACTCTGCTCTTTCTCGAACCTTTTAAAAGCACCGCGTCATCCTCCCTGACAATACAGGCAAGGAATTCCCCTGCCGATTTGTTCGTGTCAAAAATATGGACATTTTCTTTTTTCAGCCCGTTTTTAATGGCGGATAATCCCGCTTCCGCGGCGATATCGCCGACTGTCAGCATTAAAGATATTCCCGACTTGACCGCATAAGCTCCGGCTTCACGATGAAAGATCCTTGCTTTTTCCCCAAGTTCCAGCATTTCCCCCATAACAAAGATTTTCCGGCCTTTTACATCTATTTCCCTGAATGTATCCAAAGCCGCCGTAACAGAGTCGGGATTGGCGTTGTACGTGTCATCTACCACAACAACCCCTTCGATACTTCTGAAAACATTCAACCTGCTTTTAGGCGGCATGACATTCTCAAGACCTTTTTTTACAGCATCTATCCCCGCCCCGGCGCTATACGCGGCGGCGGCGGCGGCCAACGCATTGATTACATTATGTCTTCCGGAAAGATTTAATTTAATTTCCCGTTCCTCATTCCGGACTTTTAAAACAAATGTCGGACGCGCGCAATCATCAATCCTTATATTAACTGCCGTCATATCGGAGCCGGCCGAAACACCGAAAGAAAATAACGCGGCCCGGGTATCTTTGGATATTTCATTTAACAGACTGTCATCAGCGTTAAAAACCAGGGTGCCTTCTTTTTTTAATCCTTCCGTGATTTCCAGCTTAGCTTCCGCTATACCGTTTAAATCGGCAAAATTGCCCGCGTGGGCCCGCAAAACATTCAATATAACAGCTATATCCGGCCCGGCTAACCTGGATAACAACCCTATCTCGCCTTTATGGTTCATCCCCATCTCGACCACAGCAAAATCCGTTTTATCATCAATCTTCAATAATGTCATGGGAACGCCTATATGGTTATTCATATTGCTTTCGGTTCTTGTAACATTTCCCTTCCCCGAAAGTATCGACGCGACCATTTCCTTTACAGTAGTTTTCCCGTTTGAACCGGTTATGCCGATAAGTTTCCCCCTGAATTTTTTCCGGTTTGCTTTAGCGATATCCTGAAGTAACGCGGATGTATTTTTGACCCTGATGATCCCGCCGCCGTTTTCCGTATCTTTCAGGCTGTCATGCGATATAACCGACAGCACAGCCCCTTTATTTAACGCATCTTTCGCAAAAACCCCTCCGTCATATCTGTCTCCCTTCAATCCCACAAACAAATCTCCCTCAGAAATGTTTCTGGAATCTGTGGATACCCTTTTAACAATAATGCCCCGGTCAATCCCCTTGAGCTTTTTGCCGATAAGGCTCTCTATTTCATCTAAAGAAAAATCAAACAATTTTCATCTCCTTTGCTTTATTCCTGATGACATCTGCGTCATTAAAAGGAAAATACTGGCCTTTAATCTCCATTAGAGACTCATGGCCCCTGCCGGCGACCAGAATAAAATCCTTTTTTCCCGCATGTTTCAACGCTTTTTCAATAGCTTTTTCCCTGTCTTCTTCCACATCGATCTTTTTTCTTTTTCCGATACCTGATAAGATATCCTTAATAATCAGGTTTGTGTCTTCCCATCTTGAATTATCAGCTGTGAGGATTATCCTATCGGCGTATTTTTCGGCGATAGAACCCATTTTCGGCCTTTTTCCCATGTCCCTGTTCCCGCCGCAGCCGAACACACATATTACCCTGCCCGAACACAGCTCCTTCATTGAAATGAGGACTTTCTCCAGGGCATCGGGGGTATGGGCATAATCAACAAATGTAACAACCGAAATATTTTGAACCCTTTCCAGCCTGCCGGGTATACAGCTTAAGTGCCCTGCGCTTTTTGCCGCTTTGTCGGGATCAACGCCAAATTCAACGCACGCCGCGAAAGAAGATATAAGGTTATAGGCATTATGAAGGCCCAGAAGATCCGATTTTATCAGGCCTTCCCATCCCCCGCGCGCGGAAACCGCAAGTTCCAATCCGCTGAGCCCGCTGCTTTCCACCCTGAAACTGAAATCTGATTTCAAACCGTAGGATTTCGCCCCGGGAAATTCATTTATAATAATTTTTCCGTATCTGTCATCACTGTTGGCAAGCATAAACCCGTCTGTCCTGGAGAATATCTTTTTTTTCTCCAAAAAATAATTTTCCATATCCCGGTGATAATCCAGATGCTCATGCCCCAAATTCGTGAATACCGACCCGTAAAACCTCAGGTTGCCCGTCCTGTTCTGCTCCAGCGCATGCGAAGAAACTTCCATTACAACAACATCCGCGTTATCTTTTACAAAATCATCGAACAGGGAAAGGATCTCAACGCATCCGGGTGTGGTATTGTTCGACAGGAATATCTTATCCCCGACCCTGTGCTCTATGGTCCCTATAACGCCGCATTTAAACCCGTTTTCCCTTAATATTTTTTCTATCAGAAAAACCGTTGTTGTCTTCCCGTTGGTTCCCGTTACGCCTATTACCTTCATCTTCTTATCGGGGCGGTTGTAGACAAACGAAGCTATATCCCATAACCTGCCTCTTAATCCGTCCACTTTGACATGAGGGTGCGGCGGAACCGCGCTGCTTTCCCTGTCGAGCACTATAAGAACAGCGCCTCTTTCAATTGCTTCATTTATATAATCCTCGCCGTTTTTACTTGTGCCTTTCAATGCCAGGAAAACATGCCCCGCTCTGACTTTGCGGGAATCATCCGAAACGCCGGTAATCTCCGCGTTTTCATTCCCCGTTTTAACATCAAGTCTTATTTCTTTTAAGAAATCCGCTATTTTCATCCTTTTAACTAACCTCTTCAGGCCTGTCTACCGGAACCTCATAATAACTCAACACTACTTCCATTATTTTCCTGAATACGGGAGCCGCGACCGTTCCCCCGTAATACCTTGGCTTCGGTTCATCTATCACCACCAGCACCGCATAACTCGGTTTTGTAGCGGTGGCAAACCCGATAAACGAAGAAAAGAATTTTTCATGAGAATACCTGCCGTTTTCCACTTTTTGGGCTGTTCCGGTTTTCCCCCCTACCGAATAACCTTTTATCCTGGCTTTAGGAGCGGTTCCTTCTGATGAAATGACCGCGCACATGGCTTCGACAATATCACCGGATGCCGATTCGGATATCACCCTTATGAATTTTTCTTTTCCAAATTCCTTTACCACTTCACCTTCGGGTGATTCAATACGGTCTATAATGTAGGGTTTGAATAATTTCCCGCCGTTTACAACCGAAGAAAACGCTGTTATAAGCTGTATGGGTGTAACAGAGATTCCCTGTCCCATCGGTATTCTCGCTATGGATACTTTTGACCATTGTTTTAACGGCCTCAAAATACCATTTACTTCGCCGGGAAGCCCTATTCCGGTGGTCTTTCCAAAACCGTATCTTTCCAGATAGCCGTAAAAAGATTTTTCCCCCATTTTTATCGCGACTTTGGCAATCCCGATATTTGAAGATTTCTGTATCAACTCCTTAAAAGTAAGCATGCCGTAAGGATGGACATCGTGAAGAATAAAACCTCCGTAAGGGAAATTCCCGTTTTCACAATCAAAAATGTCATTTAACGAGGTTATCCCTTCATCCAGAGCTGCCGCGCCGGTCAAAGCTTTGAAAGTGGATCCGGGTTCAAAAATATCTGTAATGCACCGGTTTCTTCTGTTTCCGGGCGGGAACTTTGAGGGGTTACCCGATAGGTAAGTCGGATAATTGGCCATTGCTATCACGCTTCCAGTATTTACATCAACAACAATGGCGCAGCCTCCGACCGCATTGTTTTCCTCTACCCCTTCTTTCAGCGCCGATTCGCAAACGTGCTGTATATAACTGTCGATTGTAAGGACCAGATTATTCCCGTTAACGGGAGCGACATTCTCTTTTCTCTCGGATATGATTTCATTGCCGTTGCCGTCTTTTCTGGAAGCTCTCCATCCGGGCTTTCCTTTTAACGTATCATCCCAGACAAGTTCAAGTCCTTCCAACCCGTTATTATCTATATCCACAAAACCTATTACATTGGATAAAACGGAATCAAGGGGATACCGCCGTTTCATTTCTTCTATAAAATACAGTCCCTCGATCCGCTGCTCTTTTATCAGCCTTGCTTCCTCATTATTTAATTTCCTTTTAATCCACACAAAACGTCTGCCGCCGCTCAGTTTTTCTTTTATATCTTCGGCATCCAACCCTAAAATTTCGGATAATTTCTGCGATGCCGCAACAGTGTCCTTAAGAAAAACCGGATCGGCAAATAAAGATTGTGATTCAACGGACATTGCGAGGATTTTTCTGCTGCGGTCAAAGATAAACCCGCGGCACGGCTCTATCTTTGAATTGTTTTTCTGCTGGACTTCGGCTTTCTGAAAATATTTTTCATGTTCCTGGATCTGGAGATAGAAAAGCCTTCCCAAAAGGAAAATCAAAGCCCCCACCATAAGAACAGAAAAAGTGAGCGACTTGTAAATATGTGATTTCTTTAACACTCCCCCGACCCTCAATTGTAATTATTAAAATGAGAAAGAAACCTTATCTTAACTTGACTATCTGATTTTCTCTTACGGCAACCATCTGCAAATCATATTCTTTAATTGATTTATGGATATTATACGGAGCCTTTAACTGTGTGATTTCAAACTCCAGTCGTTTATTTTCCTTAACAATTTTTTTCAGCCGGACTTCCAGTTCCCGGATATTTTCTCCGGTCTGCACACACTGTATATTTTGCCAAACGAAGAAAAAACCGTATGCGGCAAGAATAGAAACGAATGAAATCATCTTCAGCATCATAGAATTCTGTGTAGTGTTAAGACGCAATTTTCTATTCCTGTTACGCGGCATTTTTACCTCCTGTTTTATTTATTTTTTCGACGATTCTCAATTTTGCGCTTCTTGACCTTGGATTATTTTTTATCTCTTTCTCCCCGGGTCTTATCAATTTAAAGGCGCGGGCTTCCTCTTCTTTATTACACGTGCATATCGGCTGTCCGGGAGGACATATGCATTTTTTAGATAAATAAGAAAAATATCGTTTTACTATCCTGTCTTCAAGGGAATGAAAACTTATTACAGCGATTCTTCCTCCTGTCTCCAGGTAATGGAAAGCCTGCGCAAGACCTGTTTTCAGATTTTCCAGCTCATTATTTACATATATTCTCAAAGCCTGGAAGATTTTTGTAGCGGGATGGATCTTCTTTCTTTTGGGTCCCTTGATGCGCTCAATCAATAAAACAAGGTCATTTGTGGTTCTTAAGGGGGATTTTTTCCTGCAGGTTATCACGGCTCTGGCTATCGCGAGAGACCTCGGTTCTTCCCCGTATGCGGAAAAAACCCTGAGCAATTCTTTTTCATCGGCGCCGTTCAGAAAATCCGCCGCCGTTTCCCCCCGGCTCTTATCGAAGCGCATATCCAATTCCGAATCGAACCTGAAACTGAAACCCCGGGAGGCGCTGTCAAGCTGAAGAGAAGACATTCCCAAATCAAATACAAATCCGTTTACCCGGCTTATTTTTAGTGAACTCAAAATGTCCCCCAGTGTTTCAAAACCGGCTTTAACTATGCTGAATCTTTCACGATAAGCATTCATAACTGCTCTTGCTGATTCAACAGCATCGGCGTCTTTATCAAGCGCAATCACCCTGTTTTCCCTGTTTGATTCAAGTATTGCTCTTGAATGACCGCCCGATCCGAAGGTACAATCAACAAAAATACCTTTCTGCCCGCAACTCAAAGAACTTATAACTTCCCTGCATAGAACAGGAATATGGCCTGAACCTCCGCAACAATTAGCATCCTCTCCGTAAATTGTCATAAGCCGCGATCATAACCTTTATTCTTCTTGTCCGAAATTATCTGCTATTTTTTCCAAAAGTTCTTCTATCTTTATATCTTTCTGCCTGTTTAACCACATATCCTTATCCCATATTTCAAAGTGATTCCCCGTGCCTATTACCGCTACGTCTTTTTTTACGGAAGCGCTATCAAGAAGTTTCTGTGAAATATTTATCCTCCCCTGACTGTCGCAATCGGCGAAGGACACCGTAGCTCCGAGCGCCCTGTTAATATCCCTGGAGGAAGCTTTTGCCCATGAGGATTTCTGGAGAGGTTTTTTTACGTCTTTTTCAAATCCCTGTTCGGTAAAAACGGCAATACAGCCGTCCGGCCATTTTAATATTACAAATCTCTCAATATATTTATTTTCAAGAATATTCCTGAATTTAGAAGGAATGATAATTCTTCCCTTTTCATCAACCGTATGAAAATATTCGCCCCAAAACATATTAGCCCCACTTTACTCCACTTTGCTCCACCATGGTATAAATTTACTACTGCATAGGCCATATGTCAAGGGTTTTTTTAAAAAAAGGAAATATTTTTTACCGTCTTAGAATATAAACTGCGGGTTAAAAGTGGAGGGCTTTAAAAAAAAATAATGGAAAAAGATAAAAAAATCCGACCGGTTCATAAGCTGAATTCTGTTACCCCCTCATAACATCTGAAAAATGTGGAGTAATACGCATAAAAATGCGGGGGCGATAGTCATTCCTCTTGGCGTATAGTTACCTATACGCTCATGCGGCCAACCCGGCACAGGGCGAGCAACCCTAATATGCCCTATTCGGCCTTGCTCCGGATGGGGTTTACACTGCCTTTGATGTCGCCATCAAAGCGGTAAGCTCTTACCTCACCTTTTCACCCTTACCCCTTACATTTTCCACGCATAAGAAATCCAGGGATTTCCGGCGTTGAAAATAACTGTAGGGAGCGGTATATTTTCTGTTGCACTTTCCGTGGGTTTTAACACCCCCTGGGCTTTACCCAGCATCCCGCTCTTCGGAGTTCAGACTTTCCTCTCTCAGGATAAAAGAAAACATAAAATTTAACATGCGCTGGACCTTTTATCACAGAGAGCGACTATCCGACCGGTCGGAAAATTAGAACACTACGATTAACAAAGAACTTTGTATGCAAATTATACCATAAAATCAGGATTCCCAGTAAAGAATCCTCTGACAGCTTTCACATGTAACTATTTTCATTTCAGATCTGAGCTTCATTATAACCTGGGGCGTTAATGCCATAAAACATCCTCCGCAGGACCCCTTCCTGGAAGGGACGACAACCGCATCTTTCTTATTATTAAGCAGCCGGTAATATCTTGAAAGAATTTCCGGACTCAGATTTTTCTCAATTTCAGATTTAAGATCCTTCAAATCACGTATTTCTTTTTCTATATCCCCGCTTTCTTTTCTTGCTTTTTCCTCGGCTTTTTCCAATTCATCCGTCCTCAGCGCCGCTTGCTCTTTTAAATCCTTTATCTGAGAACTGATTTCATCGCATTTTTCCATATTTTCAAGCATTGTATCTTCAATAAGGCTTATCCTTGCCTTAAGGTTAAGTATCTCGTCCTGTATAGCTTTGTAGGTTTTGTTATCTTTGACACTGCCGGCCTGTGAATCCAATTTCGCGATTTGTTCGTTATTTGACTCCACCTGGATTTCACTGTCTTTTCTTTCTACCTGAAGCTTCTTTAAAATATCATTTTTCGCTTTCAGTTCATTTTCCGCTTCCCTCAGTATATTTCTGGCTTTATTAACTATTTCAGGGTTCTCCTTCAACCTGGATTCCAAAGACATTATTTTTAAATCCTTTTCCTGGACTTTCAAAAGAATTTCAATTTCATTTAACATTTGCGGTTCTCCTTTTCAAAAATAACAAAGTCTAATGCTAAGAGAAATCATATGGGGTGTCAAGTAAAGATATGCGCGGGAAATTTCAGGGACCCGTCCGCCGCCATAGCTTTTTAAATGGAGCACCCGATTCCAGGCGACGGCGGATGGTGGGCCTTGTAGGACTCGAACCTACGACACGCGGATTATGAGTCCGCTGCTCTAACCAACTGAGCTAAAGGCCCCCGCAAACAGAGATGAAATTCTATCAAATAAGAGACATGTGTCAATAATAAATAAATCCTGCTTATTCGTTTTCCTCCGCCTCGAGGAAACCATGGAGTTTTTTGGCTCTTATGGGGTGCCTCATCTTTCTTATGGCTTTAGCTTCGATCTGGCGCACCCTTTCCCTTGTAACTCCGAATATTTTCCCGACTTCCTCCAGTGTCTTTGGAGAAGAATCCCCTATCCCGAACCTTAACATCAACACTCTTTCCTCTCTCTTTGTAAGTGTTTTAAGGACATCTTCTATCTGTTCCCTCAAGAGCGTATAGCCGGTCGCGTCGGAAGGTGATTCCGCGCCTTTATCCTCGATAAAGTCCCCGAAGTGAGAATCTTCGCTATCCCCGATCGGCGTCTGGAGAGAAATAGGATGCTGGGATATTTTCAGGATGCCGCGGACTTTTTCAACACCTACTTTCATTTCGCGGGCTAATTCTTCCACGGTAGGTTCACGCCCATGCTCCTGCACCAGTTTTTTTGAAGATCTGACAAGCTTATTGATGGTTTCAATCATATGCACGGGTATTCTTATAGTTCTTGCCTGATCGGCTATTGACCTCGTGATCGCCTGCCGGATCCACCATGTAGCATATGTCGAAAACTTATAACCCCTCTTATATTCAAACTTATCAACGGCTTTCATCAGCCCCATATTACCTTCCTGTATTAAATCAAGAAAGGAAAGTCCGCGATTTGTATATTTTTTCGCTATGCTGATAACAAGCCGCAGGTTGGCCTCGACCATCTCACTTTTGGCATCATGAACCTTTCTCAGCCATTTGCTTATTTCATCAGATAAATTTATAAAGTGGTCTATGGATATGCCTACCGCTCCCTGAAGTCTTCTTAACTTCTTCCTTTCATTGGAAGCGCGTTTTTTATTTTCCTTGTTTTTCCGTTCATGTTCGAGCTGTTTTATTATTCTTCTGACAGACCTTATTTTATCGCATGTAGCTTCTATTCTTTCCCCTATTTCTTCAATTGTGCTCTGCTTAAAATAAAATTTTTGCAGGATATCCAGCAATTTTGCCTTTTCTTTTGATATCTTTTTATTTGTTTTTTCCTTTTCCTTCCTGGAGATTTTCTTTTTCATTCTGGATTCCATATCCAGGATATTCTTCTCGCACTTTTCGGCATTCTTGCAGGTTCTGTCGATTTTGCTTAAATACGCTTCCCTTTTAGCTACCTTTTTTTCTACCACTACCCTGTCAAATCTGTCCTTGCCCGCCTGTAGCCTTTTGGCATACAGGACAAATTCCCTGCATACATTGGGAAACAGGAATATCATAGACCTGATATTTTCTTCCGCATGTTCAATCCTTTTGGATATTTCTATTTCCTGCTCTCTTGTTAAGAGAGGCACCTGGCCCATTTGCTTCAGATACATTCTTACGGGGTCATCAAGTATTTCAAGCCGTGAAAGCTTTCTTTCTTTTTCCTGTTCTTCTTCCCATGAAGGTTCTTTGCTGTAAGCTTCGGGTGAATCCACTATTTCAATATCCATACCCCTCAATAGGATCAATATTGAATCTATCTCATCCGAAGATATTGTGTCATCCGGCAAAGAATTATTAATATCATCATAAGTAAGAAAACCCTTCTCGTTGCTGATTTTAATCAATTCCCTGATTTTCTGGTTTCTTTCCTCTCTGTTCATCCTTTACTCCGATTTCTGAATTAATAAATTCATACTCTTTTTAAGGTCCTGAATTAACTTTAGAAGATTCTGAATTTTATCTGTTTCTCCTTTGTTTTCGGCTGTTTTTATCTGCTGCTGTATGTCAGAAATACGCTTTTTAATGTTCTCCGACCTGATCCTGCGCAAACAATCTCCTGCCGCCTTTAATTTATCCATTGAGTGGAATGACCCCTTCATAAGTATACCCGCCGCGGTTTTAACCAATTTCTCTCTATTGTCTCCTTTTATCTGAGAACTCGCTAACTTTCTGCCGTTTCGGTAATCTGAGATTATCTGTTCCGCCAATTCAATATGGTTCCGGCTGCTGAATAATTCGTTTAGATTATTTTCCGCCAGTATTTTCGCGCATTCCATATCTTCAAGCGCGGTATAAAGCAGCATCTCTTCGGCGGAAACCATATCGGTTTCTTCAAAAGCACCGCCTTCTTCGTAATATTCATCCGGAAATTTTTGCATCTCCTCCCTGAATAAATGTTCATCTACCATAAGTTTTTCGGAGAACTTTTTGATATAGATATCTTTACGTATGGCAGAAGGGACTTTCTTTATAGCCTCTATAATGGATTTCGCGACTTTTACCCTGGGCGCATCCTTGGATATATCATTCTCCCCGGTTAAAAGTTCATAATTAAAATCCAATATGTCGACTGCGCCGTTTAGCCTTTTGCGAAATTCCTCTTCCCCGTTTTTTCTGATAAAGCTGTCAGGGTCTTCTCCCGCGGGCAAAATCATAACTTTTACATACATATCATTCGCCAGGAAAATCTCCAAAGCCCTCAGAGAGGCTTTCTGTCCCGCGGTATCAGAATCATACGCCATTACAATATTATCCGTATAACGTTTTATTATTTTTATCTGGCTCTCGGTAAAAGCAGTGCCCAGGGATGCCACTACATTTTTTATCCCCCTTGAAAAAAGGGAAAAGAAATCAAAATAACCCTCTACTATAACAGCGGTATCCTCTTTCGCAATATAATCCCTTGAATGAAAGAGTCCGAACAGGATATGGCTCTTGCTGAATATCGGCGACTCAGGCGAATTCATATATTTAACGGAAGTATTATCCGTGATTCTCCCTCCGAAACCGGAAATTCTGCCGGTAATATTAATAATCGGAATCATAATCCTTTTGCGGAACCTGTCATAATACCCCTTCTGAGAATCTCTCTTCACTATCAGACCGAGCGTACCCATATCTTCCCCGGACAGAGACCTTGTTCTTGCCCACCTCTGCAGGGCATCCCATGAATCGGGGGCATAACCGATTTTAAAAAGTTTGATTTGATCATCATCCACACCCCTTTTATATAAATAATCCCTGAGGGAACCGGATGTCGGCTCTGTTAATATCTGATGATAAAATCTGCTTACCTCTTCATTTAATTTATATAATCTTTCTTTTTCCCCTTCGACTCCCTTATCGGAGTCAAGAACAACAGGGATATGGGCTCTCTCGGCGAGCCTTTTAAGCGCCGAAAAAAAATCAACGCTTTCATATTTCATAACAAAAGAAAAAACGTCTCCTGATGTTTTACAGCCGAAGCAATGGAATAATTGTTTTTCCCTGTTCACAAAGAAAGACGGTGTTTTTTCGCTGTGAAAAGGACAACAGGCCTTATAATTTTTCCCTGCCTTTTTCAGCGGAATATATTCATTGATTACCTCGACTATATCATTCGCTTCGGCAACCTGTTCCTTTAAGCTATCATTTAATATACGCGAAGACATAGTCCACCTATTATACCTGTCAAGCCTTTACCAACCACCACAAACAGCTTTTAACGGCTGATATTATTTTCTTTTCACTCTTACAAATCCGGAGCATTCGATAACATCGAATCTGGCCTTTGCGGTCAATTTGTCCAGAAGCAGGTTTAAACCGATATTATCGCTTGAAATATGCCCGGCTACAACCATATTGACATGATGCTTTTCAGCTTCTTTTACATGCTCTTCGCTGAAATGCATGCCTATCAAAGTGCCTATTCCCGCATCAGCAAGTTTCTGTATTATCTCTTTTGAACCTTCCGTTCCCCCGGTCATATCAACAAATACCCTGCCGGCGCGTTTTTTGGGGTTTCCGACGAATATTTTCGGCCCCGCGCCGTTTTTCTGCGCCTCTTTATATTCGGGGATCTTATTCAGGGTATCCATCACACATTTAAGCGTTTGGGGTTTTTCCCTGTCGAATATTTTCTGAAGATAAGAAACCACATGGTTATCCGCCGCGGTATGAATACACATAAAAGGGATATTAAGCAGCCGCGCCGCGTCTACCGCTCTCATATGGTTAACAGGCTGAAGCCTTCTTTCAACTTCTTTAATCCTTTTTTCCATCAGGTTTTCAGAAACATTGATCGGGATCCCGGCAATACTGGTAATATCCGCCTGCATCCCCATAACATCATAAAGAAACGCAAGCGCTTTCCCTTCGGGATGATGCGATATGACCAAATCGATTTTTCTGCCTTTTTCCGAAAGCCGGTCTGCCAGAACAAGCTCGGAAACTTCAATGTCGATGCCGATCATTACCCTCTTAACTTCTGCCGAAGGGTTTCCGTACAATATTCTTGTATCGGAGTAAGGATTCGAAAATTTTTCTGTATCAAAGTGTTTTTTCTCTTCCGCGGATAATTCTTCATACTCTGTTTTTTTCCTGTTCAACGCTCCGATAATTCCTTTTTGCCCCCTGGGATCTTCTTTTTTCCCTTCGGCAACGGCCATCTCAAAAATATCTTTAATTTTCATGTGTTTCATTCTCCTCTTCTGTCACAGAAACATCCACTGAATATTTATCTTTCAAATCATTTAAAAAAATATCGCCGGAAAAATTTTTAAATCTGGGATAGACCATAGTACAGACATCATATACCTGAGGCAAAAGCTTATATATCGACCTGGCAAGTATGGAGTCTTTGCCTGTCCGGACTAAATCTTTCGGCAGGCCCGAAAATATATATACCATTCCGCATATAAAAAGAATCAGGCCGATTACAATAACCCTTCTGAGACCACCCAATAATGCCCCGCCTAAACGCTCAAAGAACGACATAAAACTCAATTCGACCGCATTATGCACTGTTTTCTGGATAATGATGCTCAGCGAAATCACGGCTGCGGCAATCGCCGAAAATGACAACAATCCCGAAACGGGATAAGATACGGGTAAAACTTCTTCAACCTTCAGGGCGACTATTCTGTAAAAGTGAAATGATAACGCTGCTGCCGCAACAAAACCTATGATTGCGACTATCTCGCCCGAAAGACCTTTCCTCAGGCCTCTCGCGACCCCGTGAAAGATAACCGCCATAATTATAAAATCAACCCAATTAAAATTCATATATGTTTAGACAAACGTAAGTTACAGAAAAGTAGAAAGTTTATCACATAAAAACAGTGTTGTCAAGTTTAAGACATGGAAGCAAAAAATGCCTTAATCTGATTTTCTGCGAATCATATTGATTAACCCCTTGTATACAAAAGTGTTAATAATATAATGTCCTCACTTCTTCAAATACGAAGCCGCCTGTAATACTCCCGCATAAATCGCAGCCGTTTCTGACTTGAGGATATTAACGCCGAGTTTAACCGGACAAAAATATTTTCTTATCAGCGCATCCTTTTCTCCGGCTGAAAAACCGCCCTCGGGCCCTATAAGGCAAATCGAACTGCCGGTGATATTCAATAACCGGCCGCTTAAACAATCCTCAGCCTTTATGTCGGCAAAATATTTATTCTGAAAACCCTCTGAAACCTCGATAAATTGTTCCAGCGTAGTGAGTTCACAAACACTCATGCAGGTATTCCTTTGACACTGTTTTGCGGATTCAACCGTAATTTTTTTCCATTTTCCGGCCTTTTTTTTCCTGTCCGCTTCATCTTTAAAAGACGGGACCGACCTGGCGCATATTACAGGATAAAATTCATAAACACCTATTTCAGACAGTTTCTCCAAAGCAAATCTCATCTTTTTATCTTTTATCAAACCCATAGCTATTGCAAATACAGTCTCCGGCTTATATCCTCCGGAAACGGTTTTTTCAAGTATTTCGCAGGTCACTTTGGCTTTTCCCAATACCGCTATCTTTGCTTTAGCAACACAGCCTTTGCCGTCAAAAAGCTCAACATCATCTCCTGTTTTCAGGCGCAGAACATTTATTATATGATGGGATTGGGCCTTATCAAGTTCACACAGGCCCGCTTTTGAGGAAAGGCCATCCGAAAAGAATCTTCTTACTTCCATTTGTTAATCTCTGAGGATTTAATAAAAGCGCTTTTGTCCGGAAAATTCGAAAGAGAAAAATTTTCTTTGATTTCTTCAACTAATTTCCTCTGTTTTGAATTCATTCTGACGGGAGTTTCTACAAAGACCTTGACAAACATATCGCCGACACCATACCCGTGAAGATTTCTGATTCCCTTGCCTTTTAGCCTGAATATTTTACCGCTTTGAGTGCCCGATGGTATTTTTAATGAAACTTTTCCCTCAAGTGTCGGGATATCAATCTCTCCGCCTAATGCAGCCGTTGAAATATCAATCGGCGCTTTTAATATAATATCATCGCCGGTCCTTTCAAAAAGATGATGGGGCTGAACTCTGATCCGCACATACAGGTCGCCTCTGAAACCCCCATCCAGTCCCATAGACCCTTCTCCCTCGCTTTTCAAACGGACGCCTGTTTCAACTCCTGAGGGTATTCTTACTTTAACTTTATGAGGTTTTTCAACCAGGCCGTTTCCGTTACATGCCTTACACGGTTTTTCAACCACCTGACCGGCTCCCTTGCACCTGGGGCAAGTTGTTGTAACACTGAAAAATCCCTGCGAACTGCTTACCTGTCCTCTTCCGGCGCATTGAGGGCATTTTCTTTTTGAATATCCTTTGGCGGCGCCCGTGCCGCCGCATTCCGAACAGGTGTCAAGCCTCCTGAATTCTATCTCTTTCCGGGTTCCTGAAACCGCTTCCTCAAAAGTTATTCCCAGTTCAAACTGGAGACTTTCTCCCCTCCGGGCTGACCTGTGCTGCGACCCGCCGCCGGGAGCATGTCCACCGAAAAATGCGTCGAAAATACTGCCTGACCCGCCTGTAAAAATATCAAAGACATCTCTGAATTCAGAACCATGCGCCTGATAAAAATCGGACATATCAAAACCGTGCCCGCCGAAAGCTCCTTTCATGCCGCTATGTCCGAACTGGTCATATTTTTTCCTTTTCTCGGGATCGCTCAATACTTCATAAGCTTCGGCCGCTTCTTTAAAGTTCTGTTCCGCGTCCTTATTATCGGGATTCCTGTCCGGGTGAAATTTAAGCGCCAGCTTTCTATAAGCCTTTTTTATTTCATCGAGGCTCGCGCTTTTGCTTACGCCCAGGACTTCGTAATAATCTCTTTTTTCCATTTTTCGCTATTGCTTTTTCTGTTCAGGTTTATTTTTTTTATCGCCGTCCGCCGCCGGTTCCGGACTATGTGTTTTCTTTGATACTTTTACCATTGCGGGACGGGCAACCTTATCAAACAAAATGTACCCCGGCAAATTCTCTTCCATTACCATATCTTCTTCTGTATCCTGGTTTTCTATCACGCCTATCGCATGATGATAATGGGGATCGAATTTTTCCCCGACGGACCTTATTCTCTTTAAACCGGCATTCTCCAGTATGTTTTCCAGTTGCTTCAATATAAGTTCAATTCCGTTATGCAAAGAGTTTAAGTCATCAGCGGGCGCCGCAAGCGCGCGTTCAAAATTATCGACAACAGGCAGGATCTCAAGCAGAAGGTCTTCGTTGGCAAGTTTTATTATCTGATCTTTGTGCCTATCGTTTCTCTTTCTGAAATTATCAAACTCTGCCGCTTTTTTAAAATACATTTCTTCAAATTTTTCACAGGCTTTCAGCTTTTCCGCCAGTTCGTCGACCTGTTTCTGTAATTTCAGCGCTTCATCTTTAACCTGTTGTCCTGCCGGATGTTTCCCTTCGGCATGTCCTGCGCTGTCTTTGCTTTTGCCCTCTTGGTTCATATCAAAGCTCTCCTGATTGATTAATTATGTGCAAATGAAAAAACAGGCTTAATATATTAATTCAGCCTGTCGAAAAAGACAAGAAACTTTTTTATCATTTTACTCTTTAAAGGCGCACAGGATGTAACATCTACTTCTTAATATACTTTACCAGCTTAAGCGTGTTAACCCCATCCGGGGATCTTTCATAATTGACTTCATCCATAAAATTCTTAATTATATACAGTCCCAGACCGTGTATCTGCATCTCTTTGAAATGGGCCGTTATGTCAGGAATCTTATAGCTGCCGAAATCGAACTCTTTACCTTTATCGGAAATATTAATCATTATTTTCTTGGGATTAATATTGACCCTTATTTCTATAGCTTCATCTTTGCCTCCCTTAAACGAGATTTTCTCTTCCGATGTATAAGCATACTGGATTACATTGGTGCATGCTTCGTCAACAGCCAGCTCTATTTTTGCTATATCCTCCTGAGAATAATCCATCCTCTCGGCCAGCTCGGTAATAACTTTCCTTACAAGGCCAAGGAAAAATTTGTTGGAAGGTATTTTTAAATAGATTAAACCATCTGAAGTTTTCATTATTTTCACCCTGCTTTCGAAACAAATGAGTTCAATGCTGTTTTTTCATCCCAGAACACTTTGATAAACTTGGATAAGCCCAGAACATCTATAATGCTTCCTATTTTCGGAGTCGGCTTAAGTATAATGAGATCCCCTTTATTCTGTCTGGCGATTTTGGCAAATCCCATAAGGGCGCCCAGCCCCGCGCTGCTGATATAATCAAGTTTTCCGAAATCCAGAATAATATTTCTGCCGTCTTTATCAAATATTTCCCTGACTTTAACCTCGAAATCAGGGAACGAATAGGCGTCAAGCGCGCCGGTAATCCTTACAATATGAATCGGTTCCTCAAAATCGATTTTCTCGATTGTTATTTCACAAGCCGGCATAAAAAAAATCCTCCTATACCTTTTTCAAGACCAGGAGTGTAATATCATCGTGCTGTTCCACTCCACCTGTAAAGCGCGCAATTCTGTCTTCTATGTTTTTAGCGATATTTTCCGCATTTTCGGCAGAAGACACCATAACAGAATCTATAAGGTTTTCCCTGCCGAACTCCCGCCTCTGCATATCCATCGCCTCTGTAATCCCATCCGTATATAAAACGATTATATCATCTTTCAGGAGATTAATCGATGTTTCTTCGAGATTTTTATCAAATATATCACCCTCATCTATTCCGATAACTATGCCGTTTCCTTTAATCAGCTTATGCTTTCTGCCTTGGTCATGAATGAGCAATATCGGCTCATGCCCGGCCCTCGAAGCCACAATGCTATGATCCTTGGTGTTTAATATCAGGTATAACACAGAGATAAACATATCTTTTTTCATGTCGCTGTACATAATCCTGTTAATCTCGGACAGCACCGACTTCGGGGACTTATCGCCCCGGGCGATAATATTCAGCATACCCCTGAAAGTTGCCATGACAATGGCCGCCGAAATACCTTTCCCGGAAACATCGGCAATAACTATGCCGAGATGGTCCTCATCCACATTTATAAAATCATAATAGTCTCCTCCCAGCTCCAGCGCCGCCTTACTGTAAGAGGCTATCTGATAACCGGAAATATCCGGGCATCTTTCGGGTATTAAAAGCTGCTGGATATCTTTTGCGATTTCAAGATCCCTGTCTATCCTGTTTTTCTCGGCCAGCGAATGGTAGAACCGGGCATTGTTTATCGAAACCGAAGCCTGGTCGGCAAGAGCGCTGAAAAGCGATAGGTCGGTAGATGTAAACCTTCCGGACCATTTGTTGACTATGGCCATAACACCTATAACTTCATTTTTAATCTTAAGGGGAACAGCCATCATGGTTCTTATTCTCAGGATATCCGATTTAAGCTTAGGCACCCTGTCATCTTTGTCCCCGTCTTCCACAAGTATAGGCACTTCTTTTTTTGCGGCTTCTCCGATAACACTGTGTCCGTATTCTATTTTTTCTTTCTTCAGGATATCTTCAAGGTATTTGGTTTTGGTAGACACCTTATCAGCCACAAGACCTATATTATTAGTCATGGGAGGGAAAATCCCTTCCACAATTTTAGCGACCAGGTATTTTCTCTGGGGGTCGGAAAGGAAAATAGCGCCTGCGCTGGCGCCTACAAGATTGATTGAACAATTTATTATCTTCTTCAGGAGGTCATCCAGTTCCATGGCTTCGGTAAAAGCTTCCCCTATATCCTGAAGGAAGCAGACCACAACTTCTTTTTCCTGGATCAGCGCGTTTTTCTCTTTTTCAAGCAAAAAATGCTTTCTCTTCAGCCTGATATAAATGAAAAGTAAAATTAAAGCCGCCAGTATCCAGAATAATTGAGAGATATTCAAAATTAATCTTTCTCTTTGTCTTTGTTAACGGATTCCTTAAGCGAATCCACGACTTTTTTGAATTTTTCCTTATTCTTTTTGTCCAGGCTTGAGAGCATTTCATGGCTTTCAAGCATATGCTTCGCCATTCCCGGCGTCCTGCCCTGCGCAAGCAGAATCTCTTTAAAATCAGCCTGTTCCGCCGCTTTATCCGGCATTTTTTGTGAAATAAGCTCCAGCAACCCGAGGGTTGACAACAGCTCTCTGGTTGGATTGGTTATATTGGAAAAATATATATTTTTGTCTTTTCTGTTTTTAAGCGCAAAATTCAAACCGGCGAGCATTCCCATAAAAGTGCTGTCCATGCTAATGCATTCTTTTAAATCCACAAAGCACTCATCAGCGTCTTTTTCAAGTTTTTCAAGAACGTAATCCCTGAGATCTTTGCTATTCTTAAAAGAACCCCTGCCTAAAATCTTTACTATCAGCTGCTTTCCGATAATAGCTGTCTTAAATTTATCCAAGCATCACCTGTAATAACGCCGTTGCAAAATGGGTTGCAGCATTTAAATTGAATACGCAAATTTAATAGTAATTTTATAAATCATTACCACTCATAGTCAATATAAAAATCATTCGGTTATATTCTCAGCATATAAAAAAATTATTGATAAACAAACAAAAATGAATCCCAGCAGTATTATCTTCAGATAGATATCTTCTATATCGAAAGCAAAACCGGAAAACAAATCCGCAACCCAGAGAAGAGGTTTAATAAAAATTCCGCATATACCAAGAAGCTTAACGCCCAATGACGAAAACACGGCCACCGGCAAAAAAACAAAAGCCGTATTTATTATCAGCGTCGATAAAAAAACAACCGGAATATTCACAAGGGGCGTCAGCATATTGAATGTGTCAAAGCGGAACAGGACTATCGGACTTGTAAACAGCCATATCACAAGAGAGAGTTTAAAATATTCTATGGAGATTTCGGCAAACCTGCCGCCGACCGCTTTCATTTTATACGCAAAACCGGGTATCAACTCCATTTTAACCCTCTTTCTGCGAAGCATCAGATATCTGGAATAGAAAATTATCGCCGACATTGCGGCAAATGATAATTGAAAGGAAGCCTCAAATAAGGAGACCGGTCTTATCATGAGCATCAACAGAAGCGAAAAACATAAAATATTTATTAAATCGGGGTTCCTGCCCAGGACCAAAGACCCTGTAAGGATGGAAATCATTATACCTGCCCGGACCGATGAAACCGAAAAACCGGTCATCGCTATATAAAACCATATGACACCAAGAAACAGACAAAAACCGGCCATTTTCCTTTCCAGATTCAACAGCCTGAAAATCAAAAAGACAAAACCGCTCAGCAAACCGACATGCAGGCCTGAAACGGCAAGTATATGAGATGTCCCGCTTCTGATAAAATCATATTTCACGTCTTCCTGTATTTTGTGCCTGTCTCCCGTCAACATCCCTATCATAACCGAACTCCCGGGCTGGGGCATGCCTTCTTCAATAATCCCGACAAGGGTTTTCTTCATCTTATTGACAACTCTGAAAAAAAGTGACCCTGTTTTTCTGTGCTCCAATAACCCTGAAGAAACGGCCCTGTATTTATAGGCCGAAAAAGGAAAATCCGGATTTTCCGAAACAGACGCTTTTATTACAAAAATATCCTTGAAATCCCAGTCCGGCATCTTTTCCGAATCCAGGATAACCAGCGCCCGTTCCCTTTCTTTTATCTGCTTCTCTCCGGATTCCAGCAAAATTGCGCTCACTGCCGCTTTAGGTTTCGAGGCCGGGTCCGGTTTTGAAACACCCGTGAATTTTTCAAATTCACATACCAGGGTTTGATCCCTGTCAAATTCCGGATACCGCAGGCTGAAGGTTATAATCAACATCCCGTAAAAAACAAAAAAAAGGCAATAGAAAACAGCGGCCCGGCCTTCAAATGAGCAGGATAAAAAGACAACACACAATAGCAAACAGCACAGCGCCGCGAATAAAAAATACAAGCCGAGGCTAAAATGAGATAAATATAAACCGGAACACAGGCCGGCGCACAGAGATAAAGAAATCGGCAAAAATGGTCTTTTTAAAAAAAACGATGTGAACATTGAAAAATCAAATTATGATTTATTTAGCAACTTATCCACTTTCTCTTCAATCTGATCCGTCGTAAAAGGTTTAATAAGAAACTGATCGGCTTTCTCCGACATGCCTTTCATCGCAGCTTCAATACCGCCCGCGGTTATTATCACTATCGGTATATCTGCGGTATCGGGAGAGGATTTCAGTCTTTTGCACACATCGGTTCCGCTGACTATAGGCATCATCATATCCAGAAGGATTAAATCCGGTTTTTCATCCTTTACTATATCCAGGCCGCTCAAACCGTCGTACGCCTCTATCACCTCGTACTTGGCGCCCAGTGTTATCTTAACCAGTTCGCGTATATCTTCTTCGTCGTCAATAATAAGAATTTTTTTCATTTTCAACCTCTCTCCGCTTTTCAGTAAAGTATACCAGATATATTCAAATAAAGAAACCGGGCTCTCTGGAAATTATTATGAAGAAATAAACAGACAAAGAAACCAGGGAAAAAACAACCAATATTGCCCATTTTTTCAAACTCACCGCTGATTCCCTTCAGAAAAAACAATTGCCCTGAAGATATAAAACTCCATTCCCTGTTTTTGCCATTCATCGGCGGACAAGCCCGCTTTCATGCACAGATGCTTCAGGGTCGTTTCCCTGTCCCATCCCTGTTCCGGGGCTACCTGCGGCAGAAAAACAGCCTGATTCCAGCCTTTTTTAATTATTACACCATGTTCTCCCGGTATAAACCCTTCGGGGCCGGAAATTTTTTCGGGGCGGGTCAACACAGATATTTCAATTTCAATATCGTTTAATTCATCCTCCCTTACAGGGTTAAACCTGAAGTCTCTCGTACAGGCATTAACCGCCATATCCATAACGGCCTTATATAGCGGCTCCACAGGCTCAATATAACCTATGCATCCTCTTAACCCGCCGTTTTTCGTAAGTGTCACAAAAACACCGGATTTTTCTTTCAACCGTCCGGTAACTTTATCATAGTCTTCGATTCCGCTTATTTTTTGCTCTCTTACACATTCCTCGACGGTATTTCTGGCAAGGTTCAATAAAACTTTTTTATCCTCGTCGCTTAAAAAATCTTTGTTCCCTTTATCCCTTCCCGTATCCGGACTGCCGCCCCCGCCGTAAAATCCACTCTCTGAAACAAAAGCTATTGACGCGTAGCTCACCGTTTCAGTTTCATCTCCTGTAATATCGCCGGATGTATAATATTTCAACAGGGAACCTTTGGCGTCTTCGGGAAGCATGTATAATAATATGCCGATAGGATCTCTTCCGCAAATTGTGGCGCCCGTTGAGCCGACATAAGAAATGAATCCCGGGCCGTCTTTTTTTAATATCAGATCTATGGCTTCCATATCTATTTTTTTAACGGTCTCCTGGATATTCTCTTTTGCCGGCATATACCCGAAACGGTATCCCTGATGTATAAAATCAGAACTTATAACCACGAGATCTCCCTCTGTCAAACACGCCGTTAACGCATCGGCTATCCGGGAATAATCCTCTTCCTGAAGCTGTCCGATCACTAACGGGATAATAAGGAAATCCTTTCCCAGGACATACTGAAGAAAAGGGAGCTGGACCTCAAGGGAATGTTCTCTTGAATGGGCCTGCGCTATAGAAGTAAAAGATTTCTTTTTTAGTAAAGAAGCGCATGTTTTTTTATCAAGGCCTATAATCCCCAGAGGAGTCTCATACGCGTCAACATCGGGTATAGATGCGCCCCTGAACCCTATACAATGGGTGGGGGCAAGGACAAAAACTCTTTTAATGTTCTTTCCCTCAAGCGTCTTATACGCGAAAGCCGCCGCGCGGCCCGAATATACATAACCGGCATGAGGGCTTATTAACGCAATTACATTTCCCGAAACAGGCTTTACATCGGCTTCAGCCAAATATCGGCTGATCTCTTTCTTTAACTTTCCGGGATCGCTTTCATAAAACATCCCGGACACAACCGATTTCCTGACTTTCATGTTTTCTCCGTTGATTTTGTCCGCAAACAGTTCGCCGCATTTTATAATAAAACAATTACAAAATATCAGTAAAAGAAACCCGCTAAAAATACGAATGAAAATTTTGTTCATCGGGAAAGTAATCTTTAAATATCAAAGTTGCCGAGCAGTTTCTTGATTTCTTCTATCGTTTCCTCTTTATATTCACTCTTCAGGGACAACAAAAGCTTCAGGATAATCTGAATTTTTTCATCTCTTTGCAGTCTTCTGTTATTCAGGGAAGATGCGAGTTTTTCTATTTCATATGCGAGGTCATGCAGCAGGTCGTTCTTCCTCAGGTTTATCGTTTTGGGATAATTGCCGTTTATGATTCCCTGTATTTCCTTTTTCAGCCTGTAGGAAGGGCCCGTAAGTTTGTGGGCGCCGTACAGGCCCATAATGAAAAAGGCGGCTGTTGACGCCAGCACCATTGCCGTAGTGGTAAAAGATACATATCTCTGCGCTGTTAAAAATTCTTCCAGTTTTGAATCTTCGCCCGGCCTTATAATATATTCATTTTCAAGGGATTTGATCCTGGCGTTGTAGAGGCTGAAACCCCACGCGCTGCTGAGGCAAAGGCAGATAAGAGCAAAGAATATGCCGTATTTCAGCTGAAGCGGAAAATCTACGATAAACTGCCTTCTCCTGTAAACCTTATCTTTCTGTATCCTTTCAGACATAAGACATTTTGCCTCTCAAGTATAGTGATTAAAGCGCTGAACCGGCTATATTGATAAGTATACCTGATTTTGATGCGGTTTAAAATAAAACTATTTGTTTTTTTTCAATAAAAACTTACCCACGGAATCCCGGATTACAAGCTCCGTAGGAATAACAGATTTGAGAGGGGTAAACGAAGGATTCTCTATCTGGTTAATCAGCAGGCTGACTGCGGTTATGCCCATTTCTTCCTTAAAGATTCTTATTGTAGTCAAAGGAGGGTTCGTATGCGCGGCTATATCAATATCATCAAAACCTATTATGGAAATATCTTTTCCCACCTTTAATCCTTTTTCGGAGACGGCCTTAATCGCGCCCACAGCGGCTCTGTCATTTATGGCAAATATAGCGGTCGGCATCGGTTTTACATCCAGCAATATCCCCGCGCAGGTATATCCCTGTTCCACGGTAAAATGGCCTTCAACAACATACCTTTCGTCCATGGGGATCCCCGCTTCTTTTAAAGCGTTCACATACCCTTCATATCTTTCCTGGACAGTTTTATCGTTTAAAGAACCCCTGATAAACCCTATTCTTTTATGTCCCATCTCAATCAGATACTTTATGGCATTGTAAGAACCGCCCGGATTATCGGGGCGGACAGATGTTATATTCTTCCCTTTAATATCCCTGTCTATAACAACACAGGGAATGCCCTTCTCAAACTGGCTTATAATAAAATCATTGGATACTTCGCCGGCAAATATAATTCCGTCAATCTTTCTCGAATCAAGCAGATCATGGATTTTATTGTCTCCGAAGAAATATTCTTCCCCCAGGGATGTGAGCAGCACGCCATACCCTTTCTTGCCCGCCTCGCTCTCAATGCCTCCCAGTATCCTGGAATAATAAGGATTGCCCGAATCCTGAAAAACATTTCTGAAGAAAACACAGGCTATGGTTTTTGCGTGCTCTTTTTCTTTTTCGGCGGAACTGATTATTTTATTTCCCGAACCCGGTATGGAAACAACCAGATTTCTGGTAATTAAATTCTTGATGGCTTTTCTGACGGTAATCCTGTTTACTTTAAATTCCGAGCTGAGAGTTCTCTCGGGAGAGAGATACTCCCCCACCCTGAACACGCCTGATTTTATTTTATGGGCGAGCTCATCTTCTATCTGCTGATAAATCGGTTTGGAGCTTTTTGTCTTTTTTGCCATCTTTTAACCAAATATTATACCGGTTGTTTACCTGTACTAAATATACTAACAGAAAAGAGATTTGTCAAAAAAGATTTTTTCAGGGCCTCAGGTGCATGCCGCCTGCCCACCATCTCCAGTTTGAATCTTTGGGGGGAATATTTCTGCTCCAGTGAACATGCCCGTCGCAATACAGGTAGTTTACGCCTCCCCTGTGGGCTTTTCTGACGGCATTTTCCATACCCCCCGCCCAATCCGCATACTCCGGGTCAATTGAATTATACCACCCGTCGCATACAAAAATTTTATCGCTGACAAAAGGAACGTTGTCTATCCTGTATAATTCAACACATTCGTTCATCATATAATTCCAGTTGGCCCATGCGGGGTGGAGCGGATTCTTTTCCGGATTCCCGGACGGGCAGCTATATATACCTCCGGGGTTCTGTCCGCTGCTGAAGGGGACACCCCTGGTATAAGGCTGCAGCGCATCCTGCCATCCGATATCCCCTGAGAGGAAAGCTTCCGGAATATAGCCGTTCCATTCGTTAGTATACATCAGCAACGCATATCCGAACTGCTTGAGATATCCCTGGCAGACAGTTGATTTCGCGGCTTCCCTCGCGGATTTAATCGCAGGCAGTATAAGAGAAGAAAGAATGCTTATAATAGTTATAACAACAAGCAGCTCGACTAACGTAAAACCTATGCTATTTTTTGTCTTTTTCATAATATATACCGGTAATATACCTGTTTATATTTTAGCATTTTTGCGGGGTTTGTCAAGGCCGGCAGCTACGGCGTGTTAATTAACCAAATGTCCTTTGACCGGCATATCAATTAAATGTTATGTTTTATTAGAGGAGTAAATATATTATAATGCCGATAAAGGCAAACTGCCTGAAAAGGCAGGGCGCAAAACTGCGGGCCTTTTTAAAAGAATGGCAGCCGGGTTACCGAAGCATTAAAACTCTTGGCCCATTCTTTTAAAAAGAGGATGGGTTTTTTGTATTATGAGAACATACTTACATAAAGACGGCTTCACATTAATGGAACTGTTGTCGGTGGTGACCATAGTTTCCATACTTATATCCCTTATCTTTCCCGCTATCTGGCAGTCATGGGAAAGAGGAAGAAGAATAAGCTGTATGAGTAATATGAAACAGCTTGTGCATGCCGCAATGATATATTCTACGGATTATAATGACCATTTCCCTTATTGCGGATGGGGATGGGGTATGGGGATGGATGACGAAGAAGGGGTTTGCTGGATGGACGCGCTCTTGCCCTACATTCAATATCAGAAAGAACTTTTCATCTGCCCCGCCGATGAAAACCCGAACGACCAGGGCCTCTACTGCTGGGCGGGACAGACCACTGTCACACAATGCTCATACGCCATGAATGAATCCGTTGTAGGATGCGATAACTCGGCTAACTGGGAAGGAGGGAGCGGAACAGATGTCGGAAGGTTAAAAGGATTTATTCCGCCCATACAGGCTCCTGAACAGGTATTGCTGTTTATAGATGCGGACTACCTATGGATAAATGCGCAGAACAGGAACACATTCATCGACAGGGCCATTTCCCATCACGGTATCGGCGCAACCTGCTCTTTCTGCGACGGGCACAGCGAATGGGTTCAGACGGAAAAACTCGAGACTGTAAGGACAGATCCTCTCCCCAATTATCCTTAGAATGCTTACTTTTTTTTAAATCTTGACGATTTGAATTTTCAAATATATACTTTCTTTTCGCTTGTCAGACGGTCTTTCTTATTTTTTGCGGAATTCCCAAAAACTCGCGGAGGGGGTATAGCTCAGTTGGCCCCGCCTCGGGCGGGATTACGTTCGGCTTTGTAATTTATGAGCGCTTCGCTCCATAAATTACAGTCTCACGCAACTAGAGTATTAACCTAATATCAGATTTTGCATGTTGTTCAAAAGGCTTGTGGAGGGGGTATAGCTCAGTTGGCTAGAGTGCTTGACTGGCAGTCAAGAGGTCGGGGGTTCGACTCCCCCTACCTCCACCAGTCCCGCCGAAGGCGGGACAGAGCAATTGAAAATCGAGCATTAGAACAATAGATAAAAATAAGATTTTCGATTGTGGTCCCCGCCAAAGGCGGACAAGTATTTTCTGTTTTCAACACTAATATTCCACTTGGGCACAATCTCGGGCACATAAGATTAATTAGGAAAGCGGATTTGTGGAGAAAAAACACTATCAGTAAGTCAGCAGTTCCGAAACTTTTTCCATCTGGGTTTTGAGAGTATTTATATTTCTTTCCAGGATTCTTATTTGGTAAGCCAGGACTTTATTCTTTTCTCTTTCTTTCTGATACAGGATATTGGACCAGACAAGCGCCATGCCGACTATGAATATCGAGATGCCGAGCAGAGCGTAAGAATATTTCACCTTATCATTTCTTGTTTTATCTTCTTCCATAATCCCCCCTGAAAGAAATAAACTGATGCTAATAATTTACTACTATATATGAAATAAGTCAAACATTTGCTTAAAAAGCAATCAACGGGAAAGTCAGCAATTCAGCAGTTTTGAAATGGCGGCCCCCGTAAAATGGGTAAGAAACACAACTATCGCCGCTATCAATAAATGTTCCCCTGCGACTTTGAATGGATTTGCGCCCTGTTTTCCGCCCATAACAAAGCTGAAGATCCCAAGCATCGAAAACCCGTATATTACGCTGATAACCACCGCCGTATCCAGCCTGAATAAAAGCAAAGGGACGAGGAAAGTCAACGCAAAAAAGAATTTCGAAAGAAATGTTGCAACAGTTGATATCCAGACTTCTCCGGCAGTATGCTGATTTTCCGACTCCTCGGAAACATGAATTCCAAGCGCGTCGGAAAAAGCGTCGGCTATCGCAATCGTCAGCACGCCGCCGATAACGGCGCGTTTTGAATGGGTGCCGGAATGAAGCCCGACCATAAGTCCTATGGTAGTTATTATCCCGGATGTAAACCCGAAACTGAAACCGACTTTGAGTGAATGATTTTTATCCATAATTTTGAAATCCTAAATTCTAATATCTAAATACGAAACATCATGAATACCCTGAACTGCAGGGGTTCAGGGCAGTGAACCCTGCGTGGTTCACTGGTGCCAGAGAAGGGACTTGAACCCTTATGAGCCGGAGCTCAACGGATTTTGAGTCCGTCGCGTCTGCCGTTCCGCCACTCTGGCGCAAATCAGAATTATATTTTACATTAACTGTCAAGGAACCGGCGTTCTTGCCTGTTCAGCTTTTTCCGAACATCCCTTTTTCGCAGGCGGTAACAAACGACTCGGTAACACATTTCAGATCTTCCCATTCTTTCCTTATTCTCCTGGTCTCCTTCTCATCAATATTGCTGTCATTCCTCATTGAGTCCGAAACAATCTTAAGCAAGTCCGAAAATTCTTTTATCATAATCTGAATCGTAGCGACAACACCGGCAGGATTAATATCCTTGGTATAATTCTCGATAAAGGAACCCCCCGCGGCATTACACAGCCAGTTGATAATATTCCTGTCTTCCGTAACTTCATATATTGCCTTAATTCTGTCAAGCGGGTTCCTGGTTCCCGCCGGATTGCCGCTTTCACTCTCTGAAGACGGCTCGCACCATTTATATACAAGCGACAACGATAGATTAAGTTTTGAGGCAACTTCCTTCGGACCGGATTTTTCGAACGCTTCCCTTAAAATCTCATGTGATTCCATATTACCTCCCGCGCTTAAAATATCTTACCCGGATTCATTATATTGTTAGGATCGAATAATTTTTTAATGTCCGTCATTATTTTTATCTCTCTGTTTCCGACAGCTTTTCTTAAATATTTTTTCTGGACAAGCCCGATACCGTGCTCTCCCGAAATCGCGCCTCCCATGCCCACCACGATCGCATACAATTCATCAAGGACAACAGGCAGCTTTTCATTCCAGATACTGTCTTCCATATTTTCTTTTAAAATATTCACATGGACATTTCCGTCGCCGGCATGCCCGTAATTTATAAATCTTATTTTATGCTTATCTTGCAGCAGGTAAATGCGTTCAAGCAAATCCGGGATTTTAAACCTCGGGACAACTACATCCGAAGACCGTTTAACGGGGCTTATCGGTTTTATGGCTTCCCTTATTTTCCTTCTCGCCTCCCAGAGTTTTTCTTTCATCCGGCTGTTATCCGCAACAAGCACATCTTCGGCATTGTTTTCCATGCATATCCCGCCGACTTTTTCATAGATTTTCTCAGCTTCATCCCCGTCCGAGCTGTCAAGCTGTATCAGAAGATGCGCTCCCGCTTCCCCATAAGGCATTTTCCTTTCCAGGAGCTTTCCGACCGCATCGATACTGCTTTTATCCATAAATTCGATAGCGGACGGGACAATCTTACTGCGCAGTATCCGGGACACGGTAAGCGCCGCGTCTCTTATGGAAGGAAAAGGCACCAGAAGGTCCGAAACAAAATGAGGTTTTGGAATAAGCCTGAAGGTTATCTCTTTGAATATCGCAAGAGTCCCTTCCGATCCGACCAGTATGCCGGGAATATCATAGCCCATCACATTTTTCACGATCTTACCGCCGAACACAAAATCCGTGCCGTCCGGAAGGACAGCCTTAATGCCGCATACATAATCGCCTGTTACCCCGTATTTAACGGCCCTGGGCCCTCCCGAATTTTCAGCTACATTGCCGCCGACGGTGCATGAATCAAGACTGGCCGGGTCAACAGGGTAAAATAATCCCCTTTTTTCCACTTCGGCATGCAGGTTACCTGTTATTACGCCGGGTTCAACCACGGCCATAAGATTATTTTCATCAATATCAATGATCTTATTAAGCTTTTCAAATGAAAGCACCACTCCTCCGTAAACAGGAAGGCATCCGCCTGTTGTTCCCGTTCCGGCGCCTCTCGGAATAATCGGCACTTTCTGGTCATTACAAAAGCCGACAAGTTCTTTTACGCAGGACATACAGGGAAGGATAATCACGGTGTCAGGCTGATACTTCATGCCGGGGGTTTCATCCTGCGCATATTTTTCTATGCTCCCGGAATCGAAAAATACGTTTTCAGTTCCGGCAATATCGCGCAACGATCTGATCTGTTTTTCTGTCAGCAAACCGGATACCCCTCCGAGTTATAGGCGTATTTTCAAGGCTGGACCCATGGCCCTTCAACATCATAAAAAATCATCATCTCTTCCGCCTGAAATTCAGAATATAATTTTACATGCCCGTCAGCGAAAAGAACATTGTTTTTTCGTAAATGGAAGTTATCCTCGTAATGCGCGGTTTCCCGGCAAAAAAGGCACTGCTGGGTATAATTGTCCTTATCGCAGTCCCACTGGCTGAATTTAAAGGTGCAGTCCCCGGCAAGAATAAATCTTTGCGGGTCTTTTATAATATTATATCTTAAATAATCATATCCGTTATTGTAGGCGGGCCGGGAATTGAGAAAATAACCGAACTCGCCCATGGATTCTTCCGGCTGAGAGGGGCACTTAAACACATCTTTCGACTGGATATACGGATAAATCTGTTCTGTCCATCCGTCTTTACTGCCTCCCCACTGGCACCCTCCGCAGGCTTTGGGAAGGAACGGAGGCCAGTCTTTCTCATACATCATCAGGGCATATCCTATCTGCTTCAAATTCGAAGCGCATAAGACTGTTTTTCCTTTCTCCCTTGCAATCCTTAAAGACGGGAACAACAAGGCGGACAGGAATGATATTATCATAATGACAATCATAAATTCCAAAAGCGTAAACCCTTTTGCGGCTTTCATTTCAGTAACAGTTTTCTCATTTTTGTAAAAAGTTTTTTTGCGGCGTCGATATTAACATCTATATCCGGAAGGGAATCGAGAAAGACTTTTCCGTACCTTTTGGAAATTATTCTCCTGTCCAGCACCAGCACGGCGCCCCTGTCATCCCTGTGCCTTATCAGGCGGCCGAATCCCTGCCTGAATTTTATCACAGCCAGAGGAAGGCTGTATTCAGAAAAAGAATCCCCTCCGGACATCGATATGTACTCGGACCTCGACAGAAGGACAGGTTCGGTCGGAACTTTAAAAGGAAGCCTTGTAATAACCAGCAGACTCAGTGTTTCCCCCTTAACATCTATCCCTTCCCAGAAACTCTCGGTTGCAAGCAAAACAGACCCTGTATCTTTTTTGAATGCCTCTAACAGCCTGTACCTGTTTTTTTCACCCTGTTTAAGAACCTTATATCCCGAATTTTCTATATCATCTTTGACAAGGGCCCATATGGTCTCCAGCATATTATATGAAGTGAAAAGTATTAAAGCTCTTCCTTCCGAAACCCTGACGGCATCACAGACCGTGTTCCTGAGCATTTCCGTATAATCCGGGGATTTCGGCTCGGGGATCCCCGAAGGCAAACCGAAAAAAACCTGTTTCTTATAATCAAAAGGTGACTCCAGAAGGAGGCACTCCGACTGCCTTTCGTTCACGAGATTAATACCAAGCCTGCCTTTTATAAAATCAAAACCCCTGTTAACCGAAAGCGTCGCCGATGTCAATATGATGGTATTATATTTATCATAAACATACTCTTTTAATATATCCGCCACTATAATGGGAGAAGAACAGAATTTCAGGTAAAAATCAGATTTTCTGGAAGTCTTGAATTCCACCCATCTGCAGTTTTCATCGCTATCGCCCATAAACGACCGGAAATCATCGACTATGGCCCGGATCCTTGCCGCTATTGATTTCAGTTCTATCAGAGGCGATGTCATGCTGCCTGATTTAGCAAGCCCTTCCGATTCAATCATATCAAATAAATTTTTCAGCATATCGCCGGCGGCTAAAAGTTTTGCGCACAGCTCTCTCATCAGGGGGACAGCGGAATCTATCCAGAAATCCGTGTTTAGAACATCATGATTGATCCTGAGCTTCTCTGTCTCAGAACTTGACTTGAAAAAATTCCTGAAAATCTTATTCAACTCCTCAAACAGGAATTTTATTTCTTTTTCAGTCCTGCCGATGTCTTTTATAAGTGTTTTCTGTATATGTTCGACAATACCCGTTTTTTTGCGTTTCCCCCCGTCCGGCATTGATGAGAGCGTTTTTTTGATAAACACCACAAGCCCCGATTTCCTGCCGCCGTGCCTTAACAGCCTGCCGAATATCTTGGACACCCGGAACCTGGATATCTCAATACCCATGTTTGAAGTCGCCACATCCTCGATATGATGGGCTTCGTCGATAATAATATTTTTGAAGTTCGGCAGTACCAGCGAGGTTTTATAATTTTCCGTTGTCTTCCGCAAAACAATATCCGTCATAAGAATATGATGGTTTACAACAATCAGGTTGGAGTAAGCCGCGCGGTTCCTCGACCTGTAAAAAAAACATTTTCCGTAATGAGGGCATTTTATCCTTAAACATTGGTCGGCTTCGCATTGAAACATTTCCCAGAGGGAATCTTTCGGCACGAAATCAAGATCCGATTTACTGCCGTCTGCGGTGGTCTCAGCCCATTTGAATATATCGGCTAACTCTTTTTCTCCATGTTCGCTGATTAATTTCATTTCTTTTTTCGCGCTGTCGCATTTTCTCAGGCACAGGTAATTTGTTCTTCCTTTAACAAGGCACCATTTGAATTTCATCCCCGTCATCCTGGACAGGTGGGGTATATCCTTGTAAAATAACTGTTCCTGAAGATTTATCGTATTTGTCGATATAACAACCCGTTCATTATTCAACAGGCTCCATACTATGGCGGGCAGCAGATAAGCAAAAGATTTTCCCGTTCCCGTTCCGGCCTCAACTAACCCTATTTTAGCTTCATTAAAGCAGCCGGAAACAAACTTAACCATTTCAACCTGTTCTTTCCTGTACTCATAATTATCAAGTTTTGAAGCTATGCTGCCGCCCGCGTTGAAAAAAGATATTAGTTCCCCGGCGCTGATAAGTTTTATTTTATCGGGAACAAACGCCTTCACAACCACATAAATTTTACCGACGCTGTTATCGGTAATATAAAAACCGTTTGCCCCGTCGGCTATCCGGGACGCCACATTTATATCTTCGGCCGAAGGCGTAAGGTTGCCCGAAGGATGATTATGCAGGACAACATCCCCGGGCCGAAGCATGCTTAGGACAGCGGGGACGGAAATCTTATTTCCCCTGGCCACTTCTACGGCCTCCTCTATCTTCCCTTCCGTTCCCGGCCTGCATATAAAAAAAACTTCATTGCCGTCGGTATCCGTTATAACATTCCGGATATATTCAGTCACTTGAGGTAAAATAAGCGTTTCAGGCGCGGCGTATTTCATATTAAAAACCCTTTTCTGTTTTTATCCGGATTGATACAATTAAGCGTTCAATACATTTATATACTATCAGAATCAGCTTAAAAAGAGGAATATATGCTTGAAACGGCAATCAAAGCGGCAAAAAAAGCCGGAAAACTGCAGCTGCAGAGCTTCGGTAAAAAAATAATAGTAGACGAAGAATTAAGATTCGACACAAAACTCGCGCTGGACAAAGAAAGCGAGCGGATAATCGTAGATACCATCTTCTCCGAATTTCCGAAGCACTCTATCTTAGCGGAAGAAAGCGGAACAACGGATAATGCGTCCGATTACACATGGATTATCGATCCGCTGGACGGGACAGCAAACTTTTCCAGAAACATACCGCAGTTCTGCGTTTCCATAGCTTTACTCCATAAAAGCGAAAAAATTCTCGGCGTTGTGTTCGACCCGGTGAGGGACGAACTGTTCCACGCCGAAAAAGGGAAAGGCGCTTTTTTAAACGGCGAAAAGATAAAAACGCGGCAGACAGGTAAAACCAATGAGCTTTTTGTGGTTTGCGGTTTTATGAAATCCGAAGAAACAATAAAAAAAGGACTTGTTATTTTCAATTCACTGATAACCAGGGTAAAAAAAATAAGGATAATGGGAGCGGCGGCCCTTGACCTCTGCTGGCTGGCCGCAGGGCGTTTTGACATTTATTTTGAATACGGAATAATGGACTGGGATATTGCCGCGGGCGAATTGATACTAAAAGAGGCCGGAGGCGATATCAAGGCAGACGCACTAGGCAATAACTCCTATAATGTTACAGCAACAAACGGCAAAATAAAACCCGGCGAATTCCCAAGTATCATCTAAATCAATATAGCCAGTATTTCATGGGTCTTTTTATCTTTAAACGGCTTAATAATATTACCCGCTACTTCTTTGCCGTCGACTATAAGGCTTTTGACTCCCTGATAACTGCCCTTGGGATTTCTTATCCTTATATGGTATGTCGCCCCCCGGAATTTTCTTTTTATCTCAAAGTTCTTCCATGTCGAAGGAATACACGGGTCTATAACAAGGCCTTCATATGCGGGTCTTACACCCAGTATCCATTCGCATGCTATCCTGTAATACCATGCAGCCGATCCCGTATACCAGGTCCAGCCGCCTTTTCCGAAATTTTCCGAATCAGGGCCGTCAACGTTACCGGGAGTAACATACGGCTCGCACTTATACAAATCGGGGTTTTCCCCCCTTCTTATAGGATTAAAACTGTTATACAGCCTGTAAGCCATATCAGGCCTTCTTGCCGCGCATTCAGCCTGAATTGCCCAGACACCGGCGTGCGTATACAGCCCGCCGTTCTCCCTGACACCGGGGGCATACCTCGTAAGATAACCGATTTTCGGGTTAGGGACATCATAGGCCGGATGGAAAAGAATCGGGCCGAATTCACGGTAAAGGTATTTTTCCATGGATGACAACATGGATTTACGCCTTTTTTTATCATCTTCTATCCCGTTTATTATCGCCCATGTCTGGGCATTGAGAAATATCTTTCCGCATTTTTCATTGCTGCTGCCCAATATATGCCGGCTGTCCGTAGTTGCGCGCCAGTACCACTTCCCGTCCCACCCGTATTTGTTCACCGCTTTTTTCAGCTTTGCGGCATTTCTCAACAGCATATCCGCTGTTTTTTTATCTTTCGCCATTTTTGCGACCGCGGCGAATTCATTCAGAACTCCGAAGAGAAAATGCCCCATCCATACGGATTCGCCTTTCCACTTGTCACCGCATGAACTTAAACCGTCATTCCAATCGCCTTCTCCTATCAGAGGCAAACCTCTCTTGCTCATCCTGGACAGGCTTTTTTTGATAGCTCTTAAACAATGTTCATAAAGGCTCGCTCTTCCGGAGTCTACAAAAGGCTCGCTTTTCTTAAGTATGCTGAAATCGGCTGTTTCTTTTAAATAATTGACCGTAACGAAAGGAAGCCATAAAAGATCGTCTGAAAATTCGGATTTCGGCCCCTTATTTTCAAGTGTATTCCACCAGTGATAAACTGTTCCTTCGCTGAACTGGTGTCTTGCGTGGTCAAGTATCCTTTCCTTTGTTTCTTCGGGCTCCAGAGGCAAAAATATCTGGCTGTCCTGGAGTTGGTCCCTGAAACCATAGGCGCCGCTTGATTGATAATAAGCCGCCCGCCCCCATATCCTGGCCGAAATAGCCTGATACTTCAACCAGATATTTGTCATAATATTCATATTATCATCGGGAGTCTTGATTTCAACCGGGCTCATAAGTTTTTTCCAGAAATCGCAAACAGCCCCCAGCGCCTTGTGAGCTTTTTTAGGGTTAATATATTTTTTGACGGTTTTAGATATTTCACCTTCCGATTTTTCCAAACCGAGAACAAATACGATTTCCTTTGTCTCATTCGGCTTCATTTCTATTTTTGACATGATAGACGCTATAGAATCATTCCACTTTCCGGTGGTTTTGGAAAGCCGCCCTTCTTTCACGGCTTTCGGCGCCATTACATTCCCGTACATCCCGATAAACTCTTCTTTATCGCCTTCATAACCTGAAACTACCGATGCCGTATGATAGCCTACATAATTCCATGTTGTATTCCACGGGGCTTCATCCTCTGAAATACCTCCCAGCCTTTTTTTAACGGTAAGGACCTTTGATGAGTTATCGAATTTTGTTTCCTGGAACAGCTTATGGAATTCCCTGTGGCAATCCGGCCACGCGCCGGTCAGCCATTCTACATAAGAAATCAGGCTGATTTTACGGGCGGAATTAGCTTTATTGTGAAGTTTTACAATCCATATCTCACAATTGTCGCCCTTGGGAACGAACACCCTCATTTCAGAATAGATGGAACACTTTTCCATCTTGAAAATGGAATAACCTACGCCATGAACACACTGGTAATAATCAAAAGTCGTACAGGTGGGTTTCCATGTCGCCGACCAAAAATCCCCCGTATCATCATCCCTGATGTACAGGTATTTCCCGCTTTCATCCTTTATTAAATCCTGTTCCCATCTTGTTAACCTGTTCAAATTCGAATTATAAGCCCAGCTGTATCCCCCTCCCGTCTGGGAGATTGTAAGGCCGTATGTCTTATTGCAGATAACATTCGCCCATGGTTTCGGGGTATCGGGCCTTTCTATAATATATTCCGACCCGTCATCGCTAAAATAACCGTACTTGTTTTTGCTCTTCATTCATAATCTCCTGTTTTGCAATAAGTTATACATTATATATAAATCATAAATTGAGCATAATCCGTCGAAAAAAATACTGAAATTTTCGCAAATCATAACTTAAAGAAGATAAGAAGTCAAGAAAACTAAAACCATAGCGGTAAGTTTTTAAGGGGGGGCACATCCCGTTAAAGAAACGGTTTTAGAACCGTCTCTCTAACGGGGTAAAACTCATTGACATAAAAGAAATGTTATTATATTATTCAACGTCATATCGGTGGCGGGTATCGCTCAGTTTCCGCTGAAGGCGGATTCGCCTCTGGCAGGGTTAGTGCGCATAACTGTGGACTATACCGCTCATTTGCCATATTAGGCCTTTTAGTGTAGTATATAAGCATGCTAGAAAAAAAATGCATAGTATGCGGTAAAAAAATATTTATCAAAAATTACCATGCGAAAAAGGGCTGGGGCAAGTATTGTTCTAAAAAGTGCCAGGGTAAATCGCAGATAAACGGAAAATTGCTTAATTGCGATTATTGCGGCAAAAAGATTTATCGTACACCAAAAGATTTTGCCCGGTCAAAAAGCAAGAAGTTCTTTTGTTCTGTGAAATGTCATTGCTCGTGGGAAAACAAAAATAGCCGCTGTGGTGAAAATGCGCCTAACTGGGTATCGGGACAATCGGTCTATAGGCGGCTCTTAAAAAGATATGGTAAAGCGGAAAAGTGCCGCAGATGCGGCATAACAGATAGAAGAATTTTAGTTGTTCATCATAAAGATTCCAACAGAAAAAACAATAAGCCGGAAAATTTAGAGTGGCTTTGCAGAAATTGTCATTGTATCGTTCATTTAATCTAAAATATCGATGGTGGCTATAGTGTAGTGGTTAGCACAACAGACTGTGGCTCTGTTTGTACGGGTTCGAATCCCGTTAGCCACCCCAATTTCTGTTTTGGGGAAAATTGGCCTTAGTGCTTTGATTTGCGATTGAATTGAAATGAGCAAATCAACGGAGGACGGAAACCTCTTCGCCATCCGCAACTTATTTATTGGATTTAATCCGCAGAAAAAGATAAGATATTATGGTTATGAACAGACAGAAACGCAAAGAAACACAGGTTTCCAAAATGGCCGGACTGACACCCGGCGCTCTCATACATATAGGCGAACAGAAAACAGAACATATAAAAATAACCGTCATCGACTACAATGAATCCCAATTCCAGGAATTCGAGACTAAAGATGTTGATGAGTGTTTCAAACTCAGAAACAAACCCACGGTGACATGGATAAACGTAGACGGACTTCATAAAATCGAAGTCATTGAAAAACTGGGAAACTGTTTTGAATTCCACCCTCTCCTGATGGAAGATATTTTAAATACTTCCCAGCGCCCGAAATTCGAGGATTTCGGCAATTATGTCTACCTCACACTGAAAATGCTTGATATAAACAAGAAAGACGCTTCCATTGAATCCGAGCAGATAAGCATAATCATCGGCAAAAATTTCGTCCTCACTTTTCAGGAGAAAGAAGGGGATGTCTTTAACCTTATAAGAGACCGCCTGCGCCACGCAAAAGGCCGCATAAGAAAACAGGGCCCGGATTACCTGGCTTATTCACTGCTTGACGCCATAGTGGATAATTATTTTGTGATATTGGAAAATGTAGGAGACAGAATTTCCGTTATCGAAGACAAAGTAATCGACGACCCTCCCCAGCACACGCTGAAAACCGTAAATACATTAAAGCAGGACCTTATAGCCATCAGGAAATCCATCTGGCCCCTGAGGGATACCATAAGCGGAATCCAGCGCTCCGAAAATACTTTAATACACAAGAACTCTTCAATCTTTTTCAGGGACGTTTACGACCATACCGTTCAGATAATAGACAACATAGAGACTTACAGGGATGTCGTATCAAGCATGATCAGCCTTTATCTTACATCCCTGAGCAACAAGATGAACGAAGTAATGAAAGTTTTGACCATAATAGCGACTATATTTATACCGTTGACATTCGTTGCGGGCGTCTACGGCATGAACTTCAAATATATGCCTGAGCTGGAATCCCCTCTGGGTTATCCCGTAATCGTCATATCTATGGGGATTATCGCTGTTGTAATGCTTATTTTCTTCAAGAAAAAGAAGTGGCTGTAAAGCTTTTCACTGTTCCATCTGGTCCATAAGTTCACGGTTGTGTTCATCGTAAATCTTCTGTACGCGCTCTTTCTGTTTTTTTACGTAAGGAAGCTTCTGTATTGCCGGTTCTTCGGGATTTCCCCTGTCCGCAGTCTCCTCTATCTGCTCCTCAAAGAATGTATTAACTTCGCCGCCTGCCAGCTTTTCCTTGTCCTGGGCTGGCACAGAGCAGCCGCCGGCCGCGACCGCTGCCATTGCCAACGCAAAAACGGAAAAACTAGCGCATTTTTTTAATGGCTTCATTTGCCGCGCTCCTTTCCGCTTCCTTCTTTGAAAAACCGTTCCCTTTCCCCATGCTTTCTCCCTCAACCAAAACTTCGACGGTATATTTTCTCTTATGCTCGGGACCGAGTTCCTCAACTACATTATAAACCGGCAGGCTGTTATATCTTGACTGGGTTATTTCCTGGAGTTTATTCTTTGCGCTGTATTTATCGGATACACCTGTTTTTTTTATGCGGCCCTTAAACGTCCCTTCTATCCATTTTTCGGCGGATTCATACCCTCCGTCCATATAAATGGCGGCAATCAGCGCTTCAAATACATTTGCCAGATTTGATTCTTTTTCCCTGCCGCCGCTTTTCTCCTCTCCCTTGCCGATTATCAAAAAACTTCCCATATCCATACCTGACGCGATTTCCGCAAGGACTTTTCTGGAAACGATAAATGATTTTAAAAAAGACAGTTTTCCTTCATCTATATCGGGAAACTTTTTATAAAGCAGGAACGATATTACACATCCCAGGACCGAGTCGCCCAAAAATTCAAGCCGTTCGTTGCATTCAGGGGCCTCATCGAGATTTTCATTCCGGAAGGATTTATGGACTAAGGATGTAAACAGCAAGGACTTGTCCTTAAAACGGTAACCTATTTTCTTTTGAATATTAATGTAGTCCGGTTTTCTCACTGTATTTATCTAATTTTTGATTCCATATCGGTAACGGCATCATTTTCAGAACCGAAAATATCAAAAATCGTGTCGAAACGCGCAATAGAAAAGATACTTGAAATATTCCGGTTCAGGCAGCATATATTCACACTGCCGCCTTCAAATTTGACCTTTTTATCAAGAGCCACCAGTATACTTAAATAAGAACTTGAAAGGTACTGGACATTGGAAAAATCAATTATCAGATGTATTTTGCCTTCTTCAGCCGTTTTAAGCAGGTATTCCTTAATATTATCCGCCAATACCGGGTCTGTAAGACGCTGCGCCAGGAAATGCACGATATCGACATTTCCCCTTTTTTCAATAACAAATATTTTTTCCATTCCCGAAGTCATATAGGTATTTTTATTATTATATATATTTATTAAAGACTGTTCAAGCCATTATAAAATTCTAATATGTCACATTCTGAGGGTCATTCCCCGACATCACATCGCCAAGATTGGTAATATCGCGCCCCATGCCTTTTGTTGTCTCGCATCCGCTGAACATCACCAGCGCGGACACTGCCAGCAACACCGCAGCAACTATTCTCATTGTCTCCTCCCTGAATATTAATATTCCGTTTCCGGAAGATTAAATGTTTTTGTTATCCGGTTCAACTTTTTTCTTTCTGCGCCAAAAAGCCTTTATTTTATCCTGCACAAAGCGATACCCTTCCCTGCCCGACATAAAAATACCCGCCAGCAAAAGAAGCCACGATACCCCGTATATCACAAAACAGATTGCGCCTGTAAAATACCTTTTAGCGGACATGAAAGCAATGCCTGCGACCAGAACAGGAACCCCTAAAAAATAGGATGCCGTTATTATAATAACACCGATAACAAACTTTTTACCCTTTAAATTATTTTTCAAAACTCATAGCCCCCGTATAATATTCCATGAAATCCTTATCTTCCGCCAGTTTTATTCTTTTCACCTTCGCCGCAAAAGATTCGAGTTTCGACATGCTGACTCCCCCGGCGACAACATCCAGCATGCTTTTAAGCACTAAATTATCCATAGCTTTCACTTTGCGGAATTCAGGTGATATTATACCTGTAGCATAAAAATCATCAACGGATACATTGCTTCCGAAAGCGCCGGAAACAAGGATTTCGGCAAAATCACCGTAACCGGCTTTTATTTTTTTAAGAATCAGGCTTATGCCGGCCGCGATAGCGGCTTTGGCATCCTGGAACATTCTTATATCTTTCTGGTTTATCGAAATATCATCCGTGATTTCTATCCTGTCTTTTTCGCCGGCAATTCTGCCTGTTCTGTCGATAAGTCCTTTTTTCAGGAATTCCGCTACGGCGCTCAGATACCCCGTTCCGCAAATCCCGACAGGCTTTAAATGCCCCATAGATGACACTGTAAAATTAAACCGGGATTCCCGGGAAAGGGCTTTGTTGTCCGCAGGTTTAAAGCGGATATCCCGGACCGCTCCTTCCAGCATGGGAAAACCGCAGCTCATACCCAAACCCTCAAAAGCCGGTCCGGCTGAAGCTGATGCGGCAAAGTATTTGCCGCCGTAATAAACAATTATCTCGGCATTAGTCCCTATATCTATCAAAATCACATTTTTATTTTTATAGTATTTCCTTAAATAGAGGCATCCGGCAAGCGCGTCCGCCCCGACAAACCCCCCGATTACAGGCAACACCGAAACAGACCCAAGCCGGAAAAAATCACCACTCTTTATTTTTTTTGACTTCCGGTTCGCGCAGTTAAAAGGAACAGCCGAAAGCCCTTTCAGCGACTCTTCCTTTAAAAGCGCTGTGATAAAACTGTTTCCCGCTATAAGCCCGCGCCTGATGCCCGAAGAGACCTTTCCCGAAGAAATCAAAGCTTCTTTCAAGACATTATTTATCCCTTCTATAAGCAGGTTTCTCAGAAAAGTATAATTATTTGCGCTTTCCATGGCAAAACCGATTCTGCCTATGATATCCGTGGATATTTTTATCTGGGGATTGGCAACTGAAAATACCGGGCCCGCATTGCCGGCGCCGTCCGCCAGCATAGCTTTAACGGTCGATGAACCGGCATCGATTACCGCAAACTCAACAGTTTTGCCATCAGGGCGGCTTTCGGTAAAGCGGACTTTTCTGCTTCCAATCGTATTTTCATGGGGTATGTAGACTTCAACACCGCTTTGCGGAACCATTTTACAGGCAAGTCTCCATCCCTGTTTAAGTTCGGCTTTATCTATTTTTTCTTTATCCTGTATCGTGATTTTCTGTTTCCCTGATATTATTTTTACCCTGCACTTTCCGCATATTCCGCCGCCGCCGCAGGGAAAAATCATACCCAGATCATTGCGCAAAAGGATATCCCTGAATGTTTCTCCAGAGTAAAAACTATACCTGCCGCCGTTAATCTTAATCTGTCTTTTCTTTTTCATCATTGGCATTCCGGCAGAGCCGAAAAACTGAATTATATTTTTCCGCTCCTGGAAAGAGAAATGAACTTCATACAAAACTCATCTTTTCCCAGTAATGCTTCCTGCGCCGCTATAAGGCCCATAAGCTCCTTATCAAGAGGATCGCAAATCGCCGAATCCATACCCAGCGTCATCATCGCGGCGAGGAAAGCGCGGTTTATCAGTTTTCTGTTAGGCAAACCAAAAGAAACATTGCTTAAACCGCAAATCAAATGGACATCGGGAAAATCAGACCTGAATTTCCTTACAAAACTGAATATCTCGGTCAAACCGTTCATACTGGTGCTCAAAGGCTGGACCATAGGATCAATAAATACCGAGCCATGCTCTATACCCTTATCTGTCAGGCGGGTGATAATCTTATCGGCAACTTTCATCCTGCTTTCCGCGTCAACGGGAAGGTTCCCGTCTTCTATAAGCAGACCTATCACAGGGCATTTGAACTCCTGCGCTACAGGAATAAGCCCGCTGAACCTTTCTTTTTCCAGTGATATCGAATTTATCAAAACGGGGCCTTTTATAATATCAAGGGCGGCTTCAACTACCTTAGGGTCGGGGCTGTCTATGCTCAGGGGAATTTTTACATTGCCCGAAACCGAATCAACAACCCATGCCATATCTTCAGCTTCCGTTTTAATGAACGTTCCCACATTTATGTCTATATAATGAGCTCCGGCGCTTTCCTGGATTTTTGCCAGGTCCAGAATAAACTGCCGGTCCCTGTTCCTGACAGCGTCCGCGACGACTTTCCTGCTGGTATTTATTTTTTCGCCAACGATAATCATAACAATAATCCTTTCAATAATTCCTGTATCCCATTTTCATGCAGGCCATATATTCTTGTCAAGGGATCTGTATTGGACAGCTTCCGCAATATGCCTGCCTGTAATGCCGGGCGATTCATCCATATCGGCTATGGTCCTTGCTATCTTCTTTATCTTATCGTAAGCCCTGGCAGAAAGACAAAGATTATCCATCGCTCTGTTTAACAGTTCCTCAGCTTCTTTTTCGATGAGGCAATGTTTTTTTATCTGCCTCGAATTCATCTGCGCGTTACAGTGTATTTTGCCGGATCCGAATCTTGATTTCTGGATTTTCCGGGTTTTCTCAATCCTGGATTTGATATAAGATGAAGGCTCTGCGGATTTTTTCGATGCGATATCCTTGAATTTCACCGCCGGCACTTCTATATGAATATCGATCCTGTCCATCAGCGGCCCGGATATTTTAGATATATATCTCTGTATCTGCAGGGGGGTGCATCTGCATTCTCTCTCCGGGTCCGTAAAATACCCGCAGGGACATGGATTCATCGCGGCAATCAACATATAATTTGCGGGGAAAGTAACGGTTGTTTTAACACGCGAAACAGTAACCTCCCTGTCTTCAAGCGGCTGCCTCAGCACTTCCAGCACATTTCTTTTGAATTCAGGCAGTTCGTCCAGAAATAAAACTCCGTTATGCGCAAGTGAAACTTCTCCGGGTTTCGGAAACTGTCCGCCGCCTATTATGGATACATCGCTTGCTGTATGATGCGGCGAGCGGAAAGGTCTTTTAAACATCCCGTCCCTGAAATATTTTTTATTAACGCCGGCGGTGCTGTGGATTTTCGCGGTTTCCAGCGCCTCCTCAATATTCATATCCGGCATTATCGAAGGGACCCTTTTCGCAAGCATTGTTTTCCCTGTTCCGGGCGGCCCTATCATCAAAATATTATGCCCCCCGGCAACAGCTATTTCCAGCGCCCTCTTTACATATTCCTGGCCCTTTACCTCGGAGAAATCTATGTAATCGGGATTAACATAACTCATCTCCGTATCACGCTTGTTTTCACAGGGAACAATATCGCTGTTTCCCGATATAAAATCAACCGCTTCGGCCAGGCTTGATACGCCTATCACTTTAATCCCTTCCACATAAGACGCTTCACCCGCATTTTCCGAAGGCAGTATAATACCCCGGAAATTATTCTTCGCGCACATCATAGCCATGGATAAAATACCGTTTACCGGGCGGACTTTCCCGTCCAGCGACAATTCTCCTATAACAATGTAGCCTGTTCGTTCTTTTTTTATCTGTTCTGAAGCGGACAGAAGACCGATAGCGATAGGTAAATCAAAAATCGAGCCTTCTTTTTTTAAATCTGCGGGAGCAAGGTTCACGGTAATCCTTTTTGAGGGATATTTAAAACCTGAGTTTTGCATGGCTGCTTTAACTCTGTCTTTGCTTTCCTTTACAGCCGCATCCGGCAACCCGACTATAACACTTGCGGGAAGCCCCCTTGATATGTCCACTTCAATATCTATCAGATGACCGTCTATCCCATATACGCAGGAAGATTTTACTTGCGCTAGCATATTTAACCCTCAATAATATTTTCCAGATGTTCTACACTTAAAAGCCTGCCGGCTTTAAAGACCAAACCTATCAAGTCTATCCTGAAATCGCAGTATTTTCCGCCGCGCTGGGAAATATAACAGCCGGATAACCTGGCAAGCTGCCGTTTTTTCCTGGAATCAATGGCTTCGGAAGGAATAAAACCCGTCCCTTCCGTCCTGGATTTTACTTCAACAAATATAACATTGCCGCTTTTTTCGGCTATAATATCTATTTCGCCTAATCTTGTCCTGAAATTTCTTTCGAGAATGGAATATCCTTTATCAATCAGGTGCTTTACGGCGGCATCTTCTCCTATTCGCGCCAGTTCAGCGTTTTTCATCTGTCTTTTTATACCTTTAATTTTCCGCGTTACGGCAATTTTTTACCGGCGCAAACGTTTTTCGGTGTATCCGGCACGGGCCGAATTTTCTCAAACACTCCAAATGCTCTTTTGTGCCGTAACCCTTATGTCTTGAAAACCCGTAATCAGGAAATTCAAAATCATATTTATCCATCATGTCATCACGCAATACCTTGGCTATAATTGACGCAGCGGCTATTGACAGGCATCTGGAATCACCTTTGATTATATTTTGCTGGGGAATGGAAAGCCCGGGTATCGCGAATCCGTCTACAATAATAAAATCCGGTTTAACCGGAAGGGAAAAAATTGCTTTTCTCATTGCTTCAAAAGATGCCTCCCTGATATTTTTCCTGTCTATCGCATCTTCTGATTCGGTTCCTATTCCTATGGCGACATTCGAAGAAGAAACAAGAAAATCAAACATCTTTTTTCTTTGATTTTTCGATATTTTTTTCGAATCATCTATTCCTAAAACCGGAGGGATTTCACGGAAGATCACCGCGCTTGCCACAACCGGGCCCGCTAAAGGCCCCCTGCCCGCTTCATCAACTCCCGCAATGAACTTTAATCCCTGTCTGTGTAAACTGTTTTCTATTTCCAAAAGAGAATAAAATTTTTCATCCGGGGATTTCGTCATTCTTTGCCGGCTTTTTACTTTTTAGGCGCTTCCGTTTCAGGTTTAACAGGTTCGGAATCCTTAACCGCAGGAGCAGCCTCGGAAACAAGGCTGTTTTCTTCAGCCATTCCCGCCACATGCTGTTCATTCTTCAGGCGCGCTTTTTTCCCGACTTTATCCCTGAGATAATATAATTTTGCCCTGCCGGTGGAACCCGTTTTTATAAGCTCGATCTTGCCTACTTTGGGAGAATGCAGCAGGAAAACCCTTTCCACGCCTTCCCCGTATGATATCCTTCTCAATGTTACGGCTTCATTAATGCCCGCGCTTTTTCTTGAAATAACGACACCCTGGAACGCCTGCATTCTTTCTTTATCGCCTTCAAGTATCTTAAACAGGACTTTTATTGTATCCCCTACGGTAAACAGAGGGATTTTCTTCTTCATTTGTGATTTTTCTATTTCGGATATGATTTTGTTCATTTTTTAATCTCCCTTTAAAAACTTGCTTTTGCCGATTAAATCTTTTCTGTTTTTCTTTGTTTTTGCCAAAGCTTTATCTCTTCGCCACCTGCCGATTTCTTTATGATTCCCAGAAAGCAGGATTTCAGGAACCTTAAAATTCTTATAAACGGCAGGCCTGGTATAATGCGGATATTCCAGAATGCCGGCTGAAAAAGATTCATCTTTACTGGAATCAGCATGTCCGAGAACGCCCGGCAGCAACCTTATAATTGAATCAACGATTATCATCGCAGGCATCTCGCCGTTTGTCAAAACATAATCGCCGATGGAAAACTCATAGTCTGCCAGTTTTTCAGCGACTCTTTCATCAACTCCTTCATAATGCCCGCAAATGATGATAATATGGCCGCAGGACGCAAGTCTTTCACAATCTTTCTGTGTGTATTTCTTCCCTGACGCGCTGGCCAGCAAAACAACTGAATTTCTCTTCTTAAACTTTTTAACAGCCTCAAAAATCGGTTCGGGCTTTAAAACCATTCCGGGTCCGCCGCCGTACGGCCTGTCATCCGCGGTCTTATGCTTATCTTTTGTAAAATCCCTGAGATTAACTATTTTAATTTCCGCTTTACCTGCATTTACAGCTCTCTTGATTATCGACTCGCTGAACACCCTGGCAAACATGCCTGGAAAAAGCGTTAAAATGATTACAGTTAATTTTTTGCGCCGGGACATTTTATTAACTGATCGATAAGCCCTGTTTTTTAAGCAGCACCCTGACCGTGTCTGAAGGTCTCGCCCCTTTTCCCATCCAGTAGCCGGCCCTCTCCTTGTCCACGGTTACCTTACCGTCAACCTTGGGGTCATAAGTGCCTATCTGCTCGATAAACCTTCCATCTCTGGGGCTTTTTGTATCGGCGACCACAATCCTGAAAAAAGGATTGTTTTTCGAACCCATTCTTTTAAGCCTGATTTTTACAGCCATTAATTCCTCCTAAAATACCAGCCAAAATTAATATAAAACATTATAAAATTACAAGTGAGAAAATATACAGCATGGATACATTAAAGTCAATCATTTTCTCTGTAACCCGAATCCGGGGATGCCGGGCATTTTACCTTTAAACTGCGTTATTTTTTTTAACATTTTCCCGCTGATTTCAAATCTTTTTATCAGAGAATTGACATCCTGCAATGTTGTCCCGCTGCCTGCCGCTATTCTTTTCCTCCGGCTCCCGTTAATTATCAATGGGGTTTTTCTCTCTTTAACGGTCATGGATGATACTATCGCTTCTATCCTGGTTAACTCCCTGTCATCGACATTAAGGCCTTTGTTTTTTCCGGCTCCCGGCAGATAACTCAGGATATCCGTCAAAGAACCCATCTTTTTCAACTGTTTTACCTGGTTTAAAAAATCGTTAAAATCAAACTCGTGCTTCTTGATCTTATTAAACAGTTTTTCAGCCTCCTCCCGGTCAAACGACCCCTGAGCTTTTTCAACCAGCGTAACCACATCCCCCATACCCAATATCCGGGAAGCCATCCTTTCCGGATAAAAGACTTCCAGATCGCCGTTTTTTTCCCCTGTGCCCGCATAAACAACCGGTTTACCCGTAACATGCCTTATTGATATGGCAGCGCCGCCTCTTGTGTCCCCGTCAAGCTTGGTAAGTATAACGCCCGAAAAATCCAGGGCTTTGTGAAACGATTCCGCGCTCAATACCGCATCCTGCCCCGTACAGGAATCGGCGACAAAATAAATTTTTGAAGGAAGGATCGCTTTTTTTATTTCGATTATTTCATTCATCATCGCTTCATCAACATGCATCCTGCCGGCCGAATCAACTATAAGATGGTCGTATTTACCCTGATTGCATTCAGCCAGGGCGTCCCGGGCAATTTCAACCGCATTCCTGTGTTTCTTCCGGAAAAACACATCCAGACCGTTGGAGCGTCCTATCTGTATAAGCTGTTCTATCGCCGCCGGACGGTGTATATCACAGGCAACAAGCAGAGACTTCCGGCTTTTCTCTTTAAGCATATGCCCCAGTTTCCCGCACGTTGTCGTCTTGCCTGAACCCTGCAAACCCGCCATAAGAATAATTTTATCTTCCGGCATGATTTCCGCGTTATCCCCGCCCGAAAGGAACTCTGCCAGCTCATCAAACAGGACCTTGATAAACTGCTGGCCCGGAGAAACGCTGGAAAGAACTTTTTTACCCAGGGCTTTTTGCTTAACAGACTCTATAAATTCCCTGACCACCCGGTAATTGACATCCGCCTCCAGCAAAGCAAGCCTTACATCCCTCAGCGCATCCTCAATATTTTTTTCGCTGAGCCTGCCGCAGCCCCGCAAATTTTTAAATAATCTTTCGAATTTCAGCGTTAATTCGTCAAACATAACATCCCTGTTTAGAAATTAGTTATTAAGTTACTGAGTTATTGAGCGCACATTAATATTCAAAGCCTGATAATTTACTAACTAAATAACTCAATAACTGTTTTTTCTGCTTTCCTATTCCCTTATTCTCCTGATATCCGCCCCGAGCTTAACTAACTTGGTCTCTATATCTTCATAACCCCTGTCAATGTGGTAAACCCTGGAAATAACCGTTTCCCCTTCGGCGATAAGGCCGGCCAACACAAGCGAAGCGCTGGCTCTCAGGTCAGAAGCCATAACGGGCGCGCCGCTGAGACTTTTAACACCGGCTACGATTGTACTCGACGCCTCCCTGTGTATTTTTGCCCCCATTCTGTTTAACTCGGGCACATGCATAAACCTTTCCGGATATATTTTCTCCGTAATAATGCTTATACCCGGGGTTATACACATAAGCGTCGTCATCTGCGCCTGCAGATCGGTCGGGAACCCCGGATAGCTCATCGTAATAACATCCACAGGATCTCTTTTTCCTGTTGCTGTGACGGTAATGTCATTATTGCCGATATCAAATTTCACGCCCGATTTCTGTAAAATATCCAGCAACGCCTTCATGTGTCCCGACAACGCATTTTTAACAACAAGTTTTTTGCCGCATAAAGCGCCCGCGATGATAAAAGTGCCCGCCTCAATCCTGTCGGGGATAATTCTGTGAGAAACGCCTTTAAGGCTTTTAACGCCTTTAATAATAATCCTTGGGGAACCCAGGCCGATTATGTTTGCTCCCATTTTAACCAGAAAATTTCCAAGATCCACTACCTCGGGTTCACAGGCCGCGCTTTCAATAACAGTATTACCCTCAGCCTTAACGGCGGCCATCATAATATTCGCGGTAGCAAGTACGCTGGAACCGAACCTTCCTCCCAGAAAAATATCAGCTCCGACTAATCCGGATGTCTCCGCATGGATATATCCGTGTTCAATCTTTATTTTACTTCCAAGTTCACTCAGCCCTTTCAGGTGAAGATCTACAGGCCTGGGCCCTATAACACAGCCTCCGGGATGCGATACTCTCGCTTTCCCGAATTTGCCCAGCATCGGGCCTAAAACCGCGATGGAAGCCCTCATCTGCTTTACCAAATCATATGGAGCCGTATAATTATTTATGCCTGAAGGATCTATTTTCAGTGTTCCGGCTTCCGCGGATACTTTTGCTCCGATACAAGTTAAAATTTCCGCCATGGTGGAAATATCCTTGATTTCCGGCACACCCTGAATTTCACACGGCGAATCCGCTAAAATAGAAGCCGCCATTACGGGCAGAGCGGAATTCTTTGCGCCGGACACTGAAACTTCGCCGCTCAGGGTATTTCCTCCTTTAATAATAAAAACATCCATCTTTTATTCCTTTCCGGTCTTAATATCTAAAGCAGGCTATTCTGTCTTTGGCGTTATAATCTTTTATAATATGAACACCGTAAAAACCGTTTCTTACCGCGATATCGCTTATCTTTTCAGCCTGATTATAACCTATTTCACAGATAAGGCGCCCGCCCTTTTTTAAAAAAAAGCGCGCCTCCTGTATTATGCGCCTGTAAAACTCCATACCGCCATTTCCCGCCCACAAGGCTTTACCCGGTTCATATTTCAGGACATATTTATCAACATCTTCCCTCTCCTTTTTTGAAACATAGGGAGGATTAGCGACGATTACATCCGCGGGACAGATCTTGTTCGCCCGCAAAGGGTTGAATAAATCCCCTTTAAAAAATTTAACTTTCCCCCGGGGCAAAATCGAATTCGCGTTTGAAATGGCGCACTTTATAGCTTTCGATGATATATCCGTACCGAAAACAGCCGCATCCGAGTTTTTCGCAACAGCGACAGCGGCCGCTCCGCAACCGCAGCAAATATCATAAACAACGGGTTTTTTATATGAAAAAGCGATAATTTCCAGGGTTTTTTCCACAAGCAATTCCGTTTCAGGCCTCGGTATAAAAACACCCTTTTCCATTTTAAATTCCAGGCCGTAAAAAAAAGCCTGTTTTGTAATATATTGTACGGGAACTCCTCTTGCCGCTTTTCTGAGATATTTTTTTAACTGTGATACCTGCTTTTGGGAAAGTGTCCTGTTTTTTTCGAGGTATATAAACGCCCGGTCCATGCCTGTAATGTTTTCAATTAACCATTCCGCTTTTTTCAAGTGGTTTGGAATATTTCGCCGGGCCAATTCATCACTTGTCAGCTTGAGAGCCGAGCCGATACTGCGGGAAACCTCATCCTTTGGAGTTTTCATGAAGATTTTTCATTTTCTCTTCGTAATCTTTTTCAATCAATTTATCTATAAGCTCGTTTAAATCCCCGTTCATAATGCTCTCAAGGTCATACAGGGTAAGGTTAATCCTGTGGTCAGTGACCCTGTTCTGGGGAAAATTATATGTCCGGATTTTCGCGCTCCTGTCGCCCGATCCAACCATTGTTTTCCTCTGGGAAGCGCGCTTGCTGTTCTCTTCTTCCTGCAATTTATCATAAACCCTGGCCATTAAAACTTTCATCGCCTTGGCTTTGTTTTTGTGCTGTGACTTTTCATCCTGGCATGAAACGACTATTCCGGTGGGAATATGAGTGATTCTTACGGCTGACTCGGTTTTATTGACGTGCTGCCCCCCTGCGCCGGCGGCCCTGAAGGTATCAATACGTAAATCTTCCGGGTTGATTTTGACATCTATCTCCTCGGCTTCCGGCAGGATAGCGACTGTTATCGCTGAGGTATGTATTCGACCGCTCGCTTCGGTCTCCGGAACCCTTTGAACCCTGTGAACTCCCCCTTCATACTTCATCTGTTTATATACGTTGCCGCCTTCAAGCAAAAAAACTATTTCTTTAAAACCCTGCTTTTCAGTTTCGCTGGAACTTAAAATCTCCACTTTCCATCCCTTGGCCTCGGCATAACGCATATACATTCTCGTAATATCGGATGCGAAAAGGGCGGCTTCCTCACCGCCCGTCCCCGCTCTTATCTCGACAATTGTATTCTTGCTGTCATTGGGTTCGGGGGGTATGAGCAGAAAGTTATATTCTTTCTCAAGCTGTGATTTTCTGATTTCCAGTTCGGATAATTCCTGATTTGCGAGCTGCCTTAAATCTTCATCGGCATTATCCGAATCCATGACTTCTTCCGCAGACTTCAAATCGGCTAATACCTTTTCCAGGCGAAGACCTGTTGATACTATCTGTGAAATACGGGAATGTTCCCTGGCTGTTTCAGCATACTTCTTTGTATCGGAAATCAGAGAGTTATCGCTCAGCTTATCTTCGAGTTCAGAAAGCTTCTTCCTGAATAATTCGAGACTTTCATGCACGGATTATGCTTCTCCGCCTTTTTTCTTGCCGTACTTCTTCATGAATTTCTCTACTCTTCCGGCAGCGTCCATAAGTTTTTCCTTACCGGTAAAGAAAGGATGGCATTTCGAACATATACCAATATGAATCTCCGGCCTGGTAGAGCGGGTGTGTATCACTTCTCCGCACGCGCATGTTATAGTTGAATCTGAATATTTCGGATGTATATTCTTTTTCACTTTTAAATCCTCCCAATATCTAATTTAAACGTTCATTATACTTTATCTGTCAAGAGATATCCGGCCCTGAAAAAAATTAATCGGCGCGGGACTAATCAGCCGATTAATTTCATGAGTAAATAATTTTCTATAACCTATTTGCCTGAAGAGACTTCCAGCGAACCCACAATCCTGTCGTAAACTTTTTTGTATTCGTAAAAATCTCTCTTATCCGCGGAATATTTTATCTGGACAATATCTTTACCCACTTCAAATCCGGCGCAAACCGTGAGAATATCGGTTGTTCTGTCATTCACGGAATACAGCGGCAAAGAAACGCTGTTTTCAGAAAATACCTCTTTTGCGGATATCCCGCTTACCGTAATATCTCTTGAATCAGTCTTGCCGGAGATATTATCCATCATATCTTCAATCCCGTCAAACTTTCCCGCGGGATAAACCTTAACCCTCAAATTGACAGTGTAAGTGTTATCAACATTCCTCGGGCCGGCTATGGAAAAAGACTTCACTGACCTTTCTGTAAATTTTCCGGGGGATGAAACCCAGTTCGAAGGAACGTCCATTTTCATAGTTAAACCGCTGAGCAAAATTTCTTTCCTTATAAATTTTTCCACAGTTTCAAACCTTTCCTGGCTGATTTTCCTGGTCCCGTCAGCGTTTTCCGGTATTATCGCATTAATATTATTTTTAGCAAACACATCAATGCTCATAACTAATACAGGTAAACCAACCGCTAAAATTATCGTAAAAATATATTTTTTTTTCACGATATATCTCCTTTATATATACACTAATTATAAGTTATCACGCTTGTATCAACATCCCAAGCCATATTTTTTAACTCGGGATAACAAAAATACTGAGGATCTTCACTGCTTGGCAATAAATCAGGATATGAAGTCCAACCCAATATATCAATTATATCCTCGTAATCAGCGGGCAGGCTTTCTGTTTCACCTTTATCTATATAGTCTCCGTAATTTATATCATCCACGCTGGCAATGTCTTCATTGCCGTAAGGAAGCCCGGCGCCCCAGATAAGCTGCGCCGCCGAGTCACACACATCATAACCTGTAGTCTCGGAACTGGAATTATATCTTGCGCCATCCATCCAGAAATGAGCTTCATTCCACCATGCGAGAAATTCAATCTGCGCGGTAGCCGCGCAGTTCGCTATCTGGACAGCGCTATATCCAACCTCTGTGTCATTTGCTTCTATATACGCCCAAATATCGATTAAAGAATCGATTCTTTGCTGGAGAGTGGGGCCGTTATAATTTGTTGGGTTTGCCGGATGAAGGGCATTCTGTCCCGCATGCGTCGCCTCATGAATAATAATCGTTGCTATTATATACTTATCCGAGTTTTCATATGCGTTATCAATTACAATTTCGTCAGCCGCAGAATCATAATAAGCGACAGCACCGTCAGCATCTCCGAAGACAGGGACTATATTGTTATTTTTTAAAAGTTCATAATATATGCTTGCCCACTCATGGTCCTTTATGACATCAAGGAGCGCGTTTCTAATTAAACTGCTGGCTCCTTCCAGCCAGTGTTTTTCCTCCTCTGACGCTTCGGAACCCTGTGATCCTTTTTGATCATCCTCGCTTCCCTCAGAACCGCCTCTTCCGGAAGAACCGCCCGCGCCATGCCCCGCTGACGGAGCGGTTATATCCACTCCACCCGTAATACCGGCTGTGGTCGGAGCCGTAATATTTACGCCGGGCAAGTCGGTTGATGCCGAGTAAAGGTCATATCTGCCTTCCTGATTATCACCGGGATATTTGTAGATATAAGGAACTCCGTTCGCGTCAATGATAAGCCCGTCCTGAATAGCCTCGGATGAAAACGCGAAGTAGCCGCCGCCCAGGCACAATACCATATCGGCATTTGCGCCGTAAGGATAAGTGCCCCAGTCCGAATAATACATTTCCAGAGCCGCTCTAAGCTGGTTTAAGTCAACAGGAATACCGGTTTCATTCGCCCTGTGCCTTGACCTCAGAAGAACCGGCAGTAAAAGGCCCGCGATAATAATTATAATTCCAACAACCACAAGCAATTCCGTAATACTAAAACCCTTTTTTCCGGAAAACGGCCTCATAATAATCTCCCATGATTAAGAACTTTCTACAGAAATCACCTTATATGACAACATATCTACAGATATAATAAATTACCATAAATAACCACCGTGGTCAACGATGATTAACCGTTAATAGAAAGAAGAAATTCGGCGTTGCTCTGGGTCTTCCTCAACTTATTGATTATCAGTTCCATACATTCTACCGGATTCATCCCCTGAAGGGCTTTCCTTAAAAGCCATATCCGCTTAAGTTCATCTTCATGGAAGAGCAGTTCTTCTTTTCTTGTGCCGGACCTTTCGATATCGATCGCGGGGAACACCCTCTTGTCTACAAGCCTCCTGTCAAGATGAAGTTCCATATTGCCGGTTCCTTTAAACTCTTCGAATATCACTTCGTCCATTTTGCTTCCGGTATCAATAAGCGCGGTGGCTATGATAGTCAGGCTTCCGCCTTCCTCAATATTGCGGGCGGCTCCGAAAAACCTCTTTGGCTTATGAAGAGCATTGGAATCAAGCCCCCCCGTAAGGATCCTTCCGCTGTGAGGCTGGACAGTGTTATAAGCCCGGGCTAACCGCGTAACGCTGTCCAGGAGGATAACAACATCGTGCTTGTGTTCTACCAGTCTTTTCGCTTTTTCTATAACTATCTCCGCGACCTGAATATGTCTTTCGGGCGGTTCATCAAACGTCGAACTTATGACTTCCCCTCTTACCGTGCGCTCCATGTCCGTAACTTCTTCCGGCCTTTCATCTATCAGAAGGACAATTAATTTCGCTTCCGGGGTATTTGTCGTTACGCTGTTGGCAATTGCCTGAAGCAGCATGGTTTTACCTGTCCTGGGAGGGGCGACAATCAATCCCCTCTGTCCCCGCCCGAGGGGAGTTAATATATCCATAACTCTCATGGATACATTTTCGGATTTTGTTTCAAGGATAAAACGCTTTAAAGGATAAAGCGGAGTCAGGTTATCAAACAGTATTTTATCCTTGGCTTTATCGGGATCTTCATGGTTTACGGCCTCCACTTTAAGCAGCGCAAAATATTTTTCTTTATCTTTAGGCGGCCTTATCTGGCCCGAAACCATATCCCCCGTCTGAAGGTCGAACCTTCTTATCTGTGACGGCGAAACATAAATATCTTCGGGACACGGCAGATAATTATAATTCGGCGATCTCAGGAAACCGAAACCGTCAGGAAGGATTTCAAGGACTCCTTCTCCGAACATCAACCCGTTAGCCCGCGCCCTGGCTTTCAGTATTTCGAATATAAGCTGATGTTTCTTTAAAGTGCCGAGGCCTTCGATATTAAGCTGCTTCGCGATTTTATTCAATTGAGGCAATGTCATTTTCTGAAGGGATACGATATTCAGCTCGTCACCTGACCTTCCGGGGTCTTTTCCGTTTCTTGAATCGGGTTGAGCATTTGTCGCCGATGGAGTTTCTTCCTTCGAATTTTCCTTTTTCATGCCCTGAACATCTTCTTCCTTTGGTCTAGTTACCCTGCCCATTTACATCCTCCTTAAATAGTTTATTGAAAATCTGTTTTACCTGTTTTTCTGTTTCGCCTTTATTTTTTGAAGTATCTATAATATAGTCAGCTTTTGCCCTTTTCTCAGCGCCGGACAGCTGAACTTTAATTATTTTTAACGCATCATCACGGCTGATTTTATCCCTTTTAACAACCCTGTCGATTTGCAGTTTTTCCGGGCAGGACAGCAAAATAATTTTATCGAACATATTCTCCAGTCCGGCTTCATATACCAGCGGGGCGACAACAACAAACTTTTTTCCTTCCTTCCGGTATTTATCCATCCTGCTTTTCATTACGGAAATTATTTCAGGGTGGAGTATTTTTTCAAGCGCTTTCCTGTCTTTTTCGGAATTAAATATTATCCGCGCAAGTTTTTTCCTGTCGATACTGCCGTTCCCGGAAAGACACCTGCCTTTAAAACACCCGGTTATCTGCTTGCTCCGGCGCTCCGCCGCTTTTCCGGATATGATATCCGCATCGATTATATTAAAACCCATATCTTTAAGTATGCCGCCGATGAATGTTTTCCCCGTACATATACCGCCTGTAATGGCTATTTTCATTCAAACAGCATCTCTTTGGAATTTTTGATGAGTTCAAGCCCTTCGTCGATTTTCCCGGTCCGCATATATAATCTGCCAAGCTGGAAAGCCGCGGGTTTATACAAAGGATATATACTTAACGCTTTTTTAAAAGAGTTTTCGGCAGAATTTTCATCGCCGCTTTTCAAAAAAAGCATGCCTTTACTTGTATGCTCCTCGGCATTTTTCATTTCTTCGCTGTTGATATAACGGTATGCCTTGTATATACCATTGTCATAAACAGGAACAAATCCGAAAGGCACAACATCATATCTCTCAAATTTGGACGCAATACACTCCGGGCGGTTTTCCCTGACATTCCATATATACCTCATCGAATAAGGGCCTTCAGTAGAGTAAGTGCCTCTTGTAAACACATAATAATCAACGGAATACCTGTCGCATAACATAAGAAAATCCGATTCGTTGTTGCTGAAAAGAGCTTCGCCGTAATCAAATATTTTATTTCTCAATACCGGATTTTCAAATTTCGGATGAAAAACTATCTTTCTTTTCCCGTAATAGTTCAATCCCGGGCATATTGTGAAATTGGCAAGGATCACCGAATCTTCAGGCGTAGCTTTTTCTGACCACATAAGGATATCTTCATAAGCCGCGTAGTCAATATCCCTTACCCACCGGTGCCTGCACGCATACACCCTGGAAGCCTCAGTTACGCTGACAATGAGGAAGAACGCCAGGATCAACCTTCTCATATATTTTTTATCCGAACCCGCAATAAGACAACCGCATATGACCGACACCGGAATAATAAGGAATACATACAGTCTCCTGAAAAGAACAAACATTACAAAACACATCAGGACAAAAGGAATTAAAAATAACAGGTTCATAAAGCGATTTTTAAACACATTATAGATTAGCCTGCAGAAACCCAAAAGAAAAATAAAACCGGTAACACCAAAATACCTTAAAGCACCCCTGAAACCGACAGAATCAAGAGCCGGAGTCCACAATATTCTTACATCCCAGGTTAACTGTGAAGGGTCAGACGGAATTTGATTCGTATTCTTTATTTTTTCAAAAAACAAGGAAATGAAATTTGAATAAATACTCCCATAATCCGAGCCATACAAGGATACAACACTGGATATGACATATAAACTTATCCATATTATAACAAGTAATTGTTTTTTTGCAAGAAACTTTATTTTGCCGCTTAACATCGCAAAAAATCCGAGTAAATATAAGGCAACCATTGGAAAAGAGCATAAAAAACCGTGAGACCTGAGGTAAGGGGAGGAGATACCGGCGTAAAAAACAGCAATCACACTAAACAGGATTATCGGTTTATATCTGTCAATGTCCTTTCCCCGGAACAAATATCCCGTGGCTATAATCACCCATATGGACAGGTATAACTGAGTCATATCCCAGAAAACGTGCGCGGCGGCCAGTGCGGCAGCCGATATAAGGGCATAGAGCGCGGAAGGCTTATTTATATAAGCGGAAACAAACCCCAGATGAACACATATAAAAGGTAACGCGAAATTTTCCCTTGAAAACTCAACACCCGAAGAACGTATAACGGACATCAGCGAAAACGCGTAGACTGCCGATGCCAGCAGTCCGGATTCACTGTTGCCAAGCAGGTTTTTCGCCGCGAAAAAAATACCGAATATTCCCAGGCAGTAAAATACGGGGAAAAATATCCTTATAAACCGCTGAAATGAAACATCCGGTTTAAAGTACCTGTATACCGCGGCCGGAATAAAATCACCGCCTGTCGAAAGGTCTTTTTTTACATTTAACCCCTCGGGGTATTGGACGCTGAAATCCGTATCGGGAATATCACAGCCAGACGCAAGCATATCCGCATATTTGAAAAGCAGGGGGCTCTCAAGGGTAAACGGCAATTCTCTTCCGTATTTATTCTCGCTGAACAGGCGGTATTCCAGCCTGAGAAACACTCCGGCAAAATAAATGACGGTCAGCAAAACTACGATGATAACCGTCCTTATCCCTGATTTATTCTTGTCCATATATCAGATATCCGCCCAGTTATTGCCGCAGGACATACTTACTTTAAGCGGAACATTTAACGGAAATATATTTTCCATGATATTTCTCACTTCCTCTTTAACCGTCTCGGCTTTGATGGGAGGCGCTTCGAATATCAGTTCGTCATGGACCTGCAATATCATTCTTGAGCTTAATTCCTTGCCTTTTATTAAAGCGGAGACCTTCACCATCGCCGCTTTTATAATATCGGCGGCTGAACCCTGTATTTTTGTATTTACGGCTATTCTCCCGGCAAAGTTCCTCTCTCTCGGATTTGAGGATTTAAACTCGGCAATATATCTTTTTCTTCCTGAAATAGTATTTACAAAACCCTGTTGCTCAGCCGTTTTAATAACCTCATCAATAAAGTCTTTGACTCTTTTATATCTCGCATAATAATTTTCAATGAATTCCGAAGCTGTTTTCCTGGCTATGCCGGAATTTTTCGAAAGTCCGAAGGAGCTTATACCGTATATTATACCGAAGTTCACAGCCTTTGCGGACTGCCTGAGCTCATCCGTAACATCTTTAATGTCGATATCATTTATCAAAGCGGCCGTGTAAGCATGTATATCCATCCCGTCTTTGAACGCCTTAAGCAATTTCTCGTCGCCGGATAAATGGGCCAGCACCCTTAATTCAATCTGTGAATAATCACAGGAAAGAAGCAGCCAGCCCTCTCTCGGAATAAATGCTTTCCGGATTTTTTTACCGTCTTCTGTTTTGACGGGTATATTCTGGAGGTTTGGATTGCTTGAACTTAAACGGCCTGTCGCTGTGCCGGTCTGATTAAATGTCGTATGAAGCCTGTCCGAGGCATCCACCAGCTCCGGCAAGGCGTCAATATAAGTCGAGATAAGTTTTGTCAGCACCCTGTATCTTCTTATATGTTCGACAACAGGATGCCTGTTTTCAAGTTCTTCAAGTACTTTATCGTCTGTGGAAAAACCGGTCTTGGTTTTTCTCGATATCGGAAGTCCCATATCCTCAAAAAGCACCTTGCCAAGCTGTTTTGTCGAATTAATATTGAATTCCCGGCCCGAGAGGCCAAAAATTTTCTTCTTTAAGACACCTACTTCTGTTTTCATTTCGGCGGATAAATCCTTTAAAATATTCCTGTCTATCCTTATCCCCTCGGATTCCATATCCGCAAGAACCGGTATTATTTTCAACTCGATATCTTTGTATAATCCGGTCATTTTTTCTTCTTTAATCAGGCATGACATGACATCACTCAGCTCCGGCAGCAATTCAAGGCATAAACAACAGTACGCGGCATCTCCCGATTCTCCCGGGATTAATGCCTTCTCCGGCATATATTTGAACATTATGCTGTCTATGGAATAACTTTTTAATGAGGGGTTTAACACATAAGCCGCAATTTCAACATCGGATTCTATCCCGTTAAGCCCGATACCGGATTTTCTTAACTCGATAATATCGTTTTTTAAACCAAAGCCCGTTTTTTTTATTTTTCCGCTTTCTAAAATACCCCTGACCGCCCTGGTTACCGGTTCCCCGGCGCTGCCGCCAAGCGCAAATGATACAGGGTCTGTAAGCGTGTTATACATACATAATACGGTAAATTTATCCGATTTATCTCTCAGGGTCTTAAAATATATTTTTTCAAGTCCCCTGCAACTTTCCAGATACTGCAATATCTCTTCCGGAGATGACAGCGATTTACAGTCTTTATGCTCATCCCGGCGCGTCCCGTATCTTTCCGCCAGCTTCTTAAACTCATATTGCCGGAAAAGGGTTGAAAGTAAACTTTTATCCGGCTCGGTCAGGGAACATTCGGAAAAATCAAACTCAATGGGAATATCTTTATCAATCCGGATCAAATCCCTCGAAAACAGCGCTTTATCTCCGTTATCCCTGAATATTCTCTGCTTCGAAGGACTTTTTATCTTATCTATATTATTAAGGATATCATCCAGTGAACCGAAATTGTTTAAGAGCTCCCGCGCCGTTTTAATACCGATACCCGGAACACCCGGTATATTATCCGAAGCGTCTCCCGCCAGAGACAGCAGATCCAGTATCCTTTCGGGATTTACTCCGAATTTTTCCAAGACTTTATCAGGGTCATAAAGGATGTTCTCCTTGATTCCGGGAGACAGGACGAATATATTTTTGCCGTCTACAAGCTGCAGCATATCTTTATCACCCGTCGCGATTAAGGCCCTGACGCCCGCCGATGAACTTTTCTTCGCCAAAGTGGCGAGAATATCGTCGGCTTCATAACCGGGACACTCGAATATCTTTATATTATATGCTTTTAAAACCTGTTTTATGGGGCCGATCTGAGGTATGAGGTCATCAGGTATGGGTTTTCTTGTAGCTTTATATTCCTCATACTTCTTATGCCTGAATGTCGGTTCTTTTGTATCGAAAGCAACGGCGATATAATCGGGCGGGTAATCCTTCAGGAGCCTTTCAAACATATTCACAAATCCGAAAATCGCGTTTGTCGGAAAACCGGAAGCTGTTTTTAAATCCCTTATGGCGTAAAACGCGCGGTAAACGAATGACATTCCATCAATCATCAAAAAAACTTTGTCGCGCATAATACGGATTTTTCCGATCAGATTAAACTAACTGTTTCATCCATTGGATAGAAGTGAGATTTATGAACTTGCCGGCCCGACTCCGGCCGGCAAGTATTATAATTTTAAAGATTTATTGTTTTACAAGCGGTTTTAAATCAACGCTGCTTTCTTCCGTTTCACCCATATATTCCCTGAGAAGGTCGCCGCGCGGAGTAATCAATTTTGCGGTCACGAATATAATAAGATTCATCTTCTGGTTAGACTGGGTCTCATTCCTGAAAAGCCTTCCCAGAAGAGGGATATCCCCTATAATAGGCACTTTATCATCCGTCCCTGTTTTTTCTTCCCTGATAAGTCCGCCCATAACAACCGTATCCCCGTCATTGACAACCACGCTTGTGCTTACATTCCTGGTCTGAAAAGTCGGCTGTCTTGCGGGAAGGGCTGTTGTTCCGTAGTTAATCCACCCGGTAAGGTCGCTCACTTCGGGTATCATCGCAAGGGTTATTGTTTTCTTGTCATTACCTACAGTAGGTATCACGCTGAGTAAAATCCCGATTTCCCTGGTTTCAAAAGCGCTCGGAATAATAACCGCGGGTGTAATAACCGTTCCCGCATCGTTGGTCGAAGGAGGAGTTATTTCAAACTCGGTAGGATAAATTATCTCATCTACAACCTTTATCTGAGCCTGGCTGTTGTTAACCGTCGTAACTCTCGGTGAAGAGAGAACGTTTACATCGCCTTTCTGATCCAGCGCATGCAGTATTGCCGAGAATTCGGCAACCCCCAGTACGGCTGATATTTTCATTATGTTGCCCGAGGGTTCTCCCGTTGTATCTTCGAGAAATCTTACACCCTTTGTCACGCCTTCCCTGCCCCAATTCGCGCCATACTGCCCGAATTCCGGATTACCGATGGAATCGGCCCACGGCCTCGGGTCCGCTACCAGTTTCTTGTCATGCTGCTTGAATAAAGTCATCTGGTCTGTCAGCATCCATTCAATACCAAGTTCTTTTGCCGTATCTTCGGTCAATTCAACAAACTTAGATTCAATCTCAACCTGATAAGGAACAATATCGAGTTTCTGAAGGACATCTTCGATTATACTCAGGTTTCTCGGGGTATTCCTTACGATAAGGATACCTGTCCTTTTATCAAGGAATATCTTGCTCCCGTCGGGGAAAGGAACACCCGATTCCTCAAGGACATCCTGTATTGTCTTTGTCGATTCAACTCCCGCCGCGCTTCCCATTGTAGTAGTTTCCCCGGCTTCTTCGGCAAAACTCGTAGTAAATGTCGAACCGCTTGTGACGCCGGAAGACAGCTGGTAATACCTTGTTTCCATTTCTTCATCTGAAACGTTCGCCGCGTCGGTAATTATCACCGCGTAATCGTCAATCCTGTAAACCAGCCCTTTTGCCCTTACAATATATTTTATGGCTTCCATAAGAGGGATATCGGTAAGAGAAATTGTTATGGTCTGATCCTCCATTCCCTGGGCGGCCGGGTCAAGAAGTATATTGACGCCGCTCAAACCGGAAAGGTGCTTGACTACGTATTTAAGGTTAGCGTCTTTAAGCTTGATTGAAGGGACAACCTGTTCAAGCTCCTTTTCCATCTTCAGTTTTGCGGCAGATTTTCTTTCCTGTTCGGATTCAGATACTTTTTTATAAGTTTTGTCGTCGCCTATCATTTTCTTTTTAACCATCCAGTGTTCTCCCACCTGGTTAAAATAAACATCCTTCTCATCATCCCATATCTTGTCTGTGGTCTGCCTGACATTGGCAAGAGACATCTTAAGATGTCTCGCGGCATTGGCGTGGTCGGGATTCAATTCAAGCGCTTTTTCAAAGAATGGGATAGATTCCTCATATCTCCGGTCTTTAAAATATAAATATCCTTCGGCGTAAAGCTGGTCTGATTTCTGAATATTATCCAGCACGATTTTTTCGCCCTCTACGGTTACTTCTTCTACTCCGAATTCGCTTTCCGCAGACAGCGCCGCTCTTGACTTTGCCATATATTTTATAGCCTGTTTATTGCTCGGATCTTTATCTATCACATCCTCAAAAATATTGACCGCATCGGCATAATTCCCTTTTTTATATTCATTTACGCCTTTGGACAATTTACCGGAAATTTCCCTTTTCATGGCTTTTTCTATGCCGGAATCAAGCTTTGACAACCTGACTTTCGCGTCTTTATTGCCGGGTTCAATTCCCAGAACCTGCTCGTATTCCGCCTTGGCCTCAATAAGCATCCCGCGGTCCTCATAATCAGCCGCGGCCTGCATATGCCGTTCCACTTCGGCTTTTCTCACCTGATTTTCCAACTCAAGCTCCCTTGCGTGCTCATTGGCAAGCCTTTCCGCTTCCATCAGGGTCCGGCTGTCAACCTGAGCAAAACCCAAACCTGCCGCAGATGCTATAAAGATCATAATAACCGCTAGTACCAGCGAATTTTTTATTGCTGTATTCATGATATTATCTCCCTTTTTCATGATTATTCCTGCTCCGCAGCAAATGCCTCGCCGGTAGGCGTGAGCAGATTTGCAGTTACAAATATAATAAGGTTTCTCTTGCTGTTCGATTCCGTTTCATTTTTAAAAAGCCTGCCAAGGAAAGGAATATCTCCGAGTATCGGCACTTTATCATCCGTTTCCTGCGCCGTCTCTCTCATTAAACCGCCCAAAACTATGGTTTCCCCGTCATTTATAATTACATTGGTGGTAACCAGCCTTGTGGATATTACAGGCTGGGGCAAATCAACATTGTACCCGATGATACCGTAATTAATCCAATCGCTTAATTCGCTCACCTCTGGAATAATCGCAAGGTTTATCGTTTTATTATCGGCGCCGACATTAGGTATTACCTTAAGTATAACTCCTATTTCGCGTGTTTCAAAACCTCCCGGGGCAACACCGGCGGACGTGATTTCCGCGCCTGTATCATCCCATGTGGGAGGAGTAATCTCATACTCGGTAGGATATATGAGTTCAGTTACAACCCTGATCGTGGCTTCCTGGTTATTAAGCGTTACGACTCTCGGCGACGAAAGCACATCGGCGCGGCCGTCCTGGGAAAGGGCATGTATTACGATCTGAAACTCCGGGCTCGTCAAAACACCGGAAAGGCTCAGCACATTACCGAGCGGGTTCCCCGTTGTATCCTGAAGGAACCTTAAGCCGCGCGTTATGCCGTAACCCGATGACGCGCCGCCGGGATATTGTCCGAAACCGGGGCCTGCCGCAATCTTATTAGTGGCGGGTATATTCGCCGGAAAAAGAGAGTTGGCATCCATGGTTACGCCCCTGCCCTGCCCGTCGGTTGTCAGGTGCCAGTCATTGGTAAGCATCCATTCAAGCCCGAGTTCCGATGCGTCAACTTCATTAAGGTCAAGGAATTTAGCTTCAATTTCCACCTGCAGCGCCGTAACATCCAATACCCTTAAAATATCATCTATTATCGCAAGATTAGTCGGGGTATTCCTCGCGATAAGCGTGCTTGTTCTCTCATGCAGGAATATCTTGCTCCCCTCCGGCCACGGCACCCCGCTTTGCTCAAGAACATCTTTAATGGACATCTGTTCGGTTGAAACATTACCGCCCATCACGTTCTTTTCTCCCGCTTCAGAATCCCCTTCAGTATGTATAAATGAAGTGAAAGCGCCCGTTCCGCTCTTAAGATGATAGTATTTTGTCTCCATCTGTTCTTCGGTAAGGTTTTCAGGGGTAGAAATAACCACCGCATAATCATCAACCCTGTATTTCAGGCCTTTGGCTTTAACAATATATTTCAACGCTTCCCTTAAAGGTATATTCCTCAGGGAAATAGTGATGGTATCATCAAAAACTGTTTCGCCTGTTCCTTTTTCAACTGTCTCTGTTTCTGTTACATCTGTTTCTCCTACTTCCTCGGCAAGCAGGGCTTCAAGTTCCGCAAGTTCCTGGGCATCTTTATCTTCAAGCAGCTGTTCCGCGGTCATATCTCCCTCAAGTATCACTTCTTCCGGGGATTTTTGTGTAGGAAAAACGCTTTCATCGAGGATAATGTTCACGCCGCTCATACCCGAAAGAGAAGTGATCAAATCCCTCAGATGAGCATTCGTAAAATCAATCAAAGGAATTATCTGGTCTAATTCTTTTTCTATTTTTTCCCTTTCAGCGCTCATTTCTCTGGGTTTTTCCTCATCAAGGCCCTCGGGTATTTCCTCTTTGCCGTAATCTTTCTTCGGGAACCATGATTTTCTCAGGGTTATCATTTCTTCCTTATTCAGGGTTATCTGGTTGTCATCAACTATGGTCCGGATTTTTTCATTACAGGCATCGATGTATCTCATGGCCGGAACATGGTTGGGATTATAGGCTATGATTTCCGAAAATGTGTCCCTTGCCTCTTCATATCTTGAATTCTCGTAAAGAACCTTCCCTTTTTCATAAATCTGATCTATTTCCTGAACGGTAATGCCCGGATATTTATCGGATGCGGCCTGCTTCTCCATAAGGACTATCTGGTTATCGCATTTCTGCAGGTATTCCTGGGCGCCGGGATATTTCGGGTCCGCATTCAAGATTTCAGTGAATAATTCGGCTGCCCTCTTGTAATTTTTCGCTTTGTAATTCGAAACACCGGCTTTGAACTTGTTCTTTATCAGGTATGTCTGGGCCTTGGCCAGTTCTTTCTCTACCCTATCCATATATTTCTGCGCATCCCTGTTTTGAGGATCAAGCTGAAGAGCTTTTGAGAACTCGATCTTTGCGCCGTCAAAATCTTTATTTTTATAAAGATCTATCCCATTGCTGACCGCGTGCTCAGCGGCAATGTTTCTTTCCTGCCGCCTCAACGCCGATTCAGTCTCAGTATCCAGCGATAAAGCAAAAGGCTGCGCCGACAATACGAAAGCAATCGCCATCCCTAAACTTATAATTTTAATTTTTGACCTTTTGGAAATACTCATATCAGTCTCCTTATTTTTTCAACTTTAAAATATACTGCTCGCCTTTTTTATTTAATATTACTTCATCCGGCCTGATTTCGACAATCTCAAAATTCAATTTTTTATCGCTTAGATTCATCCCGGCATTCCACATTATTTCTTTCTTTGTGATTTTATCGTAAACACGGGCAAAATATTCCTTGCCCTGTGTGACTTTTCCTTTCCGCAGCAGTATGGGGTCATCCCCTTTCATTTGTATAACGACTTCGGATTCATCAATTTCTTCGCCGGCGGGACGTCCGGGCCTGGGAGGCAGTATCCTGATTTTTATATCACACGACACAACCCAATAACCCTGTATTCTCCCTCTTGAAATAATATCATATTCATCTTTGAAAAGGCCCTGCGTTTCCCTGTAAAATAATATTGCGTCAGCCAGCCGCTCATCTCCGAAGAATTTAACGATATCCTTTTTGCCCGCGCTGTTCAGGTCCAGTTCAGCCGACAGAATATCTTTGACTTCCTGCAGCCTTGAAACCGGGACTTTGGCAATTTTCAGGAATTCCTTCAAATCCGTGAAGAAGCCGTTGTTTTCCCTGTATTCAACAATTTCCCCGGCGTTATCTTCGCTGACTTTTAAAAATGAGGTAAACTCATCCCGGGATAAGCTATTGACATTAGCTTCTACCGTTACTTTATCCATGAGTATTTCCGTTTCCGCTTTTGATATCTGTATAATATCCGCGACATCGGATACATTTTTGATAATTCCTTTATCGCGATAATCTATTATTGCCTGGACTATAGTGTAATCTATCTCGGGAATAATCAGGAATTTGTTTATTTTGCTCGCGTTAAGGCTCGGTTTCCCGACACTCAACCTGTCTTTTATCTCATTGAATTTATCTTCGGTAAAATGGAACCCTTCAAACGCGTCGGGTTGATTTTCGCTTATCCTCCAGACCCTGGGGAAAAGGCTCACATCACGCCAGTTAATCTGAAGGTCCAGATACTCCGGGCTCCACTGTGTATATCCCATAAACAACAGAGAAACGTTTTCGCGTGAAATATTACGCAGAGTATATCTCTGCAGCAGGTATTCCAATCCTTCGGGATTGCTTCTGGGGTTTGTCGGGTCGGTGCCCGCCTGATATTCCTGAAGATTTGTATAAGTATCTTTATCCATATCTTCAATGGCGTCGGAAGCTTTCCTCGGGTTCAATCCGTATTTCTTCTCCCACTGGTCAGGCATCCCGTCCTTATCCGTATCTACTATTTCAGGAGCCGTGATCCGGGTATCAACCTTCCTGTAACTTTCCTTGCTGAAAAGATCGCTGGCAATCCTGTCATCAATATCAGAATATCTGGTCTTCAATGTTTCGATATCGGACACAAGTCGGTCATAACCGCCAAAACCGATTTCACCACCCGCCGCCTGGTCCGTCTTCAGAGGCTGAAGCGGCCTGGTCTTAATATTTTCCCTGAAGAGTTTCAATACACAATTAATCAAAATAAAAAACCACATTATCACAAGGAAGAAAAAGACCACTTTTTCAATATTTTTCACCAGGTTATCAATAAATTTGAACCTGAATAAACTCCCCAGATTAAAATTTGATATGTCAGGTAGTTTCATTCTGTTCTTTAATCCTGTTAAAGTTAATCGCTTTTAAATATATGGTCACATTATTGGTTTTATCCGCTGTTACGGACATATCGTCAATTATCAGGAAAAATTTCTGGGATTCAAGGCCTGCCATAAATTTAATCAATGAATCCGTAGCGCATTCCATTTCAATCTCAAAATTAAGCTCTCCGCACAGGTCTTCTATCAACCTGCACTGTGTCATTTTGGTTTCTTTTCTTATGATTTTGGAAACTTTGTTAACCTTTGTTCCGATAAAGAGGTTCACCACCTCTTCTATTATATCCATTTGCTGCATTAAAAGAGGTATGTCCTCCTTTTGGGGGAGTGTGACGCCTTCATACTCTTCAAACCCGAGATTCTTCGGCAGCTCTACGCCCTTGGCCGTTGCCCTGTTAACCAATCTGGTTTCGTAAGACAACAGCGCGTCTTTAAACCTTATAGGTTCAAGGAATTCCACTTTTGCCGTATCGGCTCCATTGGAAAGAAGGGTTACCGCCCTGTCTCTTATTTCCTTAAGCCGTTTTTCCTGCTTCTTCAATAACGATACGGTGGCAACGGAAATATTGTCCGGGCTCCTTAAAAGCACTTTATATTCGGTAATCTTCTTTTGCAGCTCATCTTCCTTCGCAGACCTGTCGGAAATAGCTCCTTTTAAAATAAAGAGGAACACTATCATAACAACACACAATACGCCGAGCGTTATATAAAGCGTGACATCTTTTTTAATCTCTATCATTTATCCGCCTGTTCGCCGTTTTTTGAAAATTTTAACTCAAAGACGAATTTTCTTATATCTGTGCTGTGTTTTTCGGCTTCCACGATCCTCGTCCCCGCATCATCCATGAAGAAACCCGATTCTTTCAATTTGTTAAAATATTTATTAACATCATCAAAAACGCCTGTCGTATTGCCGGTTAAGACAAGAACATCTCCTCTTTCCCTCCCCGTTTCTTTTCCTTCTGAATCTTCGGCGCCGGCGCTCTGGGTTCTCCTGCTTCTTCTTGCCCTCGAAGTATTTTTCTCTTCTTCGCCCGCAACGCCGGTTTTGACAGACATTTTTGATATCCAGATGTTTTCAGGTGTTATTTTCTCAAGTTCAAGTATAAGATCTATCCAGAAAACACGTTCATCAAACAGCGACTTGTAAACCTGTAACTGGTTCTCATATTTGCCGATTCTGTCTTTCTGGTCATTTATCTGCTTGCGAAAACCCTGCATTTCTTCAATAAGAAGCACGTATTGGTTTGTCCTTGCGCTTATCATCCAGCTTACACCCTTCGAATAAAAAGTTAAGGTAAGCATGATTATATAAATGACCACGGCGGATAAAATGATATAACCTTTTCTTCTGGCGATTTCCCTCTGCCTGGCGATTTTTCTGGGCACAAGGTTAACCTGTATGGCGCACCTGTGGACTTTCCTTAAAGCAAGCCCTACCGCTTCGGAAAACATATGTTTTGAAGAAGCTAATTCCTCAAGGCCGAGAAAAGGATCTATTTCAAGCTGGCTGAAAGGTTCTACCATTTCGGTTGCAACATTAAGTTTTTTGCCGAAATAATCCTTAAGGTTCCTTAATTGGCTGGTTCCGCCCGCAAACACAAGTTTCTTTATTTCCGAACCGCCCGACTGGGTCCTGTAAAAACCTATCGAACGTGAAATTTCCGCGTACAATCTTTTAACAACTCTATCGATGCACACACCGACCTTTTTTTCCCTTTCCGTAAGATTTTCCTCATTCCCCATTAAAACAAACCCTTCGGTTCTTTTTAATTTCTCCGCTTCGGCATACGGAAGGGCAAACTCCTTCTGCAGCTCTTTGGTAATCATATTGCCCGCGATGGGAATGCTTCTTGTCCACTCATTATCGCCTTCGATAATAACAAAATTGGTTGTTTTGGCCCCTATCTCGAGAACACCGGTGCAGTCGCCGGAAATCGTCTGTTTCTGATTGAATATTATGCTGTTGCATAACGCCAGCGGCGCCACATCAACTATATCGGTATCAAGTTTTGCCACGGAAACGGATTCGATTAATTTGGATATTATTTCGGCTTTTATGGCTACAAGCACCACGTTTAATTCGGGGCTGTTTTTATCGCCTATTATCTGGTAATCCCATACTACTTCGTCTATAGGGAAAGGCACCTGCTGCTGGGCTTCGTAACTGATTATCTGGTTTATTTTATTTTCTTCTACGGCGGGCAGTTTTACATATCTTGTAAAAACCGACTGGCCCGGAACCGCGATAACCACCTGGGACGGTTTGATATTATTTTCAGCCAGCATATTCTGGATGGAAATTATTATCTGGTTGGTCTGGTCTATTGATTTGTCTTCGGGATCGAAATCGAATTCATGGATGGCGCAATTGACAAGCTTTACTCCTGTGGGTGTTTTTCTGAGTTCTACCAGTTTTATCGAGCTTGTGCCGATATCAAGCCCCAGAACAGGCTTATAAGGATTTAAAAAATCTAAATTAAAATTCATTGTTCCCGCACCAGTTCATATTCATTGAAATTGTCAAGCGCAAACGGACTCTCTTTTTTCGTTTTTAACAACCCTTTAAGCAGTTTTTTTTCTTTCCACCACTGTTTACCGCCCGCAAACCTGAAATTCTGGCTATCCTGCAGTTTATTCCGGTAATATATGTCAACTGTAATCTTCTGCACATCCCCGTACCTTGCCAGAACCTGCGGCGGAACATATATTACAGCTTTATGAGAAATACCTTTTTCCACATTCGCATAATTTTCTTCACCGTAAAGAATCTCAGACTTTGAACCGGCGCCAAGCGCGACATAATATACCAGCTTTACATCATCAGCCCACAGGGGAAGGCTTCTGTAATTTACGTATATTGCCGCCCAGAAATGCTTTTTGCCCAAAGATGTAACCGAATTAAGCCCGCCTGAACGCTGTCCTATTTCTTCGAGCTGCAGGTTAGTGTCAACCCATATTTTACGGATTTCAAAATCCTTCTGAGCCGAAACAGAGAAAGAACATATAATAACCGCCGGAAAAACAAAAAACGCTTTTAATCTTTTTAGCATTGAAAAATTTAACTTTTAACAAAGTCAATATCGATATGCGGTAACAAACGTTACCTATCCACCGGATGTGAAAACCGGTAACCCCGGCCCATTTTTGTTTTAACTATATCTAACTACAATTTAATTTGGGAAAGTATAACACCTTATTCTCTGACCTGTCAAGCCATAAATAGACGCTAACTATTTGAAACCCGGCAGTTTTTAATTTACATATTCCGGTAAAATAGTTTAATATTTAGCTTGATTTGAGGTAAGATACCTCATTTTATTGATCTTAAGATTAAAAAATAAAAGAATTTAAACCACAGATAACACAGATTTACACAGATAGGGAAAAGCATTAAATAATTAAAGAATAGAAACAGCAAAAAAGATAACTGTAAATGAATATAAGTTATTAAAGTTTTTTCTGTATTAAAATGGTATTTATCCCCGCCAAAGGCGGGCAAGTCTGATTATCCCTGCCTGCCGGCAGGCAGGTGTGTTATCTGTGGTCAAATTAAGTTTTTTAAAGTTTTATCCCCGCCAAAGGTGGGTAAATGTGGTTTAAGAATATTTTAGGCTGAAAGCAATGAAAATTATAAATGTTATAGTAGAAATACTGGTTCTGACCGGCGTAATCTACTTTTCTTTCCGCTGGTTCGAATGGAAACACATATTCTACCCTGATAAAAAGATATCGGATATCCCAAGTGATTTCGGCTTAAAATATGAGGATATCACCTTCTATTCCATTGACGACAAAAAGCTGAACGGCTGGTTTATCTCCGCCAACAAGCCCCTCGCCACAATAATCTACTGCCATGGGAACGCGGGTAATATTTCAGACAGGATAGACATAGCGAAACTGCTCCATTCCATGGGCTTTAACGTGTTTTTGTTCGATTACAGGGGGTATGGCAAAAGCAGGGGTATACCCGGAGAAAAAGGCCTTTATCTTGACGCCGAAGCCGCATATGACTACCTGTCCATGAGGAATGATGTTGATAAAGGCAGAATTGTCTTGTACGGCGAGTCCCTGGGCGGAGGCGCGGCCTGCAATCTTGCGCTGAAAAGAAAAGTATCCGCTGTAATAACTTTCGGCGCGTTCGCGTCCATCGCGGACATGGCCGATGTCGCTTTCCCTAAAATACCGCTGAAATATTTCATAACGATGAAATTCGACAACATATCAAAAGTAAAAGATATCAAATGCCCCAAACTTATAATTCACAGCGCCGATGACACAACGGTTCCCTTTGACCAGGCAAAAAAATTATTCGAAGCGGCGTCACAGCCGAAAGAATTTTTCGAAACTTCGGGCGGGCACACTAACGATGCAATCCTGGACAATCCCCTGGCCGCAAAAAAAATCAAACAATTCATATCACAATAAAAAAGTCCGAAAAAACAAATAAAAATATTAGCGACCACAGATTTGCTCAGATACACACAGATAGAAAAATAAAAAACATATAAATTATCAAGGCTTTTTTAATAGAATCTAAAAATAGTATTTATCTGTGATTATCTGTGTTATCTGTGGTTATAAGAGGTTCTTAGTTTTTCTATTGATTAGCGTACCACATATTTCCGGCAAGTGTCTGTCGTAATGTAAACGACTGGACATGGCCGTCAAGCAGCAGATAATTTGCCCTGTTTGCCCTGTGCCGTTCCGTATCGGCATTATCCCAGTTCGGAGCGATAGAAGCCGGTATGCATGCTCCCCATTCGGAAGCATCGGGCGCCGTCCTTTTTACAGGCCCGAGTAAAATGGTGGTTTCCCATCTTCTGTGGTATGAAGCTTTATGAAAACCGAGAGAAGTGCTAACGGGAGCCAAACCTTTATTACGCGCCCAGTTGCCGCTCATACCGTAAGTCGTCATCAAGGGAGCGCCGGGATCCTGGGTATATTCATAATGGTCGGTGATATACTTAGGGCACATTACGAGCTCTGATTTTTTTGTAGTCCATTCAGCCTGTATATAAGGATACATTTTCTGGTCCCAGCCGATACCACCGGCATTCTCGGGAGGAAGATACATCCTGTTTTCCTGCATATACATCTGAAAAGCAAGCCCGAGCTGTCTTAAATTATTTATGCATGTCGCCTGATGAGCCCGTTCTTTTGCCGCCCATATTCCGGGCAAAACAAGGCCGGCTATAATGGTTATTATAGCCATTACAACCAGCATCTCCATCAATGTATAAGCTTTACGTCCCACGTTTTTCGTCCTTCGTTTTTCTTATCTCTACTATTGCCACTCAAAATAGTTCCCCGCCTCCGCCGGAAGCAGCGATTCCACATGTCCGTCAATAAAAATATAATTCGCCCGGGGATCATGTCTCGTCCACGCGACATGGCCCCAGTTAACATTATAAACCGATTCCCAGTTATCGGCAATCTCAGTCCCTTCGTTCGCTTCCGCGGCAAGTATCGCTTCCGCGTAAGGAACCCTGCACCACTGCTTTTTTACATGTATGTCATTCGATGCCGCATCCCATGTCCCGTCACCGCCGGTTTTCCTCATAGAAGCGTTCATCCCGTAACTCCTCTTGATTGTGGCGCCCTGCCTTTTAGCCATTTTCAGGTGCCACGGGCAGATGAAAAGTTCACCGGGAGCCGCATCAACCGCGATATTCTTGTTGCTCACGTTGACATACCCTTTCCGAACGAGAAACACATCCCATCTGTAGTTGCTGCCCCCATCCGCGTTATACCTTATTTTGGGGTAAAAATAATTGCTGTCCAGGGTATAGAGCTCAAGAGCGCTGTGTATCTGTTTAAGGTTTCCTATACAGGCAACACTGCTGGCTCTTTTCTGGATAACAACGGTTGTGGGTATGATTACGGATATTAAAATAAACACGATAACAACCACGACAAGCATTTCTATTAATGTATAACCTTTCATTTTCCGTCCTTCGTCTTCACGTCCTACGTTTTTCGTCCTACGTTTTTCGCGTGAGCGACGTTGTCGCCCCGTGAGAGGGGCGTTGCCCTCAACGGGGGCTCACGTCCAACGCGACTCACGTCGTCCTTCGTTTCAAAGGCGTCCTACGTCGTCCCGCGTTACCCCGCGCGGAAGCATCACAGCCCATCATAGTCCGGCCATCCTCTTTTGTTGGGCCAGAAAACAACCGTCCCGTCAACAAACAGATAATTCCTGCCGTTACCGTGATATTCCTCCGTGCCGGTCAGAGGGTCATCATACATCAGAACTCTCTTTGAATCTATTTCATGTTCGGGACAGAACGGCATTCCCGCGACACCGTCGTCGCCTCCGGTGGAAGGATAATATTTTGCCATAACAACCTTTTCATTAGCGTCCATTTGCGCGGGGGATGCGGAAAAAGCGGGGTTTACCCTCGAAAAATAACTGTCATAATTATTCTGCGCGTCGGTAACATCAAACGCCGAAGGAATACCCGTGTAGACGTCCCTGAGCCCGTCTGAAGGACAAATGTATAGTTCAGGGGCTGTTATATACCCCAGCGGATAAAAGAGGCGGTGCCCCCTGTTCATAGCGGTTCCGGCAAGAGGGAAAATCCCGTAATCCGAATAATATATCCTGAATACTATGCCGAACTGCCTTAAATTATTCGCGCAGGAAGCCCTGTTGACCTTCTCCAGTACAAGCCTGTAACTGGGAACTATTATCGAACCGAGTATCGCTATAACGGCTATAACAACCAGCACCTCAATTAAAGTATACCCTTTTTTCTTCATATTTATTCAACCCATTCCAGGTATTTTATAGTAAACGGGAAAGTTCCCCTGTCGACAACGGCTCTCAGCCTTGCCCTGCCGATAATCCTGTCACCGTTAGAGGGGTTATAAACACCGTCTTTATCCACGTCTCTTATGACTTCTCCTACCGCAAAGACCTCGAATACATCGGAGTTTACCGTAACCAGCGGTAATATATCGCAGAATTTCGAGAAAGTAAGCCCCGAGCTTGTGGCAAGATCATTGAGATCGGAATAAGGCCTGTTGCTTATGATTGATGAAGCGTCTCCGGATGTAATGCCCGGCAGGCACTGCAAGACAGCTGACGTTGCGGTATTTACATTTATCTTTCCGTACATGCGGCCCGCTCGAGGAATACTGTCCTGGCTTCTCCATGAAGGAATGTCGGGTATATTTATTCCCGCGGGAATCAGGACAATATAGTCAAAATACGCGTAACCGGCAGGAGTATCCTCCTGCGCGCTGATAGTCAAAGTGCCGTCCTGAACTTTCACAGGGGTAAGGTCAACCGCGGAACCTACTGAACCCGAATACACGCCGCGGTTATCGGGCTGCAAATCAAGGTTAAATGCCGTGGTATCCCAGGTCAGTGTTACATCATTGTTATAACTGTCTTTTGCGGACGCATCATCGCCGCCGCCCATATTGGGATATGACGGGTCGCTGTCAACCCCGTCGGGGCCTATCCACCAATCCTTGTATTTGCCGTAGAAAATCAGATAATAAAATCCATCTTCAAGCCGCACACCGTTTACCCCGTTCTTAAATATCCATGTCCCCGCAGCCGCTCCGTTGGCGCAGACATATATCGGCGTTCCCGACGGGCTGACCTGCTCAAGCGTATCATACCACCAGCTTGCGCCAAGATAACTCGGAACATTTGTATAAGTTTTCCCGTAAACTGCCGCGGAAGCATCGGCAAGAAGCGTCCATCCCCCAAGCGTCACGGATTCCGCCTGTTCGGCCTGGATTATTATTTCGTTGCCGATAGTCACATATTGCGCAAGCTTTAATATATCGGCATTGCTCAGTTTATTCGCGCCGCTGGCCCTGTACACCTGCGCCAGTTCCTTAATGTTGCCTACAGGCCCGTCATTTATATAATAACCCTTTGCGGAATTAGAAAGCGCCAGTTCGAAGAAATTTCTTTTTCCCGGAGTCCCCGTGACACCGGAAGAAGCATAATTAGTGATAGCCCAGTTTGAGCTGAACGGGGTCGAATCCGGAAGCATGGGATTTACCAACTCCCAAGCCTCATTGCTGATACCGCCCGTTGCCGTCGGGGTATTATTAGTAAGTCCGCTCCAGGGAAGCGTAAAAGTAGCAGAAGCAGAATACATATCACACATAATACCGTAATCATACAAATTAACCCTGTCCAGTTTTCTCCATGTATCGGAATATTCTTCTATATTTACTATTCCTCTTGTGCGTACGCAGGCATAACAACCCTGGTTCCATCCATTCGCCGTTATACTTCCGCCGCTTGTCACACCGGGATTCTCTCCCATATTCTGTGCTACTCCGGGGTTGCTCCCTGCGCCCGATCTCTGACACAAATCCCATTCATAGACCCTGAAAGTTTCTCCTGTATTATTTGCGGGCGGGGCAGGGTCGTCGGATGTTCCCGGAATTCTGTCGGCTCCCCATCTCGTTTCTGTCCCTCCCGATAAATCCATAAACCACCAGGCTCCGTCAGTCGCTTTCCCCATTCTAAAACTGCCGAACCACGTTCTTGTATTTAGAAAGTCAGAGGCAGTCACACTCCCGTCAAGGTTTCTATCCTGGTCGCCCCATGCATCTTCAAAGTTCATATAATCATCCCAGTCATCCGCAGGGGTTTCATTGAACCTCGATTTTGTCGTCGCGTCCATATCCTGGCAGATTACAATCCGCTCGCCGGGATAGATTTTTCTTATAGCGGCTGAAAGGTTCTGCAATGCAAGCCCTGCAAGTGAAAAATAAGACGCCGGGGAACCCGTAGTTTCAGTCTGATCGGTGCTGTGCACCTGAAGATAATCATAATCTTTCACCAAATCAATAGTCTGATTTGAAAAATTGGTCAACTCTATATAATCACTCTGTCCGTTCTGCGAAAACCGTATCCACTGTATTGCCGCTGTATCATAAGCGGGCGCCGCTCCCCAGTCTTTGCTTACTCTAATCTGATTCGGGCCTTTGGGAAGCCAAACCATGACACCCGGGCACTCAACCCTCCAACCTGCATTATGAACCCCGACACCCCATATCGAATAATCGGAAGGATATGCTCCTGATAACGTCCTGTTAATATCTACCCTGAATTGTCTGTTAGCGGCATCGTCATAACACATAATCCAGATATAATAATTGCCGGCTCTCTTAAGATTAAATGATACATAATTTGACCATGTAGTCCCGCCTGCCGCGGCAGCGCGCGTCATACAATTTCTTCCGCCCAATGTGCCGGAAACCCAACTGCCGCCCGATACAACGCTGGAGGCTGCAAAAGCTTGATCCGAATTGGCAAATATTTCTGTAATACGCAGACCTTCAACCCCGGCCATCGTGGTACCGCCGAGAGTTTTTCTTGTCGGGAAAATATCTTTATCGATGTAGTCCTCTATATTTAACGCTATCTGGTTTGTAGCGGCGTCGCTCCCCCCGATTTTACTCGCCGGGTTATCGGTATTCCATTTTTCCATCATTCCGAGCAGTGTCGGCCCGCCGGGCGAATCCCCGGAATCATTTACCCTTCCCCTGAATGAAACCCTGGCAACTGTTGACTGAGTGGGTTCGGTAAGAGCCGTATATTCACGCCACAGAGGATAGTTAAGGTTAGCCTTCGGCCTCCAGTAATTATCCCTGTATGTGGAATCAGTGCCGTCAAGCCCGTCCCCGTCCGACGCGAACGCTATATTCCTGTCATATGAAAAGACCGTATAGTCATATCTCATATTATCCAGGTCCGTCGAAGATATGCCTGAAATCTCTTCGACATTATCAAGAAACGCAAAATCAATATCATCGCCTTCAGGGTACCACAGGAACTGTTCATCAGGCTCGTCAACTCCTTCGTTCGCCTCATCCACATTGGGCTCTCTATACACTGTTCCGGCTACATGGACAACACTGGGTTTTCCGTCCTGCCAGCCCCATTCATTGGCGTTATTGGAATCACTGGGATATCCTGTCCCGACATCATCTGTAGAAGGGTCCCAGTCCCCGTCATTATCAATACCGTCATTTTCCAAAATCTCATTGTCCCCGTCATCATCAACGCCGTTCGAACCCGGAGAACTGTCTGAGCCATACCTGTAACCCATGATATTCTGGGCCTGCGCCGATGATAATGCCGAGTGGTCATCCATCGCGACTGCGGCGGGAGAAAATCCCTGGGCAAAATTTCCCAGCGTCGAATCACCGGCCGTGTTCACATTTATCATACCGCCTGTGTCCCTTACCAGGACCGCATACCTGCCTACAATACCGCCCTGGGTCCCGTGGGTCGACCACATCTCTATCCATCTGGAATCAGCAGTCCCGTCGCCGTCAAGATCGACATCATTAGTGGTCGGGCCGCCTCTCGTGGCGTTATCGGCAAACATCACGGCCCAGTCTTCATTCAAATCATCCGCTATGCCGTTGGAGGGAGTTGCGTAATATGTCGTGAGGTCGTTTTTAAGGTCGCTGTACAGGGCCGCCGCCGCGTATTCCATAGCCGAACGGGCAAAAAACTTTGCTTCCATATGATGAAGGTTGTTTACCGCCATCTTTTCTTCCAGCCTCATCGTCACGGAAAATGTAACTGCAATCATAGACAGCACCGCCAGCACCATAAGCGTTATTACCAGCGCCGCGCCTGACTGGTGATGTTTCCTGTTTTTTATTATGGTTTTCATCTGTCCCACTTCCTTAACGGTAAATCTATTTCCGTTGAAAATATTTTTCTTGCCGACCGTCGGGCTGTGGCATCGCCTGCAAACTTTTTCGCGTCCGCGTCATTTAACATATATAAATCAACCCGCATTCTGGCGGGTAATTTTCCGCCGTATGAAGGAGGCCATTGGACTTCCGCGGCTACTGTCCCGCCGGAACCGTCCCACGTCTCGGTGCCTTCCGTCCAGTACAATACCGACATATTGACGGCATTATAAGCAATGACATCAACATTAGGATAACCGCTCGACCAGTTAGGCGCGCTGTCGCCCGCTGTCCCCGCCCATAACCTTTCAAGCGTTCCGTTGTTTATTCTGTATCCCACTTTATGGGCTCCGTCGCTTCTCATAGTCCAGAATATTACCTCATCAAGGGGGTCCTGCGCCGTTCCGCCGGAAATCCCGGAGAAATTCCTCAGGGATGAACTTGTATGCGCTCCCTGATATATAGCATTTGAAATATCTTCCGTCATAAGATCTATGGCAATCCTGGCATTTTGATAGACCTGCATTCTTTTCGCCGTTTCCTGCCAGACTTTATCTATCTGCCCGAAAATCACACCGATAGAGAATAATATTATCGCAAGCACTCCCATAGCCGTCAGAAGCTCTACAATCGTGAATCCTTTATTATTTCTCTTTCTCATAAAATTCACCTTCTTATAACGGATTTGTCAATGACACATAGTATGAAAAGACATAAAACGCCGGCACCCTGTCATCAAGCTCCGTCCATGTACCGGGCTTGTTATCGCCCTGGAACACAAATAAATCTATCCTGTATACTGCGTCTACAGGTGAATCAGCGTAGTCGGCCCCATTATATCCTGTCGGATCCTGCCTGTAATACAGGCTGTAATGCAGGATTGACCGGTAAGCCGCCCAGTAAAACTTTGGATGGTTCTTAAAAGGATAATACGGCATGTCCGAACTCCCGTCGCCGGTAATATCCGCTCCCGCCGTCCAGCCCGTAATATCCCATCTTATCCTCTCATACTGTGAGCCGTTCCAGCATATATAAGGCCCTAGGCCGTGGCCGGTCGCGCTTGTATCTCCATCGGCAAAAATAGAGCGCGGCCTGTCATAAAGTATCTCCGTCATCTTCAACTGCGCGAGCATGGCGGCAGTCGTCAGGTCATCAGCTCTTTTGTTCGCCTCTATGCCGACCGGGAAGAGAGACAGTATGCTGACAACGGCTATAACCAGAATAGCCAGAGCCGCTACCGTCTCGATTATTGTAAACCCTTCAATTAATCTTATTTTTTTCTTATTCATAATCATCCTTACGTATCATTTAAATCTTTTATCTGCACTCTTCCCGCAGAAGCCGATGTTGTTATCTCGTAAAAATCATATCCGCCTGAATTATTCTGCCTTCTGCTTGTCACCCTGATGGTCCCCGCCTGGCATGTTCCTCTTGAATTAAAGCTGATTCTCCCCCCGGCGCCGTACGCAGGAGTCGCATTCGTAATATCAACACTTACAGGAGGAACATAGGATTTTTCATACATACTGCCGTTTGAATCGCTTATATATATTGAATCCTGGGCCAGATTGACATCAACCCTGTATGTGGCGTTCATAGTTATCGCCATCTGCCTTGTAAGGCGAAGCATAGAGGCAACATTTTCAGCGGATTTTTTCAACTCCTGCCCGCTTCCGAATGTCTTCACAAACGGCACTATCATAGCCATCATAATAACCATAATACTTATGACAACCAGCAGTTCCGTCATCGTAAATGCATTATATTCTTTCTTTTTCATCGTCCTTTTCCCCGGACTGATTATTCATCCCAGTTGTTAATATCCCCTGTCTGCGTTCCCGAATTCGCCGAAGGCGTAAAATCGGCAGTGCCGTTGAAATCCGCGGTTGTGCCGTCCACACCCATCGAAAAGATATCAAACGAAAACCTGTTATGGTAAGGAGCGTCTCCCCCAGCTCCGTTATCATCATTCGATTCATAACAGATTTCATTTCCCCACGGGTCGACTATCTCATACCTGTTATCTCCGTCTCTGTCCGCCACACCTATCCTTTTATTCTTATCGCCCTTAAATTCCATATAAGGGCCCGCGGTGATACTGGCGTTCGTTCCGCCCGTCCACTGGGTGGTAAGGCTGTGATAGAGAGCTTCCGATGCGCGGTTATAAGCGGCGCTGCTCGCATGGTTATCATCCGGCGGAAAGTCGCCGAAATCCATCTCATACATTTTTATCGCCACGGCAATACTTTCTATCAAAGCCTTCGCTTTAACCTCAGCGGCTTTCTTCTGGGCGCTGCCGACAACGGGCATCAAAATGCCCGCAAGTATCGCTATTATGGCAATCACCGTCAGAAGTTCTATCAGGGTAAACCCGTTATATCTCTTTCTCATGACCAACCTCCGTTACCACCTGTTATAATTCGCAATATCGTCGCCGCTGCCGGCGGTTCTATCCGGACCGGCAGAATATATATCCACAGTAGCCGAATTATTCGCGGGGTTAATGGCGTCTATGCTGTATCTTTTTCCCCACGGATCCACCAAATTGCCGGCCGAATCCAGATCATTGGAAGAAACTTTCATATAAGGGCCGCGCCAGAAAAGTTCCGCCTCATAAATCTCTTCCATTGCTCCAAGATAATTTTGCACCATTAAAACACTCCCGTTAAGCGTAAAACCCGTAAGCCAGCTTATCAGCCAGTTTGTATTCTGCCCTGCGTTTATATTGGGATACCGCCCGAAATCCGACTCATACATGCTTATGGCAAGCTCCAGTTTACTTACCTCTGTTTTAGCTTTTTTTATCATCGCCGCCTGCTCAGCCCCTCTCAAAAAAGGGATTGTGATTCCCACCAGAATAATGATAACGGTAACCACCATCAGCATTTCAATAAGCGTGAACCCAATCAGAGAACTTTCATCTTTGATTCTCATTTCACTTCTTCTTTCTTCTGCTCTAATTCCTGTTTTTTCATTTCAATATAATTTGTCAGCGGCATTCCTCTGATAGAGGAAACTTTCCAGATATTTCCTGATTTTTTCATATCAACTTCTAAAAATACTTTATCATCATTAAACATGCTCTGGCAAAGGCCTGTCGCTGCGGCAATATATGAAAGATGAGCGTTTGTCCCTTCAATTGTTTCATTTTTTAACTCAATTTTTCCAAGAGATGCCCATACTGCGTCGGATTGAAGTCTTGTCTGGGACTGGGCATTTTGGGCAATTTCTTCCATTTTTTTCAATTCACGGAGAATGTCTTCGTTTGGCATTCCCTGATTTTTTAAAAACTTGGCATAATCTCTTTTTTGTTCTTCAATATCTTCTTTTGAAGAGCCATATGTATACTTTTCTACAGTCTTTTCTTTATTAAGTTTTAAAGCGGAAAGATAATCCCTGAAGCAATCATCGGGGCTCTTTGTTTTTGCGTAAGAAACACCCGGAAGAACAAACATAATTGTTAAAATAACGGCACAAACGATTTTTTTCATACCTTTTACTCCTTTTCCACATTATAAATAGAGCAATATTTATGCCAACTGAATTCTGAACTTAAACTACCTATATTAAATATACCATATTGTTACAATTTATCAACATTGTTACCAAATAGTAACATCAAAACATAAATCTTCTTGAGTAAATGGATTGCAGAAGACCTACGGCCACAAGCATGGTTATAAGAGATGACCCTCCATAACTTACAAACGGCAAAGGAAGCCCTGTTATCGGCATTATGCCTATGGTCATCCCGGCATTGATAAACAAATGCACCAGAAACAGCGCGCCTAACCCGCCGGCCGCAAGCCTCCCTTTTTCATCTCTCGACTCATTCGCTATTTTAAAAGCCAGAATAACAAGCACGGCAAAAAGGAATATGACAAGTATAGTGCCGAGAAAACCCCATTCCTCCCCGATAACGGAAAAAATGAAATCAGTATGGCGTTCGGGAAGAAAATCCAGTTGTGTCTGGGTCCCTTTAAGCCAGCCTTTCCCCAGAATGCCGCCCGAACCAACCGCTATTTTCGATTGTATAGACTGGTAGCCCACCCCTAAAGGGTCATGCTCAGGATTCAGGAATACTTTTATCCTCTCCTGCTGATAGGGTTTAAGCAAAAAATAACCGGGGACAGCGCATAACACGCCGGCAATAATAGTATATAAAATATCGACAGGCCTTGTGCCTGCGATATAAGCCAGGGCAAAAAAGACCGGTATCAGCACCAGGGCCGTTCCGAGGTCGGGCTGCTTCATTATCAGCACGATAGCCGGACCGATAAACAGAAAAGGGATTATTATGCAGTAAAGATACCCTTTCCTGTAATTGGGAAGTCCGGCATAATATTTCGCGAGAAAAAGTATCATTGTGATTTTGAAAAATTCGGACGGCTGAAGCCTGAAAAACCCGAATCTCAGCCATCTTTGCGCGCCAAGCGTTTTTGAACCGAAAAAAAGCACGCTTAAAAGAAGTATGATATTCACCGCGAAAAGCAAATACGCCGATGACACAAAATGTTTATAATCGATTTTCCATACCGCGAGGCAAAGGCACAGGCCTATTCCCGCCCACATTAACTGCCTTGTCGCAAATACGGATACAGGACCGTCGGGATGGTAAGAAGCGCTGTAAATAAACAGAAGTCCCAGGGCAATGAGCGCAAACACAGAGAAAGAAACCAAAAAATCACCGTGCCTGTACACATGGAATTTCTGCATTAAACTCCCAGCCGCCTTATAGAAAACTGCTAATTATTTTTAAGCTATATTTACCCGCCTTTGGCGGGGATAAAACTTTAAAAAACTTAATTTAACCACAGATAACACAGATAATCACAGATAAATACTATTTTAATACAGAAAAAACTTTAATAACTTATATTCATTTAATAATCCTTTGATATTCTATCTTAGGATAACTACCAAAGTTAATTAAAAACCCTAAACGGTTACCTGTAGCTTTTAAATAATTATGAATCTGCGCTTTGTGTTCTTCAGCAATAGCTTTTACCGCTTTTATTTCAACTATGATTTCATTAAAACATATGAAATCCGGTTCATATTTCTGATTTAGTTTATCTCCTTTATATTCTATCGTTAATAAAGGTTTTTCAATAAATGGGATATTAAAGTTATGAAATTCTATTTTTAAACATTCTTGATACACAGCTTCAAGAAAACCGTTGCCGATTTCATTATATACATCAAAACAAGCTCCAAGGATTTTATAGGCTTCATCTTTATATATAAACTCACTGTCTAACCCTATGTTTTTTACTTTTTTATTTATGTTCATTTACAGTTATCTTTTTTGCTGTTTCTATTCTTTGATTATTTAATGCTTTTCCCTATCTGTGTAAATCTGTGCTATCTGTGGTTCAAATATATTCTCTCTTTTTTGCTGTTTCTATTCTTTGATTATTTAATGCTTTTCCCTATCTGTGTAAATCTGTGCTATCTGTGGTTCAAATATATTCTCTCTTTTTTGCTGTTTGGATTAAGGAAATCACTCTACAAAACTTTCTGAATTATCAGGAAAGCCTCGACAACGAAGGGGTCAAAAAGGACGCCTTTGAATTTTCTGAGTTCATCGATCGCCGTTTCCAGAGTCAGCGCTTTACGGTAAGGCCTTTCTGTGGTCATAGCGTCAACCGTATCGGCGACATGAATTATCCTGGCGCCGATGGGAATGTCTTCGCCTTTCAGCCCTTCAGGGTATCCTGTGCCGTTAAATTCCTCATGATGATAAAGGATGCAGTCAAGCGCGTTTTCAAGAAACGAAAGGCCTTTCAACATTTTATAACCCTTTAAAGGATGCTGTTTGATAAGCTCGTATTCATCCTTTGTTAATTTGCCCGGCTTGAGAAGAATTTCATCTCTTATACCTATCTTTCCTATATCATGTAACAGCCCGGCCTGTTTTATGACTTCAATTTCCTTATGCGGAAGTTTCATGATTTCAGCTATCTGAACGGAAAAATCCGTGACTCTTTTTGAATGGCCGCTTGTATAATGGTCCCTGGCATCCAACGCTTCAGCGAGCACTTCAAGTGTGTTTAACGAGCTTTTCTCTATCTGCTGGTGGGCTAACTGGAGTTCTTTTGCATATATAAGGCTCTGCTGCCTTATTCTCTCCATCATTGAACGCGCCTTTTTCAGCTCATCATCGCCTGTTTTCATTGCTTTAAGGGCGTCGTTCAATTCTCTGGCGTATATCTTGGCCTGGTCGTAGCTTCTGCTTATCTCGGACTTAAGATTATCATAACTTTCGATCAATTTTGTATGTACATCACCTGTAATTTTTCCGGGCGCCGTGTTATTGTTTTTCTTTGTCATACACAACTCCACACTGCTGGTTATCCTCCAGTTTACACCGGAAAATCCCCCCAACTTTCCAAATGAACCGAAAACAGTTATATCCCTATTAAATTATACCACAAAAAAACGTCTTTTTAAGGCTCAGCTGCCCAGCAGGTCTTCGACTTTCTTTATTAGCTGAAGCGGGCTGAACGGCTTGACAAAATAATCATCGGCTCCAAATTGCTTGCCCTTTTCGATATCTTCCTCGGAGCCCTGGGAACTAAGCATAACAATAAAAATATTTTTGAATTCTTTGTCTTCTCTTATCCGGCGGCATACTTCAAAACCGTCAATCTCTCCCGGCAGCATAATATCAAGAAGGATTACATCGGGTTTTTCTTTTTTGATGATATTTATGGATTCTTTCCCTTCGCTGGCTTCCAGGATTTTATAGTTTTCATTTTTTAGGGTGATGGTGACTAACTCCCTTACTTCGGGCTGGTCATCAACTATCAGAATTTTTTTCAATTGTTCCTCCAATCAGATGCGGCCTAAAAATGGTAACCTTAACAATAGACTATTAAATATTACGCTATAAAGATATTTTTTTCAAGTAATTAGTCTGTTTTTCAGGAAAAAAATCACATTATTTTTTCTTATATCTCTCATAATATGACTTAAAAATACGTCCGGCAAGAGGAGCCGCCGAATGGCCGCCTGATTCTCCGCCTTCAATAAGCACTACAACAACAATTTCCGGGTTATCCCTCGGGGCAAACCCTCCGAACCACGCGTGCGTTCCGCTGCCTGCCTGGGCAGTCCCCGTTTTTCCGCAGACATCGAAACCCGGCGCCGCAGCCGCCGTTCCCGTTCCATGCGTCTCGTTAACCACCCTCCACATGGAATCCTTTATCATCTTATGTTTTTTTTCGCTTATCGGGAACGCGGACTTTTCAAACGGCAAAAACTCTTTGATCTTATCGCCCGTATTATGTTTTACCACGGAAAGAGCCACTCTGGGCCTGTACACTTTACCTCCGTTTGCGACCGCGGATAAAAAAACCGCGGATTGCAGGGGAGTTGTTAAAATATATCCCTGCCCTATTGACAGGTTAACCGTATCCCCGCTGTACCAGTTTTGCCCGAATTTTTCCTTTTTCCATTCCGCGCCCGGAAGATCGGGTGACACTTCGCCGTAAATGTCTATGCCTGTTTTCTGCCCATAGCCGTAATTTTCAGCTGTTTCAATTATCCTATCGACCCCGCAATTCAACCCCTCATTATAAAAATAAATATTGCACGAATATTTTATGGCATCCGTCAGGTCGACATAACCATGCCCTCTTTTTTCCCAGCAATTAAACACCCTGTCCCCAAAACTGAAACTGCCCGGGCAATGATGTTTTGTGTTTGCGGAAAAATCAGGCCTGTCAAGGGACGCCAGGGCGATAACCACTTTAAATACAGAACCGGGAGGATACATGCCGCCTATCGCCCTGTTCAGGAGAGGAAGGTCTTTACTTTTAATTATCAGGTCGATTTCTTCCTGCTCTACAAAACCCGAAAAAACGTTCGGGTCAAAATCGGGTTTTGACGACAGCGCAAGCACCTCTCCATTCCTCGGATCCAGGGCGATTGCTGCTCCTTTAACGCCGGACATAATATTTTCAACATCTTTCTGAAGGTCTATATCTATACTGGTGTATATGTCATATCCTCTAGAGGAAGGATGTGATTTCAATATCTTATCCCTGTAACCCCGGCTGTCAACCTGCACCTGCATACCGCCTTTTTCGCCTCTCAGATAACGCTCATATTCTTTTTCAAGCCCCGTAATACCGGTCATATCATCCGCGGAATATCCTTTGTCTTTATTTCTCTCATACTCATCCCTGCTTATCTTTCCGACATAACCTATAAGCGAACTTCCCGCATTGCTATAAACATAATTTCTCGCGGGGATCCTTTCTACGATGACACCGGGCAGGTCAAGCCGGTTTTCCTCTATTTGCGCAACTTCTTTTTCCTGTATATCCCTTTTAATCACAACGGGAGTATAGGGCCGCCACCTGTATTCCTTGAGTTTCTTCCGGACATAATCTTTGTCAAGCCCGAGAGCCTGTTCAAGGAAATACATGGTTTTATCCTTATCTTTAATATCTTCTTCAACCAGACAGACATTATACGAAGGCCTGTTGTCGGCAAGAAGCCTGCCGTTTCTGTCATAGATATTTCCGCGGAGAGGCATTGTCCTTATGATGCGGATCCTGTTATTCGCTGAATATTCACTGTATTTCGGATAATCCACAACCTGTATAATAAAAAGTTTAATCATCAGCACAAGTGCGAGGATTAAACCTAAAACAGCAATAATCCTCAGCCTGGGATGCATTTCATTTAACAGGCCCGGACCGATCATTTGTAGCGGACCTCTTTTTTGAAGATAAAGTCGAGCAGAGGAATTAAGATACAGCAGAAAGCAAGGTTAACAAACGCGAACGCGCTGAACTCTATATTCAGCATTCTGACTTTTCCGATGTCATGCATAATATTGGTAAAATTCACCGACACATACGCGAATATATACGAACAAAGCCATATCACGGTAAACTTTGTCGTCAAATGCTCCTTATACAGATGTTTCCTTATGAAAGTAATGACAAAAACGCTGATAAGAGACGCAATCATCATGCTTCCCATGGAACCGCCTGAAAAACAATCACTCAGGAAACCGGATATAAAAGCCACAAAACACCCTGGCCCGAATCCGAACAACAGCGCTGCGTAACATGTAATTATCAGCATTAAATCGGGTTTCACTCCCATTATCCTTGTCGGGCTTAAAAAAGCAACTTCGATGACCAACATGATAAGAATGATAATTATGAATTTTATTTTTAACATTAAGATCCCGCTTTTTAACTATTTTACTATAATCAGCACATTTTCTATCCTGTTAAAATCCACCTCGGGTTTCACCTTCGCGAATTTATTCAGTTCATCTTCTTCCGTATAAATGCTGATTATGGAGCCTATAAGAAGCCCTTTCTGGTAAATTCCGCCCATTCCCGAAGTAACAACGATATTATCTTTCTCAACTCCGGAGTTCCTGGATATATAAGACATTTTAAGCCCTCCGGCCCCGTCACCGGATACCATGCCCATATCCCTTGTCTCCTGTATCATAGCGCTGCATTTACTTTTAACATCATTAATAAGCAGGACACGGGAAATATCCTCATGTACTTCTATAACGTTTCCGACAAGCCCGGCTCCGGATACAACAACCATATTGCCCCTGATACCGTCCTTTGAACCTTTGTTTATGAGGATTGTCTTGTTCCAGTTTGAAATATCGCTGCCGATTACCTCGGCGGGTATGGTCTGGAACGGAACTCTTCTTTTAAATTCAAGAAGTTTTCTGAGCTGGGTGTTTTCGATTGCGGCTTCCCTGGATTCAAGGATATTTATTTTTAAGAGGTTATTTTCCTCTTTCAACCTTTCGTTTTCCGCGATTATGGACCTCAGTCTCGCAAAATCGGACAAGGACGAAATATTGTTCCTGATACTTTCCGTAATATTAAAGAAAGGATGGACGAGATTAACACAAAAATTCTTAACAGAGCCTGAAAACGGGCTGAAGGCAAGTATAAAAAACAAAGCGAGAATAATTGATAGTACAAAAGCCCTTTTCCGCCATAACATTTAAAGTCTACCTACGTTCCGCGCTTTCTCCGCACCTGAATTTTTTCAAGGAATTTCAGTTCGTCAAGGACCTTGCCTGCTCCAAGGGCAATCGCAGACAACGGGTCATCGGCAACATGTATAGGAAGCCCTGTTTCTTCGGCAAGAAGTTTATCAAGGCCTCTCATTAACGCTCCTCCGCCCGCGATAACTATACCCCTGTCAACAAGATCGGCCGCAAGTTCCGGAGGACATCTTTCGAGTGAAGTCCTTACAACTTCGATTATCGTGTTAACCGGCTGCATAAGAGCTTCCCTTATTTCTTCGGAACGGACGGTCAATGTTTTCGGAAGTCCCGCTATCTGGTCTCTTCCTTTGACTTCCATCGACACTTCTTCATCCAGCTTGTACGCGGAGCCGATTTTTATTTTTATATTTTCAGCGGTATTTTTACCGATGAGAAGATTATACTGGCGGTTCATATATTTTATTACGGCTTCATCCATTTCATCGCCGCCGGTCCTTATGCTTCTTGAAAACACTATACCCGCAAGAGAGATAATAGCCACTTCCGTCGTGCCGCCGCCGATATCAACTATCATATTGCCGGCCGGTTCCTGGACAGGAAGTCCCACTCCGATAGCCGCCGCCATAGGTTCTTCGATAAGGAAAACCTTTCTTGCTCCGGCATGCTCGGATGACTCAATAACGGCTCTTTTTTCAACCTCGGTAATACCCGAAGGGACAGCTATCACTATTCTCGGCCTGACAAGCGCTTTCCTGTTATGGACCTTCTGGATAAAATAACGCAGCATGTTTTCAGTTATTTCAAAATCGAATATCACGCCGTCTTTCATCGGCCTGACGGCTACAATATTTCCCGGAGTCCTTCCCAACATCCTTTTTGCTTCTTCTCCGACCGCCAGGACATTTGTCGTGCCTTCCTGTATGGCAACAACGGACGGCTCGCACAGTACAATTCCCCTGCCTTTGACATAAACCAGTGTGTTGGCTGTTCCCAGGTCAATACCTATATCGCTTGAGAAAAGACCGAAAATAGAATCCAGAAACATTTACTCCCCCTATCATGGAAGGCGTTTTAAAGCCGGTAGTTTAATTTTGAGTTTTTATCTGAAAACAGTTTATAATCCGAATTTTTTATACCAAACGGAACGGATAAAATCAACACTTTTTATTTTGCCGTTCTTCTTGTATTTTTTGAATTTTTTGTTTTTTTAGGATTCCTGCTGTTTGAATTTGTATTATTGCTGATATTTATATCTTTTTGGAACCTGGCGTAAGGGAATTTCTTTCCGGGGCATTCGGTGGATTCCCCTTTGATTTTTCCGTGAAAAAGAACCTTATTCTGAGGGATATTATACTTTTTCATGAGATCTTTTGTCAGCCATACCAGTGACCAGTACTGTTTTTCCGTCATGCTTTTTTCATTAAGGTTGCCGACTATGCATATCCCTATCCCCTGGATATTAAGCCATCTTTGCCTTACGTGCCCTCCTTCTATCTGGCGTTTCCATCTTGAACCGGTTTCTATCTGTCCGTTCCTTTTTCCGCTTGTCCCGTTATCTATCACAAAATGGTAAGCAAGCCCGTTCTTCATCCCTCTTCTCTTATGGGATTTGTCGAATATAGCAGCGTTTCCTGTAGCGGTAGCGCTGTGGTGTATGACTATATATTTCCAGTCGCCTTTTTGCGCTTCGGCCGGAACCGCGAAAACATCAGCGCGCAAGAACACGCATATCAATGCTAAAGAATAAAAAACACAGGATTTCAGATTGCGCGACATCCGCAGGATTCTCCTTTAGCTCTCTTTTCTTATTCAAAACAAGAACATTTTAATTTTTCAACCACAGATAACTCAGATTTACACAGATAGAAGACATTAAATACAAAAGAAAAATTTAAGAATTTATAGTTTTTTATTTTCAAACTATTTATATGTTTTTTTACTTTTTTATATGTGATTATCTATGTCATCCTCGCCAGAGGCGAGCAAGCAAAAAAGTCAAGCGCAGTAAAGCTCGGCGGGCTTTCAAGCGTCCCCGAAAAATTTATCCCTTAATCTCTCCCCCCTTAACCTCAACCTTAACCTCAACCTTAACCTATCTTCTATATCTCTTCATTTCAGCCGACAACCTTGCCGGCGTTTCGGCGATAATCACTATTTCATCATCCTTGTATTCGACCTTCTTTACATTTCCCATTTCATAAAACCTGTTTACAAGATGATAATCCCTGACGGGTATCCTGTATTCCTGCGTTACAAGGATTTTGTCTATCTCTGACTGGATTTTATCGTTAAGTTTTTCAAAACCCTGTTTCTTAAGGGCCGATATTTCTATCCCGTCGGGATAAAACCTCTTAAGCCCGGCGATATTACCCGCGGATGTTTCGATATCGCATTTATTGAAAACTTTTATTGCGGGCTTGCCGTCGGCTTTAAGTTCTTTGAGCACTTCTTTAACGGCTTTATCCTGTTCGAGCGCATCTTCACGGCTCGAATCAAGGATATAAAGCAACAGGTCCGACTCGGTGACTTCCTCAAGCGTCGCTTTAAAAGATTCGATAAGGCCGTGCGGAAGCTTGTTCAGGAAACCGACGGTATCGGTCAAAAGCACCTTCTGGCCCGACGGAAGAAAATACATCCTTGTTGTGGTATCAAGTGTAGCGAACAATTTATCTTCGACAAGGACTCCGGCGCCGGTCAGGGAGTTGAGTAATGTTGACTTGCCCGCGTTGGTATAACCTATTATGGATATGACAGTGACAGGGACAGCCTGGCGTTTTTTTCTTCTCAAACCCCGCGCTTCCCTCAGTTCCTTAAGTTTGGCGTCTAAATGATATATCCTCTCTTTAACCCGCCTCCTGTCGACTTCAAGCTGTCTTTCCCCGGGACCTCTCATCCCTATCCCGCCTTCCTGCCTCGAAAGATGGGTCCACGCCCTTCTCAACCTTGGAAGAAGGTATTCAAGCTGGGCCTTTTCTATCTGAAGTTTTCCTTCGGCCGTGACGGCGTGAAGAGCGAATATATCAAGTATAAGTTCGGTCCTGTCCAATACCTTTGTCTTGAGCTCTTCTGTCAGGTTCTTTTTCTGGGCAGGCGAAAGGTCGTCATCAAAAACAACCGTCGTCACACCCGCGCCTTCGCAAAACACCCGGATTTCCTCGAGTTTACCTTTGCCGACAAAATGAGCGGGCGTCGGGGCATTTCTCACCGTGGTAAATTCTTTTATAACGGTTCCGCCGGCGGTATATGCCAGCTGTTTAAGTTCTGCAAGGGAATCCCTGACATGCCATTTGTCTGAGGGCCCGTACTGCATGCCCACTGTCACGACTATCTCTTTTATTTTCTCTTTGCTGAGATCTACAATCTTTTTCAATATTACAAACCCTATTAACTATCAAAACACTTACTTTTAACCACAGATAACACAGATACACACAGATAAAACTTTTATTAAATCATCTAATAATTCTCTGATATTCTATTCCGGGATAGCTGCCAAAGTTAATTAAAAAACCTAAACGTTTACCTGTTACCTTTAAATAATTGTGTATTTGCGCTTTATGTTCTTCTGCTATAGATTTTACCGCCTTTATCTCAACAATAACTTCGTCAAAACATATAAAATCAGGTTCATATTTCTGCTTTAACTGTTCTCCCTTATACTTCACTGTCAATGACGGTTTTTCTATAAATGGAACTTTTCTTTTAGAAAACTCTATTCTCAAACATTCTTGATATATCGCCTCAAGAAAACCAGTTCCAAGTTCATTATATACCTCAAAACAAGCGCCAAGAATTTTATATGCTTCATTCTTGTATATAAATTCATTATCTAATACTGCGTTTTTTGTCTTGCTGTCTATATACATTTATTATTCCTTTTTATACTTTCCCCGGTTAATATTTCTTTTGCTCACTTGTCTTATATACTTATGTGCTTTTAAACTATTTTTATCTATCTGTGATTATCTATGGTTGCTATTTTTAATAGTGTTTATATCTTTTTTTATCTGTGTAATCTGCGTCATCTGTGGTTACTATTTTAAAGTGTTTATATATTTTTTATCTGTGTAATCTGTGTCATCTGTGGTTACTATTTTAAAGTGTTTATATATTTTTTATCTGTGTAATCTGTGTCATCTGTGGTTACTATGTTCTGATTTTAATACAGTTTTCAATTTTCTCCGCAACCTCCGCCGCCGTCATATCATCAACCTTTATCCAGTTCACCCATTTTTCCTTCCTGAACCATGTCATCTGCCTCTTCGCGAAATTCCTCGTATTCTTTTTAAGCGCTTCAATCGCCTCATCCAGTGTAACACTTCCTTCAAAACAAGGGATAAATTCTTTGTAACCTATCGCCTGCACAGCGGTGGAATCTTTAAAATCAGGGGATTTAATAACTTTTTCGGCCTCTTCAGCCAAACCGGCTTTAACCATTCTGTCGACCCGTTCTTCGATCCTCCTGTAAAGCCCGGCTCTGTCCATATCAAGCCCGAATACAACGCATCTTCTTCCGAATATCTCGGGTCTTTTTGCGGTATCCCAGTTCCCGTTTTCCGAAAATTTCTTTCCGGAAACATAATAGACTTCCAAAGCGCGGATAATCCTTCTCCTGTTATGGGGCCCGATCGATTGCGCCGCTTCGGGGTCAGTTGACTTTAACTCTTTATAAAGTTCTTTTGTGTCTTTCAACTCCGCTTTGCCCCTGAAATCCTTATCTCCGGGACAGGTTTCTTTCAGCCCGTAGAGCAGGCCTCTCGCATATAGTCCTGTCCCTCCCGCGACGATAACATTCTTCTTTTTCGCCAATATCTCTTTTATGCATTTTAAAGCGCTCTCGACAAAAATTCCGGCGTTATATTCTTCATTAATGCTTTTAATATTTATAAGGTGGTATTTTATTTTTCCTAATTCGGCGGAAGACGGCTTTGCTGTCCCTATATTAAGGCATTTATACACCTGCATAGAGTCTGCCGAAATCACCTCAGCGTCTATTTTTTCGGCAAGTTTAACGGCAATTCCGGTCTTGCCCGCGGCGGTAGGCCCGACAATAAATATAATGGGAAAATTTTTACTGTTTTTAATCTTTATAATCTCTTTTAAACCATTTTTGTATCATATCTTTTTCTATCCTCACTTTAACGGGCCTGCCATGGGGACAGGTGTCGGGATATTCCGTCTTCGATAATCCGTCCAGTATGCTTTTCATACCGAGCGCATCAAGCTTATCTCCAGCTTTGACGGACCGCCTGCAGGCAAACATCTTCGCCATTTTTTCGGTTCTCTCTTTCATATCCCTGTATTTTTCTCTTACCATCATATCCGCTAAATCCTTAAACACGATTTCGATATCGAACGCGGGAAGGAATGAAGGCATCCCCTCTATCCTGTAAGCTTCCTGCCCGAACGGTTCTATCTCAAAACCCATTGATGTAAGTTCTCCTTTTATCTCCGATATTTTCTCGAACTGGGCTTTTTGCAGCTCAAGTATCACCGGGCTTAAAAGAAACTGGACAGAAGGCTTATCCCCTTCAAGAGAACCGAGCAGTTTCTCGTAATTAATCCTTTCCTGCGCGGCGTGCTGGTCTATAAGAAAAAGCTCGCTGTTCTCTTCTATTATTATATACGTGTTATCGAACTGTCCGATTAACCTGTATCCGGGCATTTCCCTTGCCGAGGAAACAGCAAATTCTTCCTGTTTTTCTTTTACATGCGGGATATCCGCCGCTTCGGAAGAAGGCCGCCGCTTTTGATATGACGGAATGCCTTCCCTGATTTTATCTTCAAAAACCACGGAAACAGCTTCCGATACCAAAGACCTTATGCTTTTCTCATCTTTGAATTTTATCTCTCTCTTGGACGGGTGGACATTCACATCGAAAGCGGACGGCTCCAGTTCTATCATCAATAAACACACGGGATAGCGGTCTTTACCCATCGAATTCCTGTAGGATTCGGCCAGGGCATAGGAAAGAACGTTGCTTTTGACCGGCCTGCCGTTGACAAAAAAGAATTGCTGGCTTCTGTCCGAACGGTTTAACGACGGCCTGCCTGCCATGCCTTTAACGGAAATACTGCCGGCTGAAAAATCTATTGCCGCATATTCCTTCGCGAATTCTCCGGATATAAGTCTTGATGCGATATGCTCCAGTGAATCTTTTTCCGAAAAAACAAACGCCGGCTTGCCGTCTTTAGTGTATTTGAAAAAGACATCCCTGCGCGAAAGCGCGTATTCAGCCATTATCCTGTCGCACCAGTATTCTTCCGTCGCGGTGCTTTTTAAAAACTTTTTCCTGGCGGGAACATTGAAAAATAAATCCCGGATCCTGACCGTTGTCCCGCGCGAAGCTCCTGTTTTTTCCACAAATTTTATTTTCCCGCCGTCAACAAACATCCTGTCGCCTTCGCTCTTGCCGCGCCGCATGGATATTATCTCCGTTTTTGATACGGCGGAAATGCTGGAAAGGGCCTCACCCCTGAACCCGAGTGATTTTAATCTGTCTATATCGGCAAAATCTTTTATTTTACTTGTCGCGTGGCGCTCAACGGCAAGTATAAGGTCATCCCTGTCCATTCCTTCGCCGTCATCTTTTATAAGAATGGATGATTTGCCGCCGGCGGTTATCTCCGCTTCTATCCTTTTTGAACCCGCGTCAATAGCGTTCTCGATAAGTTCCTTTAAAACAGAAGCCGGCCTTTCGACAACCTCGCCGGCGGCTATTTTATTTATGACACTATCTGATAAAATCCGTATCTTGCCCATAATAAATATAATTACTGAGTTAGTAAGTTACCGGGTTATTGAGTATCTGTATCATTAAACTTTTCTTTAAGTTCCTTCAGTTTCAAAAGCCCCTGTATGGGGGTCATATTCTCTATATCTATTTTTTCAAGCTCTTCCTCCACCGGATGCTTGCCTCCAAGGAAAAGGTTCATCTGTCCCGCGTCAGTAACCTTCCCTGCCCTGGACTTCTGGATGGTAATATTTTCCCTGGCATTTTCCTCAAGCACCTCGAGTATTTCCTTTGCCCTGCTGATTACCTGCCGCGGAAGCCCGGCAAGCCGCGCGACATGTATCCCGTAACTTTTATCGGTCCCGCCCCTGACTATTTTCCTTACGAAATGGATTTCGTCATTCCATTCCTTCACGGCTATATTGTAATTTTTGATTCCCGGCAGAAGCTCTTCAAGTTCCGTCAATTCGTGGTAATGCGTGGCAAACAGTGTTTTGGCATGCGCTTTCCGGGAATTATGCAGGAACTCGGCAACCGCCCACGCTATGCTTATGCCGTCGAACGTGCTTGTTCCCCTACCTATTTCATCCAGGATAACAAGGCTTTTTGACGTCGCATTGTTAAGTATATTTGCCGTTTCTATCATCTCGACCATAAAAGTGGATTGGCCTTTCGATAATTCATCCGACGCGCCGACCCTTGTAAATATCCTGTCTGTCGTGCCTATCACGGCCCTGTCGGCGGGTATATAAATTCCCATCTGCGCCATAAGCACTACAAGCGCGGTCTGCCTTATATACGTTGATTTTCCCGCCATGTTAGGCCCGGTTATTATAAGCACCTGGTTCTCGGAATTATCCAGATAAACATCGTTGGGTATGAACTTTTCCCCTATAAGGATATTCTCGAGAACGGGATGCCTCCCCGCTTTGATTTCTATAATATCGTCTTCGTTTATTGCCGGGCACGTGTAATTGTTCTCCACGGCAAGCAGAGCCATTGAAGAGAGCAAATCAAGCAAAGCGACAGCGGATGAAGCTTTTTTTATCCTGGCCGCTTCATTCACGATTTTATCTTTTATCCCGAGAAACAGGCTGTATTCAAGTTCCTTCATCTTATCCTGCGCGTTGAGGACCTTTGTCTCGTGCTCCTTAAGTTCCGGCGTAATAAAGCGCTCGCTGTTAACAAGCGTCTGCTTCCTTATATAATTTTCCGGCGCCATATCCAGGTTCGATTTAGTGATTTCGATATAATATCCGAACACTTTGTTATACCTGACTTTCAGGCTTTTGATCCCTGTCTTTTTAATTTCCTCTTCCTGGAGTTTCTTCAGCCAGTCTTTTCCTGAAGCCGTTATCTCCTTCAGGGCGTCAAGTTCGGCATTATACCCTTTTTTAATCATTCCCCCGTCTTTTACGGATACGGGAGGCGCGTCTTCAATTGATCCCTCTATTAATCCGGTGATATCATCAAAATCAGATATATCATTCTTCGCCCCTTCGGCAAGAACGGAAGAATAAATCTTCAGGTCTTCTTTTATTCCCGGAAGAAGAAGCAACGCGTTTCTGAGGGAGATAAGGTCTCTCCCGTTGGCATAACCGCAGCTTATCCTGCCGAGCGTCCTTTCAACATCTGTCATCTTTTTCAGGCTGTCTGCGATTTTTCTTGTAACGCTCAGGTTAGAAATAAACTCCGTGATGGAATTCTGGCGGTTGAGGATATCGTCTATCCTCACAAGGGGCTGTTTTATCCACTGCGAAAGCAGTCTTGAACCCATTGAAGTGGCCGTCCTGTCAAGCACGGCAAAAAGGGTGCTCTTTTTTTCTCCCCTTGAATTTTCCAGCAATTCAAGGTTTCTCTGCGTCGCCGTATCTATCATCATAAACTCGGACGACGCGTACAGCCTGAATGTCTTAATGTGGTTAAGCTGTTCTTTGAGCTTATCCTGCGCGTAATGGATAGCCGCCCCCGCGGAAGATATGGCGGGAAACATCCCCTTCGCGCCGAAACCGTCAAGCGACTTCACTTCAAGCAGGTCGGCTATCGCGGAATAAGCGGAGGAATAATCAAAAAGCCAGTCTTCAAGGACGGCTTCGGAGATATTCATTTTCTTTCTCACTCTCGAATATTCTTCATCGTCGGCGAGTTTATCGCTGATAATAAGCTCCGAAGGTTTTATTTTTTCAAGTTCGTTGATTACATCTTCGATATAGGAAAACTCGGTCGCCAGAAGCTCCCCCGTGCTGACATCAAGAAAAGACACCCCCCAAACTCCGCCGGCTCTGCATAAAGCGGCAAGGTAATTATTGCTTTTCTCATCAAGCACCGACGCGTTGAGCGCTGTTCCGGGAGTAATGACTTTTACGACTTCCCTTTTGACGATACCTTTCGCCTTCGACGGGTCTTCCATCTGCTCGCATATGGCGACTTTAAACCCCTGCCTGATAAGTTTTGCTATATATGACTCCGCGGCATGATAGGGAATACCGCACATCGGCACGCTGTGGCGCGCGGTCAACGCCAGATTGATAGCTTTTGAAGCCGTCTTGGCGTCGTCATAAAACATCTCATAAAAATCACCGAGCCTGAAAAAAAGGATACAATCGGGATGATCCTTTTTGATCTTCCTGTATTGCTGCATCATCGGCGTCAGGTTGTTATCTTCCGTCATCTGGCTATCATTGCTTCCGGGCTTTTGGGATAATTTTTTTTCAGCATTTTTACATAGGCCTCGGCATTCGATTTTTCTCCGAGGTTTCTAAAGCATTCCGATATCATAAACAGCAGTGTCGAACTGATTTCGCATTTGGGGTTCATATTATATACCCATGTGTAAACATTCAGCGCCTTGCGGTAATCTTTATCAGTAAAATATGAGTCTCCTATTCCCGCCTGGCTCAGAACCGCCATTCCCGAATTCGGGTAAATATCCATCGAAAGCTCAAAAAACATTCTCGCTTTCTCGCCCTTCTGCATTCCCAGACAGCACTGCCCCATCCAGTAATATATTTCGGATTTGACGGAATGGTCTTTTACTTCTTTGGCTTCGCCCTCGTAGATATCAAAAGCTTTCTGGTATTCTTTACGGCTGTAATAGCCTGCCGCCTTTTTAAAATCCGCGGGGCCCGCCGATACCACAGCCGGGAACAATACAGCGAAGACAAAAATTAAATATTTATGTTTTAACATCATTTATCCGTTAATTTTCCGCGAAGGACCGACGAACTTGCCGAACCGGGAACAAAACCGGCTACATCGCCTTTAGCGTGTTTACCGGGCTCGAATAAGGCTATAACATTCTGCCTTGTCCTTCCCGTTGAGATGTTTTTATCTTTTCTGCTCGGGCCTTCGATAAGGACTTCCAGTTTTTTTTCGATAAGTTTTTTATTCTTCCGTACGCTTATTTCATCCTGGAGATCGAGCAGTTCCCTGTTTCTCTCAAGCTTGACTTTAGAAGGGACATCATCATCCAGTTCAGCGGCTTTCGTTCCGCTCCTTGGCGAATATTTAAAAATAAAAGAGCTGTTAAATTCTATCTCCTTAAAAGCTTTTACGGTTTGCCGGAAATCTTGTTCGGTCTCACCCGGAAAACCCACGATTATATCAGTGCTGACTGCAATATCCTTAACATTTTTCCTGAGTTTATCAACAATTTTCAGGTAATCCGCGTAAGTGTAACCCCTGTTCATCAGTTTTAGTATCTTATCAGAACCTGATTGCAAAGGAAAATGTATACTTTCACACACCTTATCAAGCGCCTCGACCGCTCTTATCAGCCTGTCCGAAATATCTTTGGGATGAGAAGTCATAAACCTTATTCTTTCAAGCCCGGATATTTTATCTATCTTTTCAAGAAGCCCCGTGAAATCTATTTTCTCATGAAGCCCCCTGCCGTATGAATTTACATTCTGCCCCAGCAGGCACACTTCCTTATAGCCTGAATCCGAGAGCTCCTTTATTTCATCAATTATTTCAAAAGAAGGCCTGCTTACCTCGTGGCCCCTCACGTAAGGCACAATGCAGTATGAACAGAAATTTTCGCATCCCCTCATCACGTAAACAAAAGCCTTTACGTCATGCATTCTTTTATATACCGCCGGTTCGGTTATTTTTCTCCTGCCGCAAAGGCGCGATATCTGCCGCCTTCCTGCCATCGCTTCGGCTACCAGTTCCGGGATTGCATCTATTTCCCTTGTCCCTACTGTAAAATCCAGGTGTTTGAACCTTCTTAAAAGCTGCTCGCCTCTCTGCTGGGCAAGGCATCCCGCCACGCCTATCACCAGTTTTTTATTCGCGTCTTTCAGTTTTTTGAGAGCGCCTATTTTCCCCAGCGCCTTTTTCTCCGCAAGGTCCCTCACGGTGCATGTGTTAAGGATTATCACATCCGCGTCTTTCTCTGAAGAAACCGTCTCATAACCCAGCTCCGACATCGCCCCCGCCATCGCCTCCGAGTCGAGCTCGTTCATCTGACACCCATAGGTCTTTAAGAAAACTCGAAGACCTATGGGTGTCACTCCGAACTCAGGCGAGCAAAATGTCGAAGCCTTTTTTTGCTGAGAGATTTTGCCGCTGTTTTGAGTTTGGAGCAAACCGCTATCAATATTTATATTTGTACGTTCTTTTTTCATTGTCATTTTTTAAATGTATCTAACAATTTCTGTTTTTGCCATCGTCTTAATTTCTTGATTCTACTCTCCTCCGATACCGCCCTTTTAAAATACCTATACTCTTTAGTATAGACAACTTTAAAAGGCTTCTTTCCGCGCAGGTATTTAGCTCCGCGTTTATTGTCCTTATGCTCCTTAATCCTTTTTTCTAAATCATTCGTATACCCGGTATAATATGTCCCGTCTTGACATTCAAGTATATAAACATAAAACAGCTGTTTGCGAACAAATTTTTTCTTCATGCCTTCACTTTATATGCCTGAATGTCATGCCGAATCCTGATGAGAAAAATATCGAATACTTTTCCGCACATACCGCAGGGTCAGACCCGGAAAACGGAAAACACACCGTCGACCCTCTTCCTTAAACGTTTATCCTCATTTAATAAGCCGACAACCATCTTATTTATCTTACCTACAGCTGAATCACTTATATCAAAACGGCTTCCAATTTCTTTATTAGTTAAAGCGGTTATGTTTTTAGCAATATAGATAGCGATCTTACGTGTGTTCGATTGGCTGTTTTTTTTAGCAAATACAGTCTCTTCAGTCTCATTAAAAACCTTAGCAACAGTATTTACTATATCATCAATTGATACGGTTGACTGAAGTTTTTTCTTATGAGCAAAATCGCCTGATTCTATCTCAGGCCTAAATTCATTCAGCTTATCTTTAATAAAGTCTTTGGTCCCCAGAAAAAAACTAGCGTAAACCTTATCAAGCAAAGCATTATTCTTGCCTATCTCGCTTAAAACAAAATCCTTATAATCAGTCGGTTTCATACCTAAATAGCTGTTAAGCTCGGGATAATCGATATACTTATCAGTTTTAGGCTTTATGAATCCTTTGAAGCTAGACCATCGGTATTTTTGAGGTAAATCTACCATTTTAGCTCTTACCGGGTTAAGATGTATATAGCGGGTAAGTTCCATAAAATAGTTATCTTCATCAACTAATAATGATTTATACCTACCTTGAAATAAGTGGCCAGTCTTATTGTGCTTTTTGTTGTAATATACTGTATAAGCAGTATTAAGATACTGCATTATCTTTGACAAATTAGGCTGTAATATTTCAATAAATAAATGGTAATGGTTAGACATTAAACAGTAAGCGTAAAGATTAAACTTATATTTGTCCTTGGCTTGTAAAAGATACTCGAGGAATTTCTCAAAGTCATAATCACTTAGGAATACATTCTTGCGATCATTTCCCCGGCTGGTTATATGATAAAAGCAGTTTTCGGCCTGTAAGCGACAAGGTCTAGCCATGCAGAAATTTTAATGCTTTTTAAGTTGGTTGTCAACTATTTTCCGTTTTCCGGGTCTGACCCTATATTCCCTATTCCCTATATTCCTAAGCTCTCTTTCCCAATCTCCTCAATTAATGTCCCGAGCCGCTGTCTGGGTTTGGCATGATGTTTATAAAATTTCACAACTTTTTCCACAATATGCAAAACCTCATCTTCGGTATAAACTTTATCACTCTTAATACCGGCTTTAGGTTCTCTGCCTCCGCAACCTCCAACATAGACTATATAGCCAATCTCTTTTGTGACGCTATCAAGCTGGCCATGCACCCCTATTTCGGTGGCTTGGGGCCGAGTGCAGGCATTAGGGCAGCCGGAGATAGCTATTTTGAATTTATGAGGCAAGTCTAAACCACTCTTCAAGCCCAATTCTTTTTCAATTCTAGAGGCTAGAGAAAACGTATTTATAAGTCCTTGTTTACACCAGTTATTGCCGGGACATACTGTGGTAGCCCTGAGCCGGGGACCGCACGCACCCACACTGATACCTGCGAATACAGCTTCTTTTTCAATTTTAGGTATATCCTCATATTTAATGAACGGTATCTCAAGCCCCTGCCGCGTCGTGGCATGCACAATCCCCTTGCCGTATTTTCGCGATATTTCACCCAAGGTCGTAAGTTGTGCGGCGGAAAATACGCCGGTTGACGGCATTATAACCCTTAAAACAAAGAATCCCTCCTGTTTTTGTTTTAAGAAGCCGCGTTTTTTCAAATTATCGTAATCGATATTTTCCGGCGTCATTTTATAACCCTCCTAAATGCCGCATCGGCGGCCCTTACGGTGTCTTCGATATCCTTTTTAGTATGCGCGAACGAAAGAAAGTTTGCCTCAAACTCGGAAGGCGCCAGATACACGCCTCTTTCCAGCATTGTCTTATAGAAGAGCTTGAATTTGTTCTTTTTTGCAAACTTCAGGCTGAACATGCTACCATACGAATCTATTATTAAAGCTATTTTATATTTTACCGACATCCTCCAAATATCAAAAACAAGCTGTTTCGTAATATTCTCCAGCGTTGTGTAATCATCCTTTTGTTCTTTCAGCGCCGTTAGGGTGGCAAACCCTGACGCCGCTACGATGGGGTTGCCTGCAAACGTCGACGCCTGATATACGTTACCGGACGGCGCAAGATGTTTCATGATAGCTGCGTTGCCCCCATACGCGCCTATCGGAAGGCCGCCGCCTATAATCTTGCCCAGCACGATGAGATCCGGGATAATACAGAAACGCTGAGCAACTGAACCGAATCCGAAACGAAAACCGGTAATGACTTCATCGAATATTAATAAAGCCTTGTATTTCACAGTCAGCTGTCTTAATCTTTTTAAGAAATCTATATCAGGCGGTAAAACACCGTAATTGCCACCGACCGGCTCGGCCAATATAGCAGCGATCTCGCGGCCGTGCTTTTTAAATACATGCTCAACGGCTTCGGTATCATTTAATGAAACTATTATCGTATGTTTTATAAAATCTTTTGGGATGCCGGCACTCGATGAAATCCCGAGGGTCGCGAGCCCTGAACCGCTTTTTGTAAGCAGGTAATCTGCGTGGCCATGATATGCGCCCTCAAATTTTATTATCTTATCTCTTCTTGTATAGCCTCGGGCCAGCCTTACCGCGCCCATCACGGCTTCAGTGCCGGAATTGACAAATCTTAACCTTTCGGCAAACGGTATCGCCTTTCGGATCAATTTCGCTAATTCTACTTCTTTTATATTAGTCGCGCCAAAGCTCAAACCGTTATGGGCAGCATCCTTGACCGCATTCACAACGCCAGGAAATGCATGGCCCAGGATAAGGCTTCCCCACGACAGCACATAATCGATATACGCATTGCCGTCATGATCGTAAACTTTTGAACCATGGCCCTTTTTTATTATAAGCGGATCACAACCTACATAATGAAAAGCGCGCACGGGACTATCGACGCCGTTCACTAGATATTTTTGAGCCTCATCAAATAATTTAGAATTTATCGTTCTTTTAGCCATCGCGCAATGTCCTTCGCATGATAGGTAATAATTAGATCCGCACCGGCACGTCTGATTGAAGTTATTATCTCAAATACTATTTTCTTCTCATTCCACAATCCAAACTTTGCCCCGTTTTTAACAAAAGCATATTCACCGCTTACGTTATAGGCAGCGAGCTTTGTTCTAAATCTCTCCCTTGCTCTATAGATTATGTCAAGATACGCCAAAGCAGGTTTAACCATAACGATGTCGGCGCCCTCTTTTATATCATCCGCTATTTCAGTGAGAGCTTTTTCGGCATCCTTATAATCGAGCTGATAACCACTCCTGTCGCCGAATTTAGGGAACGAGCCTGCCGCGTTCCTGAAAGGGCCGTAAAAGGATGATGCGAACTTCGCTGAATACCCCATTATCTTAGTATTCTTAAAACCGTGGGCATCCAATGCTTTTCTTATAACGGATACCTGAGCCTTTGCCATGGCCGAAGGCGCAACATAATCCGCACCGGCTTCAGCGTGCGACAGTGCCATCCTGGAAAGCACATCAAGAGTAGCTTTGTGAGCGATTGACTTTTGTCCCGGCCTGACGATACCGCAATGTCCATGGGACGTATATGCGCAAAGACATACATCCGTCATTGCAATGAGGCCGGGGACTTCGCGCTTTAAATTTCTTACAGTACTGACAACCGCGCTGTCCTTTTTATAAGCACCAGTTCCATCACTGTCTTTTTTATCCGGCACACCGAATAAAAGAACAGCTCTTATACCTTGTTTCTTTATCTCTCTGGCCTCCCGAACAACGGTATCAGGAGAGAACCTGTAAATACCAGGCATGGAAGATATCTCCTCCCTTATATCTTTGCCATTCTTTATAAATAAAGGATATACGAGATCTTTCGCATTTATGGCAACACTGTTATATTTTCGCATAATTTATTACCTCACCTACGATCAGAACGGCCGGTGGTTTCACTTTTTGCCTTGCTGTCTCTTTTACAATGGTCCCTATCGTCGCTTTAACGATCCTTGCCGACTTCATGGTTGCCCGTTCAATGAACGCACATGGAGTTACGTCAGGAAGTCTGCTTTTCCTTAGCGCCTTTACTATATTTCTGATATTGGCTACACCCATTAGATATATAAGCGTAGGGCAATCCGGCGCGTCGATCTCGGCGTCCGGGTCCTCTTTGCGTCCTGTCAATACGGCAAATGATTGTATTTTGTTCTTTACGGTAAGCGGTATGCCAAATGATTCAGGGCCCGCTATGGCTGACGTTATCCCCGGAATCACTTCTGTCGGAACACCGCGCGCCGATAAATATCTCTCTTCTTCAAAACCGCGGCTGAAGACAGCCGGATCGCCTCCTTTAAGGCGTACAACATATCTGTATCTGCCAAAATTATCATAAAGCAGTTTGTTTATTTCGTCCTGTTCCTTAAGATGTAGGCCATCCGTTTTCCCGACGCATATTTTTTTAGCTCCCTTTTTAACATGTTTCAAAAGCGCAGGACTCGACAAAAAGTCATAGAGTACGCAGTCAGCCTTTTTAAGCGTCTTGAACGCTTTTACGCTGATAAGTTCCGGATCACCTGGTCCGGCACCGACAATATATACTTTTCCCATTTTAATTTTCATTTATACTCCTGAAAATACTTAACAAATCCTGCCTATCACTCCTGATTTGAACGGCGAGACATCCCTGTAAAGGGTGTGGTTCCATAATCTCCTTCGGTATGATCTTGGTTATTCTGTGCTCAAGATTAAGCCTAATCAGGGCAGCGTGCGCTACTATAATGGCATCGAATCTCCCATCATCTAACTGCTTCAGTCTTTCATCGATGTTGCCGCGTATATCTTTCACAACAAGGTCGGGCCTGAAACCGGTCAAAGCAACTTTGCGCTTGCGGCTGCTGGTGCCCACAATTGCGCCGCTCTTTAAATTTCTTAGAGAAAAGTTATCTCTGGACACCAGGCATTCGAAAGGACTTATCGATGATGTTATGGCCGCTATGACAAGCCCCGCGGGCATGTCAATCTCGATGTCCTTGGCGCTGTGTATTGCTATGTCTATAGATTTACCCAACAGGGCCGACTCTATTTCACGGGTAAAGAAATCGGTCTCTTGCTCGTTCCATAGAGAAGAAACTTTATCCTTATCCCCCCGCGTACGGATAACAGCCGTCTCAAGACTGATACTCGGCAGGCGCTTCTGTATCTCTTCAACCTGCTTCAAAGCTAACGGACTCGGCCGCGTTCCAGCTTTATAGGTATGCATTATGAACGACATCCTCTCCCATTTTTAAAACGTTTTCTATAAACTCGGCCGCCAATCTTACGCGCTCCCGCTTGGATTCATTATGCCGGCTAAAGATACTGCGCAGATCATCCAGATTCTGTAAAAATATGCCATCAAGAACCGCTATCTCCGACTCTACGTCTCTTGGAACCGCAAGGTCATAAATATAGAGCGGGTGGCTACGTCGTCCTGCCGTCAATGCCTTAAGGTGGCTTCTGGTTATGACATAATGCGGGCTCGATGTTGCGCATATCAAAACGTCCGCTCCGGTTACAGTATCCGGTATATCTTCTAAATGAATTGCAGTGCCGCCTGTGCGAGAGGCTAATTTCTCTGCCTTTTTATAATGCTTATGCGCCGCAAACCTTATATGCGCTTCAGGCGGGCGATTCTTTGCGATTATCTCCGCGACTTTGCCGGTGCCGACTACGATGATATTATACGTTTTACTCTCTCTCAACCTGTTGCGTATATCGTTGAAAATCAGTACAGCAAGATTGTCATTGTCCTCTTCAAGCCTCGAAGCGGAGCGTATTTTCTTCGATATCGATATGGCGCTGGACCACATGTTCTTAATAGAGTGCGACAAAATAGCATGTCTCCAAATGTCGAGTTGCTTCAGAATCTCTTTTTCCCCCCGAAGCTGCGACTCCAGTCCGGAAGCTAATCGTAGCGAATGGCGGAATACTTGAGCCTGACCGTATTTTATATATGCATATTTGGCGAAATCAGGAAAACGCTCGGAAAACCGGCGGATATTGCTAAAGGCATCGTCTGGATCCAAGGCCACGCCATATACTTCCAGCCGGTTGCAAGTAATGAGTATGGCATGCCCTTGCGAATCTATGTCTCTCCAGAAATCGGCAATGGCCTTCCGCTCGCGATAGATCCCTTCCCGGACATCTATCGGCGCTCTTTTATAATCTATCCCTATAAGATAAAAATACATCCCATTGCTCCTTAAGGAAATTTTTAATGTCCCTGCTCAAAACAGGATCCCGGCCGTGCGTGTACACGGCCACAACAGCGTCACTCGCATGAAAAACTGCCGGCGAAATAAAGCTGCACAGAGCAGGATTATCCACGACATTTACCTGTATGCCCGCCCTTTTGGCCAGCCTGCTTACATTTTTGTTCACGGTTACATCGGAAGTGGCAGCTATGACTATATCCGCACCCTTTATATCCGAAGACCGCACAACCCTCCTTGTCCATGTGATGCGGCGAAATCGGGACAACTTCTGCAGCCGTGCTGTTAATTCAGGCGAGATAACGCGAACACACGCTCCGAACTCAAGCAGCGTTTGTACCTTTCTCTCGGCAACCTTTCCACCGCCAACGACAATGGCGGTTCTGTCTTTCAATTTAATGGCTATCGGATAATATGTCTCTTCCATTGAATACCACCCTGCTTAAAATTCAAAATATTGGGCCGTCGAAAAATATCTTTCTCCCGTATCGGAGAATACCGTGACAACCCTCTTGCCGGGGCCTAATGCCTTTCCGACTTTTAATGCGGCCACAAGCGTCGCGCCTGAAGATAGGCCGCAAAATAGGCCCTCTTGTTTTGCCAATAGTTTAGCGGCTTCATACGCATCGCGGTCACTTACCGTTATAATCTCATCTATTACGCTTCTATTAAGAATATCCGGGACAAAGCCTGCGCCTATGCCCTGTATCTTATGCATCCCGTGCTCTTTACCTGACAGGACAGCGCTCGTTTCCGGCTCGACTGCTATCACTCTTATTCTATGATCATGCTTCTTAAGGATTTCACCAACACCCGTTATGGTCCCGCCGGTACCTACGCCTGCGACAAAAGCGTCGAGTGCGCCCTTGGTTTGCGCAAGAATTTCGCGCGCAGTCGTTTCTCTGTGTACTTGTGGATTTGCCAAATGCTTGAACTGCTGAGGCATAAAAGAGTGAGGCATTTTTCTGTGTATCTCTTCCGCCTTTTTTATGGCCCCTTTCATCCCTTGGCCGCCGGACGTTAAAACCACCTCCGCGCCATATGCTTTCAGTATATATATCCGTTCAAGGCTCATTGTCTTTGGCATAGTAAGTATGCACCTGTAACCTTTGACCGCGCACACCATAGCCAAACCTATCCCCGTATTCCCGCTCGTAGGCTCTATAACTGTCCCATGCGGCTTAAGAATGCCATTCTTCTCCGCGTCGTTTATCATAGCAACGGCTATCCTGTCTTTCAAGCTACCTCCAGGATTCAACGATTCGACTTTAGCCAAAACTTCTGCCATGCCAATGCCAGGAATACGATTGAGCCTTATGAGCGGGGTCCTCCCTATGACTTCGAGAATATTCTTTGTTATTTCTATATCTTCGCGCATAGCAGTGTTCTCCTATTATAAATTCAGCCATTTGGAAAATAAAAAGTGCAGACTAAAGCTAAACAATACTGTGAAAATAGGCACCAGTATCCATACCCATAATATTTTTTTTACTAACGTTTTTCTAAATGTGTTTTTGAGCCCGTCTTTCGAGCAGCTTATTCCCAATAACGAAAATGTCGCAAACTGAACGTAGGGCGCCGGCAGCCCCAATAACGACGCGATAAGCACAAAAGTGGATGTGATGACAGATACTATACTGGCCGAAACCTCTCCTACCGGCACTATATCCTTCGACAATGAACGTATCACTCTTTCCCCCCAAAAATAAGCCCCCAAACCGAAAAGCGGACTAAGTGCTAACAACAAAAAAAGATTTCCTGTGCCTAACAAAACCACAAGCGGCGCTACGACATTGGCAACATTGTTTGTGCCAACTCCGAAAGCCGAATACATATCTGTGTAAATAATAAATTTTCTAAATTTTCCCCTGTTAACAAAGAACTTTTCATAAAACCTAAGGTTGCCATGCCGCGGGGGATAAAGCCCGTGTTTAATCGTTATAGTGAGGACAAATGACACCGCAGAGAAAATGATGGCAAATGCCAAAATTTTTCCCACAGTATACCAATTGACCTTACCATAAAATAAACCTGATCCAACAAAGCTTGCGACGGTTATGAAGCTTGTCGATTGCGGTACTTTTAAAATATTACTCAAGAACATGGTTACAGCGCACGAGACGAGTATTATTACGCTTGAAACTACATTCAACTCCGCAGATGAAATCTTGCGCACCAGCGTCTCCACTACCCGCGGGCCAACCAAACAGGCCCCAGCTATTACGCAAAAGCCGTAGAGCAATGCCGCTCTATTCTTCTTAAGTATATCACTTCCGAAAGAAGGCGCGAATGACACTGAAAAACCGCTAATACCCATGTTCATCGCAAGAAATACCGCAATTACTATCGTAACCGCTATTATCATTTATTCTCCTTTAATGGCCGCGTGTGTATACCGCATTCACCGCCGCACTTACTCGTTCCTATCCAGCGTCCGGCGCGCTCGTTATCGTCATTGGTAATCTTCGAGCATGGTGCGCAACCGAGAGACCGATATCCTTCCTTATATAGCGGGTTTACCGGAACTCCATAGAGCGCGAGATACTGCCACACTTCGCGTTCTTTCCAGATAAGGATAGGATTCAGTTTTATGAGCTCTTTGTCCCGCTCCTCGACTTCCAGGAAGTCGGTGCGTGTCCTGCCTTCCGTACAGCGAAGACCGGTCACCCAACATGTAACGTCGAGCTCTTCTATTGCGCGCCTCACCGGTTCAACCTTAAGGATATCGCAGCACAGATCCGGTTTCGTTTCATACAGTTTTTCCGGTATCTCAGAATCATTCTTATATACCTTTAGCTTCGGGTACCTTTGAACGGTTTCATTCATGAAACGTACCGTCTCAGTTGGTTTAAATCTAGTAGTTACTATAAACCCGCGTATTTTCGGATTCACCCTTTTCGCGAGATCCCATACCGCAACCGAATCCTTTCCCAAGCTATTAGCTACGACAAGGCTATCCCCGTATGCTTTATACGCTTCTCTTATAAGAGCCTTCGACCTCTCTACTTTCTCCTTAAAATTCAGCTTCTCCACCAACTCCTTAAGATCCTCTTTCGTGTTTAACAAAATCATCTTCTACTCCTTCTTTTTATTCTCTGTCGTAATAAAAAAACCACTGCCCGCTCTAAACTTCCGGCAGTGGCTTTATGGTCATGTAAACATTTTAGCGTTTTCTACAGAGACGACCACCTCCTGCCGGATAGGCTGCACATAGCCATACAACATATCATTTTCGTACAGTTGTTAATAAAATGGCTTCTCATTAGTATTCCTTAGATTGAATATGCTAAAACCTGATTGCTTGAATTGACTTCTGATGCCAATTCCTCGAACGTCACATTATCAACGATGTCGGCTGTTGCCTGATAGACCTTGTTCCAGAGTTTTTTAAATACACATCTATTAATATCTGCGCAGTTTGAATATTTATCTTTTAAACAAGCAATCGGTTCGATCGGGCCGTCAATATATCTGACTACTTCACCCACTGATATCTTTCCTGGCGGCCTGGAGAGCATATATCCGCCAATATTACCGCGCCTGCTTTCTATAAAACCGCCTTTTCTTAATTCCAGCAAAACCTGCCCCATGAATTTTATAGGCGCGTCAATACGCTGAGCCATATCATGACCAGTTACTAATTCAGCGTTATAGTGAAGCGCTAAATCTAACATTGCCTTCAATGCATAATCGCCCTTATATGAAATTCTCATATGCTCTCCTCTGTCTAGACTATTTCCATTGGATAAGTAGAGTATACCAAATAAATAAAATATGTCAAATGTTTTTTAAAGATTTTCGATAAAACAGTGCAATAAAGAATCGCCTCCGTCGATTTTATAACCTTCGAAGGCGCTTCCTTATTATGTTAAGAGGCAGAAGAAGTTATGCGCCGGGAGCCAAAGCCTTAATTATTTGCTGGGCAGCCTTTCTTCCTGAGAAAAGCATCCCTGCAAAAGTAGGACCCATACGCGGTATGCCGAACACTGTAGATACGGCCATACCGATTGCATAGAGCCCCGGATAAATTTCGCCTGTCTTTTCTACAACCTGGTCTTCTGAAAGAACAACATCCATAGGACCGTAAGTCTGTAATTTCAACAGACCCCTCTTTTCAAGACTCTTTGCTACCCATGCATCATGACCGGTGGCATCGATTATTACCTTTGATTCCAAGGCAATCGGGTCAACGCAGGTAATCTGCCGTGGCAGTGCTGAAACAGGCGACCAGTTAATGACTGCTCCTTCCACTCTATTGCTACGCAACACCACATCATCGAACTTTGTCAGGTTAAGTATTTTTGCACCCGAATCACATGCGGCAGAAATAAGTTTTGAACAGGCGTTCGGCCCATCGGCGACAAATAATCCTTCTTCTATTTCCTTATGAGGTATTTTCAACTCATTAAGGATTTTATCTGCCGGCGCCCGAAAGGTGAGCGTATTCATAAAATAACCGCCGATCCAGAAACCTCCCCCTATGTAGTTATTGCTTTCAATTATCAAAGCCTTAAAACCCGCATTGGATAGATCACGAGCTGCCATAAGGCCGCTCGGTCCGCCGCCGATCACAATAACATCTGAAACGATGTATTCCTCAAACCACTTGGTAAATTCACTAACAATCGCACGGCTTATTTGCGCTTCTGTAATCTTACTGAACATTTTCAATCCTCCTTTTCGTGTTTTTTCTGAAAAGGATATCCTGCCATAAAAGTAATAAAAAAACCCTTATGCCATACGCATAAGGGCTATACATTCAACCTCCTCTCCCTCCGCTGGCATTATCCAGATCAGGTTCATCGGGTAATCCGCTTTCCTCGCGGAACTCTCAGGCCGAATTCACGACCTCCCCGTATTTATATTATTAATTTAATTTAACCATGCTTCCAATCCTATGTCAATATTTAATCCGCCCCCGCGCCTGAATTTCGAGGAAATTCGTGGGTTTTAACCCCCGCATTTCTCTTTATCTTTCGCTTCTTCACAAGTAACGCATTTTATCACAGGACTTCAGGGGTTACAACTGAAAGGCAACGACGGTTCGCTTCTCCGCTCAGATGCCCGGGGATAAGGGATTCTGCTGTTGTTCTTTTATGATATCCATGGCTGCTGTTATCCAGGTCTCATCATGAAACCTCTTTTTACGGAAGATCCAGTACTCCGATCCCCAGAGAAAAATTGTGCCGATATTTAAAGAGCGTAGTTCATTGAAATATTCCGGAAAATTTTCTGCCCCGCATGTTATCGCCTTTTCTTCCCTTGTATGAACCAGTTCGCCGGGTTCCCATGGTTCAGCCTGAAGTTCCGTAACCCATAAAGATTTCTTCTCTGACCGGGCATAATCGACAAACTGCCTCAGGTATTTTATCCTTTCTCCGGAATTCGTCCAGAAACATACTTTGTTTTTTAATATCTCATGCCCTATGGCCGGATAAACGTTAATAGCCGGTATCCGCGCGATATCAATAGTTTCATAAACCGGATCTTTTCTGTATATAAACCTGGTCAGAAACCGGAGGAAACCATTTGCATAGGTCATGGCATTAACTACAACGGGACGATCCATATCATCCAGTTCTTTTACCAGATCGATCTCGTTTTGGAGGAAATCCTTCCGTATCCACAAATCTTTCGGGCCCGACCTGCTCAAAGGCTCATTCTCCACCTGCCACGCGATGATTATATTTTCATCTTTATACCGGTTAATGACTTCCCGGATGAATATCAAAACGCCCCGGCGGACGGATGGTTTATCGGAAACCGCGCTGCCGGACCGCAGGCTTGTTTCTTTTTCGAGCCAGTCCGGAATAAAATATTCCGGCCACCGCGGGGCTTTCATGCCGACGGTTAAAAGCACCCGGATATTTTTTTCCCGCGCTTTTTTAATCTGCCAGTCAAGTTCGCCGAAATCAAACTCCCCCCTGCTTTTTTCAATCCTGTTCCAATAAGCGCCGAGGCGGATTATATCGAACTTCATATCGAGGACTTCCTGATAGGTTTCTCTCCAGTCCAGGCCCAGATACCCGCACTGAACCTGGCTGAACGTTGTGCCTATGTTTTCCGCGCAAAGCATCCTATTCACCATAAAGAAGAAACATAAAAAGAAAACGGCTTTTTTTTTCATAACTGTTTTTTGTTTTTTCTGTATTTCTCAGTTACCCAGAACTCCATGTACCTGCCGAACATAAGACGGGTTTGCGCGTCAAGCGCCGGCAGCGCGCTCAGGAACAGGAGAATAACCGGAATAAACAGCCATTCAAAAATATGCCTGACCCTGATTATAAAATTGTATTTCACCTTTTTCCGGGGAAGCAGCAACAGGCTTATTATCATGCAGATAATAATTCCGCTGAACGCCAGCGCAAACATGATACTGCGTATACGGGGAGCCGTATAATATACAGTGGAGGAAGCAAATTGCCTTGACGCGAAAAACGAAGGAAGCCAGCTTCCGAATAACAATAAAAATGACCATGTAGACCATGAAATAAATGAATCGAGAAGTTTATAACCGTAGCTGATTTTCTGTTTCCATCTGATTTTCTTTGATTTTACAAATGCCCTGATAACAATCGGGAAATTTTCCACTCCCCATGCCCATCTCCTTTTCTGTTTGTAAATCGCGCCGAATGTTTTTTTAAGAGTCGGCCCGGTCGCGATATCCATGGAAACCGTGGTATAAATGGGAATTACATGATAGTTCCCGTCATAATGTATAAACGCTTTCCAGAATATCGCCGAATCGTCGGAAATTATATCAACCGGCCAATAGCCGACATCCAGCAGGGCTTTGAAACTCATGCTATGGCTCGAAAATGTGACAAGTTTGCTCGGATTGGTCGCTTCAATCAATTGGAAAAATGATGTTCCGATATCAATTATCCTGGCAAAAGCGGGGGTATTCCATATGTTATTGTGATATACGGGAATCGGCTGGTAACTTGTGTTCAGCCTTTCGGGAGACACCATAAAATAATAAGTCAGACATGCGAAATAGCGCGGATTGGGAACAGTATCCGCGTCAAAACAGGAAACCGCCACGTTTTCAGCCGGAATACCGCGTTCTTTGAAATATGCTGCCGCCCGTTTTGCGGCGCATGTCGTGTTGGCTCCTTTTACCCTGGCTTCGCCGGGCTGGTTCGCCGGATGGATTACTATTAGAAAATCGAGAAAAGAGTTTTTATATTTTTCTGCTATTTTTTCCATATCACGCTTAACCGGGTCTGAGGCCGTTTCTTCAAGCGCGATTATCACCAGAAACCTTTCTGAAGGATACAATCCTTCTTTTATCGCTTTAACGCCGGGCTCAACTACTTCCGCGGTTTCCCGTATCACAGGTAAAATAACCAGATGATATATATTTTCGGATAGAGGCGGCATTTTCCCGTTTTCCCTGAGCTTCAGCACCTGGCGGCAGTGCATGCGGGCCGATATTTTATTTTTAAAGCTCTTAATCGCATCGAAATCGCAAAAAAGAGGCTGGCGAGATTCCAGTTTATCAACAGCCGCGATACGTTCCATCCAATCGGTATCCTTTTCTATCTCAAGGCGCAGATAGGAAAGAACAAGAAAAATATTCATATAAATAAGCCTGATCAGCCAGTATAAAAGGAAAGCAAGCATAATAACTGACGCCGCAAGGGGCTTCAGGATTGAAATCACGCATATGCCGATGATAATTGTCCAGCTCAGCGCGCCCGGCGCAATTTCAAGAAACCGTTCGAGTGTTTTTTCTTTTCCCTCTATGCCATGCCGGGAATATTTATAATCCATCGCTGTCCATCCTGTTCTGTACCGCATCGGTGAAAGGAGCGAGAATTGTCTTTTTCGCGGTAACAATCTTCAGTTTCATCATGCTTCCTTTCTTGTCCAGATAATACAAACATCCGGTTTCATCTGAATAAAATATGTCGGAATTATTTTTAACATCCGTAATATATTCGATATGATGTTTCCCGTCAGGCATCAATTCAAATAAAAATATCCTGTCTTCATCTCTCAATATGATGTGTGTCCCGTTGTAGGCCCAAAAACATTGTAAAATATCTTTTCCGTTTTCATAGACTGCCCGCAGGCGGATTCGGCCCGAAAATAAAACGTCATCCTCATTATCTTCATTGAAATCAGCTATCCAGACATTATTGCCTGTCCAGAACATAAGCCTACGGCTCCGGTCATGAAAAGCCGTTCCCGTCACACCTTCAGATGACATCACATAAGGCGGTACGGTCGTTACTAAATCGCCGTTATTCCCCCAAAAAAGGAAAATGTCTTTTTTGATAAACTGTATCCTGTAAAATCGCGATTTATTAAAAAGGTTTTTACCCAGATATTTATCCTCAAATAATGTTGTGAATTCCTGTTTTTCCGCCGTTGTCCTTGAAATCCGGTCTTTTGTGTCTAAAATATACAGCCATTTCCCGCTTAAACCGAAGCCTTTTACATTTTCCAGATACTTAGGGTATAAAGACATGTCGCTAAGATTTAACCGATTGATATAATCATCATAAACAGCGAAACAATCGGTCTGATATGAAGCGCCCCATATAAGCATAGCGGGTTTGCCGTCAAAAAACCCGCTGATGTCGGATATATTCTGTGTTTTATTTTCAGGATCGATTAAATAAAATTTCCTGCTCCATAAAGAACCGCCGCCAATGATAATCCGTCTGCTTCCATTCGCCGAATAGATATCGGAAACAGGAAAATCGCCGTAGGAGACATTGTCTTTCAACAGGCTTTCCGATTCCTCTTTTTCCCGGTCAAAAAAGAAAAGATCTTTAAGGCGGAGGCTTCTTTTCAAAATCAGCGTGTCGGTATCCCGGAGTAAGGACAGGCTCTGGAAATCCGCCCCGGGGACCAGGAGATCCGGCTTTAATCTTTCGGGCAGGAGGATAATATCGTCAAAGTTCACGGCTTTCCCTTCCTCAACCGATACTTCGTGATTCCATGTCCTGTATCCCTTAATTCTAAGGGAAATCTGGTACCGGCCGGGAAGAAGCTCCGGGATAGACGCCGGAGTCTTATATTTATAACGGCTTTTTCCCATGTATATATCAGCTCCTTCGGGAGCGGACGCGATGTGGATTAAACCGGTTTGTGAAATCTGCCTATTTGACGGATGCAGAATGAAACCGAAAGAATACAATATGAGAACAGGACAAAGAGCGCAATATATCAACAGAAATAAATAAAACAGGATTTTCCGCGCGATTATCATTTTAGACTGATGGTTTCTTTAATTGTTTTTCCTTAATCCAGCAATACAGCACCGGAACCAAAACAAGGTTGGATAATGTAGCGGTGACCAAGCCCCCTACCGTGGGAGATGCCATCGGTTTCATTATTTCAGAGCCGGTGCCGGTGGAAAACATAACCGGCATAAGGGCTATTATGGTTGTAGCTGTGGTCATCATTGCGGGCCTTACTCTCAATAATCCCCCTTCAATAACCAAACTTCGGATGCCCTCGATCGTCTTCGGCGCTTTTTTCTTAAACAGATCTTCCAATGTTGAAAGAAGAACAACCGCGTTATCTGTAGCCACGCCAAAAAGAGCTATAAAACCGACCCATACGGCGGTTGAGAACCTGAATCCCAAAAGAAATAGAAGTATAATGCCTCCCATAAGTGATACCGGAAGGCCCGTGGACAGGATTAGCAATACGCTGAAGTTCTTAAACGCCACATAGAGAAGAATGATGATGACGGCAAGACATATTACAAGTGACGGGATTAGCTTCTTACGCGATTCCATTTCAGATTCAAACTGTCCCGACCAGGAAATAAAATATCCTGACGGCAGTTTAATATCGCCTGATTTAATTTTATTTTTTACTGCGTCCTGAGCGTTTTTTACAAAATCGACCAGCCCGACCTTGCTTTGATCGACATTGACAAAGACCCTGGCATAAGTGAGAGTATTTTCGGAATTGATGACGGCGGGCCCCGGAACTTGTTTTAACTCGGCAATTTGCGCTAAAGGAATATGCTTACCGCCCGCTGCCGGGATAAAAATCCTGTTCAGCGCCTCAGGCGTATCTCTCAATTCTCTCATATACCGTATCCGCACCGGGTAGCGCTCTCTGCCCTCTACAGTTGTGGTTAAATTCATTCCGCCAATCGCTGTCATAATGATGTGCTGAATATCGCCGACTTTAATGCCGTAGCGGGCCGCCTTTTCCCTGTCTATCTCAATTTCAAAATAAGGCCTGTTTGACGTGCGCTCGGCATATGGGCTGACAGCTCCATCCACTCCGCCTACTATTTTTTCTATTTGCGTGGCGATTTCCACGATTTTATTCAAATCCGGCCCGAAGACTTTAATGCCTACGGGTGTCTGAATACCCGTTGCCAGCATATCAATTCTGTTGCGTATTGGCTGGGTCATTATAGGGCTCACCCCGGGCATCCTTGTCTTTTCCTGGATTTCCTGAATAAGCTTTTCCCGTGTCATCCCGTTACGCCAGGACTTTTTATCCTTAAGATGGATTATCGTTTCAATCATCCCCACCGGAGCGGGATCAGTAGCGGTTTCTGCCCGGCCAAGCTTTCCCACTACCCACTCTACTTCCGGAAACTCATTTTTTATAATGATGTCCTGTTTCTTCATAACATCCATTACCTGCGTTAAGGATGCGCCGGGTAAAAACACGGGCATAAACAAAAGATCGCCTTCATTAAGCGGCGGCATAAATTCCTGTTTCATTAAAGAGCCGCATATTAATCCAGTAATCATTACCCCAATAGAAATAAGGACGATTATCCCTTTATGCTTAATAGACCATCTTATAAGAGGATTGTATCCTTTGAATAACACCTGGGCTGTTTTATTCTCTTCAACCGGCTTCAGCCTGCCCCTCAAAAAGTAATAACACAGCGTCGGTAAAAGCGCCAGCGCGATAATAGCGGCCGCCGCCATAGTAAATGTCTTTGTAAAAGCAAGGGGCCTGAAAAGTTTCCCTGCCTGTCCTGTTAAAACAAATACAGGTATAAATCCTATGATTGTGGTAAGAAGCGCGAAAAGAACCGGCTTGCCCACTTCCTGAGCGCCTTCCACGCATGTATTTAAACGTTCTTCAGTATTAAGCTTGTCTACATTCAGTTCTTTGCGCCGGGTTACAAGTCTCCTGTAAATATTCTCTACAAGAACGCAGCCGGAATCCACCATAACCCCTATGGCTATAGCAATGCCGCCTAAACTCATTATGTTCGCGTTCACTCCGAACTGCTTCATGAATATGAAAGCAATGAGAATGCCTATAGGCAGGACCAATGATATGACAACACTGCCCCAGAAGTGCAAAAGAAAGACAAGAATAACAAAGACAGTAATGATAATTTCCTGTATGAGGGCTGTTTTCAACGTGTTTATAGAACGCTGTATTAGCCCTGTCCTGTCATAAAAGGGAACGATTTTAACGCCTTCGGGCAACCCCGCGGAAAGTTCCTCTATTTTTTGTTTAACCCTTTCTATAACTTTTAAAGGGTTCTCCCCGTAACGCATAACGACAACGCCGCCGGTTACTTCCTGTCCTTCCCTGTCAAGAGCTCCTCTGCGAAATTCAGGGCCTATAATCACGGCGGCTATGTTTTTCACATATACAGGCACGCCTTCTTTCTCGCCGATAACAATGTTTTCTATATCCGAAATATTCTTAATAAAACCTAATCCCCGGATAATGAACTCGGCTCCTCCTTCTTCAAACACCTTTGCGCCGACATCTATATTGGATTTCTGGACAGCATCTATTACATGATGGAGATTAACATCATGCGCGATGAGTTTATTCGGGTCCACATCTATCTGATATTGTTTCACATACCCGCCAACCGAAGCTACTTCTGAAACCCCGTCTACCGCGGTCAACTGGTAACGGACATACCAATCTTGTATAGAACGAAGTTCGGCAAGATTGTAACCGTCGCCCTCGACTGTATACCAGAAAATTTGGCCCAGGGCTGTGGCATCCGGACCTAAAGTAACAGTAGCATCTTTGGGAACATCTTTCCGCGCGAAGTCCAGCCTCTCCAGCACACGGGTCCTGGCCCAATAAAAATCAGTGCCGTCCTCAAATATCATATTTATCAAACCGAAACCAAAGGCTGAGGTAGAACGCACCACCTTGACCCCGGGTGTGCCCATTAAGCCTATTGTCAAAGGATATATTACCTGGTCTTCTATATCCTGCGGGCTCCTGCCGGGCCAATCGGCATAGACTAAAATCTGGAGTTCTCCGATATCGGGTATCGCGTCAACAGGAGTTTCTTTCATAGATGAAAAACCCCATACGATGACAAGGGCGAAAGCTGCTATTACCAAAAATCTGTTTTTAAGACAAATCTCTATAATCTTGTTTATCATGGTAATACCTTATATTTATATTATGTTATGCTAAAAGAGATACAAAAACATCAATGCTGATGTATCGGCGGCGCTTTTGTTTCTTCTGACTCAAGCGAGCCGCCATAAGCGCTTGCCGCAATACCGGAAATCTGGCTCTGGGAATCTATAAGAAAATTCGCTTCAGTCACTACAAGCTCGCCTTCACTTACTCCCTTTATCACAGGATAAAATTTGCCTTCCTTCTCTTCAACCGCAGCGGTGGCCTCCGGCCCGATTTCAACTAATCTTCCCTCATACTCCCCGTTTTGTTTGTCTATCCAGATTATCTTACGCGTACCCGTATTGAGAACAGCGCTTTTGGGTATCGCCAAAACCAGGTGTTCGCCGCCCGGACCCATATACATATTCTGCATCACTACATCAACATACATCCGGGGTTTTAGCATTAACTCCGGATTTTCTATCTCGGCCCTGAATCTTACTGAGCGCGTCTTTGGGTCCAGCACAGGATTAACGCCGGATATAACTCCATAAAATGTCTCCCCGGGAAGGCTGGACGCGGTAACTTTTACTTTTGAACCCTTTTTAACCCAGCTTAATTCATACTCATAGACATCTCCGTAGACCCACATCTTTTTTTCAGGCATGATAAGGCCTGTTTGGATTTCCCCTGTTCGCGCAAGTTCATCTATCTGTTCATTACTCAGGCCTAAAAACTTCAGCTTTTTCTTTGAAGATTCAACTAAGTTCGCGGCCCGTTCCTTAATTTCTGAAATCTTCCCGGCCTCTATCTTCTCCGAAGCTTTCAAGCTGGAAATAAATTCTTCCTGAGCGATTGCAAGCTCGGGATCATAGGCAACAGTGCCGACAGTCCGGATTTCTTTATAGAGATGCATCTTTTTCACGGAATCTGTCTTAACACCGGCAAGCCTTGCCTGCTCTCCTTTTACCTTAACCCGGCTTACAACACCTGTTAACTTATCCGCTTCTTCCTTTGTCAACTTCTTAAGAGGCATCCCGCATACAGGGCATTTAGACATCCCTTCAATCTCCTGTATCATAAAAACATGCTCTTCCCCTTCCATTCCGCATCCGTAATATGAAGTATCCGCCTCTTCTTCTTTGAATATAGGCACTAATTTCATATTACAAATGGGGCAGTTAACCTCGCCTTTATCATATTCTTCCGGAGAGACTCTCACAGAGGGATGCATTCCGCAGGTGTAATAAAGTATTTTTTCTTCCGATGACATTTCTTTTTTCTCCCGGGACCGTTCCCCGGTCTTATTCTTACCGCAAGATACAAGAGAGAAAACAAGCGCTGTTAAAACGATGCCGACGGTTAAAGGTGTGTATTTACTGAATCCTGAGTTTAAGCGGTAAGTCATTTTTCCGGCCTCCTTACAGGTCGTTTCCAATAACCCTTTCAAGAAAAGCGATTGATTTGCGATAATCGGTTATCGCTTTATAATATGCTAATCTCGTCTGCAAAAGAATCCTTTCCGCATCGAGCCAGTTTAAGAAATCAACTTTGCCCGTCTCATAACCTGCCTTTGCCGCGTCAAAGGCCTGCTCCGACTGCGGTATCAATGCGGTTTTGTACAGCGAAATGATATCTTTATAAGTAAGTATCTTAAAATACAAATCATCCACTTCAAAAGAGACGTCATTCTCCATGTTCTCATAATTTTTCCTGGCGGCCTCTAACTGCGCTTTTTTCTCATTCACCTGAGCATTTAACTTATCAAACCATAAAGGGATATTCACGGCCACGCTTACCATCCACGCATCCTGTCCGTCGTCGGGGCTCATGGTGTACCCGTCGCCGACCTGAATATAATCGAAACCGAAATTAAAATCAGGCAGGTAATCCATCTTCGCCAAAGACCTTTCGTATTCCGCCCTTTCTATATCCATGTTCGCGGCTATCAACTCCTGTCTTGAATCCCCGGCGATTTCATGCAGAGACTGAAGGTCATACTGGAATTCCGAATAATCAACATTCGTTACTTTTCCCAGCTCCGCGCCCCGCGGCCTGTTCAGAACAGTGTTCAGCTTCGCGACCAGGCTTTTCCTGTTCTGATTCAAACGCAGTAAGTTATCTATTAACTTTGAAAGCTTAACCTGCGCCTTAATCACGTCCTGCTGGGGTGTAAAATCCGACTCATATCTTTTTTGGGCGACTTTTTCCAGGCTTTCCAATATGGCTTTCTCCTCTTCCGTTATCTGAACGGCCTTATCCACCCAGAATATGTCATAATAAACAAATTTCACGTTCTTTATCACTTCCCGCTTCGCGGCTTCATATCTTTCTTTAAATATCTCGGCCTGCTTGGACTGGGCCCTGCCTTTAAGCCCGAGTTTTCCGGGAAACGGTATTTTCTGCGATACCCCGTATTTATTTTTCTGCGGGCCCACTCTTGTCTCGACACTTTCGCCGAAATATTGATATTGCGCTACGGGATCGGGAAGGCTCTTCACCGTCCTTATCTTATACTCAGCCGCCTTCCATAAATTGTAGGATTCCTGGACGGCGGGGTTATTATCTAAAGCCTCGGTTATCAGATCCGCCATGTTTTCCGCCGCATTATCATCCGGAAATACATCTGAAACAAATAAAGCTCCGGCTGTCAATAATATGGTAAGAAACAAATATCTCATCACGCCTCCTGTAATCTCTGTCAGCGCAGGTTACGCAGTTTTTATGATATACACCGCTTTATTAATTTTACAGCTTAAGCCTGTCCGGACTTATTTTTTATGTTAGCAGGTTTATCCCCACAAGTAAAAGAGCTATCAAAACTATTTTCTTAAACGGTTCCCGGTTTATTTTTTCAAGAAGTATCCTGCCGGTTTTCACTCCGAGATAGGCGCTGAACAGCAGGAAGGGCAAAAGAATATAATATGACGGGTCATGAACAACTTTAGTGAATAAATAGGTCGGTATTCTTATTAAATCTATGACAAACGCAATCATGGCGCCCGTAGCGACATATGCCTCTTTGGGCAGATTAAAGGCGATGAGAAACGCCGATCTTATCGCTCCTCCTAACCCTATGAGGCCTGCAAGCAATCCTGATAAGCTTCCCCCGGCTATAGCAGTTACGCGATTTTGTCTGAATCTGAATTCAGGGTTCAGGAATGAATACAGCGCGAAAATTATTAAAAATACGGCTATCGCCTTTTTAAGAGCGGCGGCAGGCGCTATTGAAATCAACATAGCCCCTGCAAAAGCAAAAATGATGCTTGGGACACCGAAAAGAATAACTATTCTGAAATTTATCCTGCTCCAAAAAAATTTTACTTTAAATATGTTATTAAACAGGTGAAAACACGCAATCAGGACAACGGCCGTTTTCGCGTCCATAAACATAAGCGCCGCGGGTATCAGCAATGTTGAACTGCCGAAGCCGGCGATCGTCGCTATTACGGCCACCGCGTAAGATAACGCCAAAAACCCGGCATCTGTCAGCATTTCAGGTCTCCTTTAACCCGTATTATCTATAGAAATTAAATATGCTTCCTTATCATATCAAGAATCTTGCTTGAAGCTTCTTTATCACCTCTTATTCCCACGCGAATTTTGATCTTTGATTTATTTTTAGTTATCGGGCGCACATCTATCCATGTTTTAGAACCATCCGTATATGCGCTTATTATCTGGGTAACATTATCCCCTATCTCTATTTTGCTGATACGCATATCGAGCGACGCGAGAGCGTCTTTAGCCGCTTCCACTGTATCGTCATAAGAAGCGTTTATTTCGTCACTCAACTTTCCTGATAACCACATGGCCGTTCCGGCGCCGCCCGCGCCCGCGGCCAGCAAAGTCACACATCCGCAGATACCGGGCAATAAAGTTACCAGGGCAACCATACTTAGAATTTTTCCCGTCATTTTATTCTCCTTTTTTTTCTGTAGTATATGAACATTTATCCAATAAGCCGGCAGCCGCCTTAAGAAATTCCTGTATTGAACTTGTTTTATTGGCAATAAGGCATCCCGCGGAATCGAAATGGCCGCCGCCGTTATATTTATATGCGAGGCAGGCAACATTTATCCCGCCTTTTGACCTTAAACTGACTCTCAATAGTCCAGGACTCTTTTCCCTGAAAAGAATCGCGATTTTAACAGTCTCTATCGAAAGCATGTCGTTGGCTACGCTGTCTACGTCTTCGTCCCTGCCGCCCATTCTGGAAAAGTCCTTTTTTGTCGCTATCGACCACGCTATTTTATCATTTTTCAAAAAATGTATATTTGCCATGCACAGGCCCGAAAGCACCGCCGCCTCTTTTGTCTTTAACCAGTAAACCATTTCCGAAAGCCTGTTGTAATCCACACCGGTCAAGAGCAGCCTGTCGCACACGCGGAAAGTGAAAGGCTTGACTGACGGCAGCCTGAAGGAATTGGTCTCGACTATAATCGAAGTCAGTATGTTCCGCGCTATATTTTTTGTGATATCGATATTTAAACTTTTAAGCAGTTTGTAAATTATTTCACCCACGGCCGCGGCTTTGCCGTCTATAAGAGAAAGTGTGCCGAAGGGTTTTCTGTACATATGATGGTCTATTTCCAATATGTCTTTCGCCCTTTTAATGGCGTTGAACGGGGCGCCTACCATTTCTTTCGTATTGCAGTCCACGGTTATTGCCAGGTCAGGCGTTTCTTTCATCCTTTTTTTTATCTTATTCGCGCCGGGAAGGTTCCTGTACGCTTTGGGAATATCATCCTGCAAAAGCATATGCGCGCGCTTGCCTGTACTGTTCAGGCCCAGGCCGAAAGCAAGAAGCGAACCGATACAATCACCGTCGGGGTTTACGTGACCCGCTATGGCAATCCTGCGCGCGCTTAGTATCTTTTTTTTAATCTGTCTGAGATTTTTCATTTATAAAACAATATGGGTCCCTGTCATGGAAAATATTCAGGCCCGCTCCATTTACTACAGCCATGCATCCGCCGCAAACGGGCCTTAATGAACAGCCTTCGCATGAGGCCGGCCCCTGCCTGTAAAGTTTAGCGCTCACGGATTCATATATATCATGAATCGTTGAGGCCAGAACATTGCCTATGGGCGAAGGAAATTTACGGCAGGCATGGACTTCACCGTCAGGCAAAAGCGTCACAAAATTAAAAGCCGCGCCGCATCCATACCCCGTACAGCCGTCAAAAAGTTTGCGTTTTTTCCTGTTTAGCGCGGTATTTATAAGATTATCTTTGAAACCGATGACTTTATTTTTTTCAGCTTCATCTACATAAGCATCCAAAAAAGAAATGTATTTTTCGCGGGAAGGCAATGACAGATCAGCCCCTTTCCCGACTTGTGATAAACGGTTAAATGTAAAATGGTCTGTTTTGTCCTTAAGTATCCCGGCAAGAGGCAGAACCTGATCAATATTGTCTCCGGTAAGAGTAAGCATCACGGATGGGGAAATTTTCATTTCGCGCAGGACATCCATGAATTCCATAACTTTCCTGAAATGGCCGGGTCCGCGGATACTGTCATTATGCTCCTCTAAACCCTCCAGGCTAACCTGGAAATAAGACGGTTTGCGTATGGAACCTATTTTTTCCAATTTTTCCCGCGGGGTGGGATTCCCCAGAATAGAAGTTGAAAAACCATGATCCACGGCGGATTTATAAAGGTCGTTAAATCTGTCATACATAAAAGGGTTGCCGCCCGTAAAACACACATGCCCATCCACCTTCTTTATATCGCAGAAAGAACTCAGGTCGTCAAGTATATATATTCCCTGTTTTAACGTAAGGGGAGAGCGCTTACTCCGGTCATAACAGTGTTTGCAGTTCAGGTCGCACGCCTGTGTTATATGCCACTGCAGTGTGAAAGTTTCAGCCGTAAGATATTCTTCCGCTGAATTGGGCGTATTATAAAAATGCCCACCTTCTCTCGCTATCCCGGATTTATCCGCTATCAGAATCCCTTTCTCGGCCGAAGCCGACAGTACGTCGCGTATTAAACTCATCGAAACATTTCCGGTTTTTGCCGCCTCTTCCGGCTGCAGGTCATCCGATATTATTTTTAAAGACAATAAATCTTCTTTGAAAGCTTTTTCGATATATTCTTTCCCGTTTTCCGGACCACGCCATTTAAGCATAAACGACCCGTTATTTTTTCTTTCGATTTCAAGAGTTGAGTTTATACTATATGTTCTCATAACCACTGGTTTAAAGGGGGGCGCAACAACTATGCTTCCGGCGCCCCCCGGGTTATTCTTCTTTTTTATGTCCCGCAGGAACCTTTTCCGCAGGATGTGCTGCTTTTTTCGGTGCCGGCGTCTTTTGAGCCGCATGAACTTTTACCGCAGCTTGCAGACCCTTCTTTTTTGCATCCGCCGGACACAAGCCCTATGCCGGCTACAAGCGTGGCTAATCCCAGGCCTTTAAGGACTCTTCTTACCTTGTCTTTATTCATCCGTTGCCCCTCCTTTCCATATCTAATTTATAATTCACAACCGATTAAAATTTAGCGTTTATGCATACTTTGCCCGAACCTAAAAGAGCCAGAGAAATCAGAGCGCAGGCTATTACAAATATATATTCGATACCGCCGTTCATGAGGAAAAAACCGTTTTTGAGATGCACTTTAATACCGGCGACCAGAATCAACACAAAAAGCAGAGCGGAAGATATTCTGGTGCCCAGCCCTATAATCAAACATATGCCCCCCAACAGCTCCACACCGGAAGCCAGATAAGCCCAGAATACAGGCGGCGCAAATCCCAGTTCCCCGAGCATTTCTGAAAATCCTTTTATTCCCGGCCCCCCGAATACCCCGAAAATTTTCTGAAGGCCATGCGCGGCAAACATTATGCCTAACCCCAGACGAAGCGGAATACTTGCCCATTCAGCCATGTTAAGCTCCTTTCGCGTTTTGCTTTTTTTGAAACATATCCCTTATAATAGAAAACTTGTTTTCCCGTTCCGAGCGATACAGGCACATGCAATAATGCATAAGATAACCTAAGCGGCCGTGTATTTTTCGCCCCATTACAACACCCGGCGCCTTCCCATGCGCCATAGGAATCAGATAACCGAGATCCACGGGGCGGAATTTTTTGAGAGGCCGGTTAAGAACGCTTTTTATCACATTTCCGGCCGCTACGCGGCCCTGCCCGATAGAAAACATAACCGCCATCCTGAGCGCGGACTTCTTCCTGTCATCAAAAAAATACCCGGCATCTCCCGCCACGAAAACATTTTCAACACCGTCTTTCGCGATCCTGAGGTCTTCTTTTACTTTTATCCTCGTCCGCTCCTTCTCCGCGTCAACCGCATCTATAAAAGAAGATGTTTTAACTCCTGCCGACCATATGCAAAGCGCATTTTCAATTTTTTCGCCCGATTCCAATAAAACATCTTTGCCGTTATATTCTTTGAGAGAATCATTGCAAATAATGCTCACATTCAGGCTGTCAAGCCCGGTTCGGACTTCTTTCCTCATCCATTCGGGGACCATCGTCAATATATTATCCGCCTTTTCCAGAATATAAATCCGGCGCTTCACTTTTTCCCTTCCAAGAAAATAGTCTGCATTTGTCGCTATCTCGACACCCGTATAACCGCCCCCCGCAACAACAACATTCACTCCGGAAGGCATCTTAGCCTCCGCTCTTTTTAATAATTCGCCTCTGATTTTTACCGCGTCATTTACATTGTCCAGTTTAAAACAGCTGTTTCGGGCATTCCCGTTTTTAAAAAAATTCGTCTCTGACCCGCTTGATATAATCAGATATTCATAATCGAGCGTATTATTAACCAGATATATTTTCCCTGTTATAAAATCTACTTTTATAACTTCGTCTTTAAGCCATTCACAGCGGCGGTTGTCTGTAAGTTTTTTAAAACCGGCGCTTAACGCATCATGCCCAAGCCAGCCCCCTATTACATCCGGAAGCATCGGAAGAAATTCGAAATTCTCTTTCCTGTCTATCAGAATAACCCTGAAATCTTTCAGGGAATACTTTTTAAACCCTGACAGATACCTGAGGGCGGAAACTCCCGCAAATCCTCCGCCTATTATTACGATATTTTTTCGGGGCATGACTGATTTTATCTCCTATCCATGATAAGATATCGAAATCGTTCCGGAAATTTTTCGCCACAGTTTCCGGCAGCATGACTTTCAGATTTTCCAGAAAAATTTTTATATCCCTGAAAACCATACAAGGGACTTCGTAACGTTCCATTAAAGACACCAGTTTTTTTATGCTTCTATATTCCGGATCTCCGCTATTCAAAACAGACACAATATCTTTTTTTTCTCCGGCGGAACATTTCTCCAAAAGGTATATAAGAGGCAGTGTAACAAGGCCTTCTTTTATGTCTTTGAAAGTATCTTTGCCCTCATCCTCGCCGAAATAATCCATGTAATCATCCATTATCTGATAAACTATTCCGGTGTTAACCCCGTATTGATAAGCTTTTTCCGTTATGCTCCCGTCCAGCCCTTTTATTCCGGCGCCCAATCCGCACGCCAGGCCGAAAAGGACACCGCTTTTTTTCTCTATTATCGAGATATATTCATTTTTTGTTAAAGAGGTATCCCTGCGCCTGTAATTTTCAATCATCTCCCCCGTTAAGACTTCTCTTAAGGCATCTGTCATCTGCCTGTAAATCCACGCGTCGTCCAGCTTCGCTATCATGGAAAATGCCGTTGAGAAAAGGAAATCGCCGTAGAGCAGGCTTGTTGGAATGCCATGCCTTGTATGAAGCGCCGGTTTTCCTCTGCGCAACACGGAATTATCTAAAATATCGTCATGTATCAGCGTAGCCGCGTGCAGAAGCTCGATTGCCGTTGCTATATTCACCGATTTCTCTCCCGCATCCTGTGAAAAAGCGAAAAAAACCTTTGCCCTCAGCCTCTTGCCGGAATCCAGCATCGCATCCCGGTGTAATTCCGGGAGAAAATTCCGGCTTTCCTCTGTTATGAGAAGTATGTTCCTGTTTACCCTGTCTAATAAGTTTTTTGATTTCATGAGATTAACAACATTAAAATAATCGCTATTCCTACAAAGGAATGCTGCATTACCGTAAACCGGCTCGCCTTAATCAGCCTGTTTATATCGGAAAACCCGTTCTTCAGATTGGAGTACGCTTTTACTCCGGGGAAATATACTATCCCTATCAGGGCGGCGTAAAAAGGCAGGATACCTTTCGCTACGTTCAGGAAAATAGCCAGGAGCGACAAACAGACAACAACACCGTAAAGAATGCCGCCTCTTTTTACGCCCGTAAGAGACAAAAGGTTTTGTTTGCCGGCGCTGATATCCGATTCAAAATCAGGCACTTCATTGCATATTATGACCGCGGCTATCAGAAAAGCCACGGGAAGCGAAATGGAAAACGAACCGTAATCAAACCTTCCGCTGAACAGGTAAAAACTGCCCATGACAGTGCCCACGCCGAATAAAAGGAATATATCAAGTTCCCCCAGCCTTCTGTACGCCAGCCTTAACGGCGGCGCCGTATATTCAACAGCCAGGATCCCTCCTGCGGCCATCAATATCAGGAATACCGGATCCCGGGTCATAACGAATATAAACGCGCCGCAAACAACCGCGACGGACATAAGCAACAGGGAAAACCCGAGTATCTGCCTATCCGTAAACACACCTTCCTGTATCGCTCTCGAGCCCCCGAAAAAAGAACTGACTTTGGCGGTTCTGTTATCAGCGCCGCTCCTGTAATCGTAATAATCATTAAGAAGATTGGCGGACAGGTGCGCGGCGGCAATACCGGTTAACCCGAGAACAAACCTGGACAGCGACAGGGAAAATCCCCTGTTAACGGCATAAGCCGTTCCCACAAAAAACGGCACTATGCTGGCCGGAAGAAAATCGGCTCGGGCCGCTTTCAAAAGCTGTTTTAATTTTTCCGCCAAAATCTTTCCTTTCCCCGGCTAAAACCTAAATTTATACCGACAGGACAACGGCCCGAATCTGATGCATCCCCTGCAACAAATGTATTTTTATAAATTAGATATAAGGTTTTAATAACCTGTTCTCAAAAAATAGTAGCAAAGACAGGAAATGCTGTAAATTAGACCTTAGTCCAATAAGGGAAATCTTGCCTTTTGGACAGGTTTATCCTACACTTTTGACCGAGGCAACGGGAAAATGGCTGACATATCAAATACAGTAAATATAGAAGACATATTCCGCAAGTACAACCGCAGGATATATGCCCTCGCATTAAGCATTATAAAAGACGCGAAGGAAGCTGAAGATATCGTTCAGGACGTATTTTTGAAGATAATCAGGAAAATCGATACTTTTAAAGGTAAATCGGATATTTCCACATGGATATACAGGATAACATATAATGAAGCGCTTACTCACCTGCGGGAGAAAACGAAGCTGCGAAGCATAAACTATGCCGATGATAATCAGCATGGGATAACAAAGAACAGTGAAGGGTTATCCGTAAATTGGCCGCTGATGCCCGATGAACTAAGCGAACAGAACGAATTGAAAGAGAGCATAGACAAAGCCATAGCGCGCCTGCCCATAAAATACAGGGTTATTCTTTTGCTGAGATCCGTTGAAGGGTTTTCTGTTAAAGAGACGGCGGGAATCTTAAAAATTAAGGAAAATTCGGTTAAATCGCGCCTGCACAGGGCAAGGCTTATAATTCATAAGGAGCTTTCAAACCATATAAAAACATCCCGGCCGGAATCTCCCGAAAAAGAAGACGTGTCCTGCGATATAAACACCCGTTTTATATACGATTACATCGAAGGACATATGGACGCGACAAAAGGGAGAGCATTCAAAAAACATATAGCGGACTGCCGGGAGTGCAACGGTTTTCTGGATACATATATGAAGGCAATAGCCATCACTAACGCCTTACAGTGCGCAGACATACCCAACTCCCTGCAGGACAGGATAAAAACCTTTATAGCCCTGAACAGCTGATACCACCTCAAATCCAATTTTCCCGTAAACCTTCAGATTCATGGAACCTTTTCCATTCTCCCGCGTCTAAACTGTAAAAGAAGGGAGAGTGGTTATAATGAAAGGTAAAATAAAAAGAAGAAGGCAAAAAGAAGAAAGCGGGAATTGTTGCGGATGCGGATGCTGAATATAAATAAACTAAGGTTCGGGGGTTTGTGTATTGCGCGGGTTCTCGCGCGATATCAAACCTCCGGAATGCGGATGGCTCTCCGGTAAACGCGGTTATTTTCGCGGTTTATCTTTTATTGTTTCTTTTATTAATCCGCATGCTATGCGGTTACATCCTTTTCCTGCGGGGTCGGTAAAATAATCATCGGGCATTTCATGGATTACCAGAGAAGTCCCGGGAGCCTTTAATATCGAATTAGCGCCCGTTTTTGAAAGGGAAATCTGGTTTGTGATAAATGACATTTTGCAATTACCTTTTTTATCAACGATTATATTGGGAAGGTCTCCGGCATGGTGGCCTTTGATATTCAGGAATCCGTGTTTTTTATTGTACGGATTAAAATGTCCGCCGGCTGATTTGAAATCAGGCGCTTCGCACACAGGCTTTTCATGTATATGGAAAGCGTGCGCGCCGGGCGGAAAAGAGCTCAAATCAAGTTCTATGCCTACCGACCCGTCATCGTTATCCATAAACAATACTTCTCCCACGCTTTTTCCCTCTGTATCAATCATCCTGGCTTTCGCCTTCAACTGCCCGCCGTAAACACAGTTGTTTATTAAGAACAGCGCGCAGACAGCATAAACACATCTCCTGAGAACTCTCGCATATTTCATTTCATCCCCCATTTTTAGTTTATTCGGCGGGAACCTTCCGTCCCGTCTATAATACGCGCCATAATAAAATCATTGTCGCTGAGCCCTCCGATGGCGTGCGTGGACAGCGTAACCGTTACCTTGTTATAACTTATGCTGAAGTCAGGATGATGCCCCTGCTCTTCGGCGATAACGCTGATAATGTCCAGAAAATATTTGGCTCCGGCAAAATCTTTAAATTTAAACATCTTCCTGATTTTTTTGTTCTCAACAAGTTCCCATCCTTTAAGGCCGGCAAAAAGCTCTTTAACACGTCTTATATCAAGCGGCGGCGCGCCGGCTTCACATGGAACACAACGGGATGGCAGTTTTTCGCTCGCCGGCGCCGGCGGATTTTTTGTCACATCTTTAAGCGCCGTCAAGACGGCTTCATAATCCGGCGCGTTGGTCGCTTCTTTCACAACCTGCGCATACCGGATAATATTATTTTTATCTATAATAATCACAGCGCGGGCTAAAAGATGCAGTTCCCTGATAAGCAGTCCGTAATTAATGCCGAAAGACGAAGTCTTATAATCCGAAAGGGTTATCACTTTATTGATTTTGTTGTCCCGGCAAAACCTTTTCTGGGCAAAAGGCAAATCCTGGCTGATGCCTATTATAACGACATCATCCGACAATTCAGCCGACCTCCTGTTAAACTCCTTGACCTGCAGGTCACAGACCGGGGTATCCAGGGAAAGAAACGAGGTAATTATCTTTACAGACCCTTTGTAATCGCTTAGCTTGACTTCTTTCAGGTCAGCGTCAACAGCATAAAATTCCGGGGCAAAACCGCCTTCCCTGATTTTTCTGCCCGCCAGAGACAGCGGTTTCGACTTAAACGTTATTACCCTTTCCGGATCATTCATCTTTTACCGGTTCAAACTGTTCTTTATTAACGCCGCATTCGGGACATTTCCAGTCGGCAGGCAAATCTTTAAAAGCCGTCCCGGGCTTTACACCGTTATCCGGGTCGCCTTTTGCGGGGTCATAGATATAGCCGCAAACTTTGCACCGGTACTTTCCCGTAGATTCAACTTTTCCCAGGGGTTTTTTCGCGGGAGCTTCCGGTTTCTTCTCTGCGGCCGTTTTCCCCTCGATATTAAAACCTACTTTCAACCCGACCTGCCAGTAAGCGACGGCGCCGTCTTCTATTTCGCCTCTGATTTGCGTAATCTCAAACCAGCGGCTGTTTCGGACAGTCTTATCCGCCCGGGAAAGCGCGTTTTTAACCGCGTCTTCAACAGTGGCTTGCGAAGAACCGACCAGTTCAATCATCTTATAGGTATGATCGCTCATATAAACCCTCCTTAATGTGTTCAGATAAAGGATATTTTTCAGACGGCGTCTGACAGCACCTTATCTATATTCGAATTAACATCAACTTCTTTGCCGGAAAATTTGAACCCTTCGTCAAAAGCCGGGGCGTCTTTTTTATAAAACACTCCGAGACCTATCGGCGCGTCATTGTGATAATCCCATTCTCTTATTTTTTTTAACGCTTCGGAATAATCAGCGGGATTATGGTCCTTCAGCTCATACACCCTTTTATCGTAATATTCATACATATTATAAAATGTGGCGCATACCTGGAGTATATCCAGTAAAGCGAAACCCTTATGGTTTACGGCTTCCTTAAAAATCTTCTTCAGATGTTCAATGCCGTGTGAAAAACCGCGGGCGATAAACGTCGCGCCGGCGGACAGCATAAGCTCAAGCGGATTTATCGGCATTTCAAGCGAGCCGCGCGGAGTGGACCGCCCTTTAAATCCCATCGGGGATGTCGGCGCGCATTGCCCCGTGGTAAGCCCGTAGACCCGGTTATCATGTATGATCATCGTAATATCGATATTCCTTTTGGCCGCGAATATCAAATGCTCAAGGCCTTCCCCGTACGCGTCCCCGTCGCCGGCAAAACCTATTACTTTCAGTTTCGGGTCGGCAAGTTTTATTCCCTCAACGACAGGTGTCGCCCGCCCGTGAATCGAATAAAAGCTGTTCACATTGACATAGTCAACGATTTTGGCGTGGCATCCGATTCCGGAAACCAGAACTACATTATCGAGAGGCGTTCCCTCTTCCCGGATACTTTCCAGAACCGCCTTTATTGAATTTAAAATCGAAAAATTACCGCATCCCGGACACCATGTGTTTTTCGCGTAAGTTCCCGGCTCCTGAACGGACATGATATCATCTCCTGTCTGCCGCTATGCAGACTTTGACTTTCTCTTCCAGCTCTTCCACCGTAAACGGCCTGCCGTCATATTTCAATATTTTCTCATCAACCGAACATCCGTATTTGCCGATAAGTTCCGACAACTGAGCGGTGGCATTGTTCTCGACATCTACTAATCTCTTTACCCCTTTCAGGGCATCCCTGAACCGTTTTGCCGGAAAAGGAGAAAGCACAATCGGCTGGATTACTTTTAACCCGAGAGTTTCCGCAACCTCCAGACATACCCCTTTATTGGAACCCCAGCATAATAGCGCGGTTGAAGCGTCTTTGTTCCCGTGCACTTTCACGGTGTCGTAGTTATACAGTTTTTCTATCAGATATTTTTCTTTCCGCAATCTCTTCTCATACATGGAAACAACCTCTTCCGGGTCTTCGGTGGTTATACCGTATTCATCGTGTTCATAACTATTCACCTTGACGACCGCGCCTTTGGCGGTCGGAAAAGCCAAAGGAGATACACCGTTATCCGTATACCGGTATCTTTTGTAATCGCCTTTGCCGTCCCACGCCGGGATCTCTTCCTGCCGGATATTTCCGGCTGTTTCCCCGCTGAAACTGAACGCCCCCTCGCTTAACGTTTTATCGGAAACGATAATAGAGGGAATCTGATATGCCCATGAGATATTTAAAGCGGTTCCCGACCAGTAATAAGCTTCTTCCGTATCGCCGGGAGCAACGACAAATCTCACAAATTCTCCGTGGCCCGCGTTTAAAATAAAATTTAAATCCGCCTGCGCCGTATAAGTGGGAATACCCGTCGAAGGCCCGGGGCGCTGGGATACAACAATAACTATGGGTAACTCCGCCATGCCCGCCAGGCTGAGAGATTCGGTCATAAGGCAAAAACCGCCGCCGGAAGTCCCTACTGCGACCCGCCGGCCTCCATAAGAAAAACCGAGAGCCATTAGTATAACTCCTATTTCACTTTCAGGATGTATGACTTTCAAATTAAACTTATCGGCCCTCTCAGCGAGAAAATGAAGAATACCGGATGAAGGCGTCATCGGATAGGCGACATAAGCCCGGAGTCCGCTCTTAACAAGTCCCAGGCCTATCATCTCATTTCCGGTAAGAACCGGAAGGCTTTCTCTGTTAAGCGCTTCCGTCTTTTCCTCTTCTTTCGCGTTTTTATAACCTTTCTCTGCCAATTTCAAATTTAAATCCGTATCTTTCAAAACATTTTTCTTTATCACTTTTTTCAAAATCTCATAATCGATTCCCGCCGATTTGGCAAATGCGCCGACAATAACAGAATTACGCATAATCGGTTTCCCGCCTTCTTCTTTGACGATTTGCGACAGCTGGAGCCCGAGCCCCGCGGATTTTACAGCGTCTGAATCATAAATTATATTATTTTCATCCCTGAGTCTGTCCCTATGTAAATCCACAGTATCCTGATTTATAGCGAGAATGTAATCCACCTTCCGCCGGTGGGCTGATATTTTCTTGTCCGAGGCTCGGATAACGGCAAAGTTATGTCCGCCGCGGATAAGAGAGGGATAATCAAAATACATATATACAAAATACCCCAAATTGGAAAAAAGGCGCGCCAGCAGTATTCCTGCCTGGTTAATGCCGTCTCCGGCCTTACCGCCTATAAGGACCGATATCTCTTTCATCCGTTATTCCCCTTCAGACACCCGCCATCTTATGTTCCCTGACTTTTTTCAACGACTCAATCAATTTTCCCGCTTCTTTCCTGGTTAGCCTGTTGATGCTTCGCTTATGATAATACTTATTACGGTCCATCTTATTTCCATTCTTTACTTGCCATATATCTTGCCGCTTTCAAAAGGGCTATACAGCCCTGCCCCGCCGCAATAGTATACTGGTATTCATGGACCGAGGTGCAGTCGCCGGCGGCGAATATCCCCTTTACCGACGTCCTTCCATGGCAATCTATAACCACATGCTTATGGCTGTCCAACTCCAGAAAGCCCTCTAAAAACGCCGTGGCGGGCGCCCTGCCTATCTCCACTATTATGCCTTTAACATCCAACCGGTGTTTTTTTCCGCCTTTTTCATATACAAGGCCTGTTACGGTCTTATCTCCCGTAACTTCGGTTGTCCTGGCCTCATTAATAATTTCAACATTCTTATAAGAAGTGACTTTCTCAATCAAATACTCGTGGGCGTCGAAACTTTTACCGATATTCACAAGATATATTTTTTTGGCGATGTCTTTTGTGAAATCAACGCCTTCAAGGGCTGAATTCCCTCCGCCGATAACCGCTATATCCATGCCCGAAAAAAGAGGGCCGTCGCATATGGAACAATAGGTAACCCCTTTGTTGGCATATTTGCTTTCTCCGGGAACATTCAGCTTTCTCGGTTTTGACCCTGTGGCGATAATAACGGTTTTTGCTTCGTAACTTCCCTTATCGCTTATAACCCTGAAATTTTCTCCGTCTTTCTCTATCTTTTTTACTTCCTCGCCCGTATTGATTTTTACATCATTGAATTCGAGTTGTTTTTCAAACATGGAATTGAATTCAAAACCGTCGGTTTTCACGATACCGGGATAATTCAGGATTTCCCCCGACTCCATAAACTGTCCGCCGAATTCCCTGGCAATCAGAAGGAATTTCATCCTTTTTCTCGAGGCGTATATTGACGCCGTACAGCCGGCTATACCGCCGCCGATTATTATTACCTCATACATCCCTGGATTTCTCCATTTGTTCAACCATAGCGCCGTATTTCCCATGAATCAGCGACGCGTCAAATTTCCGGAACTCTTCAAGCATATCGTCTTTCTCTTCCCTGCTGAAATAATCCATGCAGGGGAGAAAAAAATGTTTGTCTTCTTTTTCGATATGTTTTGGATAAAACGCCGCCAGCGCTTTCATGCTGTTTAACGCGTCAGCCTTTGCTTTCTTATCGCCTTTCCCGTATCTGTCGCCGGCTTCCTCAAGTTCCTTAAGCGTCTTTCTCCCGTATTTATGTTCGGCGATAAGCTGATTCACCATCCGGAAATGCTCCTCTGAAAGTTCTTTTTTAAGGAGCTCTTTGAATAATATATCCTCTTCTTTCCCGTGATGACATTTGTCAGCGTAAGTCCTGATAAAATCAACCGCTTTTTTAATGAAAAGCGTGTTTAACTCCGAACCCGCCTCAAGGTTCTCCGCCTCTTTCCTGAGCGCGGCTATCATGCGTTCTATAAGCCTGTGCTCTATCATCAACGGCCCGGCGGGCAGAATCTTGCCTCGCGCTTCTTCCATGTGCTTTAATCCCTTTTCTGTTTACCCGATAAGTTATGACTTCAATTTAACGCCGGATTATTTTTTGGCGGATTTCTTCGCTTTGGCTTTAACGCTTTTTTTCATCGGCCTTCCGCAGCACCAGATTGTAGTCGCCGATGCGCCGCAGGAATCAACTATCACTTCCCTTCCGCAGGGTATACACGCCAATCTTGAACCTTTTTTCAATTTTTTCACTGCCATTTTACACCTCCTTTTATTCATCTTTTTCCGCAAAAATAACTTCTTAATTTTCATCGTCCTGCATCGCTGAATCAATCAAATCCAGCAAAGATTCGTCATTAAACGGTTTTTGCAGAAAACCTTTCGCCCCGGCTCTCATTGCGCGCTCGCGGTCATCGGCTTCCGCATAGGCGCTGATAAAAATAACCCGCATATTATAATGCCTGTCATTCAATATCTTTTGAAGTTCAAAACCGTCCATACCGGGCATGCGGGCATCCAGAACCAGAATACCCTTCGTATCCTGCGGAACGGAATCCAGAAAATTCCGGGCGCCGTTGAATGTCTCTGCTTCATACCCTTCGGATTTCATAAGGCGGCTGAGCGCTTTTCGCACAGAATCATCATCGTCAACCACATAAATTTTCAGTTTTGTATTAACCATTTACCAATAAAAATATCAAATCTGATAAATGATGTAAATTAGACCTTAGTCCAATACACAAAAACTCTAAACTCGAAACCCTAAACTCTAAACAAATACAAAAAAGCTTAAAATCCAAAATATAAGTTTTGAGTTTTGAGACATTGGGTTTTGGATTTGTTCAGGGTTTTACCTGGCTGGTGTTATCCCGGCTTTTTCAGCAAGGCGGACGAGTTCGGCAACCGATACAACCCGCATCTTCTGCATTACACGGCCGCGATGGACCTTAACGGTTTTTTCAGTAATAGCCATTTTGGAGGCGATCTGCTTGTTCAACATACCAGTAATTACCCAGCGCAGGACATCGTATTCCCGGGAAGTAAGGGCGTCAATCCGGTGTTGAATTTCTTTTTTCTCCGATCGGTCTTTTCTTATTCGGATATCCTTCTCTATTGCCCGGTCAATCGCGGAAAGAAGGTCTTCTTCATCAAAAGGTTTAGGCAAAAAATCCACGGCTCCGTCTTTCATAGCCTGAACTCCCATAGGAATGTTTCCGTGCCCTGTAATAAATATGACAGGCAGCAAAAACCCTTTTTCGGCAAGTTCCTTTTGCAGGTCGATGCCGCCCTGTCCCGGCATACACACATCAAGTATTAAACAACAGGGGCCGTCATAGGGCTCGCTTTGCAGGAATTCTTCCGCCGAGGCAGACACTTCCGCCCTGAGTCCCGCTGATTTAACCAGCCTTTTCAGGCCCTTGCGGACTGAAGGGTCATCATCAACAATAAATATCATCGGGGAAGGTTTTCCCATTTTTCATCTCCTGTTTTTACCTGTCCCGCCCGTTAAGGACGGGTAAAGTAAAATAAAACGACGCTCCTCCGCCGATGTTATTTTCCGCCCGCAGAGCCCCGCCGTGAGACTCAATAATCGTTTTATTGATTGAAAGCCCCATGCCCATGCCTTCTTTTTTAGTGGTAAAGAAAGGCTCGAACAGGCGGTTTATGTTTTTATCATCGATTCCGGTTCCCGTATCTTCAATACCGACAGCAACAAACTTGCTGTCTTCCCTCATTGACCGTACGCATAATTTTTTCACATCCGAGTCTTTCATCGCTTCACAGCTGTTAAGCGCAAGGTTTAAGATAACCTGCTGTAATTGTATGCGATCGCCCTTCACAAACGGGATATTCTCATCAAGTTCACTGTTTAACGATATGCCTTTTATTATCAAATCACTGTGTAGAAGAGAAATTACTTCCCTGATAATAACGTTGATATTTAATATCTTAAATTCGGGATCAGACTTTCTCAACAGCGCCCGAAGCCTGTTGATTACTTCGCTGGCCCGTTTGTCGTCTTCGATAATATCGGAAAGTATTTCCCTGAATTCATCAAGGTCGGGGTTTTCCCTTAACAGGAACCGCCGCGCCGCCTGGGCGTTGCTCATAATCGCCATAAGCGGCTGATTAAGTTCATGCGCTAACGCCGCGGTAAGCTCTCCCATCGTAGTTACCCGCGAAATATGCGTTAGTTCATCCTGGAGTTTACGAACACTTTCTTCTTTACTCCTGAATTCGGTGATATCCTGAACAGTCCCGACGCCGGTAACGGCTTCCCCTTCCTCATTAAGCTCTATCTCAGCCTTTGCCACAACCCACTTTATTCCGCCGTTGACCACTATCCTATGCTCAATATCACAGGATTTTTTCTTCTCAAGAGCGTCTTTCCAAATTCTATCTACATATTCCCGGTCATCGGCATGGACAATCTCAAGAAATTTCTCATAATTAACCGTTGTCCCTGAATCCAAACCGAATATACGGTATGTCTCATCCGACCATTTGAATATATTGTTCGCTATATCAAGGTTCCAGCTCCCGATATGAGCGACTCCCTGGGCTCTTTCAAACTCATCCTTGATAATTCTCAAGACCTTATTCGCTTCTTCAAGTTCCCGCGTGCGCTTTCGCACGCGTTTTTCCATTTCATCACGCGATTCTTTAAGAAGTTTCTGGATCTGCTTTTGCCGGGTAATGTCGATACCGTATAAATTGATGTAGCCCTGTTTCGTGATAGGCGCGAAAGAAAAATTAAAAACCTTTTCTCCCGCTTTTATTTCAGTTTCTTCTATCTTGCCCGCGATAAAAACTTTTTTAATCACATCAGAAAGATTATCAGGCAGAATCCCCCCGATTTTGGTTTTCCACTCTTCCAGCAGCGGCGCGCTTGCGTTGTTGGCAAAAATAACCCTGCAATCCTTATCAACCCGCAGCACAGGGGATGGATTTTCCTCGGGAAAACGGGAAAGTTTTTCGATATCCGCCGCCGCCTCTTTTCGCGCGGTAATATCCTGTGTCGTGCCGAAACCTCCGAGAAGTTTGCCTTTTTTATCAAATTCAAGCTCCGCCTGTTCTCTCACCCATTTTATCTTTCCGTTCACTATAATGCGGTGTTCGATGTCATAAGGCTCGCCGCGCATGGCCGCGTTCCATTTCGTATCAACGTATTTGCGGTCATCAGGATAAACGGCGGAAAGAAAAGTTTCATAGGTCATTGTTTTATCTTTCTTTACGCCGAAGATACGGTGATTTTCTTCCGACCAGGTAAGTTCATTTTTATGGACATCAAGCCGCCAGCTTCCGAGATGAGCTACCGACTGCGCGTGTCTCAGGTCTCCCTCTCTTTCCTGCAGATCCGCAGTCTTCTCTTTGACCAATTCTTCCAGATGTTTTTTATGCTTATTCAACTCCGTCTCGGCGCGCTTGCGCTCGGTGATGTCAATGCCCATCTCAAGGATCATTGTGGAACCGTTCGCCTCAGGAAACGGATAATCGTAAATATCATAAACACGCCCGTCCGGCCCGTTCCACTCCCAGCGGTGCGGAGCGTTTGTCTTCAGAACTTTGTAAGTTTCGCACTCGTCACAGGGTTCTTTTTTGTTGAAGAGAAACTCGTAACAACGCTTTCCGTACGATTCGCCGAACCGTTCGCGGAAGATTTTGTTGGCAAAAGGCACGCGGTAATCCTTATCAAGCAGGACAACATAGGCGGGCAGAGCTTCAAGAACGCTGTAAAGGCGCTGGCGTTCCATTACAAGCTCTTTTGTCCTTTTCTTTACTATATCTTCAGGTCTATTTTTCATGTTTGTCTCTGCCGCCTGTCTCATTAAAGTTGTAGCATTATATGACAACTAACAACATCATACCGGCATATGGATAAGATAAAGAAGAAATATCATTCAGCCCCCCAGCCTAATTAACAGGTAAATATTTTAACACAGGATATCAGGTGTTACAACGGAAAGGAGCGCGGAGATTTAAACTGAAAAATATCCGCGGCAATACGGCGCGGTCGAAAACGTCTTGACATAATCAAAGAATGCTTCCAATATATGATTTAAAGGCTGTATTTATAGGGGGTATGCGCCTTGGCTGAAAAACAAAAAGTTTTTTCCTTCTCTAAATTCCTATTTTTCGCCGCGATTATTCTTATCCTTGTTATTTCCATTATCATCATAAAAGCGCCCGCAATTTTATCCTCCGGCAAAGGCAAAGATTTTCTGCTGGGCGCTATCAACAGAAAAATCCCGGGCTCCATCAACATTGAATCGCTGAACCTAAGCTGGAAAAGCGGTCTGGAAATAACAGGCTTCTCCCTGAAAGACGGGGAAACCTCGATTGTATTCGGCAGTTTAAAAACAGAGTTATCCCTCCTGGATTTAATATCCGTAAAAAAATTAGACTTCGGAAAAACACAGATGCGGGACATCTACGTAAAAATATATTTAGACGGCATAAAAGAACTTCCGGGAAAAGAAGTTACAGCGGTAAAAAGCCATGAGCAGGAAAAAGTTTCAGGACAATTCATAATCCTGCCCCGGTCTTTTTCAGGCGAGATAGAAATTGAAAATGCCAACATAATGATATCAGGGCCGGATATTAAACCGGCGCGTTTCACGGAAATCAGCGTGAAACTCTTTTCAAAACCGGGCCGGAAGATCTTCAGTTTTTCAACCAGAGGAAAAGCGTCACAGGATAAATTATCCGGTTTCTTCGATGTAAAAGGGAGGCTGGAAAATCTTAAAGATATCATGGATTTCGACCTTTCAAGCGCAAAAGCGGAAATTAACGCCACTTTAAAGTCCGTACCTACCGAAGGCATAGATTTCCTGCTTAAAACCGACGGCTTATTCGAAGCCGCTTTCGGCAGCAACCTGAATCTTGAAACATCCGTATTAACCGGCGCGGGAACAGCAAATGTTTCTTTTAAGGCCGATTCCCCTGATTTTTCGGCTGATTTCACTATGGAGCTAACAGATGAAAGTATCAGATTATTAAAAGAAGCAAATATAAAATGCTCCGTATCCCCGGTTCTTTTCAAAAAAATCGTCAAGACCGCTCCGTTCCGGCTGAAAAACAAAACCGGAGTGGAAGCAACCATAACTAAACTGGAAGTCCCTCTTCGGGGGCGCGCCGGAAATCCCCTGTCAATCCTTTATGCCGCAAAACTAAACGCTGAAATCCGCGCTTCAAAACTGTCTTTAGCCGGCGTAAACGATAAATACACCCTGACCCTGGACCCTTTAAGACTTGCCGTATCAGGCGAACAATTGGGCAAAAAAACAATTATAAAAGCAGACTGCCGCCTTTCAGGACCCGGTTCGCTGGATAAAGGGGAAATATCATTTGACGGCGTCGCAAACAATATTCTGAAACCGGAAGGCCTGTTTAACAAAGAAGGTTTTTCGATAAAATTCAACTCAGGCATCGACGGGGTATCCGTAAAAGAATTAGACCGGCTCTTTGACACAGACCGGTTTCTTGCCACAGTCATGGGAGAGACTTTAAATATAAAAGCATCGGCGGAACTGCAGGATATGAAAGGCCCCGTTAATCTCAGTATTGAAGGCCTTAACGCGAATGCCGTGATACCGGCATACCTTAATGAAGGATATCTTTCGCTTCATGACAACATACGGGCAGAAATAAAAGTTACACCCGATTTAGGAAGGATAATCTTAAAAAATATCAATCCTCTGCTTATAACCGCTGTCAGCGCGAAAAAGCCTATCTCCGTTAATATCAGCCGGGATGAGTTTTATCTTCCTCTGAAAAACTTTTCAATCAGTAACGTCACTGTGAAAGAAGCCGTTGTCGAGCTCGGCGAAATAACGCTTGATAACGGAGGCATACTGAGCCCGCTTGTGGCATTTTTGAAATCCACTTCCGGGCAGGCTATGACCGCGAGCTTTACGCCTTTAAGGGCAAGCCTCCGTAAAGGAACAGCGCGGTATTCCAGGATGGATACAATCCTCGCGAACAGTTTTCATACTGTTACATGGGGAACAATTGATATCTCAAATGATAAACTCGATATAATACTCGGGCTTCCGTCAGATACTCTCGATAAAGTCTTTGACCTGGAAGACCTGCCCGAAGATTATATCCTGGAAATCCCTATCCGCGGCTCAACCGCAAACCCGAAAGTCGACTGGTCGAAAGCCGCGGCAAAAATCGGCACTCTTTTCCTGAAAAAGAAAATAGACGAAGAGGTCCCCGGATTAGGCACAGCGATAGACGGGCTCTTTAATAAATCCGGCAAAGATGACAACTCTGAAGACAATTCCCCCGGCTCCATACTTATAGATTCACTCAATAAATGGCTTGAGAATCAGGATTAAGTAGTTAGTAAAATAGGTGTTTGCAGTTTAGCCACGTTGTGTTATATGACGTGTTGTACATAACCACGTCACGATAACACTCACGTGGTCCCCATTTAAACGATATGTTGTTTGCTTTTCTATCTGTGTGTATCTGTGTTATCTGTGGTTACTATTATTTTTTAACTATCTATATGTTTTTGCTTTTCTATCTGTGTGTATCTGTGTTATCTGTGGTTACTATTATTTTTTAACTATCTATATGTTTTTGCTTTTCTATCTGTGTGTATCTGTGTTATCTGTGGTTACTATTATTTTTTATTTTTTCATATTTAGTATTTACGTCTTTCGTCCTATGTTTTAATCGTCCCACGTCCTACGTCCTACGTCCTTCGTTAAAAGGCATCCCGCATTTCATAGACTGGTGCATACGAAGTTTCTTCGCGTTATCTTTGAATTCCTCAAATTTAGCTTTCTGCTCATCGGTCAGGATACTTTCTATCTGGCTATCCGTTTTATCTTTGACAGCGTCTAATTTGCCTTTGAATTCTTCCCTGGCAGTTTCTATTTCTCCCTTATTGGCCTCAAAAATAGCTTTTACCTGTTTTTTCTGTTCATCTGTAAGGTCGCACTTCTTCGCCATTATATTTAAAAACATCTTGCCCATTTTTTCGCGCCTTTCTTCCCTGTCTCCGGGCTCCATATCGCCGCGGCGCATCTCGCCCATCATTTCTCCGGGGCCTCTGTGACGGTTTCCCCGGCTTTCATAATCGGGGCGGCCTTCTCTTTGAGCCGACATGTTTTTCAACATCATAAGTTTCTGGAATTCGCTGTGTCTCGCGGAACTCTGGATACCTCCGGCAACCAGATATCCGCCTATCCCGCCCACCAGGAGGGTCAGAATCATAAGAGCAACCAGAATAATTTTTGAGTTTTCCATATTTTTCTCCTTAGTTAAGGGTTAACCTGAATACATCATATTCAGACAGGTTTTCGGTTTCCAAAACAATTTTTTCGTTGGAAGTATAGTTGCCGGCCAGCAGGACTTCTTCCAGCGAAACGGCTCTTTCCTCAAAAAGGCCTGAAAAAGAAATAAGGCCTAAGATCAATAAAACCATAGCCGCGGCGGGAACCAGCTTCAAAGCCAGCGGCCTGACATTAAATATCCAGCCTGAAGTAAAACGGTTTTCTATTTTTTCCATTATCTGAGAGGTAAACTCATCTCCTGCTTTAAGAGGCGCGCCGCTTTTTAAAGAACCTTTAACCGTTTTCAGGATTTCGATTCGCTTTTTGCACTGAGGGCACCCGCAAATATGGGCTGACATTTCTTTTTCCGCAGAAACTTCCAGTTCCCCGTCAAAATATCTGTCAATCAGTCCGGAATATTTGCATTTCATTCTTATTATCCCTTTATATAATCTTTTAAAATCTCTTTTAACCTTGCTCTCGCCCTTGACAATCTCGACTCCACCGTACCCACCGGACGCTTAATAACATCCGATATTTCCCTGTATGAAAGCTCCTCGTAATCCCTTAAAACCACAACCGTCTTAAGCTTCAGGGGCAGCCTTTCCACCGCATCATTTATAATATCCCTTAATTCCGCCTTTTCGGCTGTATCTTCCCGGCTCGCGATTACATTTTCATTCAGGAACACGGTCTTTAACTTATTCTTCCTTATGTGATTGCAGGCCGTATTATAGGTAATCCGGTAAAGCCAGGTCATAAATGAAGCTTCTTTTTTAAAAGAACCGAGTTTCACATAAGCCTTGATAAAACTTTCCTGGGCTACATCCTGAGCCGCCTCATAGTTATCCAAAAGCTTATAAGCTATGTTCAGCACCTTATTTTTATGTAAATCTACGAGCCGGCCAAAAGCTGCCTTGTTCCCCTCTTGCGCCTGCTCAAGCAGCTGCTTCTCTTCCGTCATCTGAGGAAATTTCCTTTTTCAACCAGTTAGACACCGACCTGCTTATTTTATTCCCTTTTATTTTAACTTTTAATCCTTACCATTTCCAGCCGGCTCCGATCGAGATTTGTTTTTCTCCTTTTGATACGGCGCCCCGCAGAAAAAGCTCGCCCCGGTCTTTCAATATTTTCCTTGAAAGTTTGACATCCATTCCCAGGTCTTTCCCCTGTTCATTTTTCAGTTTAAACTCAAGATTGCCGTTTTTGCCCAGTTTACAGCTTGCCCCGAAAACAATCCGCCTGAGCTCTCCCTTTTCATACGGCATTTCAAAGAGAACACCCAACTTTTCATTTACCTTCCACTGCCCGAAAAGAGTTATCCTCTCTCTGGAAGGGACACCACCTATGCCTATCTTATACTCAAGGCCCCTCGCAAGAGGTTTCCCCAACCCCACCTCAAAATCAAACTGTGAACCTATCCTCTTATTTAAAACGTATAAAAGCCTGTGCTTTTGTGTAATATCCCAATGCCCTTTAAAGGTTACAGTCTTTGTTTCTTTTGTTTTCGTTTTTAAGTGAACCTTCTCGTAAGTATATACAACCCGGTTATCTTTATTGATAATCCAGCCGCCTTTAAAAGTTAATGCGCCGCTTTCGCCCTTTTTACTTTTCAGATTGAACGTCAGGCGGTTATATTTATCGGCCTGCCAGCTTCCTTCCAGGTTTAAAACATATTCCCTCGGCCGGCCCGACATATTCTTCCCCGCGGCGGAAAAAGCGAGTTTATTCGCTTTCGCGTCTTTTATCTCGCCTTTTATCGTAAGTTCATCTCCGGCGCTCCGGCCGTGTTTTTCATCGAGGGTAAGGACGAGGTCGTGATTTTCGTCCAGAGACCAGTTCCCCGAAAGCCTGATATGCCGGGGGATGGAAGAGTCCTGCGGTTTTTTCGCGTGGTAGATAAAAGTGTTTTTCCTGTCTATCTCGATTCTGCCGTCGATAATTTCCCGGTATTTGGGAACATTTGATTTTTTCCCAGTCCTTGTGTAGACAAGTTTGTTGTTCGGGTCGATCTCATATGTTATTTTTTCGCTTTTTCTCATTCTGCCGTCTCCGTGAATATATGGATGAAAGTAAAATTGGCTTAGATATTTTAATATTTTAACATGAAAAAAAAGCGGTTACAACGGGAAGGGAAGGAATGACCGGTCAAACAGATATGTTCGCTTTTATCTCGGCTGCGCGCCGCGGCTTGCCCTTTTGCGGTCTATTTCCGTTAAATGCATTTTCCTGAGCCTTACATGCTTGGGAGTTATCTCAACCAACTCGTCATCTTCTATAAACTCAAGGGCAAACTCTAACGTCATCTGACGCGGAGTTATAAGCGTAAGCGCGTCATCGCTTCCTGCCGCGCGCATATTCGTTAATTTCTTTCCGCGCTGGGCGTTTACGACGATATCCGTCCCTTTGTTGTTTACACCGATTATCATCCCCTCATACAACTTTTCCCCCGGATTAATAAAAATTTCCCCGCGGGGCTGCAGATTAAAAAGCGCGTACGCCACCGCATCGCCGGCTGCCTGTGAAACAAGAACACCGCTTTGACGTTTTGGAATATCCCCTTTGTAAGTCTGGTATTCAAGAAAATTCTGGTACATCATGCCGTTACCCCGGGTCATCATAAGAAACTCGCCTCTGAACCCGATTAATGCCCTCGAGGCAACAATAAATTCCATGCGGTTAGTGCCTGAAGATGTTGTTTTTATACTGCGCATCTGGGCCTTGCGGGCTCCAAGCGCCTGCATGACAACACCCTGATATTCGCTTTCCACCTCGATTACAACTTCTTCAACAGGCTCGAGCGTTTGCCCGCCCATTTTCTTCAAAATAACCTGCGGCTTGGAAACTTCCATCTCATATCCTTCGCGGCGCATTGTCTCGATAAGAATGGCAAGATGCAGTTCACCGCGGCCGGAAACCTTCAGCCGCTCGGTTCCCGCGACTTCCTCGACTTTAATGCCGACATTTATCATAGCCTCATGTTTAAGGCGTTCCCGGATATGGCGCGACGTTAAAAATCTGCCGCCGTCCCGGCCTGTAAAAGGGCTCGTATTATGGGAAAAATTCATGGAAATTGTAGGCTCATCTATCTTGATGGCAGGCAATCCTTTCGGATTATCAATACACGCAAGCGTCTCGCCGACTTCCACCCCTTCTATTCCCGCAATCAATATAATATCCCCGGCTACAGCCTCATTTGCGTCAATGCGGACCAGTCCGCGATACTTCATGATCTTAGTTACCTTGCTTTTAGCGATGGTTCCGTCACGCTTCACAAGCGCCACGGGGTCCCCGACACGGATAGACCCGTGAAAAACACGCCCTATGGCGATTCGCCCGACATAAGAATCATAATCAAGCATTGTAACCAGCATCTGGAAAGGCAGTTCAGGGTCAGCTATCGGCGGCAATACCCTGTGCAGGATAGTTTCTAAAAGAGGTTTTATGGAATCTTTCGGTTCGTCAAGGTCGAGAGTCGCGTAACCTTCCTTTCCCGAAGCGTAAACAATCGGAAAATCAAGCTGTTCTTCGGAAGCGTTCAGCTCGCAGAAAAGGTCAAATGTCATATCCGCCACTTCATTCGGGCGGGCATGCGCGGAATCAAGCTTATTTATCACAAGTATCGGTTTTAAATGCAGTTCAAGCGACTTCTTCAAAACAAATTTAGTCTGCGGCATAGGCCCTTCAAAAGCGTCAACAAGAAGCAACACGCCGTCAACCATCTTAAGGATACGTTCGACCTCGCTGCCGAAATCAGCGTGCCCGGGCGTATCAACAAGATTAAACTGCACCCCTTTATACTGGAGAGAAGCGTTTTTAGAAAGAATCGTAATCCCTCTTTCCCTTTCAAGAGGATTCGAATCCATTATGGTAGTCTCGCCGGCTTTAAACTCATAAGCGCCTGTATATTTGAGAAGAGCATCCACAAGCGTGGTCTTCCCGTGGTCAACATGCGCTATAATCGCGACATTCCTTACATCTTTTCTTCTTTTCTGGTTCGGCATATTTTTCAGTTTCTCCTGTCCGCGTTACTGTTCCGCATAAAAAAGGCCCGGCTGTTTTGCAACCGGGCCCTATATGTATCAAGGTTATACCTTTACTACATTTGCGGCTTGAGGACCTTTAGGACCGTCTTCAACTTCGAACTCGACTGCCTGTCCTTCGCTTAAGCTCTTAAATCCGTCACCACGGATTACACTGTGATGTACGAAACAATCTTTACTTCCGTCATCCGGCGTTATAAAGCCATAGCCTTTTTGATCACTAAACCATTTAACTTTACCTGTTACCATTACTTACCACCTCACCTTCTTATTAGATTTTAGTAAATAACGGCTGAAACAAAAAAAACCACAAGGCGAACTTTATTTTACCTTGCGGTCCAAATACTTCCATTCCTTTATTTACTACTTGGGTCAGAGTGTACCCTACCCCCGCGCATTTGTCAAGTACATTCTGAAAAACAAAAAACTTTAAGAACTTTTTTATGCTTTTTAGGATTTTGTGCTTTATGTCCCTCGTCTTACGTTTACGCGTCCTTCGTTTTTCGTTCTACATAAACGGTGTTTCGGTTATTGAATGATTTACTTACCGGGCAGAATATGATATAAGAATAAGACATATTTTCGGAAGAAGAAAACGAGGAATAAAAATATTATGACAAAAAACGCAGGAACAAATGTTTCTTTTGACGGGCTGGGCATCGCCCCGAAAACACTCGAAGCGCTGGACCGGTTGAAGTTTACCCATCCTACACCCATCCAGTATAAAGCTATCCCCGTTGCCATAAACGGCACAGATATCATCGGGGTGGCCCAAACCGGCACAGGCAAAACACTGGCTTTCGTAATCCCCGTCGTCCAGCGTCTTTCCCGCAGCAAGGGTAAGTGCCTGGTGCTCGTTCCCACAAGGGAATTAGCCATGCAGGTAAACGAGACTTTCCGGAAGATAGCTCCCTTATTCGGCATAAAGACCACCGTCATTATCGGAGGAGTCCCGATACGCGCCCAGCTGAATGAACTCAGGAATAACCCGCGCGTCATTATTGCCACGCCCGGGCGGCTTGTCGACCATATGAAACAGAAGACAATACGTCTCAATGACGTTGAAATCCTTATTCTGGATGAAGCCGACAGGATGCTGGATATGGGTTTCAGGCCGGATATAGAACGCATTCTCAGGTTCGTCCCGCAAAACAGGCAGACTATGCTTTTTTCAGCGACGATACCCGAAGAAGTCGTGTCGATAGGGACAGCTCATATGAAACTGCCCATCCATATCGAGGTCGCGCCGTCGGGAACCACCGCGGAACGCATTATTCAGGAGTTATTCATCGTAAAAAAAGAGACAAAAAAAGAACTGCTGGGTAAACTTCTCAACCAGTACCGCGGTTCGGTATTGCTTTTTGCGCGGACAAAAAGAGGGGCAAACAAAATAAAACGACTGATAACGGGAATGGGATATAACGCGGCGGAGATACATTCGGACCGAACGCTCGCCCAGAGGAAAGAAGCGCTTGAAGGTTTTAAACGGGGCAAATACAGGATACTTGTCGCGACCGATATAGCGGCGAGAGGAATAGATGTTGTCGGTATAGAAACAGTGATAAACTACGATATTCCGGACGACGCCGAGAATTACGTGCACAGGATAGGGCGCACAGGGCGGGCCGGGCATGAAGGGCGCGCTATCTCGCTCGCCACCCCGGAACAGGGCAAGGAGATACGCAATATCGAGAAGATTATAAAGGCGGCCCTGCCGGTCTCGGAACATCCCGAACTTCCGGGCGAGAAATTCAGGACTCAGACAGTCTTCCAGAGCAGGAACTGGAATTCGTTAAGGAAAAGCCGCAGACGCAGGTGAGATAATACCCGTTATTTTTTTTCTGTCGTGTCCGCTATTTCCCGCTGTTTCCGGAATATTTAACGGCGAGCAGCGTTATATCGTCAGACTGCGGCGCTCCTTCGGAGAATTCATTGACCCTGCTATAGACACTTAAAATTATTTCCTTAATAGTTTTCCGGCGCGCCTCATATACCGCTTCTTTCAACCGCCCTTCATCGAACAACACGTCTTTTTTATTGGCGGCCTCCGTGACTCCATCGGTATACAGGCAGAGAACATCTCCGGAATTAAGCTGTATTCTGTTGGTTCTGTACACCGCCGTTTCCAGAATTCCGACCACAATATCGCTGTCGCCTTTCAGGAATTCAACTTCTTCGCCGGAACGTATAATCAGAGGCAGAGGATGCCCCCCGTTTGAATACAGTATTTCTCCGGTTTTTATGTTTAAAATACCGCAAATAATCGTTACAAACATGCTGGCGCCGTTATCATGCGCGATTCCTTTATTCACCCTGTCCAAAATCTCGCCCGGATCTGACGCGTCTTTTGACATTGTCCTGATCATCGTTATTGTAATCGCCATAAGAAGCGCCGCCGGAACGCCCTTGCCGGAAACATCTCCCGCCACAAAACAGAGCCTCTCATCATCCATAAAAAAGAAATCGTAAAAATCCCCTCCGACCTCTCTTGCGGGTTCAAGTATGCCGTATATATCAAACTCGGTCCTGCCGGGAAACGGGGGAATATCTTCGGGACGATTCCCATCTGGATATCATGGGCAATCCGCAATTCGCTCTGCATCCGTTCTTTTACTGCCGTAGTTTCGGTAAGGTCCCTGATATATTTTTTCAGCGAGTCCCTCATGTATATGAAAGAGTCGGCAAGCATCCCCACTTCATCTTTTGATGTGATGCCGGAAAGTTCAAAATCGAGGCTGCCTTTCCCTATATCGCGCGTTGTGGCCGCCAGGATTTTAATCGGACGAGTTATTGACATCGCTATAAAAAACAGGATTATAAAAAGAACAGCCAGCCCGAAAAAGCTGAGCGCAAGCACCACGCGGTTGAGCCTGTTGATATCGGAAAGAAGCTCTTCGCGGGGAAAAATGACTCCGAGAGACCATCCTGAAGATGATAACGGCGCGTATGAAAGCCATGATTTTTTCTCGTTTACCATGCTGAAAAAAGAAACGAAATCATCCTCTCCCTTAACCATGCTTCTTCCTATTTCGCGTAATTGCGCGTTCCCTGTTTCTTCGGCTAAGCTGAAAATCGTTTCATTCATAATTAATTTATTGTTGGGATGGGTGACAAATATCCCGTTCCTGGAAATAAGGAACCCGTATCCGGATTTCGCGATTTTAATCGAAGAAACCATTTCCTGAAGCCACATCAGCGAAATATCCGCGGTTACAACACCCGCAAACTTCCTCTCCCCGCCCACATTCCGGTAAAACGGGACAGAATACGTGGCCATAAGGATATTCCCGCCGCCTTCGTCATAATACGGTTCGCTCCAGGCCGGCGTTTTGATTTCTTTCGGTATCTGGTACCAGTCAAGGTAAAAGTACTGGTAAGATTCGCCGCCCAGATACGTTAATTCCGGCTTATCTTTTTTCTTGCAGTAATAAGGCGCGAAATACAGCGATTCAGGCTCAAACGCGTATGCTTCGAAAGAAATTGTCGCGCCGTAGATCTCGGCATTAGACTCAACCGCCGAATAAAGTATGTTCAGCAGTTCATTCTTATCGAAAGTATTGTATTCAAGCAGTGATGCGACTCCCTGGGGAACTTTCTGAATCCTGTACAATATCGAATCAACTTCATTTACGGTGGCGCGCGTCAGGTTTTTCGCGTTTTCAGATATGTTCTCCGTAATCATCCTCTTTGAGAATAAATAGTTATATCCGAATATCCCGAGAAAAAGCGCCGAACAGCTGATAAGAATATATGCTATAAGCTTAAAGGCTATGCTGTTATATTTCATCGGGTTACCGGCAGTCCTTATAAAAATCGCTGAATTCAGGAACGGATTTTATCAATCCGCTTTCCCTGAGACAATCTGAAACATATATATAGTCGCTTTCCGATAATAGCCCGGATGGTTTCGCGGAATTTCCGTCTGTCATCAAATCTTTCATCCTTTCAAGCATCCATTTCTGATGGGCCCTGTTCGCGGGGATATGGGCCGCTTCCATATATTTCACTATGATGTCGAGCGCTTCTTCCTGATGCTCAAACGCGTATTGCCATCCCTCAAGCGACGCTTTTACAAAAGACCGGCACATCTGCGGGTTTTTTTCAAAATAATCTTTATCGGTATAAACCCCGTCTTCGGGAAAATTGAGCCCGTAATCATAATAGAAAAAAGTGGTTAACTCTCCCGCGTCATATCCCGAATTCAATATTGTATGATATTCGTTGTACCACATCGCCGATACGACATCAACACCGTCGCGCAAAAACAGGTTAACCGAATAGGATTGCGGGATAACATTTACCGTCAAATCAAACTTCCTGAAAAATTCGAGAGGCTGTATCCGGAATATATCGCCCCACAGGCTTACCTTCCTGTTGTTAATATCCTCCGGCTTATATATTCCGCTCGACTTTTTAGCGATAAGCATCAATGCCGATTTCTGCATCATTTGCGCGATATTCACCATCTCCGCGCCCCTGTCGTTTTCTCTTATGGCGCTGGAAAGCCACAAGGTCACGAAATCAACGCTTCCGTCTTCCAGCATCCGGGCCGGCTGGCTGTCGGGCCCGCCCTGTATAATGGCGATATCCAGTCCGTATTTCTTATATATGCCTTTTTCATACGCGACATAATATCCGGCAAACTGGGCCTGCGGAGACCACTGCGGCAGAAAAGATGCTTTTTGAAAAGTTGTTTCCGCTGAGGAAAGAGGGGTTGCCGCAAAAAACAGCGCGCAGATACACAACAGTATTTTACGCTTCACCGGAAAATCCTTCCTTAATTTTATCGTGGAAGTTATTTTAACACAGCAAAGCGGATGTTACAAAGAAAAGAGGCTTGTGGTTCTAATACAAAAAAACAGGCGCGATAAAAATAGAGAAAAGCTAAAATCCGAAATCCTAATATCTAAATACTAGACAAACCCTAATAACCAAAACTCCAATATTTAAACTGATATTTTGAATTTTGAAAATTATTATTTCGATATTGTTTCGCCTGCCTGCCGGCAGGCAGGGATTTCGTGCTTCGAATTTAGGATTTCTGCTTGCTTGTAGCAGGTGTTTCGAATTTATATCTTTCTAATAAAAAGAAGGACGGCTAAGCCGGCGCTCAACAGAAACCACGAACCCGGTTCAGGAACAGGCTGGACATTCGCTATGGTATCGCCTTCCAGGTACAGATAAAAAGAGCCGGTGGCGTCGAAATTCTTTGCGGCATGCGCTCCTCCGGCAAGAAGATCTCCCATATCAAAATAAGGCCAGATGCCTGTTCTCATATTGGCTATCAAACCGCTTGTGTTATCAAATTCTCCGTCATAACTGCTCAGGGAAACAGTCCGGGCGCCGTCGCTGAAGTATTTATTGGTTGTATCCCAGTTCAGTTGTGTCCCGTCTAAAAGAAGAACAACGTTCAGGACAAGGCGCGAATCAAGGAAGTTTTCCGCCGTGGAGCCGTCATTCCATACTTCAACGGAATGATTGGTCCCCGCCTGATTCCATATCCAGTTGAAAGACGGATATTCCCCGCCGTTATAATTAAAGAGGTTTACCAAATCCGCCCGGGCGGGACCGGCAGTCATAACTATCGCCGCGCCAACTAATAAACCCAAAATATATAGCTTCTTCACTCTCCTGCCCCCTCTATCGAAACGTTTTGTTGCGTGACCTACAATTTAGCATATATTAAGAGAAAGTCAAGGGGGGATGTTTTGGGCTTTCCGTCTTTCGTTAACAGGTGTCCCACGTCTTTCGTTTTTTTTGCTTAATATTCCCGCCCGAGGCGGGCAAGTGTTTAGTATTTCGGATTTAGAGAAAAAGGCGGTGTCAGTCCCTATTTAAATAGGTGTCTGTCCCTAATTAAAATAAAATCTGTTTGTAATTTTAGTTATTTGAAATTAAATATTGTTTTGAATTTTGATATTAGGATTTTAATATTATTTAGGATTTTGGATTTAGTGCTTAGGATTCCCGCCAGAGGCAGGCAAGTGTTTAGTATTTCGAGTTTAGGGTTTGTGTATTGTTTAGTATTTAGGATTTAGTGCTTGGAATTTGCTTTAAAAGGGGTATCTGTACCCATTTTCACTATATTGCAAGATCCGTCTTTTCATCATCGAATATAAGTTCCGGCTTAACATAAAGAGCCGTACCGAATGTAAGGGGTCCGACACGTCCGATATACATCATCAGGATAATCACCAGCTTGCCCAAAGCAGTCAGCGTGCCGGTGATACCTAAACTCAATCCCACCGTACCCAAAGCTGAAGCCGCTTCAAAAAATATGTCTATAAACGTGCCGTTTTCTGTCAGCGTAAGCAGATACGTGCCGATAATCAGAGCCGAGATATAAAAACTAAGCGTAGCCACTGCTGTCCTGACACGGTCTTCAGGCACCGCCGCGCCCAGGATACGCACATTTTTATCGCCCCTGATGGCGCTTTTCATTAAACCCCAGATCGCTGAAAATGTTGTAGTCTTTAAACCGCCGCCCGTACCTGACGGCGAAGCGCCGATAATCATCAGTATACAGATGAGCATGATAGCTGATTTTGACATAGTGCTGACGGTAACGGTATTAAATCCCACGGTAGTAAGCGCGGTCATTGACTGGAAGAAAGAGAACAGGATCCTGTTATTCGGGCCAACCCCTCCTCCATAGCTTTCAGTTAAAAACATTAAAGCTCCTCCGATTACCAGAAACCAGAACGTTATCGAAAGAATGACTTTTGTGGTTAACGTCACATGCTTCACCTTGCCGCGAATAAGCCGCCATACGTCTACACTTACAATAAATCCCATAGCCCCCATGATACTTAACCCCGATATAATAGCATTGAGCCCGAAATTATCTGCCAGGCCTTCGAAGCTGTTGGGGAACAGACTGAAACCTGCCGTACAGAAAGCCGATACGCTGTGGAATATTGCGCTCCAGGCCGGATTCTCCACTCCTGCGCGCCGAAACACAAAAAACAGGCCTATCGCGCCCAGGAACTCTATTATGGAGGAAAAACTTATCACGCTTACAATAAATTTCTCTATTTTGAAATTTTTCGGTATGCTGAATACCGTTTCTGCCACATTCTTTGTCCTGTCATCCAGGTATTTTTTAGTGGATAAAATAACGAAAGAACTGAAAGTCATGTATCCGATACCGCCAAGCTGGATAAGCACAAGGATAACCAGCTGCCCCCAAAAGTTATAGTCGTTAACCACCGTGACCGTTGTCAGCCCAGTTGTCGAAACAGCGGATGTGGCAGTAAAAAGATTATCAAGGACAGGGACATAATTTTTATGCATGAACGGCAGGCATAGAAGGATAAAACCTATAAAAATATAGGACATATATCCCATGACTACCAACCGCACCGGATTAGCTCTCCTTAATTTGTAAAGAAAACTTTTAAAATAATCCTTCATAAAAACTCTCCCAGACCGGATTTTAAAGTCAATCCTGTCCCGCTACTCCTTCTAATTGTAAAAACGGGTATTTTGTATAAAGCTCGTCCAGCACTTCTTCAAGAGAGGCGCTTCCTTCTACCGCAAGCCGGACATACCATGAATTCATGTCATCCACTATAGCGCTCCATTTTTCCCAGCCTTTTTTATCCATATCAAAACACAGGTCGCGGATTCGCTCTGCCGGGTCCTGCGCTTCTATAAACCCCATGTTGGTCCTGAGCGCCAAGAGCATCCTCATATTATCCAGTTCCGTTTCAACCTTTATTAAAAAAAACTCCCTGGACGTGACAGGAGCCTGATTGCGCGGAGAAAAAGGCAACGGAAGCAGAAGCCATAACGCGACAACCAAACATCCCGCGATTACAGCGCCTATTGTTACAATGGTTTTCGATTTATTATTATTCATCCCGCCTCCTTTATTTTTATCTAATTTTCAATTAGCATAACTTTCTGTCATGCGCAAATGATACGCACAGCCGCAACGGCCTGTCGAACAGGCTGTGAAGCTTCTCTTCCACTTCCCTGCGTATGGCATCCATTTCGCCTATCGAGCATGAATTATTCGGGTCTTTGGCTATGAAACTGATTTCATAAACAAGCTCGCGCCCTGATTTGCCCAAACGTAAAACAATGTCTTCAAAACCCCTTTGTTCGGCAATATTTTTTACCGCTTCTTTTGAAGCGCTGTAGACGGTTTTCTCAGGCGCCATAATAAGAATTCCTTTTATTCCTTCGATAAATGAGAGTATGGGTTGCCTGACAAAGAATAGCACAGCAGCCATTACCATAAGCGGGTCTATGTACCGGGAGTAGTTGCTGTATTTGGAATATTGAAAAATAAGACCAATAAAAAAACCTATTAATACCGCAAGGCTCAAGAGAGTATCCATAAGCCACTGAGAGGACAGGGTTCTGATTAATTCTGATTTAGAGGAGTTTTTTCCTCCTGCATGAACGATATAATACCAGCTGATAAAACACCCTATTACTCCTATGGCGGCATATGCCATGCCGGATAAATTGTTTATTTCCTGGCCGCCTGAGAATAATGAAATAGCGCCGGCGCTAAAAGCCTTTATGCATATAATAATCAGGGCAATCGATTGCACTACTATTACCATAGGCTCCATTTGCGCCCTGCCGAACGGGAAGTTTTCATCCCTGCCCATCGCTATACTTCTGGCAGCATAAAAATAAAGGCCGGTCAATACAAGGCTGATAAAAGAATAAACACCGTCAAACATTATCATCTGGGACTTGGCCAATACGCCCCATGTCAGGGCCAATAAAGCGAAAAACAAAGCCCCGCAGGCAGAAAATGTCAAAATATTTTGCTCATGACGCGTATTCATCTGATTCTCCCTGCTCACGAAGTGAGCGCGCCCGTGGCACGTGGACAGTTAAAGAGTTCAATGGTTCAATAGTTTTAAATTTTACCAATTTGTTCTCCTCAGACTTAACCTTAGCCTCAGCCTATGAATTTTATATTTTATCACAGGATATCGAAAGGTTACAACGGAAAGGAGTTGCGGGAATTGTGAGGGACAGACACCTTTACGACAGCATCCTGCCCGCCGGTATTAAGTTTAAACATTTCGTCGTATAGTTGCTTTGCTTCTTCGAGCCATATATTATGAAGCTCATACCAATAATAATCGCGCGCATTATTATGATTAATAGCAAATGGTATGTGTTTGAAATCTATATAAAGAACATCTCTCATAGCTCTTAGTAAATATCCATACTTCTCCAGATTTTCCATAGGAAGAGACCTCAGCATACTGTTTATTGTTCGTCCTAATTTATCAACTTTGCCCAGGCTCTCTTCCCCGTTTTCAATACTGTACTCTTTATAAGTATCCGGGTCGGGCGGCATGACAATGGTGTTTAAAAATTTCTTATATAAGGTTTTTACATCGTCATCTGTCAGATAAACCTGAGAGAATTCTTTGATTTGCGACGGGTCAATCCATGTCATTAACTCATTATTCATTTCCTCTATTTCTAATTCGGCAAGAATTTCTACCATAGCATCAAAATTTGTTTTTTTATTTTGTTCCCCGGCATATGCAAAGATTGAAATACACAAAAAAACTATAAATATAACTATATTTTTCATAATCTACTTTAATATTATTATATACCTGCGACAGCGTCTTGTCGTTACTATAAAAAAATCAGTCTTTTAAACAGGGACTTATACCTATGTTCATAAATCCAGAACTTCCCCATCTTTTAAAATCTTAACATTTTCGAATAAATGCGGGTATTTTTGGGCTTTAAATGTATGAATTGGAATCAGTGTATGAGGATTTAATGCATTAGCGAAAGTTTGTAAATCCTCTAAAGTTGCGTGGCCGCTTGTATGTACCTGTTCTATTGTTAATTCCTTTTGGGCGCAATACTGCTTAAATTCATCGGTCAGGCATCCTTCCCACATTGAATATATTATTTTGGCTCCTTGAATACCGTCTATGTTTTTCACTATAAGCGGGAAAATAGAATTGTCGCGTGAGAGCATAAGTATTTTGTTTTTGTTTCGATTAATTTCAAATATATCAATTTTCTGTTTGTTATAAACATAGAGCAGATCTCTGTATCCGGCGTTAACCAGACAATCAGCGTGGTACTTTATAAATTTTATCCTGATATTTTTCCAGTCAAACTGGGGAATATGTTTTGAACTCTTTCTTAGTTTATCCAATACAAATGCAGTGTAAATATCGACAACAAAGGTTGTATTCGTTTTAAGGCAAGCCCTGTAAGCTGAAACAAGCCTGTCAATATTCTGAGATGAGGCAAAAAGAAAGGTTATGTTCTTATTTTCTTTCAGGGTCTCTTCAATCTTTCTTTCAATCTCGTTTTCATCTTTGTAAGCCTGGTTACCTCTACCAAGCATTGAACCTTCCATCAGGAGATAATCGATATCTTTTGGAGGATTTTCAATTATATTTTTAAATAAGGAGCTTTTTCTGCCGTGGCCTCTGAAATCACCTGAATAAAATAGCCTTTTACCTTCAGCTTCTATCAGAAATGCCAGCGTATCAAAAGCTGAGTGGTCAACAAGATACGCGGTTACAGAAAAGTCTCCTATCGTTGTCTTTTTGTTTTTCTTAATAATTCTGAAATTTATAGCTCCTATTTTATGCGGAATAAAAACATCAGAAGCTTCTATGAGCCGTTGGGCTCCTTCGCTAAGATAAACAGGTATTTCGGGATGAACATAATTAAGAAGACCATAATGGTCAAGGTGAGAATGAGAAATTAAAATTGCATCAATTTCTTTTTCTTCATTTTTATAAAGTCCTTTTATATCCGGCAGGATTTTTAAGCTTTTAAGTTCCTCTATTGATTTCCCATCTAATATCTTAGCGTCAAACGGGTCTTTCCCCTTATCAACCAGCGGCATGCCGAAATCAATCAGGATTTTGGAATTAGCTGTGCTTAACTCTACACAGCTACCGCCTATTTCTTGAGTTCCGCGCTGGATTGTTAGTTTCATTGTTCAAATGGGTTTCCTGATGTTGTTTCTGACCATTTCTCCGGTAAAGCAACCACCTCAAACTCACCTCTTTTTCCATTGGCATGCCCTGTTACGACAGCAACCAATCTTGGATTCGTCAACTTATTATATTTGAATTCAGGTAAATAAAACTTCTCCTGCATCTTAATTACATTGCCACGGCTTATATCTCCATCTGATAATTTTCCCTTATACCATTCGCAATATTTTTTTAATTCAACTAAAGCCATTTTAAGATCATTGTCCTTTTTTAACTCAATTATTACTGGTATTCCTAAATGCTTCGACTTATCAAAACCAAATAAATCAATATGGTCAGAGCGTCTCCGAGGACTTTTGCTTTTACTATCTTTCTTTGGCTTCCGTATCACAGGTACCTGTGATACAACATTAGATAAATTTTCATCTATTTTCAGCGTTTTTCTTGCTGCCTCACCCCCTTTGGTATCAGCTAAAATCAAGGTTTCCAACCAATGTTCAGGGGAAAAGCCAGGGATAAGACGGTTTCTTTTTTTCTCACTGATAAATTTTCTACATTCGATAAATTCTTTTATTTTAGGCATTAAACTCTTAAGAATATCATCATCAATATCAATCTTTATGGGGGACTTCAAACGCCTAATTTTACCATTAACATCTTTATAAAGCGTTCTCTTAAGCGATCCATTCTTTGAGACTTGCAATATTTCTAAACCACAATAACGTAAACTAATGTAGTTTCCATTAAAACGAGGAATAACTATCAATGTTTTATGATCTACATATTCACTAAAAAAATTCTCAATCTTTTCTATTTTATCTTTTTTTACTTTCCAACCTTTTTTTCTACACTCAGGACTTAAAATTGTCTTAATCGCATAATAATTACACAGACCCATAATGCCTTCTCCACTTTAAATAGGGACAGGTATCATATTTCCCCGTTTAATTATGTGTCTGTCCCTGTTTGTTACAAACTTCGTTGGCGATCTTTTTCCATGATTCTAAAGCAATTTTTTTCTTATTGCAACCCGGTGGTGATACGGAATATGCACTCATAAATGAAGAAGAAGGGCGATATCTTATAAGTCTATTAGTTGCTTTAGTCCCCAATGTCGCAATAACTGCTTTTGGAAATAGATCAAGCTCTTTAAGAAGATAATTTTCACAGCAGAACCTTTCTATGCTAGCACTAATATTTGCGCATTCAGTTTCTGCTGAACATAATACTGACTCAGTAATTAATGTTTTCCTTAACTTTTCTTCAAATGTGATTTCTGGCCAACATAAATCGAGAATACATCTTATATTTCTATGAAAAATATCTTCTCCGTTTTTAAAACTATAATAATTATCAGACAAAACGTTTTTCATTAAGTCCCTAGGGGTTTTTGAGTAATAGGATTGATTTATATACGGATTACCAGGTTCAGCAACAATAAGAACAAGTTTAACTTCACTAACTTTTCCGACAGCACCACATACTCCCTGAGGAAGATATCCTTTAGAAGGATCCCATCTCATTTTTTTGCAGGCTTTTTTAAACCCACTACATTTATTATAGCAAGGTTTTAGAATATCTAAAATTGGCTTACAGGGTAAAATCGTCTGCATTAATATTGTGGATCCTATGGTTTAAATTAGCAAAAAGATAAACAAAAACCCAATATTCTTTTCTTCTTGTAACTAAAACCCTCTGCAGAGTGTATCCGCAAAGGGTAAAATTTATAAATGTCCGGCTTTAATAGCGGAACAAACTTTCTGTATTTCTATCTTACATCTATGCTTATAAAACTCAAGGGTTTATTTTCATAATATCATCTGCCTGCGACAGCATCTTGTCGTTACTATAAAAAATCAGTCTTTTAAATAGGGACAGACACCTTTTTTCGCCGTTTTAATGGTGTCTGTCCCTGTTTATTCTACGTACTTCATTTACTCCAGCCTCGGTTACTTTCTTATCGCCAAACCTCATCAAGCCTGATTGCCAATTGAATAGCCTCTGGCCAACCGGCTTTAACAAAGAGATTTAGGATATTCATTAAAGATAGAATTGTCTTTTTATCACGCAGTATTTCTTTGAAATCAGCTAAACAGATTTCGACCAAGGAAACAACCTCTCCGATTGCCAAAGAATCGAGCTGATATCCATAGCTTTCCGAAGCCTTACACAAGTTTTCTGCAATACTTATTACTCCCGCTGGATCATACTTTATAATAACGTTACACAATTGCATTAGATGATGAGTTGTGCTTGGGTGAAGAAAAGCATCTTTGCTTGACCCGACATCGATTATTTGGTTAAGCAAGGGCTTTATCTCAAAATAATACTGCTTTATGTTCTCTTCGAGAATACTCGATTTCTTACCATCCCTAGTAGCGCTAAAATACAACCATCTTGCTATGATATCTATTATGTCGTAAAGCTCTTTTGTGAGTGTTTTTCGCTCCTCAGGCCAATCATCTTTTTTATATCTTTTATTCAGACTGCGGAAGCCTTTTTCCGCACTACTTAAAAGTCGGGACAAAAGTTGTCTTGTTTTCTTTCTAATGGAATTTACTTTGACCTTTTGATGTTCTTTTCCATCGAGCCCCATAGTTAAATAATTTATGGCTGAAATGGCTACCTGTTGCAGTTCATCAAAATATTTTAATGGATTGTTTTCATAAACCTTAATTTTCGCAGTCGCTCTTTTGTTACTAAAGAATATCTCGAGCTCAGTTATTGTGGATACACACGGGTCATTATGAACACCTGACTTTTTCCGTTCCTTCAAAGACTTTCTTTTGCATATAATGTCAAATAAATCTAAAACGGTATCTGTGTTGATTTTTACAAGGGCGCTCATCGATGTCGCAAGAGCCGCTAATACGCCATTGGTTTTTTCGCTTCGCGCAGTCCGAAATGCAATCTTCCACATATCCTTTGCCGCAACTTTATAAAGAAAATACAAGCGTATAATTACGTTGTACCTAACAGCTGGTACCGAATCAGTGGATAATGCCTCAATTAATCTCAAATTATCAGGGGTTATTGTCTTTTTTCTCCTTACTAAATTCATTATTCCTTCTGCGGCCTCAATACGCGGAGCCGGTCCCCAACCCGGGCTATCAAAAGTATCGTGATATTTCTTCTCATATACAGGAAAACGATCATGAGCTGCCAAAATAAACACCTCTTCGCAGGCCTTAAAGACTTCACTTTCAATGGATAAATCATTATTCCTTGCAATTCTGACACATGCCGAGGCAAGATCGGTTAATACGTCTTGTTTAACGAGCTCATCATAAACAATATCGGTTTTCTCTATTTCTTTCTTCAGCTTCTGTATGCTCGGAAACAAAGAGTTAATTTCTTCAAGAGACGGCGCCCCATTAAGAAACTTCTCCTGAAATGATTTCACCGGAGTTACAAGCTCCAATATTGTTTTGCTAGTCTCTGCCTCTAAATTGGCACCCTTTTCTTTCAACCAATCAATATTTGTATATGGCTTACTATGAAACCCCATATCCTTCATATAAGGTTCATTGGGTAAAATCTTCTGAGATTTCTCAGCGTCACATAAAATTTTCTTTGCGGTATCGGATAGACTATCTTTTGGAATACAAGCTAATAACGTATTGCGAAATTCAATTAATCGCTCTTTCTTTTTCTCATCTGTTTCTTGATCAGGCATGATAGCTAACAGCTTTTCTATGTCTCCTTGATCTGATTTTTTTAGAAATACAAATCCAGCCTTCAATACTTCACCGGCTTCATATGCTGTATCCGTACTCGTTAGGATGGGAATCGACTTTAAGAGCGGCGCAAGCAAAGGAGCAAAAATGACAGGGCTCTTTAAAGAAAGCCGAAGCAGTCGCTTCCAAACAACAGCAACTTCATTTGATTGTGCAATCTCAAGCAATAAAGATTCAATGGTTTTTAGGCTATCCGCGTCGTTTTTAGTGGCCAACTCTTCCAAATAACCAGTAAAATCACCGAGCATCTTCAAATGCTCTTTCCTGTACTCACGGTCAGCCCAAATCGAGCTCCCATCTTCTAAAAATTTCGTTTTGATATCAAAGAAATTGAATTGCTGAACAGGGCGATTCTTTCTCCAGCTTGAGATCTCTTTTCTTTTTACAATTAGATTGACAGATTTCACCATAGCTCTAGTGGCATAAGTCGGGCACTGTTTAAGGAAAGCGGGAAATTTTTGGTCAAGGATGTAATAACACCCCTCGTAATCCTGTCTCCTGTTACTCGTCAATGACAAAACACCGCCTCGCATTGCTGTCATCTCTTGCGACTTCTCCTCATACCCGTAGACAGTCCTATAGACATCAACAACAAAATTAGGATCATGCGGCCATATGGCATCTATTTCATCGCAGAGCCTGTATACTTCATTAATTATGAATGCTTTCGATCCAACGCGTTTTAATACTTTGCGCAATATTTTCCTTGATTCTCCAGAATTGGTCCCAAATGTTTTGCATACTAAAGGAACACCCCATACTGCAATCATATGATTTAATGAATTTACTTGGTTAGTTTTAAGCGCTTTAGGCGGTTGCCATGCCCAACTTACGATCGCCCTCGCCGTGATCCCTATTTTCTCCTGCTGGGGAGTGCTCCATTTGTCTAATAAATCAACAACAGGCTTTAACGTGCGAATAAACTCATCAATGAAACTCACGTCTAATTTATCTCTCAATGAATACATTATTTCGATCCACAATTCCCCAGAGGCAATATCTTTATTAGATTTTAATGCTTTTAGAACCCTAAACATGCTGTTGATAATCCCTAAACATTTGACACGAGCAACACCGGTGGCCTTGTCTAATCTACTTTGGATCGGAACAAACTCTGAAAGATCAGTAATTTCTTTAACAAGAGTAATTACAGGCAAAATGTTGAGATACTCGTTGCTCCCGGAAAATTGGAAATGCCAAAAAATCCTCCAAAAGATAACGCGATCGCTAAACCAAAGACGGGAAAAATAGTACTCAATGCTTGGCCGTAGGAAAATAGGTCGACTTGGATCCTTCTCAAGAAAATTTAATGCGGAATTAGCGTCTTCCTGAATTATCAGGCGTGAAACGACATAATCAAATATCATGTTATGCTCAAAGGCTATTCGCTCTTCACTTGACGAAACCGGGACTAGCATCTGATCGCTTAGTAATCCTTTGAGCACGTCGTTTTTATTTCTGCTAAATACATCTTTTTTCCATACAGACAATGAGCTATCCCTGACCATTGTCTGTGCCGTTTTTCTTAGAATGTTTTCGCGATCAAAGGAATCCGCTTTATTTACAACTCTAAATTCCCAATAAAGACCGAGAAGTTGAACGACAGTTTGCATGTCAGATATTTTCTTAGCATCTACTCCGCCGTTAAGCAAAGTGTCTAGTAGCCAAAGATTAAAAGGCACGAAAAAGAGTTTCTTTAACTTGTCATTTGCTTTCTCGTATATGTCTTTTAGCCCCACATTCTCTTTCAAGAAGCCCACGACATCGGTTTCCGAAAGTGGCGGAATAAAGAAATGCCTGTAGTTGACGTTATCAATAACATATTCATTGGCTGGTTCTGGACTTCTTACAGGAAACAAATTTAAGAGTTCTATCGAATGCTTAGCGTCATATGTACGAATACTCGCAACAATCGACCAATTGGGACATCTTTTCTGAACTAATTCGATAAACTGCTTATAAATGTTTTGCTTCGTGGGACCCCTTGCCGCGTCTAAAGCATCGATAAATAAAATACTGCGCTTACCCCCGCTTGCATAATTCAATACATCTTGGATTGAATTATCTAATCCAAGGGCTTTCTTAAAATCCGCAACACTTTTTACATCAATTGCATCTACCTGAATAAAGAAATGCGGAATGTCGCCGGATGCGATTTTCTCAAGCGCTTGTTTAAGAAGCCATGACTTTCCAATACCTGGATCCCCAATAACCAAGCTCGAACCGTTCATTATGGTTTCGATAAATGCCGTTAACAATTGTTCTCTTTTAATGGTTTTCATCTATTGTTTCGCCACGTCTGTAATTTCCTTTAATCTCGCGGCATCCTTTTTTAATGATGTAGTTCTTTTATTGTTTATTTTCTGCTTTGCGTTTTTATCACTAAATAGAAAAGCTAATTTCTCAATAATTGCTTCTTGTTCTACCCATTCTTTGCTTTGCGCTTGAAGCAGAATGTCCCAAACCACATTAAAGCTGTTTCCGCATACTTTGATTAAAAAATCCTTTATTGCGCTTACGCTTTTTTCCAAACATACGGCTTCAGAATTAAAATTTGTAACAACTCCATCCTGAAGCAATTGCTTTAAAATTTCTGACCCGTTAGGCTTAATCCCTGATATTTTATTTCTTTCAATTATTTTCGGTTGCCTCGAGAAGAAAATTGGTTGTATGCCGTATTTCCCATTAAGATATGCGCGATGCGACTGCCTTGTTTTAATGTCGTTTTTCTCATCAAGGAGAACGTAATGCCTATATTGCCCTCTCCCCAAATCCCACCTAGACTTTCTAAATACTGACAAAAGATCCAAATCTTCCAAGGCGAAACCAATAAAACACATCCGGAAAGAAGATATGATACTCCACAAAATTTTATTGAATGTTTCTTGCTCGAAGTACATCTTCATGTAATCTCTTTCAGTTAAAATGATCGAATCAGGCCTGTCAAACCTCCCATGAAGATGTAAAACATATTTTGCTAATTGGTGTCCGTCCTCATGTATGCCTTGGAAAAATTCGTTTAAACGTTCTTTATCATTCCAACAAAAATCGCTTAGCGGGAAATTCGACCCCTTGGAGGCGATTTCCAATAATGTGTCATAATTAGTAGTAAGATAGTGCCTAAAAGGTATATTAACCAAATTGTGATGAAAGGAACTGTTCATAATTCGAGGGGGTTGAAATATGTCTTTTATTAATTCGTGGAACTTGTCATCGCCTATTGTTGTGACTAATTTTTCTGCATACCATAATTTGTCCTTCGTACATTTCTCACTATATTTGTAAATTTCTATATCAGCTTTATTTAAAACCTTATCTTCAATCTTGCATAACAATTCATCCCAGCCAGGATAAAATAACTTCGATGAGCAACCAGACCCAATAAAAGCAAAAACATTCCCTTTAGAGATATCTTTGCCAAGCATATCTAATGCTATTTCATTATTCTTTTTTTCTATCGAATCGAGATCGTTATCAGACATCTCTTGATTTTCACCTATTGTTCAATTTTTCAATAATTCCCTTAAAACTCTCCAGCCCTGCCTCGATGTTTTCAATAATCTCAGCCGCCAGAACGTCCGGATCAGGAAGGCTATCGAGATCGGTCAAGCTTTTGTCCTTGAGCCAGAATATGTCAAGGCTGGTTTTATCCCGGGCGATGATTTCGTCATAGTTAAACTTGCGCCAACGGCCATCGGGATTCTTATCGGACCACGTTTCCTTGCGCTTATGGCGATTGACCGGGTTATAACATTCAATAAACTCTTTCAAATCCTCAAACTTGAGCGGATCCTTCTTCAAAGTGAAGTGCATATTCGTCCGGAAATCATAAATCCAGACTTCTTTTGTTTGGGCATTCTTGCTGGCCGGACGGTTATCAAAAAAGATGACGTTTGCCTTCACACCCGGCTTGTAGAATATGCCGGTCGGTAGCCTCAAAATAGTATGCAGATCTGTGGTCTCCAAGAGTTTCTTACGAACAGTCTCCCCGGCACCACCTTCAAAGAGAACGTTATCCGGTACAACAACCGCGGCTTTTCCATCTACTTTCAGCATCGTATGAATGTGCTGAACAAAATTGAGCTGTTTGTTTGAGGTGGTCGCCCAAAAATCCTGCCGATTATAAACAAGGTCCTCGCCTTCTTCTTCGCCTTCCTCATTGGTAAATGTCATACTACTTTTCTTGCCAAACGGAGGATTGGTCAGAACATAATCAAAACGCAAACCATTATCGGCAATCAACGAATCAGCTCGCTCGACCGGCGGCAGATTATCCAAGTCGCCGATGTTATGCAAAAAGAGGTTCATCAAGCAAAGACGCGCTGTGCTCTGCACGATCTCCCAGCCCTTAAAGGTTTTATATTTTAAGAATTGGAGCTGGTCTTTATTGAGCTGATAGTTGTCCTTATTTGTGATGAAATCATAAACCGCAAGGAAGAAACCACCCGTTCCGCACGCCGGATCGGCAATCGTCTTTTCCGGTTCCGGACGCATACACTCCACAAGTGCCCGAATCAGCGCGCGAGGTGTGAAATACTGCCCGGCGCCGCTTTTTGTGTCCTCGGCGTTCTTCTCAAGTAGACCTTCATAAATGTCGCCTTTAACATCCGTTCCCAATTTAACCCAAGACTCCTGATCAATCATCTGGACGAGGCGATAAAGCTTGGCGGGATCGGAAATCTTATTCTGTGACTTAAAGAATATTTTGCCAAGCATCCCACTTTTCTGGCCGAATTCACGCAAAAGTGTGACGTAGTGCGTTTCTAATTCCGCGCCGCGCTTGCTGACAATCGTTTCCCAGCAATATTCTTTCGGGATGCCAAGCTTGCGATTATACGGAGGTTTTGAATACTCGTCAGCCATCTTGAGAAATAGAAGATACGTCAACTGCTCAAGATAATCGCCGTAACTTACGCCGTCATCTTTAAGCACGTTGCAAAACGACCATACTTTGGAAACCAATGCTTCAGTCATGCTATTTTTTTCCTTTCGGCTTATCCTGCAAAGCCTCTTTTTCGGCTTTAATTTTTTTGAGTAATGACTCGGCCGAATTCTCGCCGGATATCAAATCTTTATGTTTCTTACGCCACTGTTCGGTAAGTTTTCCCTCAAAAGCCTGCTTGAGAATGCTTTGACGAAGGGATTCTGCCTTCAATAGTTCTTCTTCAATGCAAATATTCATATTGTCACAAACCGATAAGCGATTATCGATTTCTTGAACAATTAGTTTCTGGATTTTTAAAGAAGGAATACGAATAGTAATGGGAAAAAGATCTTTTTGGTAAAGTGCGCAAACATTTGTTGTTGCCTTCTTCCCTCTTACCATCTTGCTTTTGATAGTTGGGCTTATTAGCTGATAACAGACAAAATATGGATCAATATTTTCCTTAAAGCGCATCCTCAATATATTGTTATTAAAAATACGTAAAACAGAATCGTCCTTAACAATTCCCGTTTTACCAACGAGCTCGTAACTATTCCTTGTATTGAGAAGCACATCTCCTTTTTGTAAGGCATACTTTTTAATTTTATCTTCTTCAGCTTGCACAAAAACTGCTTTTGCCATATCTACCTTACCGTCCAAATCAATACAATCCATTTTTACATACGGAATACCAAGACCCTTATCGTTTTGCTCTTTTAACGAGCGTACAAGGCCAATAAGGGAATTTTCTATAATGTCTCCGACTTCGTATTCATGCCAGTTTCCTGCATCATCTACAAGCCTTCCTTCAAACGCATGCTTCAAAACCGCCTGACGATAGACCTTCAACTGCTCTTGTGCTTTTTTAAGATTTTCGATGGCGTTGTCGAGATCAGAAAATAATTCTTCGACAATCTCAATAATGCGATCTTGTTCTGGCTGAGGCGTAAAGGGGAACGACATATTCCTCGCCTGACCAGAAGTCAAATGAACCCCTTTAACGTGCGACTGAATTTCTTTATAGCCTGCATGGGACAAGAAATAATAAAAACAATACTTTGCGCTTAGATATCCTGTTTTTGGGCTTATTCCTAACAGCTCTCCACAAAAGAAGATTTTTCGATAATTTCTAGGCAGTTTATTGACGAAACAAATCTTTCTTCCAATATGCTCTGATGAATGAGCTGATGCCGTAATCAAAACATCATGAAGCTTTAATTCGCGTAGACCAACGACTGATCTTTCACCAACAAAGCCGTCTTTATCTGTTGTCCAGTCAATGCCGGTATAATCGACGTCACGAAACTTAACGACCTTATAATCGCCTATGCTTAAATAATCTGACTTCTTCGGAGTTTTACCAAGGTCGACATCCGCGATATCGGATATATTTACTTTTAACCATTCATTTGGGATTTTAAATTCAGCCATTGTTATGCCACCAGCACTTCGTTCAATTCATTGATCAGCCTTTCGGTGCCATCACCAAACAGTTCATGGAATTTACCCAGCCCGCCGCGCTCGCCAAAAGGCGCAAGGTCAAAATCATCGTACTCGATATGAAATGACGTTGCTATGTGATCACGAATCATATAAAGCCACTCCATCTGCTCCTGATTGAAATGTTTATGCCCGGACTGCGCGCGCACAACCCAGTCGCGAAAATTCCTGCGCGCGATCGTGTCATAATCCGTCAATCCTTTATCTATCCCGACAATTCGCCGGATAAGTCCGACAAGCGCGGTCAACTCACTCTTTGGGCTACCCGCGTTACTTTTTTCAAAATGAGCATAAGCTTCCCATACCCTAAGGGGTGCAAGAGCTGGTTTCTTTTCGCGGAGTATGTCTATGACCTCCTTGATCATGCGATAGGTAATTTCACGCCTGCGGTACGGCTGGTTGTAAAAAATAGAAAGAGCCTTGATCTCATCTTTATTGGCTTCAATAAACTCCTTGAAGTCTTTGACTATTGCCTCAGCCTGCTCAACCGCCTGCTTGTCCCATCCTGCGAAAGTCACCCGGTCAATGTTGACCGTATCAATGATCTGTTCAAGTGCCCTGCGAACTGTTTCAATATACTCGTTTAAAGGCCCGTTAAAGACATGGCTTGCCTGCTTTGCCAAATCTTCCTGCGCACGTTTCAGTTTCTCGTCTTGAGGAACGTCTGCATCCGGAAACAGTTGCTTTGCCTTTTCCTCTATCAGGTCAGGATTGTGCGCGTCCAGAAGGCCGGTTACAATTGCTCCCAGCGGCATACCTCCGGACAATTCCTTGATCTTCTGGCGTTCTTTATCCTTAATTTGCCGATCCATGCGCGTCAAACGATTTGCCAAAGACAGAAAAGTATCCTCATCCTTCGCCCCCATCAAGACGGCATTCAACAAGTCTTTAAGTGGCACAGAGCTTTTGCGTTCCAGCGGACGGCTGTCGGTTTTAACTGACTTTGCAACCCCGACAGCATCGACAATGACAAAGTGGTCTTTTTCGTATTTCGCCGATGGTGTGACTTTCTTTAAATCATCGAGACCCAGAGTCCTTGTGCCGCGGCCTTTCATCTGTTCAAAATAATTGGCCGAGCGCACATCGCGCATAAAAAGCAGACACTCCAAGGGCTTCACGTCTGTGCCGGTGGCGATCATATCGACTGTCACGGCAATGCGCGGATTGTATGAGTTTCTAAACTGCGCAAGTAAAGTGTCCCCGTCCTCCTCTGCTTTATAAGTGATCTTCTTGCAGAAATCATTTCCTTCAGCAAATTCCTCACGCACAATCTCGATGATGTCATCGGCATGGCTGTCTGTTTTGGCAAAGATTAAAGTCTTGGGCACTTCCTTGCGACCGGGGAATATTTCCGGAAGTTTATTCTTGAAAGCTTTAATGACATTACGAATCTGACTGGGGTTAACAACATCCCGATCTAATTGCTGACCGCCATATTTGACTTCTTCATCCAGTTGTTCCCAGCGTTTCTTACGCGTTAAACGCTCCCGCACATCGACATATTCCTTGGCGGAAATTTGCGACCCCTGTTTTGTGATTTCTGTCTCGATAGTAAAGACGTCATAAGGCACATTAACAAGATCCGCGACCGCCTGCTCATGTGAATATTCACTGACGATATTTTCTTTGAAAAATCCGAATGTCCGCTTATCGGGGGTGGCCGTCAGCCCGATCAGGAATGCGTCAAAATAATCAAGCACCTGTTGCCAAAGGTTATAAATTGACCGGTGGCATTCATCAATGACAATGAAATCAAAAAACTCGAGAGGAATCTTCTCGTTGTAAACCACAGGCATAGGTGCTTTAGGTTGCCACACTTCGTTCGGATTGGTCTCCTCCGCCGCTTCATCGAGCTCTTCACCTTTGAGGATAGAATAAAGCCTCTGAATCGTGCTGATACAGACTTGCGCGTCTTTTGAAACATAGCTCGACTTGAGCCGCTGGACATTATAAAGCTCGGTGAATTTACGGTTATCATCTGCTGGTGTATAGGCCATCAGCTCCTGCTCGGCCTGTTTCCCGAGATTTCTCGTATCAACAAGGAAAAGCACTCTCTTGGCTTTGGCGAATTTAAGCAAGCGGTAAATAAAAGTAATGGCTGTATATGTTTTGCCGCTTCCGGTGGCCATTTGAATAAGCGCCCGGGGATAGTTTTCTTTGAACGATTTCTCAAGATTCTTAATGGCGTTAATCTGGCAATCTCTTAATCCTTTTTCATCAAGGACGGGAATATCATGCAACCTTGCCCTAAGATTCTGCGCAATGGACATCCACTCTTTAAATGTTTCCGGCCTTTGAAAAGAAAAGGTTTGGCGCGCGCGAGGCTTGGGATCATTAAAGTCGGTAAAGCGGGTTATCTCGCCTGTGCTTTCGTAAACATATTTAAGCGGCTCATTGTTGACATACTTAAGCTGTGCCAGCGCATACGCCTCTGCCTGTGCCTCATGGACAGTCAAACGGTGTCCTTCTTCCTCACGCTTGGCCTCTATGACGCCGACCGGCTTGCGCTCTACAAAAAGGACATAATCAACCGGCCCGATATCAGTGGGATATTCCCGAACAGCAATGCCGAGACCGACGTTGAAATTCAATGCCTTACGGTCTTGAACCTTCCACCCGGATTGAACCAGCATGGCATCGATTTTGTCGCGCGCTATTTGTTCAGGATTTTGATTTGGCATAATTACTCCACTAACCCTTCGTCTGCGAAACTGTAATATTGGTTATCTCCGACAATGACATGATCAAGGATCTTGATTTGCATCAATTTCCCCGCATCGCTCAATTCTTTAGTGAATTTCTTGTCCTGCGTGCTTGGCGTTATATTTGCGCTGGGATGGTTATGAACGCAAACAATCGACTTGGCGAATTTCTGCAATGCGGAGTGGATGATTTCACGAACAATCGGAAACGCCTGATCAACGGTGCCGACCGAAGCGTCTAAAATATCGATAATGCGGTTGTTGCTGTCAAGATAGACAACCTTAAACACCTCTGTCTTAAGATCGCGAAGCTGAGGCATGACGATATCCACGACATCCTTGGCAGAGGCGATCTTCTGCTTCCCGGTGGACACATCGTCCTGTCGATAGCGCCGCCCGATTTCAAGCGCGGCTTGAATATGGGCGATCTTGGCCCCGCCTAAGCCCTTGAACTCTTTCCAGTCCCGGGCGTCGGTGTGAGCCATATTGCGGAATGTGCTGAATTTCTTTAAGATTTTACGGGCGAGGTCAATGGCGCTGGTGCCCTGCGTGCCGGTGCGAAGAAGAATGGCCAGAAGCTCCGAATTACTCAAAGCCCCCGCACCCTTCTTGAGGAGTTTCTCTCTCGGCCTGTCATCCTCCGGCCATGATTTAATCCCTTTCATTTTCTGCCTTCCACAATGGTGAATCTTTCCAATCGCCTAAAAACCCCATCACCTCATAAAACTTGGGTATCTCAATAGGGTTATTTAACAGCTCATTTAACTCAGCTTGCCAATCTGATCTAATATCTTTCCCAATAGGCAATTTGCTCATGAGATTATTTATCGCGAAAATAACCGATCCTATACGTTTTGCATTTACCGCACTCCAGTCGCCTTTTTTAGGGACTTCCATGGCAATTGATAATTGTCTGTTCCAGATCCTGCTATGATGAGCACAAATATTGCGGGTATAAGTGAAAGTGTGTAGCCATGAAGAAAGCACGGAAGAATGATACCCTATGCTTTTTGATATGGCTATCTGATCGGGGCGAAGCAAGTTGTGATAAAGTTGAGACAATGCACCGAAAGACATAACTTCAACTGCCATCCAAATGGGTATTCGAGGAAAACCTTCGTATTTATTTTTGTAGTGTTCAACAAATGTTTCTTTTGACCTGTTAGTTTCTTCATGAATTTTTACAAGCCATTCCGTATGTTTTTTCTTATTAAAAAACTTTTTATCGTCTTCGTGAACAAACGCACCATATTTATTCGCAAGATAATATGAAATAGCGGTACGCACGGATATCTCTACAACCTCAAGCGCTTCATCGATCAAAAACCGGAGCCGTCTATCAAATTCATATAATTTTTGTATTTTTTCAAACGTTACGTCAGGATGGAATTCATGGCGCTTAATTTCAAAAGGCAGGCAATAAGCACTTAAGCGGTAATAATTAACTTGGCTTAAAAATTGTTCGGCTTTTTCGTGATCAGAAACTATGAGACCACGACTGATAAGCAAATCGATTTGTTTATCGCAGGGAAGCGGGGGTTTATTATATTTTTCCATAACACCCCCATATAAAAGAAAAAACCCGCCCAAAATGCGCATTAGCCCAAAGACTAAGAGGCGTGGCGGGTATGTTAATCGTAATATACCCAATCTTTTTAAGAAATGCAAGTTCTTTTTTTTGTTTATTTTTCATTATTTGCACATCCTAATGTTTTCCTTTTGTGGTCATTTCTTCTTTCCAATTTTAACAAGCATATCTATATATTTTTCTAAACAAACATATTTTTGTTATTTTATCATTATTCCACGACAACATTATGTCGCTGGAATAAAATATTTTATTAGTTTTTCCCCTCACACTTATTGCACAACTCCGGATCCTTTGTTGATGGTTTCACACCAAAAAGCTTTGAGGCAATAAGACGGTATAACAACCCTTCCAATGGCACCTTACATTTTTTGCACTTCTTCACTTGTTTCCCCCGTTAGAGCTAAGTCTTGTTAATCTCATCTTCCACTATTCTTAGTTTCTCCAAAATGCTATCAAATGACGGCGGCTCCTCAAAAAACATTTCCTGCATTTGCTTATAATCTGTTTTTAACTGACTTACCTGGTCTTCCCGAGGCAATAGCTTCAGCCCGCCGGGCTTGGCTTCTTCATAATGTGCCCAGTTAGCTTTAAAGAATAACGACTTATGTTCGGATACATCTTTCAGTAACGCTATTTTCCCTAAAGACTTCTTGTATATCGGTGTATTCACCATAACGAATAAATCATAATAATGCCGTGACATTTTAGGCGGCACATTTTTAGCTTCCGGGTAATTATGAATCATATGTAAAATTGTCGCTTTCTCCCAAAAAGTTCGTTCCGCAGCTAATACACGTACCGGGGCGCCCTCAATACTAACGTCACCTGAAACATCAGCAACGTATGGGGTAACGGTCATATTCTCGACCGGCCAGTGATCAGCTCTCGAACCGAACTCGATTTTAACAGCGGATTTTACGTAGCTTTCCATACTATTTGTCAAGGCGTGCGGGAAGACAAACAAAACCGTTTGCTTTAATGCGTCATTAGGATCAAGCTCAATCTTCCATTCTTTTTTATCAGGAAGGACAGATCCTATTTTTTCTTTCAACTCGGGAATAATGGTGTCGCTAATCTTTGCCTGGCAAGCTAATTGCAACCTTTCAAGCCTTCGCTGGTTCTCTTTATTGCTTTCGTTTTTATTCGGCTCTATGGATACTTTATCTGACAAAAAAGTCCTTTCAATGGAAACATCAACATCCTCAGAAAACCGCTTAATAACGTTATAGCATTTTGAAAGAGATGTTCCCCCTTTAAAAGTCAAATGGTTTCCTGTACCAGGTAATGAAAAAAGGATTTTAAGTATCCAGCATACCCAGAAATCCTTTTCAATCAACTGCGGCATTACATTCAAATCGGCCGCAGCTACCTCGAAATAAGCCCGTTTATCTTTATCACTTAGCTGTATAAATTTATCCATACCCCTCATTCTTGTATTTGTCTGAAGATATTTCCTATCCATGCCGGCGCATAGCGTACGTCATTCATAAGAGTGCTTTTATCTTTATCGGACAAGTGTCTTTTAAGTTTCATAATGACGGCTGAATCTATGTTTCCCTGCTTTAAATAACGCAGAGCCTGAATAACCAAGCCGCTAATACGATTTGCCGTTGCCATATTTTTGGGAGTTGTTCTTTTTAAAATAATTGTCCGTTTACCTACTTGTACTTTTCGATTGGGGCCGTCAGTCAGGAAAACGATCTTTGCCGGAACCTGCTCTGTTAAACCTAAGAGGTTCGCGGCATACGCGCCGGAAGGTTGAATTTTCAAATTATCTCGTCCCTCTAATGCTTGCGCAATACGATTATAATTAGGCGGAAGATTACCCAATGTTGGATGTTTCTCAGGATAGTCATAGAGACCACGCGCCAAACGACGAATATTACCTGAATTTGCTAAGCGCTCCAAAGTTTTATCTACCGTTTTGGGATGGCCTAAATCAAGAAAATTGCTTTTTGTAAAAACCCAACCCCTCTTCTTGCCATATATCCTACTAACTATCTTATTATAAATATATTGTGACATATTTACTCCATCTATCTTGTCGCAAATAATATATACTTTTTGCGACAAAAGTCAAGCAATTTTCAAGACATTCAATAGGAACAAGCACCAAGCAAAATACTAATTTAGCACTTTTTAGTACTAATTAGTATTTAATTAGATCTAAGCACGTCCCTTTCCCCCATTAGAGCTAAAATCCCGGTAGAAATATCAGAAACTGCCTGCGTTTCATTTTTAACGGGATAAAAAGCTTTTTAGCCTATTTTTCAGATATCGCTTTCCTATCCCCTCTCCCCCAAAACTCAGCCATAATCGCAGCGGTGAAGATGCAGGTGAAGACAAAGCAGGCGGCGGGGATTGCAACGCGTTCGTTGAAATGTTTCAATGCCAGCACTGTGCCGAGGCCGGCGTTTTGCATCCCTATTTCTATCGCGAGCGTCCGGCGGCGTGGTATGTTCATTTTAAAAAGTTTTGCAAGTCCGTAGCCGGAAGACATTCCCCAGACATTTAAAATCACAACCGCAAAAATTACCATCATTGTCAGCATCGCGAGGAATTCTTTATTTAAGGCAATCACAAGGGAGCAGATAAATATTATAAACGTGACGGATATCGCCGGGAATACCGGCTCTATTTTCTCTATTGCCTTAGTAAATTTATATTTTATAAATAACCCCAGTAAAAGAGGAAGGATAACCATCTTCATAATACTCCAGAACATCGCAAGAAAATCCACTCTCAGTATCGAGTTGGCAAGAAAATATGTCAGAAGCGGCGTCATTATAGGCGTGAGAAGCGTTGAAACTGTTGTCAGGCTCACGGAATAGGCAACATCGGCCTTGGCGACATAGCTCATCACATTGCTTGCCATAGCGCCGGGAGCCGCGCCCGTAAGAATAAGCCCCAGGGCTATCTCGGGCGGAAGGTTTAAGAGTTTCGCAACGGCAAACGCCCCCAAGGGCATAAGGGTAAACTGCATAACGGAGCCGATGGCCACTATCCAAGGTTGTTTCGCTATTTTTTTGAAATCTTCTATGTTAAGAACACACCCTATCCCAAACATAGTTAGCGCAAAGAAAAGGTCCATTCCCCCTTTCATCGCCACAAACGGCGCCGGATAGAAATAAGCAATGAGCCCGCAAATCCCAACCCAGACTGCCATATATTTAGTATAAATTTTTAAAACCTTAAGCATAAAAATTTAAGAAATCCTTACCTAAAATGGGTACAGACACCTTTTCTACGAGAAAGGAGTCAGTCCCCCATTTTATACAAACCCTAAATCCAAAATCCTAAACACTTGCCCGCCTCTGGCGGGAATCCTAAGCACTAAATCCAAAATTCTAAATAATATTAAAATCCTAATTTCAAAATCCCTGCCTACCGGCAGGCGAAACAAAAACATTTTATTTAATTAGGGACAGACACCTATTTAAATAGGGACTGACACCGCTTTTTTCTAAATCCTAAACTCTAAACCCTAAATCCGAAATACTTGCCCGCCTCGGGCGGGAATACTAAGCAAAAAAACGAAAGACGTGAGACGTGGGACGCCTTTGGAACGAAGGACGAGGGATGAAGGACGCGCAAATGTAAGACGAAGGACGTAGGACGCAAGAATAAATCAAGCATTTACGTTCTCCCGGTTTTCCTTTCGCCGTCCGCGCGGCTTCACCGTCAGGGGCCTGTTAAGCTTGACTTCAAGCATCTTGACAAAATCCACACCTGCCAGCGGCCTACCCCTGCGCGTCTGTTCTTTTATCTGCAAAACATCTTTTGATTTATCAGGATGGGAAAGAAAATCCTGCCACATCTTATGATCCAGTCCGATATATTGAAACAACTGATTAACGTTCAGAGAGTCATTAAGTTCCAAACCGCAATGCGCCCGGGCGCTTGACCACTCCCAACCGCACGCATCCTTAACAATCTTTGCCCGCACAGGATTCCTCTCTATGTAACGGGAACACACTATTGTGTAAACTTCGTCCATAACACACGAATGGAACCGGCTCTGGAACAGGTGTCCGCCCTGCCCCATCCTGGAATTATAATGCCGGGAATATTTCATATTCAGATATTTGAAAACGTTGCCCATAGAATCTTCACGTTCAGGGACAACTATGAAATGGACATGGTTTGTCATCAAACAGTAGGAAAGGATTTTTAAGCCGTACCGTTCACTTTCTTCCGCCAGCATGGAAAGATATTTTCTTCTGTCATGGTCATCGGTAAATATATTCTGCTGATAGTTGCCACGCTGTGTTACGTGGTGAGGATGGTCTAAGGCTACTACTCTGGCTATTCTTGGCATGGAGATATTTTAAGAAAATAGCATATTCAAGTCAAATTAAATAGGTGTCTGTCCCTATTTAAATGTCTGAACTATGACTTCGTAGATGTTGGACCGGCGTATTTTTCTCGTTATAAAAGTACAGTTGCCGTAGTTTATTCTCTCCTCCGCCCGAGGCACTCTGCCGAAAAGCCCGATGAGCCACTGGTTAAGATTTTTCTCGTCCCCGGGCACGCTCCTGCATATTACATTTCCGAGTTTTTTTAAATCCACCCCGCCGCCGGCAACATACCTGTCGTCGGCTATCTTATAAATATAATCGGGCATAATATCGTATTCATCTTCTATATTATCACCCATTACGGCCTCAACTATGTCTTCAAGTGTTATAATACCGGATATTTTACCGGACCTGTCGCGAACCACGGCTATATGCTGATAGCTTTTTTTAAGCTTGCCGAGCACAGACGGAATCGGCTCGTCACTCTCTGTCTCAAGTATAGGCCTGCATATTCCCTTAAGCGACGGGTCCTTGGGATTTGTCTGCAGGGCGCTGACAATATCTTTAAAATTCACATACCCTATCACATCGTCTTCATTGTTCCCGTTAATCAGAGGAAAACGCGTATGATGGTGTATATGGGCTTCGATTAAAGCTTCGCTCAATGACATTTTGGTTGAAAGGACCTTTATTTCCTCTTTAGTAACCATAACATCGCTGACTTTTATGTTAGCCAGATTCACCGTATGGGAAAGAATCCTTTGCTGGTCCCTGTTTATAAGATTGTTGAGCTCCGCGAAACGGGCAAGGACAGATATTTCTTCAGCCGCGGCCGTTTCCGCCTTCCCTCTTTTTTTACCCTCAAACGGCTTGTTCAGAAACTGGACAGCGTTGACAAAAGGGGTAAATACGCGTATAAGATATTTCAGCGGCAGGGCGGTAATTCCCGCCACTTTCCTGTTATACCTTACTCCAAGCGTCTTGGGAAGTATCTCCGTCCACTGTATCATTACCAGCGAGAAAATGACCGAAAACGCTATAATCCATTTCGGCCCGAAAAGCTCTTCGAATTTAGCGCCGGAAAGCGCCGCTCCTATCGTATGAGCGAGAGTATTGATAATAAGTATAACCGTTATCGGCTTTTCTATATTATCCTTGAAGTGTTTCCATATATTCGCCGCCACCGGTTTTTTCTCGGATAAGCGGCCTATGTCAGCAAGCGACACGCTCAAAAGACACGCTTCCATAACCGAACACAAAAATGATATTCCCAAAGCGATAAATACAGTGAACAATAATATCGTCATATTTTTTCTCCTTTAAATAAATACGCAGAGACGAAGGATGTGGGACGCAATTAAATAGGGACAGACACCTATTTAAAGGAAATTCTAAGCACTAAATCCGAAATCCTAAACAAAAAAAATAAAGAACGTGGAAACGTAAAAAACCTATCGTCTATATTCTGTCTTCCTCATCCTTAACCTTATCCTTATCCTCAACCTTAACCTAGTTACTTTATACGCTTTTTCAGGTTTTCGTTCAGTATCTTAAGCCTTGAAGAACGGTCGTTTTTATTTATTTTCACATCGATAACTGTCGGAGATGTTTTATTCTTAAAAGCCGCCTTAAGAGCGCTTACAAATTCTTCTTCTTTTGAAACGGTGAACCCTTTCCCTGCGCCTATAATATCAACTATACCGGCATATTGCCACGGCTGTACATCATTGAAGCAACCGTCCAGCATAGCGCGGAATGTCCCGTAGCCGCCGTTATTTAAAATAATCACAATAGGGCTCAAACCGTAACGGGCCGCGACTGAAAGTTCCATACCCGTCATCTGAAAAGACCCGTCCCCCACAAGCACAAGTGGACGCCTATCGGGAGCGGCAAACTGAATTCCTACCGCGGCGGGAACAGAAAAACCCAAAGAAGCGTAATAGGCGCAGGAAACAAATTCGTTCATAGCGTGCACCCTGAGATCCAAACCCGCAAACAACGGGTCTCCGGGCTCGGCAATCACCGTTGTATCATCCCGCAAATATGTATCTATGCACTCAATAAGCCGTTTCATAGTCATATCTTTATTTTTTACCGGAGTAAACGGAGGAAGAGTGTGCCTGTTTATCTGTTCGGCAGACACTTCAGGCTCGGGCAGCGCGTCAACAATCGCTTTAAGGAAAGATTCCATATCAATACCGGGACACGAAACTTCTCTGTCTATAAGCTTATCCGGCATTAACAGTATTGATTGTTCAGGTTTAATATGGGCCGTAAAAATCCCAGTCGATAAATCCGTAATCAGCGGGCCTACAGAAATAACGCAGTCGGCGCTCTCCACTTCCTCGCGCACATCATCGGGAGTCATCGCCCCGGTATACACACCGACAAACTGTGGGTGGTTCTCCGAAACCACGGATTTTGCGAGCACCCCCGTCACAAAAGGGAAACCTGAATGTTCCAGGAATTTCAAAAACAATTTCTGTATCCCGAAACGATGGATTTCAACACCGGCTATGACAAGCGGCTTTTTAGCGGAATTTATAAAATCCATAACCTTCTTCAAAGGGCTCTTAACAGCAACTTTTTTTGCCTGCAGATGTCTTTTGGCGGGTTTGGGCGGTTTTTTTATTTCAACATCCACCATATCACGGGGCAGTTCGATATACCCCGGGCGTTTTGTCCTGTGAATAGCGTCAATAACACGGTTAATATCGGAAGCTGCTGTCTTCGGGTTATCCAAAACCGCCTGGTCTGAAGTCATTTCACGGAAAACATTAAGCTGTGTCTTAAAAGAACGCACCTTATGATGAAGCAAAGGGTTGCCCTTGCGCTCGGAGAGGCCGGGCGCGCCGCTCACTACAAGGACCGGCGAGAGTTCGGCAAAAGCCTGCGCCGTGCTGTTCGCAAGTTTTAGGCCGCCGGGACCGTATGTCACGCAAACTACTCCGAAACCTGTTATCCTCGCATAAGCATCGGCCGCAAATCCCGCTCCCTGTTCATCACATGTATTAATGACTTTAAGAGGGCTTTTGCAGAGCTGGCTGTAAAAATTCAGGACATAGTCGCCCTGAATGCCGAACACGTGTTTTGTTCCCGTTTCCCGGATTGCCTTAATCAGGTATTCTGCGATTGTCATCTGTTTTCCCCTGTTAAAAAACCAGAAATATTTTTACTGAACTTCAACTGACGCATTTTCATCAAAAGGGTTTGTCCTCATCGCGAGAGAGAAAAGGTAAGGATAATTGGATTTTAAATGCCGCATGTAATCCAGCCATTCCGCTATTAAAAGATGATAAACCCTTTTTATATCTCCCTCCAGATGTTCGTAATCGCGCCCGGGTAATCCATGCAGGGTTTTCCTGTGAATAAGTTCTTCCGTTAAATGAAACACTGCCCAGAGAAGATTTGTGAATGCGTCATGTTCCAGCAGGTTGGGGTTTTCCAGAAGATTCAGCAGAAACTGCCTTTTATCCTTTAAAAATTTCTTAACATGCTCTAAGTCGCCTTTTTTACTGTCAATATTATAACTGTGCTGTTTAACATGTCTGCACATCTTCAAGAATTCCTTTTCAGACCAGTCATTTGTTACCACCAGTTTCTGTGTAATCTTAAAAGCTTCCGTATCAAAAGCGGAAAAAGCTTTAAGCAGTTCCGTTCCGACTTCGCTGAAGAAAGCTCCTATAACCATATTCAGTTTATTAAGCATCGCTTTCTTTTCCCTGTGGTGCAGTAACTGGTGCAAGACCATGGTTACAAGCAAAACTTCAATGAAAACAAACCCTATATCCCCGATAAGATATAAAAAGATATGGTGAGCATCCCTGAAAATCAAAAAATGGGCGTAATAAACAAGCGCGGATAAAACTATCAGCGCAAGCCCTAACAAAACCTGCCAGGTTAAAAGCTTTTTCATTTTAATTCCCTTCTATCCGTCTACTTTAGGCAAACCTCTCAACGATTCCAGCGATTTTTGGATTTCCGAATCGGGAAGGTGGTATTCAGTCAGTTCCCCGTCTAAAAATTTTTTATAACCGGCCAGATCCATTAAACCGTGACCGCTGAAATTCATTAGTATAACTTTTTCTTTTCCCTCTTCTTTGGCTTTCTTCGCTTCATCAATAACGCAGGCCACCGCGTGACTGGTTTCGGGAGCGCATATTATACCCTCGGTTTTAGCCCACGTAATAGCGGATTCGTAACACTTAATCTGGTCAAACGCTCTCGGCTCAAGCAACCCTTCTTTTACCGCATGGCTCACAAGAGGCGCCATGCCGTGGTACCTTAAGCCGCCCGCGTGAATCGGCGGAGGCACAAAATTGTGTCCCAGCGTATACATTGCAAGTAACGGCGTCATGCACGCGGTGTCGCCGTGGTCGTAAGCAAAAGGCCCTTTTGTCAGGGTCGGGCATGCCGTCGGTTCGGTGGGAATCACTGTAATATCCTTGCCGTTGATCTTTTCATAAACAAAAGGAAATGCCAGACCGGCAAAATTACTTCCGCCGCCGGCGCATCCTATAACTATATCGGGCAGTTTTTCGCCCACTTTCTCCAGTTGCTTTTTTGCTTCCAGCCCGATGATCGTCTGGTGCAGCATAACAAAGTTAAGCACGCTTCCCAGAGAATATCTTGTTTCCCCTGTTTTATCCTTCACAGCTTCTTCTATCGCTTCGCTGATAGCTATCCCCAGGCTTCCGGGCGTATCGGGCATTTCTTTTAAAATCTTTCTTCCGAATTCTGTTTCATTGCTCGGGCTGGATACACATTTGCCGCCCCACACCCGCATCATAGTCTTACGCATGGGCTTCTGGTCAAAACTTATTCTGACCATATAAACTTTACATCCGAGGCCGACGATCTTACAGGCAAAAGAAAGCGCGCTTCCCCACTGTCCGGCGCCTGTTTCAGTGGTAAGTTTTTTAATGCCGAACTGTTTGTTATACCACGCCTGGGCAACAGCCGTATTCGGTTTATGGCTTCCCGGAGGGCTGACACTTTCATCTTTGTAATAAATGCGCGCGGGAGTATCCAGATGTTTTTCAAGATAAACAGCTCTTCTTAACGGACTGGGCCTCCACCTGTAAAGAATTTCAAGTATTTCTTCCGGAATATCTATCCAGCGCTTTTCGCTGGCTTCCTGCTCTATCAGATTCATTGGGAACACGGGAGCAAGCATATCCGGAGTTAATGGTTTACCATCCGGACCTACGGGAGGTTTAGGTTTATTAGCGAAATCTCCTATAATGTTGTACCACTGCCGGGGAATATCTTTTTCCTCCAATAAAATCTTTCTGTCAACCATAGTTGCCTCCTTTATATAATGTGTGGATTTAAACTTTTTTAAACAAATAAAGGCATAAAAAAATACATACCATGCTTAGAAGGTTACCCGGATATTTTATCACAGGAAGGAAAAATAATCCTGTTTTTATCGTTCTAAAGTTCCTAAAAACTCACATAATTCGATGCTTTTTGCAGAAGTTTATTCACTTTTCCTATATCTCCCATATGACTGATGCGGTGTTTGTTCGCGCGAAGAGAAAGTATGCGGTTGACGGTAATTTCCCCCAGGCCGGGCACGCGGAGAAGTTCGTATTTGTCGGCTTTGTTGACGTTAACGGGAAACTTATCCATATTACTCAACGCCCAGGCTTCTTTCGGGTCATTCGCAAGGGGAAGATTGCCTTTTGAATCGAACGGAATTTCACCGGATTTAAATCCGTATTTTCTCATCAGCCAATCCGCCTGATAAAGGCGGTGCTCTCTTGTCAGCATCTCGGCGTTGGATAAGGCGGAATTTTCGCCCGATAACGAAGGTTCGCCGAGCCCTCTCTGGTAGGCGCTGAAATATACGCGGTGGAAATTGAGCCGCCTGTAAAGTCCCCACGAATAGGATACAATATCCCTGTCGCTCTCACCCGCCGCGCCGACCACAAACTGTGTGGTCTGTTTTACATGGCTGTAGCGCGAACCTTTCTGAGTCAGGCTGCTTATAAGTTTGATGGGGCGGATAATATCTTTTATATAATTTTTCGCTTTTGAAAGCTCTTTGAAATTTTTTTCGCCGGCGGTTTCTATGTTAAGCGAAACAGCATTTGCAAGCGCCAGCGCCTGGCGAATCGCTTCATCGGACGCGCCGGGCAGTATTTTAAGATGGATATATCCCCTGAAATTTTTTGTCCGGAGCATACGCGCCGTTCCAATAAGCATATCCATCGTCCTGTCGGGTGTGCCTATAACGCCGCTGCTTAAAAAAAGGCCGCTCACTTTTCTCTCGCGGTAATAATCAAAAAAGACACTTACCAGCTCTTCGGGTTTCAGGCGGCAGCGCCGGGGGTCCATCCCCGCTCTCAAAGGACAATATCTGCAGTCGTTAACGCATTCATTGGAGAGAAGGATTTTAAAAAGATAAGTCGTCCGCCCTGCCATAGTCGTTACGGGATAAATCCACCTGTCGTCTTTAGAGCGGACCCTGTGTTCATAGTCGTTTGTCCCGCACGCGCATGCGAGGTCATACTGCGAGTCGCGAGAAAGAATCGAGAGTTTATCGGACAAACTCGGTTGTTTTATGATTGCCGGCAACGTTTTTATCCTGTTTTTTATTTAAGCTCAGATTCATATCTTTTTAAAAAAAGCTTGTCTTTTTCTCTGCCTGCAATCTTTTTCGACAGGAGCAGATCTCTCAAACTTCCGGTTTTTACAGGAATATTTTCTACATTAAAAATTTCAGCGTTGTTATTTATCTCCGAAAAACTTAAACCGCTTATCTGAAGAAGTATCTCAATAACAATTCCATACGGGTCACTTGCCACAATAACCTTTTTATTTCTTATAATATCGCGCAAATCTTTGTCGGCATATTCTTTCATATTGTTTTCATCTTCTTTAACGGATAAATTCATATCTATCCTTTTTAAACACCGGCAGCATTTCTTTACATTCTCTACAACAGGTTCAATAAAAATATCAAGGTCGTTAGTCGCAAAAGAATTTTCCGCGGATTTGGAATAAAAATTTATTCCGAACAGTCCGACTACAACATACCTGACACCTTCCTTATTAAGGTTTTTTAAAGTTTCAAAATATGCATTCATTTCATCCTGCCTTTTTTAACCTTATCAAAAAATTCCCGCCTTGCAAAAAAGACATTAAAGACCCAGGCTTTGTCTTCCTTCTGGTATGGAGCATTCTGTATAAGAGCGATTTTGCGATTCATCTCCGGGTTATCATAGGGTTCCCGATAAGTTTTTGAAGTTGATATAACATCGTTAAAAGAACACCCCAAAAACTTGACTACTCTTTCAAGCTTACTAATTGACAGACTCCTTTTACCTGAATCAATAAGAGATATATTACTCTTATAAAAACCCAGTTTCTTACATAACTCCGCAACCTTATATCCCCTGGAATGACACGCTTCCTTTATCCTGTACTGCATAACTAAACCCGCCTTTTGATATAAAGTTATCATATAGTGATAACTTTGTCAAGAGGATAGAAGAAGACTTATTCCCCTGTTCTTCAGCCCAAACTCTCGGCGCTGTAGCGCGCGATGAGGCCTGTGCGCACCGCGTGTTTATAAGTATGGGTAAAGAACAGGCATGCCGCCAAAATATACACCACAGCGAGGATAACACTGAGCAGCAATGACATCCACGAAACCTGTCCGCCTTCAACAACCGCCCTCATTGCCTCAAAAACATAAGACGGCGGCAGGATTTTTGATACAAGCTGCATCCATCCGGGCAAAATAGAAATGGGATACAAAACACCTACAAACGGCGAGACTATCGCCGGTATCGGCCATATAAACCACTCCGCCGCAGGCCCCATACGCAGTACAAGAGCGCTGGCGGCAACACCCAACGCTATCCCGAACATAAAAAGTATCAGCAGTATCGGTATAATCACTATCCCGTAACTGAAAAATGAAAGCCCGAAAATAACGATTGCCAGGAAAAACATCACTATAATACCCACGGTGCTTGTCGCTATGCTCGATGTAACAAGCCCCGTTACGTATTCATATATAGAGATAGGCGTGGAAAAAATATTGATAAAGTTACGCGACCAGACGTCTTCGAAAAAAGCCATCGTAACGCCCTGCATAATACGTATGAAAAAATCCCACAGCAGGACCGCGCCCAGCAATGCCGGAACAAAATTGAAACCCGCATTCGACACAGAATTAAGGTACCGGGTCAGAAACCCCCAGAGGATAATATCCACCGCCACCCAGATAAACAGGGGGAAAACACGCGTAGTGCTGCTGCGTATCAGGTAAAACTGCCTTAAGACTATTGCGCCTACACGTTGAAAATTCATAAATTACATCCCCTCCAGGGAAAGCGGCTCGCGGGCGACTTTGATAAAAAGGTTCTCCAAGGTATCCTCGCCGTGCTCGCGGGGCAATGTTTTGGGATCGCCCTTCAAAAGGATTTTTCCGCGCGAAAGGAAAAACACACGGTCGCAGACGACTTCGACTTCATACATATTATGGGACGTCCACAACACCCCGCATCCCCTGCCAGCGACAAATTCGCAGATGTTCGAACGGATATCACGGGCAATCGAAGGGTCAAGAGACGCCGTGGGTTCATCCAGCAGAAGCAGGTCCGGGCTGTTTATCATAGCTTTTGCCAGGCTGACACGGGTTTGCTCTCCCGAAGAAAGCACGCCGCATTTGGTGTCGCGGAACTTTTTAAGGTCAAAACGTTCTATAAGCATCTCAACCTGCCGGTCGACATCTTTCACGCCGTATAACATACCGAAAATACGCAGGTTCTGATGAACGGTCATATTGCCGGGCAAAGGGGCGTACACGGCGGCAAAATTAGCGCGTTTCAGGGCTTCCGTGCGATTGGAATTGATATCTATACCGTCTATGGTTATGGAACCGCTTGTGGGCTCGAGCACTCCGAGTATCATATTTATCGTCGTAGTCTTCCCCGCGCCGTTCGGCCCGAGCAGGCCGACAATCTCGTTGCAGTCCACTTTAAACGAAATATCATTTACCGCAAGCGTATCGCCGTAAACTTTCTTTAAATTGCTGACCAGAAGCGCTTCTTCGCCCATAACTATCCTTTATTTCATTATCCTCGGCGTCAGTATTATATCAAGGCTCGAGGATTTGCTCGACTTGAAAAACGTCCCGGAAAAATCCTTATCCTGAATAAGCCCGCCTATGGAAATGCTCTGTCCGTCAACCGCTATCACGGTCGTGGAAAGGCTTTTTACATCTATGATTTGTTTCTTTCTATCTATAACGGCGCTTATCTCGGGCACAAGTTCTATCTCTATATAATTCCCTTTTATTTTAGGCGTGACTTTCAGGCTTGTGCCGACCTTTTTAAATGTTATGTCTTTAGACACTATATACCCGTACCGGTAAAAATAATCTATGTAATAAGTCGCGAACGGGACATCCTCGCCCACCCTGATGGTAGCCGTCAGCCCGTCCGATACCACTACAAACTGCTTTGAATATTTCGAACTTGTCTGGTTGCGCACCACAATCTTATTCTTGGAATACTGTACGCCCCCGCCGGACTCTTTAAACTCCACCTCTATGGAAATATTGCGAGGCAGGGCGTAAGCAGATACACATGAAAAAACCAGGAACAGATATATAAGAAACTTAATTTTTCTCATTTGATTTTTCAGCTTTTACGATTTTAGCTCTTGACAACATTTTCACATATGATATATTTCTATTGAATTACGATAAGAGGCTATCCAAAGGGTTCCGTCCCGCGGTAATGCCTCTTTTTTTATCCCTGACAACCCAATTTATTTCTTAGCCCATTCATAAACAGCATATACGGAGCAAACCTCCTCAGCAAGGATGAGAAACTATATCTATTTGGAATAACAAGTTTCAACAGTTTATCCCGGCTCTTAAGATATTCTATCAAACAGTAGAAATCTCCATCTCCTGAAATTATAACCGCTTTATCATAATTAGGATATTCTATCATAGAATGAAGCACTAGTTCCGCATCTATATTACCTTTGGGTTTTCCATCCGGAAGAATCAATGTCGGCTTAAATATTAAAATATACCCATAGTTCTGCAATCTGGCATAAATGCTCTCATTCGTAACAACATATCCTATGAATATAAATGCTTTTGTGATGTTATATTTATCCTCCATGTATTTTCTAAATCGTTTAAAATCAAGTCTCCAATTCTGTCTCCGAATAGAAAGATTTAAATTCTGGCTGTCAATAAATGCGTAATTATTTCCCTTCTGTTTCACGCGTTTAATTCCCTTTTGCTTTGCGCATTAAATCAAATCACATAGACACAGATATATTACTAATCAGCCTGATTTCTTCTTAGCCACAGCAGAGATAAAGCTTACCGGGCCGTAAACATTTCTCCTGACAATACACACGGCGTTGCAAACCCGGCAAAGCTTATTCTCTTTTTCTGTCCTGGGAATGAAGTAACCATTGTTTCTTAAGTACATACTACCCTCCGTTTTTGGGAGAATAGTAACATACCCAAACGACATCGTAATGTCGCTGGAATAATTATTTTTATTTAAGCTAAAGAAGAGCTATTGAAAAGATAGGACTTAAAACTCCAAGACAACAGGCTCATCTCTGTAGCGCGACTTGCCGAGTATGACTTTATTCTCTGCGGGAAGGAGCGTTACATCGCCGTCGTCTCTGTCTCCCAGGGGGCACGTGCGGACAATTGTCATAAGCAGGCGGTTATATTTTTCCCCTTCAGCGGTATAACCTGTATCCTTATCAAAACGGACAAAGCAAACGTCCTTGAAAACCCCGGAGCCGCTGCCGCCCGAGCCTGTAATAAGCACGTGGATGCCATTATCCAATTTTCCGCACCATTTATAATAAAAATACTCGGGGCTATCAGCATCCTGGCATACGACATAGCCGCTGTCTTCGACCTTAACATCGGAATCATTATACTCATTACTATGCGGGGCGCTTATATCCACGGAAATCGTTGTGGGCAGTCCTCTATCCGAATACCAGCTTTCGAACTCCTGAACCAATCCGGGGTGAATGGGCTTACCCTGATACATAAATCCCGGTTCAATCTCCGCAAAAAGACCGGATGACAAACAGCATAACGCGATTAAATAAAAAATAAATGTCACTTTCACATAAACTCCCGTTTTTTGTTATCCTCTTTTAATTCTTCTGCCGCAGGAAGGACACTCAACCTCATCGTCAAGGAAAAGGCTGGAAGGTATCTCTTCCCCGCAATCAGGGCACTTCATACTGTCCGAACCCATACCTACATCATATTCAAGAAAATCATCCAGTAAATCGTCATCATCCCCAAACATATTATTTCCCCCTTTTTTTGTTTAAAGCCTCTTCAATCATTGCCAGGTCTTTCTGTATTTCCTTTTCATCCGGTTCAAGCTCTATAGCTTTTTTTACACATTGATATGCCTCTTCGTATCTCCCTGTTTTATAAAGCAATTCAGCTTTTGTGCTGATTATAATACCGTTATCAGGACTCAAAGCTATTGCCAGCTCTATCAATTTCAAACCTTCCTCAATGTTTTCACCGGATTTATAATAATTATAGGCCTTTGTATTATAGGCTTTGCTTAAACCATCAGTTACGCGGCTGTCCTGCAGTCCCTTTTCATAAGCAAATTCCAACCGTTCAATTGCCTTATCATTATTATATGTAAGAAAATAAAACATGCCTTCCGCATAAGCAAGCCTCACATTGCCGGGGGAAACTTCATATCCTTTTTTGAACCACTCTAAGGCCTTTCCATACTGAACTTCATCTTTGCTTTTAGCATAAAGGTACATATAGAGGTTAGCTATACTTACATATGTCAATATATAATCCGGATCCAGTTCAAGAGATTTTTTATAGTATTTCATAATTAAACCCAGATTTTTCTCTATATTTGATAAGTCTGCATTCCTTATAGCTCCTGCTAACACTCTATAACCACGTGCATTATCGGGCTCAAGCTTGATGACTTCCTGAAATATTTTTATTACATTGTTTTCATCAGGGACAGCTTCACAAGCCCACAAATAGATTTGATAATAAACATCCATTTCATCCTTATTATTCTGGAGTTCGCTAACCTTTTTGAGTTCACACGCTGCCTCTTTATAATTCTGTTTTAAAATGTTGTAATGAACTGAAAGCCATCTGTTATAAAAATTATCGGAATTTACTTCGTCCGCCCTGTCAAGCCACATTTTCCCTTCGACCATACGGTCGTTAAGCATATAAGTCCTCGCAAGGTTGCCGTAAACTACATCTTTCTCCTCACAATCATCAGGTAAATACGCTACCTGTAACTCCGTCGCCTTTAGCAGATTTTCATAATCCCCAACGTAATCAAAACAATATGCCAGACACTCATAAAGTTCACTGTTATAAGGATCTTCTTCCAACTGATATAAAAGAGCATTGATGGCATCTTCCGGAGTTCTCTCTTCTTCAAAATCAGCTTCCGCAGGTTTATTCGGCCTATCTAATTTCAAATTTGTTTTGGCAATTGAACCAAAACACGGCAGGATTAAAAACACCGCAAGAATGGCTATAACAGCGTTTCTTTTCAAGGATATCCCTTTTTTGAGAATATTAACATGCTCTAACGACAAGGTAATGTCGCTATGATAAAAATTAATAAAAAAACCCTCCGCAGAAGATATCCGCGAAGGGTTCTATTTTTAACTGTCATATTATGCGGACATTCCGCTTTTATTATTACCGGACTCTCTTGCTTTCAGGAAGAGGTTTCGGATGTTCTTCAACAACTGTCGGAAGACCTATCCTGTTCAGTATCTCTATGAACGGGTCAGGGTCGAGCTCTTCCACATTTGCCATAGTCTTCACATCCCACGGGCCTTTCGCTATAAGCATCGCGGCGGCTACCGGCGGGACACCGGCCGTGTAAGAAATCGCCTGAGATTCCACTTCCCTGTAACATTCGGCATGGTCGCAGGTGTTATAAATGAATATTTCCCTGCGCTTGCCGTCTTTCTCCCCTTTAACATAATTGCCTATACAGGTCTTGCCCGTATAGTTGGGCGCGAGAGACGACGGGTCGGGCAGAATCGCCTTAAGCACTTTCAGCGGCACGACTTCGACTCCCTCGGCTGTTTTAATCGGCTTCTCGGAAGTCAGGCCCAGGTTAGTCAGAACGGTAAACACATTTATATAGTGGTCGCCGAACCCCATCCAGAAACGTATGCTGTTCGCGTCAATGTTTTTCGAAAGCGAGTGCAGCTCGTCATGGCCGTTTAAGTAAACCGGCTGTTCCCCGACAACCGGAAAATCATACATCATCTTTATTGAATGGACTTTCTCCATAACCCATTTGCGGTCTATCCATGTCCAGACTTTCTTGAACTCGCGGAAATTGATTTCGGGGTCGAAGTTTGTCGCGAAATATTTCCCGTAACTGCCGGCGTTAACGTCCATTATGTCAATAGTGTCAATCTTATCGAAGTAATGTTTCACCGCGAGCGCGCAGTAAGCGTTGACGACTCCCGGATCGAATCCGGCCCCGAGTATAGCGGTGATATTATTCGCCTTGCATTTATCTTTGCGTTTCCATTCGTAGTTAGCGTACCAGGGCGGGTCTTCGCAGACTTTATTGGGATCTTCATGTATCGCAGTATCCATATAGGCGACTCCCGCCTGAATGCATGCCTCAAGAAGAGACATATTCACATAAGCCTGCGCGAGGTTGATAACGATTTCAGAGCCGGTATCTTTTATCAGTTTTACCGTCGCGGGAATATCAAGGGCGTTTATCTGCTTCGAATACAGTTTTTTTGACTTATCTTTAAGGTGATTTTTCTTTTTTACGCTCTCGATAATCTTATCGCATTTTTCTTTTGTCCTTGAAGCAATACAGATATCGCCGAGAACATCGTTATTCATAGCGCATTTATGGGCAGCCACATGCGCCACTCCGCCCGCTCCCACAATTAAAACATTCTTCTTCATCCCTTATATCTCCTTTACTATCCCGTCATATTCCTTCGGAATGCCGGCGGCGGAACTTCACATTATAAATCATCCACAAAATCTTTATAAGTAAATTTCCTGACCACATCCATTCTGCCGTTAAGCCGCCTGACCACTATAGAAGGCATCTCAAGCCCGTTAAACCAGTTCTTTTTAACCATTGTGTAACCTGCTGTATCAGAAAATGTTATTACACCGCCGATTTTAAGTTTTGATTTGAAGTTGTATGTCCCGAAAACATCACCGGCAAGGCACGAGCGCCCGGCTATCATATATTTATGCTTTCCCGCGCCTGAGTTTTTCACCTTGGCCGGAAGCCTGTAAATGAGCAGATCAAGCATATGGGCCTCGGTTGACGCGTCAACTATCGCGATATCGATTTCGTTACGCACAATATCAACAACTCTCGTAACCAGTTCGGCCGATTGCGTAACAGCGCTTTCGCCGGGTTCAAGATAGACCTGGACGCCGAAGCGTTCCGCAAATTCTTTCAACTTGCGGCAGAACCTGTCAAGAGGGTACCCTTCCTTCGAAAAATAATATCCCCCTCCAAGGCTCACCCATTTGAGTTTTTTAAGCACATCGCCGTACGCGCGGCTTACATAATCAAGATTATCCGAAAAATCCTTAAAACTATCGTTCTCACAGTTGAAATGGAACATAGCGCCGCTCAGAAAACACAGGACGCCGGAAAGCGACTTTTTATCCGACACGCCAAGGCGCGAATACCTGCGGGCCGGGTCGGCCAGGTCGAAACGGGAATAACTGATTTTCGGGTTTATCCTTATGCCTATATCAAGGCCTTTAACATAAGGGCGGAACCTTTTTAACTGCGAGACGGAATTAAAAATTATCTTATCGGAAAATTTTGCCAGCTCTTTTATTTCTCTTTCGTTATAGCCGACGGAATAAGCATGGACTTCCTTCCCGAATTTTTCGCGCCCGAGGCGGGCTTCATAAAGCGAGCTTGAAGTGGTCCCGTCCATATACTTTTTCATCAGGTTAAAGACGCTCCACGTCGAAAAACATTTAAGGGCAAGGACGGATTTCGCGCCGGAACAGTCTCTGATATGCCTTATTATCTTCAGATTTTTAAGCAGTTTTCGTTCATCAATGAGATAGTAGGGAGTCTCAATCATTTCTTCTGATAATATTCTCTCAACAGATTAATATATTAATTTTAAAAAATACCCATATATTAATAATCAATCCTGAATTTGTTTGCAAGTTATTTTTATATTTTTCCGGGTCTGAACGTAAAAAACGGGAAAGCGGCGGCTTCAGGAATTCTTGCGGCTTGTATGCCTGAAGCGCAAATGTGATCTGGCTGATTTAAGTTTTTGAGAAAAAGAACCTTTTTTGAAATCGGCAACCCAGCCTTTTAAAATAAACCAGCCTCCGAACCTTATCAAATGGCTTCTCCAGTAGCGGTACCATCTTCTCCATCCCTGCTTGATATTGTGTAAAAAGAAAATCACCGAAGGGAAAGAGATTATGTGAAGGCCTATCATAAACATATATTTAAACTGGTAAAAAGCCCCCATTATCTTCTTCACGGATTTCTGCATCTCTTCCGCGCTCAACGGGGCGTCGGGCTCGAACAAAGGGAAATTGCCGTCATAAAACTCCCAGCCGACATCTTTCAGCGGATATATCCTGTTCTGTTTTTCAAGCCTTGCCCGGAGTTCCGTTCCCGGGAGAGGAACAGGTATCATAACCTGGATTGTATCAAGCCGGGCTTTTTTAATGAATTTTTTAAATCTCTTTATCCTCTCATCCGAAGACATCCTGAACTGCTCGTTTTCTTTCATAGGGTATCCGAATATAAACATCCCGTGTATCAGAAATCCCATCTTGCGGTATATTCCCGCCAACAACAGCATATCTCCGGGAGTTATGGCTTTGTTCATCGCCTTTAATTCTTCTTCGATAGGCGACTCAAAGCCTATCGCCACGGATGATATACTCGCTTTGCGCATAGCAGACAGGAGTTCCGTGTCTTTCGCCTTATCGAGACGTATCTGGACGGCAAGGTCAAGCCTCTTGCTTATTTTTTTCTGATACTGTTCAAGCATATTACAGAAGCGGATGGTTTCATCGCGCTGCTGGCCGAACAGGTCATCGACAACAAAAAAATTCCTCGCATTCTTTGTTTCGACAAGGGAACTTATCTGTTCCATAAGCCGCTCGGGGGAAGAATACCTTGGCTTACCTTTAACGGTGCAAAACTCGCAGTTCATCCCACAGCCGCGGATTCTCTCAACGGGGTAAAGTGTTATTTTAGCGTAGCGGACAAGAGCAAAATCGGGAACCGGCAATTTGTCGAAATCCGTTATCGGTTCCCTTTCCGGCGTAAAAACCGCCTTACCTTTTTCCAGATAAGCTATGCCTTTGACTTCGCTTAATTTCAACTTTCCCTGTAATGCCAGAAGAAGTTCTTTGATGGTCTCTTCGCCCTCGCCGATAACAACATAATCTATGGAAGAGTTCAGCGCTTCAACAATGTTTTCTCCCGCAAAATGCTGGCCGCCGGCAATTGTCGCCACACCCTGTTTTTTATAAAACTCAGCCAATTCATAGACTCTGGGAATTGTGCTCGTCAGCCCGCCGTAAAAACCCGCGGCATCGGCAAACCTTATATTCTGCAGGAAATCGTGGTCTGCTCCGGTATCCTCGCCTCTGGGGCCGTAGAGCCTGAGATTGTTTTCGTCTATGACCTCGGCATCCCATCCTTCCATCTCATTGACAGCGCTTGCCACCGACACGGGGCCTAAAGCCGTGGTCCTTCTCGCTATGGACGAATAAATATTGAACGCGGGATAAGCCGGAATGACGATCCTTAACCTGTATCTTTTTTTATCTGGGGCTAACATATTTTCCATAAATTACCGTTAATTATAACACATTTGCGGAATTATTCATACCTCAACGCGTCCACAGCGTTAAGCTCGGCGGCCCTTTTGGCGGGCCACAGGCCGAACCCGACTCCGACAATCACAGAAAACGTGCTGGCAAGCACAACAGAATATATTGATACTTTTGTGGTCCAACCGGCAAAAAGCGAAAGCAAAAATGCCGTTCCCGCCCCGATAACTATCCCGAGCAGGCCGCCTGTCAGAGACATAACAATCGCCTCTATAAGGAACTGCATCATTACATCCGCCCTGCGGGCTCCTATCGCCTTGCGAAGTCCTATCTCACGTGTTCTTTCCGTGACGGAAACAAGCATGATGTTCATTATTCCTATGCCTCCGACCAGAAGCGATATGGCGGCAATACACCCCAGCAGCAGGCTCATCGTCCTGGTAGTGCTTGATATCATATCCTGTATCTCGCTCATATTCCGGATATTAAACGAATCTTCATCCTCATACAGGCGGTGCCTCTTTTTTATAATCTCTTCTATCTTTTTCTGGGCTCCATCCATAAGTTCCTGGTCCGAAACTTCAACATAAATCCCCTCAAGATAATTTTTTCCCAGCACCCGGTACATAGCCGTCGTAACGGGAATATATACAATATCATCCTGGTCGCGAAACCCGCCGAAACCTTTCTGCGGCGCTATTCCTATAATACGGAAATTAATCCTGTTTATTTTTATGGTCTTATTGATAGGATTTTCATCGGCGAAAAGTGTTTCAAGGACGGTTATTCCCACAACCGCGACCTTTTCCCTTTTCCTGATTTCTTCTTCGTTAAACCATCTGCCCGTTTCAGGGACAGCGGCTCTCATCTCGGCGTAATCCAGGCCGACACCTTCAATCCTGGTATTCCAGTTTTCGTTCTTATAAACAAGCTGAACACTGCCGCTGATGATACCCGACACTTTACGGACATCGGGTTTCAGCTCTTGAATCGCCTCAACATCATCGAATGTAAACCTTGTTATCGCGCCTGTACCGCTCGCGGCCCCGTGGACCTTGGCCGAACCGGCCCTCACCGAAAGAAGATTCGAGCCAAGGGATTTTAACCTTTCCTGCATAGAACTCGTCGCCCCTTCGCCAAGCGCCAGCATGGCAATTACAGAAGCCACACCGACCAGGATCCCGAGCATGGACAAAAAAGACCTGACTTTATTCGATAAAACGGATTTCACAGCCTGATGGAAATGTCCGAACAATTCGCCGCCCTGCCAGATGGAACGTTTTCCGGAAATAATTTTATTTAAATCATAAACCGCTTTTTCACTTTCGGGCCCGGATTCCTTTTTCTCATCCGAAATTATCTTCCCGTCCCTCATCGAGATAATCCTGCTCGCGTATTCGGATATTTCCTGCTCGTGCGTTACCATAATGATGGTTTTGCCTTTTGCGTTAAGGTCTTTCAGGATATGCATTATCTCGTGTTCGCTCACCGAATCCAGGTTGCCTGTAGGCTCATCGGCGAATATTATCATCGGTTCTTTGACGAGAGCCCGGGCGATGGCAACGCGCTGCTGCTGCCCTCCGGAAAGTTCGTTCGGCCAGTGCGAAGCCCTGTCCTCAAGCCCGACAGAACATATCCTGTCATAAGCGGCTGAGCGTATATTTTTAGCGTCCTTTCCATAAATAAACGGGAGTTTGACATTTTCAAGAGCGCTCACCCTCTTTAACAGATGAAACTGCTGAAAGACAAAACCGACAAGCCGGTTTCTCAAAGCGGCAAGTTCATTGTCGGAAAGGTTGCTTATATTCCTGCCGGAAATGATATATTCGCCTGCATCGGGCCTGTCCAAAAAACCAAGTATATGGAGAAGAGTTGATTTTCCCGAACCGGAAGGGCCCATTATCGCCACAAATTCCCCGCTTTCGATGGAAAGAGAAACATCCCGGAGAGCATGGACCTCGACTTTTCCCATACGGTAAACTTTAGATATATTTTTTAAATCTACTATCGTCGCCAATTATTTTTTCCCTTTTCTCCCGGGCGGCATAAACGGACTGCTGACCGATTTTTTCTGCGGAGGCCGGTAAGAACCGTTTTTGACAAGAACCGTATCATCCTCTTTTAAGCCGGAAAGAACTTCTATGTTTTCGGAATCGCTGAGACCCGCCGAAATGTCTGTTGTCTTGATTTCGCCTGTTTTTTCATTTTTCACCGTCACTGTTTTACGGCTGCCTTCGGCCGTCACGGCTTCCGCGGGAATGAGCATGACATTTTTACGTTCAGCGACTATAACATCCACATTGGCGCTCATGCCGGAACGGAAAACTTCCGGTATGCTTTCAGGAAGTATATCGACTTCATAAATCGTCACATTGTTGACAACTTTTGATTCATAAGATATATGGTCAACAACCGCATTAACCTTTATTTCGGGATACGCGTCAAGGCTGACAACCGCTTTCTGCCCGAGGTTTATTTTCCCGACATCGGTTTCATCAACATCAGCCTGGACGATAAGCCTGTCGGAAAGGACAATCACCGCATCCCCTGTTGTCACCGTCTGTCCGGGTTCAACCGAGCGGACAATGACTTTGCCGTCTATGGGGGCAATCAGGGGCGCCGCTTTGTAAACTTCCTGCCAGTATTCCATTTCCGTTTCGCCTTTCAGCCTCGCGGAATCGAGCAGAGCAGCCCTTTCCGTCGAACTCATAAGAGCCAGGATATCCCCTGTTTTCACGGACTGCCCTTCTTCTACCAGTATCTCGTCCACCCTTCCGGCAATAGGAGGTTTTATCTCAAGCCGGTTCTGGGGTTCCACTACGCCCGTGGTAGATACCGCGACTTTTATATCCCCGTAAAACGGTTTTACAAATTCGGATGTCTTTTCCATGTCCGAATTATTTTCCTTTATGAAACCGGGCAGAAAGAACGCCGCGGCCGCCAACACACCAAGCACAATGATTATCTTCAAAATTTTTCTACTCATAACCCAAAGTTCCCCCTTTGGCCTGAACCCATTCCGCTTCGGCTATTAACATAGAAGCCTGCGCGTTGAGATAAGATTTTTTAATGTTAACGAGATTATCTTCTATTATTATCCAATCATCAAAATTAATTATTCCGGTGGAATATTCCGCTCTCGCGATTTTCGCCCTCTCTTCGGCGGCTAAAAGAAATTTCTCCTGCACGGAAACATTATCAAACGCATCCTGGAAATCGACCCAGGTCCGCTCAAGCGTCACTATAATACTGTCGCGCCCGCTCCTTTCCTCGGCAAGCGCTTCCTTAACCTGCGCTTCCGCCCTGGAAACCTCGGATATTCTCCGGCCGCCTTCGAACAGAGGAAAAGAGACGGAAAAACCCACTGTCCACTCCTCTTCTCTCGGAGGCCACTTAGGGCCGGTCCTGCCGGCGGAAGAACTCAGGTAAACTTCCGGGAAGAAATCCGATTTGGAAGCTTTAAGCCCGTAACGGGCGGCATCCTTTTTCGCGGCAAGTTCTTTCAGGAAAGGGTTATTATCCGCCAGATATTCGAAATCAGGCGTATCATCAATTTTTTCCGATACCCGGAAAAGGCCTTCGACCTCCACGGGTATCCTTTCTTCCCATCCCATCTGTTTAATCAATTTAATCCGGGCAAATGAAATGTTGCGCCTTGCCTGTTTTACTTCAAACTCAGCTTCCGCCAAATCCGCCCGGGCAGTCAAAAGAGAGCCGCGGTGCTCGCGCCCCGCTTCATACCGGAGTTCGACCAGGGAGAGGTTCTGCTTTCTTCTTTCCGCAATTTCTTCGGTAATATAGATAAGTTCCTGGGCCCTGAGAAGCTCGGAGAAAGCCGTTTTCAGATTTAAACGCACATTGGATGAGACAACGGAATAGTCATATTGGTTAGCTATCAGGTTCTGGTTCGCTTCGGCGACATTATTCGAAGTTTTGAACCCGTCAAATACAAGCTGGCTGCCGGTGATGGAATAAGCGAATGTGTCCTTCTTTTCCTGTGTCCCCACAGGTTTGGTTTTCTTTCCGCTCAGGTCCGTGCTTACCTGCGGAAGCATGGGACTTCTTGCTATGCCTTTATCGGCAAGAGATTGTTTTATTTTCGCTTCCGCCGAAAAAAGGTCCGGATTCATGGTAGCGGCTTCCCTCACACAATCTTCCCATGTAAGGCATTCCGCCGGCGCGATACCGCAGGAAAAGATGCAGGGAAAAAGGATAAAAACGAATATAAATATAGACCTCTTCATCGAGAATTATTCCTCAATATCAAGATTTAAGGATTCAGAAAATCAAACTTCTGCTTACTTAGACACAATACAGCCTGTTTTATTCCCTTCAGAAAAATAATTTTCAAAAGAATAATTATTAAGAATGGTATTTTATCACATGTTAAATGGGGGCAGACACCTTTTTTACAAGAAAGGAGTCAGTCCCCCATTTAATACGCGGGCAGAAATATAAATAGAGTTTTTAATTTTTCTCCGACCGGTGCAAAAAATCACGGGCCACACTGATAAATTCACCGGTTTTTTCGCTGATATGGATGTGCGAGGCATCCTCAAATATATGGATTTCAGAACCGGGAAGCAACCTATGGTAATACTCCGTGGCTGAGGGAGAGGCTTCATCATATCGTCCGCAGGTAAATAACACAGGGATACTTATATCTTTAAGTTTATCCGTCACATCAAATCCTTTCAACGTTCCGGTAACCGTGAATTCGCTGGGCCCCCACATATAATTGTAAACATCCGCGCCCATTTTTTCGAAAGTCCTGTTAAGGCACCCGGGCCACGGGTCAAGACGGCATACATGAAGCCTGTAAAAGTTCATCATCGCATCCGCGTATTCTCTGGAATCGTATCTGCCTTTTGCCTCGCTCTCGGCTATCACCGCCCTGTCTTTTTCCGACAGTTCGGATAGATAACTCCGGGCATCGGACGCGAAGCGTTCCGCGTTCAGAGCCGGGCCCGAAAGAATTAAACTTACGACGCCTTCCGGTTTTAAATCAATAATGTAACGGGCCGCAAGCATCGTCCCCCACGACACGCCGAGCAGATGAACTTTTTTGAGCCTCAGCATTTCCCTCACCTGCTTTAACTCTCCGACAAACCTTTCGACCGTCCAGAGAGAATTATTTTTAGGCCGCTCTGAATTGCCGCCCCCCAGCTGGTCATAAAAAATAACGGGCCTCTCATCGGCAAGTTTTTCCAGCGGCTCAAGGTAATCGTGGGTCGCGCCGGGACCGCCGTGAAGGGTTAAGAGAGGAATGCCCTTTTTACCAGCGCCCTCAATCTTATACCAGACTTTACCGCCCTTAACCGATATATAACCTTCAGTTTCCATAAACGTTCCCGAAATATCAACTCAGGATCAGCATTATGCCTTTCCTTATCATCATCACCGCAATCGACGCCAGCAGGAGAGCCATTATCTTCGACAGCGCTTTGCTTCCGGCTACCCCCAGTCTTTCTATAAGAATATCCGAAAGCGAAAATATCAGTCCCGCGAGCAGTATATTAGACAGAATAGATATCAGGCTCGCCAACAGGCCGTATTCCGCGATTATCACCAGCGATGTGGTGAGGACCGCAGGGCCCACTATAAGCGGAGTCCCTATCGGGACAGCTCCCATCTCCTGAGAAGGCACCCGCCGGCGTTTTCCGGAAGTGAGAATATCCATAATCGCTATACAGAAAAGAATGGAACCTCCGGCTATCATAAAATCGGACACCGTAATCCCGAGAAACCTGAAGACGAATTTGCCGAGAAAAACAAAACTTACAGCGAGGCATCCCGCGGTAACCATAGACTGAATAATTATAGATACCCTCTCTTTTCTGTCGATATCCCTCGTCAGCGAAACGAATATCGGAAGGACTCCGATAGCGTCAACAGCTACAAACACCGGAATAAAAGCCAGTAAAATATTTTTCAACATACCAGTATCTCCCCATTTATTCCCTGCATGCCGTTTATTTTAATAGATTTTCGATTTCTTTAACAGCGGAATTTTGCTTAAGGAACACTTTGCCCGAAGGTCGGGAATATGCGCTGTTTTATTTAAACCACCCTTGCGTCTTCAAACATACCTTCACCAGCATCAGCATAACCGGAACTTCAATCAATACCCCGACAACTGTAGCCAACGACGCGCCTGAAGACAGTCCGAAGAGGACAGTCGAAGTGGCAATTGCCACTTCAAAATGGTTACTCGCGCCGATAAGGGCTGAGGGCGCGGCGTCCCGGTACGATAATTTCAGCCATTTAGCCAGGCCGTAAGTAATGGCAAAAATAAGGCATGTCTGGATAAAAAGCGGAACGGCAATAAGAAAAATCACCTGCGGCTGCCTGATAATCAAATCCCCCTTAAATGAAAACAGCAGAACAAGCGTCAGCAATAAAGCGCAGATTGAAACAGGAGTAAGATAATGCAGAAATTTCTCTTCAAACCATTTCAGCCCTTTTTTTGCAATCAACAATTTCCTCGAGTAATACCCCAATAATAACGGCAAGCCGACATAGACCACCACGGACAACACAATCGTCTGCCACGGGATAGGCATCCTGTTCACTCCCAACAGCCAGCCGCCCAGAGGGGCGTAGAGAAACAGCATCGTCAGCGAATTAATCGCCACCATCACCAGCGTATGTCCGTCGTTTCCCCTGGATAAATGTCCCCAGATAAGGACCATAGCCGTGCACGGCGCGATACCCAATAAAATACATCCTGCGATATAAGACCTGAATAATTCTACCTGCGCGCCGCCTTTAACGATTTCCGTTCCCGGAAGCCATCCTTTAAACAATAAGCCGAGGAATAACCACGCAATGGCAAGCATGGTGAATGGTTTTATGCACCAATTCACTATCAGCGTAAGGATAACCGGGCCGGGAGTTTTGCCAGCCTTAACGACTTCCGCGAAATCAATTTTCACCATTATGGGATACATCATAAAGAAAAGGCATATCGCAATCGGAACAGATACCTGATAAATCGAAATCCGGTCAAGCGCGACAGCCGCCTGAGGGAATAATTTCCCGAGTAGAATTCCAAAACAGATGCAGGCAATCACCCAAAACGTAAGGTATTTCTCAAAAAAAGAAAGCTTTTTCTCCTCGTGGACTATCCGTTCCATAACATATTTTCTCCTGAAAAACCGATCTGCGCCGGATTCAATGAACAGCAGATACCGCAATATAAATCGCGGCTATAATAATAAGGACACCGCATATCTTTTTCAAAATATAAGGGCCCTTCGAGCTTTCATTCCATTTAAGGTACCTTTCAACAACTTCCGTGAAAGTGCCTGCAAATACAATTATTGAACAATGCCCTATGCCATACATAGTTAAAAGTAATACCCCGTACAGAACCCGTGTTGATGAGATTGAGAAAGTAATGGCAAGCATCGGCGCCATATACGCAAATGTGCAGGGCCCGAGCGCGATTCCGAAAACCAGGCCTAATATAAACGCCGCAAAAAAACCTTTTCTTTTCATGTCGCCGCTACGGGCTCCGCCTATCAACGGCAAAGGAATAATCCCCAAAAGATGCAGGCCGACAGCCAGAAAAATAAAAGCCACAAAATAATTCCCCCACACGCCTATATCTCCAAGCATTCTCCCCATGCAGGCGGTGATTATTCCTATAGCGGTTATAGTGACAAGAATACCCGCAGAAAAAAGCAATGATAAGATAAAGGCCTTTCTTTTTGATATTTGCCCTCTGTTGCTTATAAACCCTACAATAAGAGGAATGCTCGCGAGATGGCAGGGACTCAACAGGATACTTAAAATGCCCCATATAAATGCCGCGCTTAGCGCGATGACAGGCGCATCCTGTAACGCCCCGGTAAGTAAATCAAAAAGCCGTGTTATCACTTTTTCACTCCCGCGTTTTCAAATATCTTTTCTATTTCTTTCTTAGGGAAGAAACCTTCATGCCGGAATATCTCATTGCCCTGTTTATCAAGAAACACCTGTGTCGGGATGAGCCTGATTTTATATTTGTCAGCATACTGTTTCCCGTCCTTTGTCCAGACATCATAGAACACGACTTTCACTTTTCCTTCATATTCATTTTCAATGGCATTAATGATAGGCTGCATCTGCTTACAGGGAATACAATTAACTGAACCAAGTTCAATAAAAACAACCTGTTCCCCGCCCGCAGGCAAATCACTGTTATTATTTCCCGTAACATCCTGTCCCTGAACACATCCCGCTAACAATACCAGGACACCTATAAATAAAACCGGGTACACTGTTCTTTTTGACTTATTTCCCGTTAAATTTATTTTCCATATCATTTAATTCACCTGTCCTTTAATCCATTTTTCGATTTCGGATACCGGAGGTATTGTACCTGATGTTTTAACCTCTCCGTCAATAACCAAAGCAGGGGTAAGCATAACATTGTAATTGCTGATATCGCTTATTTTCGTAACCTTGACTATTTCCGCGTCAACACCGGACTGTTCAACGGCCTGCCGGACATTTTCATACAGTTTTTGACATTTCGGACAACCGACACCTAATATCTCGATTTTCATTCTATCTCTCCTTTTTTATCTTTTCATCGCCGAAACTTTTATGCTGGTTACCGTTTCCTGAGCGGCATTAAGATTGTCAAACATCGCATCCACCGGATAGCTCGATTCGCTGAGCACTTCAATATTCTGAAACCCGGCGGTTTTTATAAGTTTTAAATAATCGTCTTTTTTTATCGCCCCGGCAAGACAGCCGACATATGCCTCAACCGAATTTTTGATTTCATCCGGCAAGTCCCCGGTAAGCGCCAAATCCGAAACCATCAGTCTCCCGCCGGATCTCAAAACCCTATACGCCTCTTTAAATACCGTTTCCTTGTCAGGCGACAGATTAATAACACAGTTTGATATAATCATATCGATTGAATTGTCCTTTATCGGTAATTTCTCGATCTCACCCAAGCGGAACTCCACATTGCTATAGTTGCCCTTCTTGGCGTTTCCCTGCGCTTTAGCGACCATCTCCGGCGTCATGTCAACGCCGATGACTCTGCCGGTTTTACCGACACACTGAGCCGACAAAAATGCATCGAACCCTGCGCCGCTCCCTAAATCAAGCACGGTATCGCCCTTTTTCAACAAGGCAAGAGCCACCGGATTCCCGCACCCGAAACCTAAATTCGCCCCTTCGGGAACAGCGTTCATCTCAGAGTCGCTATAGCCGACCTTCCTGCTGATATCTTCCGCCCGGCTTGTTCCGCAACAACAAGAACCCGCGGAACAGCAGGATTCTTTTTGTGACAACGCTTTCGCATAGCCGGCTTTGACAATTCTTTTGATTTCTTCAGTATTTTTTTCCATTCCGCAACCTCTCTACTTCGCGATAAAACCGAATACTATACCTGTAATTGTCGCCATAATGACGACAAGGCTGACATACACGACAGTTTTCTTTGTGCCGATAACACCGCGTATCACGAGCATATTAGGCAGGCTCAGCGCCGGGCCGGCAAGCAGTAACGCAAGCGCCGGGCCTTTGCCCATACCTGAGCCGATGAGACCCTGCAGTATGGGAATTTCTGTCAGCGTCGCAAAATACATAAAAGCCCCGACTATCGCCGCGAAAAAGTTCGCCAGGAAAGAATTTCCCCCGACAGCTTTTTCTATTATCCCTGAAGGTATAAAACCTTCATTGCCCGGACGGCCGAGCAGCAGTCCCGCGACAACAACACCGGCCAGCAGAAGCGGCAATATCTGCACGGCAAAAACCCAGGATGCCGAGACCCAGCTCTTAAGTTCATCCTTTTTAAACCACTTTAATATTATCACTGCCAGTAAAACCAAAAACCCGAATGATACATACCATTTAATTCCGTAGATATACGTCCATAAACCCGATGCGCCTTCCTCCGGCTTCGCCCAGTTCGCGAACACCAAAAATCCGACCATAGATGCAAAGTACAGGGCGTTTTTAGACAAAGACCTCTCCTCTTTAGCGGCGGCGCCTGCAGGAAAATCCCCGCCCGCGTGCCGCGCCCGTTCTTCTTTAATGAATATGATGTGCATCAGGAATCCGATAACAACGCTGAATAAAACCGCCCCGACAGCTCGCGCGAGCCCGAGTTCCCATCCGAGTATCCTCGCGGTCATTATAATCGCCAGCACGTTTATAGCGGGACCGGAGTAAAGAAACGCCGTCGCGGGCCCCAGTCCCGCGCCTCTTTTGTATATTCCTGAGAAAAGCGGCAGGACAGTGCAGGAACACACCGCAAGAATCGTCCCCGAAACGGAAGCAACGCTATAAGCAAGGAATTTATTCGCCTTCGCGCCGAAATATTTAATGACAGAGGCCTGGCTTACAAAAACGGAAATCGCACCGGCAATAAAAAAAGCGGGCACCAGACATAAAATAACATGTTCTCTCGCGTACCACCTGACCAAAGCCAGGGCCTCAAAAACAGGGTTCCTGAACGGCAGGAGTTCGACAGGCATATAAAAACAGCCCAAAAATACCGCCGCTATCAATAAAAATTTATTTCTCTCTTTCATTCTTTTTCCTCTTCTGTATTATCTCGCAGCAGCCGCCTTCTATGCGGATTGCCTTAATATTTACCAGGGCATCCGCGACTTTCGCTCGGGCGGATTCAAGTATCCGGGATATTGTGGAACGGTGGACTTTCATCTTATGCGCAACCTGCTCCTGCTCCAACCCCTCAAGATCCGCAAGCCTGACAGCTTCGAACTCGTCTATCGTCAATGTAACGCCTTTCAGCTTATTCAACGGCTTGCACTGCGGCCTGAAACACCTCTCGCCCGGCTCGCATTTGACCCACCTTGTTTTTTTCGGCCTCATATCATCCTCCCATTATGCACATATGTGCATAATACACCGGAGTCCGGAATCTGTCAAGCGTTGATTTTCGGCGGAAATAAAAAACAGCATGGGAAAATAAATGTTTTGTATAATTACCGTTTATTAATTTTAAGCGGACGGGTATGTATACCGCATTCCCCGCCGTGCTTGGCCGTCCCTATCCACCGGCCCGAGCGCTCATCGTCATCCGTGGTTATATGAGAACACGGCGCGCAGCCGAGGGACCTGTACCCCTTTGCGTAAAGAGGGTTGACTTTTACCCCGTAAACCGCCAGATACTGCCACACTTCACGTTCTTTCCAGATAAGGATAGGGTTCAGTTTTATCAGTCCTTCATCCCTTTCCTCAACTTCCTTAAAATCGGTTCTGGTGCGTCCTTCCGTACACCTGAGTCCCGTAACCCAGCAGCTGACTTTCATTTCCTCTATAGCGCGTCTTGTAGGAAGGACTTTCAGCAGGTCACAGCATTGGTCCGGCGCTGTTTTGTAAAGTTCATCCTCAATCTTATCATCATTCTTATATACCTTTAATTCAGGATATCTTTCCAATGTTTCTTTCATAAACAGGGTTGTCTCTTCGGGTTTGAACCTGGTTGTTACAATAAAACCCCGTATCCCGGGATTTACCCTTTTTGCCAGGTCCCACACGCAGACGGAATCTTTTCCGAGACTGTTAGCTACAACTAAACCGTCGCCATATTTCCTGTAAGCTTCCTCAATAAGAGCAAGAGACCTGTCTACTTTTTCCTTAAAATGCAGGTTATCGACAAGAGATTTCAAATCATCGGTGTTTTCCGGCAAACTCATTTGTCCTCCTTTTATTTATTATTCAAAGAGTTTCTCATATTCCCCGTAACCTTCTTTTTCAAGGTCTTCCCTGGGGATAAAACGCAGTGAAGCGGAATTTACGCAGTACCTTAAGCCTGCAGGTTCGGGCCCGTCGGTAAAAACATGTCCAAGATGCGAACCGGCTTCTCTGCTCTGAACTTCCGTCCTCCGCATATTACCGCTGTTATCTTCTTTCTCAACAACATTACCGGGTTCAATAGGTTTTGTAAAACTGGGCCAACCGGTGCCGGAGTCGAATTTATCTTTAGAACTGAAGAGCGCCTCTCCGGAGACAATATCCACATATATTCCCTCTTTTTTGTTATTCCAATATTCATTATCGAACGCCCTCTCAGTAGCGCATTCCTGGGTAACCTGATACTGTAAGGGTGTTAATTTTTTCTTCAGCTCTTTCCTGTCCGCCGCGGGTTTTCCGGCAGGTTTAATATTTTTATCTTTAAACTTCTTTTCCATTTCTTTCACATAAGATGCCCTTCCCGAGCCCTGTTTATACAGGTTATACCTGACGGGATTTTTTTTATAATAATCCTGATGATACTCTTCTGCCTTGTAAAAATCACCCGCTTTAAGGATTTCCACCGACACAGGTTTATCATAGAGGCCCGATTCATCAAGTTTTTGTCTTGATTCTTCGGCGATTTTTTTCTGTTCTTCACTGTGATAATAAACGGCCACTTTATATTGCGAACCCCTGTCTGCAAACTGCCCGCCCGAATCCGTCGGATCGACATTCATCCAGAAAATATCCAGCAGTCCGGCGTACGAAATTTTAGACGGGTCGTATGTTATCCGGGCAACTTCCCTGTGTCCGCTTTTTCCCGAGGAAACTTCCCCGTAAGTCGGGTTTTCTGTTTTGCCTCCCATATAACCCGCCTGCACATCCACAACCCCGTTTAACTTATCAAAAACCGGTTCCATACACCAGAAGCATCCCCCCGCGAATGTCGCCTTTTCATACCGGGCCTGAGCAGACAAACAGGAAGCGGCCATATAAATCACCGGAAATAAAAATAGACTTTTCAATAACGTCATATTCATAAATTTTTCCCTTCCTCTGACAAATGACCTATAGCTTATTTATTAAAATGTTTTTCAACGTAGTTTTTCAGAAGTTTTTCGGCTTCATCCTTACATTGCCCGCAGACAGTTCCCAGTTTAGTATGTTCCTGGAGTTCCAGAAATGTGCGGGCGCCTTCCAGAACGGCATTTTCGATATCGTGGTCGGTAACATTCATACACTGGCAGACAATCCTTGATTTTTCTTTTTGTATTTTATCCCGCATGCCGTTCTTCATATAGTAATCATCTATTGCCGAGCGCAGGGCCTTATCGCCCAGAACGGAACAGTGGATCTTATGTTCGGGCAGTCCGCCCAGTTCTTCCGCTATATCTTTCGGAGAGATATGATAGGCTTTATCCAGGCTCATCCCTATTACAATCTCAGAAAGCAGGGATGTGCTTGCTATAGCGCTCGCGCATCCGTAAGTTTTCCATTTGCAATCTGTTATGATGTTTTTCTCTTTATCTACTTTAATAACCATCATCATCTGATCGCCGCATTTTATATTGCCCACAATTCCCTTTCCGTCGTATTTATATGAAGCCTCATCCTCAAGTATGTTTCTCGGATGAATAAAATGATCTTTTATTTTTTCGGAATATACCCATTCTTTATTTTGAGACATTATTCCCTCCCCTTGAATACACCGAAGACATCTTCCTGATTTTCTTTATAATGCCCGGCAATATATCCAGAACATATTCAACATCTTTTTTATCTGTAGAACGCCCCATGCTGATCCTTATGGAACCATGCGCCAGTTCGGGGCCGATACCCGTGGCAAGCAGGACATGTGAAGGGTCAAGGGAACCGGACGCGCACGCGGAACCCGTTGAAACCGCTATACCCGCAAGATCAAGATAAAGCAGGATAGCTTCCCCTTCGGCGCCTTTGAAAGAAACATTAAGCGTGCCGGCCAGGCAATCTTCGGGATGCCCGTTAAAATGCGCATCGGAAATACTTTTTTCAATTCCCCTCTTCAAAATATCTTTAAATCCCTTCAATCGCTTTTCCTCTTCCTCCATCTCTTTCTTTCTCATCTTTACGGCTTTTCCGAGTCCTATGATTCCCAGTGTATTTTCCGTTCCGGCGCGCCTTCCCATCTCCTGATGCCCGCCCCTGACAAAAGGGCAAAAGGGAGTCCCCTTCCTTACAAACAAGACCCCTATTCCTTTAGGCCCGTAAATCTTGTGTCCCGAAATCGTCAGAAAATCGACATTTAATTTTTTTACGTCAACAGGGATTTTCCCCACAGCCTGAACAGCATCCGTATGCATCAGCGCTCCGTTCTTATGCGCCATATCCGTTATAAGCGCTATATCCTGCAGTGTGCCTATTTCATTATTAGCCATCATCACCGATACAAGCCCGACGTTTTCATCCAACATTGTTTCAAGCTGTTTAATATTTACTTTCCCGAATGAATCTACCCCGAGATACTTAACATCGAAGCCCCTGTCTCTCAGGCACTTCGAGCTTTCGATAATACAGGGGTGTTCAATTGCTGTGGTTATAACCACTCTTTTCATTTCAGAATGGAACATGCATCCTTTTGAAGGGCACGAAAAAATAGACAATACGGTGTTGTTCGCTTCGGAACCGCTGCCGACAAATATGATTTCATCCGTATCCGCGCCTATAAATGAAGCTATCTCACTCCGTGAATCTTCAACATATTTCTTCGCCTCTCTCCCGAAACTGTGCATACTCGACGGGTTGCCGAATTCATCCATCGCCTTACACATCGCTTTTTTCACTTCAGGGTGCAGGGGCGTTGTCGCGTTGTGGTCCAGATATATTTTTGTTTCAGCCATACGGTCTCCTTGGTTCAATCTTTATATTTAAGCATTTTATCAATGCTTTTTCCCGCTTGCAAAAGTATTTTCCGGGGAAGCGCAACCTCATACTCCAGAGTTTCAAGCGACCTGAGGATTTTATCCGGAGTGATAAGTTTCATATTCGGGCATACCGATATCCCGCTTGCCGGCCAGAATCTTTTGGAAGGGTTTTCTTTTCTAAGCCTGTGTATTATTCCCGGCTCGGTGGCGATTATAAATTCTTTTACCCCCGATTTTTTGACGTATTTACACATTCCGTCGGTAGAAAGCACCTTGTCAGCCAAAGATATGACAGGCGACGTGCATTCCGGATGGACAAGTATTTCGGCGCGGGGATGCAGCTTTTTTTCCCTGTCAATATCCTCTTTAAGGATTTTAATATGCGTGGGGCAGTACCCGTTCCACAAAATTAAATTTCTGGCGGTCTGCTTTTGAGCGTAAGAAGCAAGGTATTTATCAGGAATAAATATTATCTCGTCTTTTTCCTTAAAAGCTTTTTCGATAACACTGACCGCGTTGGATGAAGTGCAGCAGATATCGCATTCAGCCTTCACCTCCGCAAAAGTATTCACATAACAGAGTATTTTGGCCTGAGGGTACTGCTTCTTCAGTTCCTTTAATTCCTGAACCGTTATCATATCAGCCATCGGGCAGCCCGCATTTTTGTCGGGAATTATCACCTTCCTGCCGGGAGACAGTATCTTCGCGGTTTCCGCCATAAAATATACGCCGCAGAAGATAATAACATCCGCGCCCGTCTTTGAGGCTTCAATGCTTAAGCCCAGAGAGTCCCCTACATAATCGGCAATATCCTGGACTTCGGGACGCTGGTAGTTATGGGCCAGGATAACCGCGTTTCTCTCTTTTTTAAGATCTCTGATTTTTTCAAATACATCCATTAAAATACGTCTTTCATACCGGTGAATAAATCCGTGCTTAAATACCGTTCACCCGTATCGGGAAATATCACTACGATAAGCTTATCTTTATTTTCCGGTTTTTCCGCCGTTTTCAAAGCCGCCCACGCCGCCGCCCCGCTTGAGATACCCGCTAATATCCCTTCTTCTTTAGCAAGCCTTCTGGCGGTATCTACAGCGTTTTCGCTGCTGACTTTCACGACTTCATCTATTAAATCCGTCCTTAAAACACCGGGAACAAATCCCGCCCCGATACCCTGAATCTTATGCGGGCCCGGCTTCCCGCCCGAAAGAACGGGCGATTCCGCCGGCTCAACAGCTATTGCTTTAAACGAAGGTCTCTTTTTCTTTATTATTTCGGATATTCCGGTAATCGTTCCTCCCGTTCCCACGCCGCTCACCAGTATATCCACCCTGCCTTCCGTATCCCTCCAGATCTCTCTGGCGGTGGTTTTTTTGTGTATTTCGGGATTAGCCGGATTTTCAAACTGCTGGGGCATATAAGAGCCGGGCGTTTTTTCAACCAGCCGTCCGGCCTCTTTTATAGCTCCGGACATTCCTTCGCTTCCGGGAGTGAGCACAATCTCCGCGCCGAGAAAGGCCAGGAGCCTCCTTCTTTCCAAACTCATGGTATCAGGCATTGTAAGTATCAACTTATAACCTTTGGTAGCGCTTACAAAAGCCAATGCTATACCGGTGTTTCCGCTTGTAGGCTCTACAATAGTCATTCCCTTTTTAAGTAATCCTTTTTTTTCCGCCTTTTCAATCATTGAAAGCCCGATCCTGTCTTTCACGCTCGACAGGGGGTTAAAGAACTCAAGTTTGGCAAGGATATCCGTGTTTCCGCCTTTATTCAGGCGGTTTATCCTGACCAGAGGAGTATTCCCGATAGTTTTAGTGATATCTTCAAAAATCCTCATAACATCCCCCTTTAAGGTTTAATTTTATTTAAAGCCTGTTCGATATCGTCAATGATATCATCCGCATTTTCAATCCCGACCGACAGCCGGATGAAATCAGGCGTAACTCCCGCCGCCAGCTGTTCTTCTCCTGACAACTGTTGATGGGTCGTGCTCGCGGGATGAATAGCCAAAGTCTTTGCGTCTCCTATATTGGCAAGATGCGATATCAATTTCAATGAATCAATAAACTTTTTTCCGGCGCAGGCTCCGCCCTGAATGCCGAACCCTATTATGGCGCCGGCTCCTTTCGGCAGATATTTCTGTGATAACCGCCTCTGGCTGCTTGAGCCAAGTCCGGGATAATTAACCCAGTCCACTAATTTATGTTTTTCAAGATAAGCCGCGACTTTAAGGGCGTTTTCAGAATGTCTCGGCATACGAAGATGCAAAGTCTCAATGCCCTGCAGGAATAAAAACGCGTTAAAAGGAGACATCGCCGGGCCTAAATCCCTCAGTAATGTCACCCTTGCTTTGATTATGTAAGCAAGGTTGCCCAGAGGTTTCAGCGCTTCGACAAAATCAATGCCGTGATAACTCGGGTCAGGGCCGGAAATCAAAGGAAACTTCCCGTTTGTCCAGTCAAATTTTCCCGAGTCGACAATAAGCCCTCCGATAGAAGTCCCGTGACCGCCTAAAAATTTTGTGGCGGAATAAACGACAATATCCGCCCCGAAATCAACCGGTTTCAGGAGGTACGGCGCAACAGTATTGTCAATCACAAGAGGGATGCCGTTTTCATGGGCTAAAGCCGACAGTTCCCCGATATCCGTAACATCAAGCTTCGGGTTCCCTATTGACTCCGCGTATACAGCTTTTGTTTTCGGGTTAATCGCTTTTTTAAATCCATTTAAGTCTCCTGATGAAACAAATCTCACCTTAATTCCCAATCGCTTGAATGTATAATGGAAAAGTGTATAGGTTCCTCCATAAAGATTATCCGCCGAAACAATTTCATCCCCCGCCCGGGCAATATTAAGCAAAGCCAGTGAAATAGCCGCCTGGCCGCTTGCTGTCGCAAGAGCGCCTATGCCTCCTTCAACAGCCGCAATCCTCTTCTCCAGAACATCAGTGGTGGGATTCATCAGCCGCGTATATATATTTCCAAATTCTTTCAGGGCAAAAAGGTCAGCCGCATGGTCTGAACTCTTAAACTGATAGGATGTAGTTTGATATATCGGAACCGCCCTTGCGCCTGTAACCGGGTCGGCTACCTGTCCCGCGTGCAGTAATTGTGTCTCAATTTTCATTTTAATTGTCCTCCTTTTTTCCTGTATTTTTTCTTTTTATTCTTATCAACCAGATCTTTCAATGTCACGGCATTCAGGACGTCATCCATTTTTTCTTTAACATCAACCCATATATCCCTGCTTAAACAAAACGGCGAACGCTTACAGATGCCGGGGTTTTTTACACATTCAACCAGGCATAAATCCCCTTCCAGTATCTCGATTATATCTTTTATTTTTACCTTATCGGGAGCTTTAGCCAGAGCATAACCCCCGTGGGCGCCCCTGCTCGAGCTGACCATACCGCATCCTTTCAGGGGAATAATTATATTGCTGAGATATTTTTCCGAAATATCCTCCCGCCGGGCGATATCCTTTAAAAGCACAGGCCCGCCGCCGTAAGAACACGCCAGGTCATACATAAGCCGCACACCATATCTCGAACGGGTTGAAAGCCGCATAAAACCTCCTATTTACTACTAATTCAATTGAGTTAATAGTGAATGATAAAACAGCGCCGGATATAAGTCAAGTTTAAATTATTTCCGCAGAGAACCCGCTTCAAATTTTTGGAGTGAATTCCTATCGGCAACGCCGTAATAATCATCCTGCCAGATGAGCAATCCTATGTATCCGTATTCTTTCGCTTCGGTAAGGACGCCGTCAACTTCTCTGTCGCCGGCTTCCCTGCCCGCGCCGTCCGAAGCCCTGACGCCCCATTCACCGACAAACACCGGTTTGTCTATAGTTATACCCATTTCATCCGCAATATCATACGCATCAGGCAGGGAAGAGGAACCTTCCTGGTAGAAGTGGAACTGAAGGATATCAAGGTCTGACCCGGCCCACAAAGCAAGCATATCGTCAACCGTATTGCTCCCCAATGTAACCTTTCCGCCTTTATTGCGTATCCTGAGCGCCGATTCCCTGACGAAAGAGCGGATATCATCCATATCCACAACAGTCAGCTCGGGTTCGTTGAATAAATCCCAGGCAAAAACAGCTTCATTATCCCAGTACGGGCTGAACAGCCTGTCAATTTCATCAACAAAACGGGCTCGAAGTTCGGGCCGGGTGAAAAGTTCCGGATGCTCTCCCACCGTAATACCGTTTTCGACAGAAGTCCCGTCGGCTATCTGAAAACTCAACAGCACCGGTATCACCTTTAAATCAGGATAATCGCGCCTTACCTTTTCAACAATTGCAAAGAACACCGCGATATCCTCTTCCGCCGACTTATCAAATGTAATATAACCGTCATCAAATTTTGCGCCTGACCTCAGGTCCCCCAGCACAGGCATATAACGCACCAGTTTCGATCCCCTTGAGGCTTCATCCCTTAATCTTTTTTCCAATTCCATGGCGCCTTCAGCCGTTGCCCAGCCAGTCCTCGCGTGGCCGGTCCAGAATCCCACATCGTGGAATGACCCTTTTATATTAAACCCGATATTATTATTAAAATTGCCGGGCGTATAAATATCAACCGCGGCGAAAACTTTTTTCTCTTCTTCAGTTAAAGCCCAGAGAGGCGTCTTAAGGCCTATAGCCTGTATTCTTTCTGTCGGTATCCTGTAGCTGTTGTACGAAAAGGCCAATATGGTTATTAACACAAATACTGCGGTTGCGGTAACGATCCTGTCCAGAAAATCCACAATTCTTATCTTCGGTTCCCGCTCGGGTATCCAGGCTTGTTTCATATGGAATTCTTTCCATCTGCCGGTGACAAACCTGAAATTATAAAGAGATTTCCAGGCAACGATAACAAGGACTATCGAACATATTACGACAAGATTCCATGTATACGAAGCATTCCTGCCTTTCACAAGAGAATTTATAACCATTTCATTGAACAAATGGACCTGAAAACCGAAACGAAGCCCTACCATCAGCACCCATGTCATCAAAAGCATAAACCCGTAATTCCGGTACAGGCGCAGGTCAAGCCTTAAATTCTCAAGGCTTCTTTCAATATCTTCGTAAATAAACCAGGACCTGAAACCGGACAGTTTCTTTTTCACCAGACCGGGAATATCCGTTTTCCTGAGTTTCTTTTCGTTTCTTTCCACCGCCTCATTTAATATGTCCACGGCTCTCGGCGTCCTCCACCAGTAGCCGATGTTTGCGCCTTTAATCACTTCCTGCCAGGCGATCTTGTTCCCGGCTATATAGAGCATATGATAAAAATCTATAAAGAAATTCGGTATCGCGGCCCTGAACCTCATGGCCCTTACGGCTTTTTCTTTTACCCCGTTTATAACCTGGTTGCCCGCCGCGTTTATATATATATGCCCCAGCATCATCGTCAGGCAATAGATAATGAAAGAAAACACGGCCGTAAAAATGAATAACCGGAAAATATTTCCCGAAACCAGAATAGAAAAACAGGAACCCATGAAAAGGCCTATTGCCAAAAGAAACTTTCTTGCGGAAACAACGCCCGCGGCTTCTTCCAGGCTTCCTTCCTCAACAACTCTTTTTCTTTTTTCCATTTCTTTCAATGCGTTCAAAAGCGCCCGGTTATCAGATGAATATCCTGAACTGATTCTGGACTGCAGGGTATCAATCATATTGTCGTATTCGTCTATAATCGCCCTTAATCCGAGATAATCGTCCACTCCTTCCTTAACTCCTCTCATAGTAAAATACCTGTAAATAAAGATTGGTATAAGAATAAGACAGGGCCCTATCACCCATGCCCATCCGCCCACAGAAAAGAAATTAAGCACTGTGGGCGTATATATTCCTATGGATTTTCTCACGCGTTCAAGAAACTGGACTATGCTGGAATGCCCGTTGATAAACAACGCGATGGGCGCGATCCGGGATGAAAGAGCCATTTCCCACAGGGATTTTACGGGAATAAAATATATCCACCAGAAAATACACAGCATCCGGGCAACGCGGAATAAAAACGGCTGGACCGCGCTGAAAAGAGTGGGAATACAGAACGTCGCGCATCCCCATAACCCTTTTCTTTTCCAGAGTTCGGAAAAATTGCTCCAATTTTCGGTAACAATAATAAGGCCCATTATATAGCCCTTCATCCATCTTGACATCTGCTTGGGCCTGAATTTGAACCCGACTTCAGACTCAAAACCCGACGGGTCTTCGGGCGTAAGGCTCCAGAAACCGGAAACATTGAATCCGTACCACCAGAGCACAAGCCCCACCATATAATCTTCGGCGACCTGGAATTCATCCCATCCTCCCAGAGTAAGCAGGCTGTTTTTCAGATTATAGTGGTGTTCAATTTCTTTTGATTCGCCTTCTATGTTTAATTTCCCGGAAACTGTTTTATCTTTCCAGTCGATTTCCTCAACCGGTTCGGTCGAAAAGTAACCCGTAGTCCCGCCCAGAGGCTTAAACGCGTCGTTTGAAGCGTGAAGGCCGTCCCATCCGGCGGTATACCAACTCGCGTATTCACCGAACATAAACGCGGCTATCTGTCCTTTTGCGGCATGCAAAGCGTTTGTTATTTTAGCGAGCCGCCCCTGCCCGTTTCGGGGTTCGTTTATCCTTTTATACTCGGCGATAATCAGGGATTTGACAAACCTATCAAATGTTATCCTCCCCGTGATATAATCCGTCGCGCAAACGCCGTAGCCCGGCATATTGCAGAGAGTCACGTATAAATTAATCATTTTTCTCAACCCGGTTCTGGCAGTTTTTTTAACCGGCCTGCTCCTGTCATTCGCTTCCGCGTCAAGGCGTTTTATCTTTTCCCATAACATGGCTGTCGAAAAATATCTTCTGTCGCCTGAAGTAATCTCGAGCAGGGATTTCAGTGTATTATTACAAAAATATCTCAGGTGCCTCGCAAGAACACGCCCTCTCTTAAAATTAAACCTGTTATATATTACTTTATCCTCATTTTTCAGCAGGTTGGCGTACCGGCGCAATATGCCTTCAATAATCCCCGATGTTTTTTTCAATGTTATTCCGACGGCATCTTTTTCAGACAGGGATTCGGGCGCTTTTTCGATCTGAGGAGCTATTTTCGATTCGACTAACTTCCTGACATTCAAAATACCGTCCGATGTTCCCAGAACAAACTGAAGCAGCTGGTTTTGGTTGGGAATATCTTCAACGTCGTAAATTATTCCGGCGATACCGTCGGACTCGTGCAGCACCGATGTGTTGGCTCCCGGTTTTGTGTAAGGCTGGCTCGGTTCTTTGGGCAGCCTTACAAATAATAACCAGTGAAGTTTTTGCAGGAACCCGCTGTGTTTTATATTTTCCGGCATGGATTCTTCCTTCCTGCCGTCTTCCCTTACAGCCATTCCCCTTATAAACATCTCGTATTCCGGCACCACACCTTTTACTTTTAGATTATTCAACACATTTTTAGACCAGTTTTCCCCGGCAAATATGAATTTCACTTTCTTAAGAGGGTATCTCAGGGCAAGAAGCGATTTTATTAATTTGAAAACCGTCTCTTCGCTCCCCACAGCGACTATCCACGGAGTCATACGCGGAATGATGTCATAACAGAAGATTATTTTCCTCTCATTATGGGATATTTCCAGAAAACTCCTGATTTCATACGCGGTAACATTTTTAAAATACTTATCTATATCTTCCTGCGCTTTCCATAATTTCAGGCCGGCATCCAGGGATATGCCTTTACCATGCAGAAAAACCTTCAATTCATCGAACCCCGGGCAGGACATCCTCTCCAGCAGGCCGTTTTTGCCAAGACTGTCATAATTCTTTTTCAACCCGTCATAATCAAGCATCTCATAAACCGAACCTGACGGCGCGGCCCCCTTGCCAAAAAGCTTCTCATACCGCATTTTTTGCCGGTTTGAGAGCCTTTCCTTCCATCCCGCCGGATCCTCTTTCCTGAATTTATTCGCGAGAATTATCAAATCCCTGTCTTCCCTCTCAATCCTGCCTAAAAGGGTATCAACAAAATTTCTGAACGATTTTTCCCTTTCATCCTCATCCGCGCCTTCGTATAACTTGTCATCTTCGCATATCGCTTTAAACCTGTGCCTGGCATGCAGAACAATTATCAGCATATACATCGACCTGATAATCTCCGCCGCGAAAAGCATCTTCACTGTCAATGCGAGTATTCCCACCGCCGGCATAAGCAGGAAAAGGCATATAACGCATACGGCAATCGAGGCTATATAACGTTTATGGCATTCTTCATTCCGGGTTTTCTGTCCGGGATACAACTTTGCGAATCTTCCCAGATAGTAAAATGAAAACTTGCCTATAAACAGCGTGGCGCTGCCGACCATAAGTATTCCGAAGAATATCTGAAGGATAAAAATAAAGAGTTGGAAACCGACTTCCGGCGACCATAAAGGATATCCTTCGGCATTAAGCCTCACAGCCTCGAATACGGCAAACCCTTTCTGAAACAGCGTGCCTATATTCCCGGTAGAAAGTAAATTGTACGCCGCTGTAACCAGGGCTATGAATAAAGTGCCTATCAGATAAAACACGAATCCGACGGCCGTAAGGAACAACACCGTCTTTGAAAGGGTAAATATTTTAAACGGGATTTTTTCGATCCTGGTAAGGTGAAAAGCGTTCAGGAAGTTACGGACTATACCGCTGTCTCTCATATTCTCCATTCCCGGTATCTCTATATCGAGAGCCCTCTGCAGGGAATCATGGTTGAGATTATGGGGTTTCAGCCTGTAAAGGGCAGCCCTTATCTGGATAAGAAACCTTCTGACATCAATAGCTTTAAGGTTCTTCTGCGTGTCCGTGCTGTATATCAGCCTTTGATAATCCCTGTAAATCCCCCTCATATCTTTAGCGGGGTAAATAAGCACAAAATTATTCTTAACTTTTGAACCCAGCAGCGTTGAGAACAATCCCAGGGCAAAGACGTATACCGAAAAGACGGAGAACACTTTTACCGGGAAACTGAAATCAGCCGCGGCAAGCAGCAGCACAATTATAACGGCGGGTATAAATACAACCATCCCGTATACGCTTTTGAACTTATCCATATCCGATTCGCTGTGTTCTTTCTGCAGGAGTTCCTGTATCTGGGATATAGCCCCGTCCATAGTCGCCCCGAACCTGTCCGACCTTCCTATATTCCCCGACTCATGCAGTTCCCCTCCTTTTATGTTGCGCGCCCTGACCGGCCTGTCCAGATCTTTCAATAATTCAAACCATCTCCCCCCGGAGGCGCAGACAAGATGCTCCTTGAACTCATGAACGTCTATATATTCCTTCCTGTAAAACCTTGATGTATATACGACATAATCCTTAGCGTTCTCGTCAACAAGTTTTACAACCTCTTTGATAAAGTCCTTAAGTATTTTTTCTTTCTGTTCAACAGCGGCGTCCTTACTCGGGGGAATATCGATTGCAGAGACAAGTTTAAGGCTCTCATTCCCGAACCTGACAATCCAGAGTATAGATAGAAGCCTTTTGAGTTCTTTCTTCTGTTTATCTATGAATCGCCGGGGTTTTGCGATTCTCATATAGTACCTGATGAATAATGAAGAGTTCCACACCGAAAACAACAGCACCGTTAGCAGAATACTCATATCAGGGCCTGCTATTTCAAGGGGGTTATAATACTGCAGGAAGAAGAAAACAACAGACAGCGCAACCCCCTTCAACAACTGCAGCCAGTTAACACCGGCAAATATAACGAAAACAGCAAGATACGGCAGGAAATTAACTATTTTGGGAAAACCCGCCATATAAGAAATAACCGCTATAACAATAAATTTAAGGGTCTTATACGCAATATCAAGATTATATCTCGGGTTCGCGTCAAAATTATAATTCCACCAGGCATCGCTCTTTTTCAGTTCCGGAGGGAAAATACCCATATCATCCTGCTGGGAGCCCATACGGGTAAAATCAACACCCATGTTCTCAACCCATTGGTCAATGGCCCTGATATGGAGACTCAATAAATTTTTAATGTCAGATATATTTTTTTCCAATTTATAACACCTCCGCGCCATTGAAAGCAATACACGGCGTTAATTCGCCTGAAATAAATTTACCGGTGACGGAAGCCCGCAGATAAGCTTTCTTCCTGATCTCGAATTTTAACATTACAACCCTGAAAGCATTAAAATCGCCGGTTGACAGGCACCTGCTGTTGAAAACAAGACTCCCTTTATTATCGGTGTAAAGGACCGAATTCCTGACATTGCCGAATACATCCACAAACGAAACTATGATTTCTGTCTTTTGTTTTCTGAAATCATCGGGTATCTGCCAATTGATAAAAACGTTTTTCCCGTCAAGATTAACAGGGTTCCCTTTTGCATCGGTCAGGTCATAATATACGGCATAAGTGTCGCTCAGGTACAGGTCGGAGAGTTTCCTGGAATCAGGCTGCATCTTTCTCGTTATTTCAGGCGGGGCAACCATCCTGCTTTTCAGGTCTTCAGTTTTAAACTCTACTATTCCTTCCTGTATTTTTTCCTTCTGCTCTTCAAACCTCGGCTTTTCAAGCCTCGCGTTATCTATCTCATATTTTTCCTTATCTTTAATATCCCTCAAAGAATCGGATACTATCGAGAAACTTACTATTTTATCCGGCATAAAGTTCTCGGCGGTAAATATGTTTTTCTCCAGGTCAAGGGAATCAGGGGCAAACACAACCCGCGTAAAGAATTTACCTTTTTCCTTTTCATTCAGGGCGTCAAGGTACTTCTGCCCCTCTATGACTCTCTGCATTATCCTTCTTTTTCCCGTAGCATCCTCAAAAATAAAACTCAACACGTGCCTTCCCGGCATGCCTGTGGCAATCAGGAATACAACTTTACTGCCTCTCAGGTCAAAGGGAGAGCCTTTTTTATCCTTAGCGGAAACAAATTCATACTTAATTATAGTGTCAAGCCCTTCCGAAGAAGATTTAACAAGAGAGATAAGTTCCTTCTCTCCGGGGTTTAAATCATTATACAAATCTATAAAGTTATAGGCTTCCGCCTGTTCAAGAAGCATGTTCCTTGTAAACAGTATGTCATACTGGTAGTTTTCGGGCTGTTTTTTGATTTTCACAAATTCCCGGAAGTAAATTTTCCTGAACAGGTTAAACAACATCGATATATATTTGCTTCTGCGCCTTATCTCTATCTCGCTGAAATTAGAGTCGTATTTCCCGTCCACAAGATCTTCCAGTTCCTTGAAAAGCCTGCTCCTGAGCATTGTGGAAAGAGAAAACGGGTCATGGATTTCCCATATCTTTTCAACACCGGAAAAATCCACGCCGCTTTCCAGCGCCTTGCTGTATTCAACAAGCATCGCATCCCCTATCATATTTATCAGTATATCATCTATATTCTTTATCTCATCTTCAGAAAACACGCCGCCGATAGCCCCCATTACTATCCATGCCTGCCTCGCGAATTCTTCCGAACGGATATCAACAGGCTCATCCGGATTTATTTCGGCAATGGGTTTTTCCTTTGGAAGTTCTTCAAATGTCAGCCTTTTATCATAAATATAGAAGGAACGTCCCCTGTAATAATTGCCGTTTTCGTCCATGGGTATCAGCACAGAGTAAACAATGCCTCTTTCATCCATCATATTTACAATTGCCGTATTATCCCGATAGTAATATTTCCTGCTTACTCTCTCCCTGTCAAGAAGTCCGCCTTTCTCCACAATTTCGAGAATAGGCCCGACTTTCATCTCGGGGCTTTCAAAGAGCAGTTTCTTGCCGGTTTCGGTATCATAATCGACTTTTTTAATGAGTTTCCTGCCTTTATATGTCTTAACTTCACTTACTTTCTTTGTGTCTCCCTCATAATCGATCTCTTTCCTTATTCCCGTGGTCATATCTATCTCTCTGGAAAGCCTGTCCATCTCATCATATTTATATTCGGACAGCATCTGAATCTCGTCAGTCAGCCTGCCTACATCGGTTATTTCGCCTGTAACCGGGTCTATAAGGTTCTGGGGTATATACACCTTTACGAAATCCCTCACGCCGTCAAAAAATTCAAATCCGCCTTTTCCGTAATATGACTGGCTGATCGAATAAAGTTTTGTCTCGGGATTCCTTTCCAGGTATATAGTCACATAAGAGTCCGTATCCGGGATCTTCACTCTTCTTACATCCGGCTCATCTTCCGGATATTCAAACGTCCACTGGCCTCTTTCCTTGCCGCTGAGAACCACTTTCATCCTGTTAAACGAATAGGAATCTTCCGCAAGATCGGTTATATACGCTACACATTTCTGCCCTTCCTGCAGGGATTCTTCGGGAGGAACCGGTTTGCCGTCCCTTCCGCTTCTTGTGGTCATCTCTATTATAACCTGCCGGTCGTTCACGGGATAATATAGGAATTTATCGTATTCCAGCAGTTTTCCCTGTGTGCCGTCTTCATTCATTTCCCATTTCTTGCTGGCAAGAGGCATCCTGTTATAATCTATACCCGGGTACCTGGCTTCCCCGGCCCCGCTCAAAAATGCCACCGAATCCCATAATTCATTACCTTCCTCATCAATTTCATAGGTAAATTTCTGTATTGTTTTTTTAAGGAAATACCTGTTTTCCGTAACAAGGTAGATATCTTCCTCTTCAGGGCTGTTTTGCCTGATCAATATAGAAGTTTTTTCCGCTACCGGCGTTACGCCGCCTGTTTTCGGGTCAATCATAGTAAAATATTCCGTAACCGTGCCGTCTTCCTCATTGAACATCAAAGCGTCACACCTGTATTTCAGCCCTTCTCCCTTCGATAAAGGCACAGTAAAGATTTCCTGATAAAGAGGCTTGGCGTATATATCATAAAAGCCGAATGATTTATTTATCTTTTTCGTATCCTGTTTTGTCTGCACTATCCAGTTAAACCTGTCCGGCAATTTTAACTGATATACCCTTTCATAGCATGCCGAACAGTAAAATTTCGATTTTATGGAATCTGTCTCCCTGTCATAATATACTTCCGCCGCTTTCTCGTCATTGAAATCCATCAAAGACACCGGCTCCTTGTTTTTTTTCAAAGCATTCTTATCTATAGTCACGAATTTATAAGACTGAGGGACAAAATGTTTTTCCCGCCCGTTTTCATCTTTATAAACCCCGTTCGAATCAAGGGATATCACATCGCCGAGAAAATCTTTGTGGACTAAATAATTTTCGGTGATTTCAGGCTCTTTCCCGTCGACAGTAGACCATTTTTCAATTACGGTGGTGCTGCCGTCTTCATGATAAAGGATGCCTTTGTCGACTATAAATATCCTTATTATCTGTTCCGCCTGCCCGTAATCGTAGAGAGGTTTTTCCAGCAATTCGTCCGATTGAAGGAAATACCAGACGTCTTTGCTTCTGCTGTACCTGTCATAGACTATCCTGTGATACCTTTCCGCCGTAAGCTCTCCGTCCTTGTCATAAATCAGTGATTTCATCACGTTTTTATGGCTTTGCCTCCTGCCGTCGGACATCGTCACCTCAGCTTCAGGCAAAAACTCATAAACCTCAATCTCCTTTTCAACGGCGTCAAACATTACCTTGTAATAAAGTTTTTCCTCCCTGTCCTCTATAATCCTGTGCTCTTCGGTAACAACAAAATCTTTCTTCTGCTCGTCATATTCCTGTTTTACATAGAATTTGTATAATACTTCTTTGGGGAACCGGCCCGGGTCGGGCTTATAAGAAAAATTTCCGGGAAAAATAAATTTTTCGCCGTCAAACACGGTTCCGTCCCGCATAACCCGCGGTTCCGTCCTTTTTATCTCTTCTCCGTCCTTTTCGATAAGACTGCTTTCCATCCTGATGGGCTTGAACTCTTTCGGCCCGTCCGAATATTTAAATATCTCTGTCACGGAAGAATCCCTGTCATATACGACTTTGACATCTCCCCACGGGAGCATTTCCTCATAACGTATTTTATGAAGAGGCGTAGGCACAAATGTCGGGCTCCCTTCCGCCCCGTACTGTATAATAGTGCCTCCGACTTCCGTATAATTATGCCCGAGCCTGTCTCTTCCCGAACGGGTAATCATTTTAACACCGTCAACCATAACAAATCCGCCGAGTTTCATCCACGCGCCGGTGGAATAATCATGGTACTCGACCTGTTCCCACGCATCCAGGCCCGTTTCCTTATCTACGCCCCTGTATATGTAACTGCTTGTCATCATCAGGCGTTTCTTCTCATCTTTTCGGCCCAGGTTGGAAACTATGTATTCTTCTTCGCCTATCTCTATTATTTTTCTTCCCCTCTCATCTTTTTCCCCGGTTTCACGGGATTTATAAGCAGTCATGAACGTGTATCTCTCGGAAATACCGGAATCTTCTATAACCGATTCAACCAGGACATCCTTTCCGTAATCGGGCTGGAATTTTGAGTGCAGGCTCTGCCTGAACATCACTTTTCCGGACAGTATGTTATACCTTTCGCCTTCCATCCTTGTTACGGAATATGTTTTACCTCCGGCATCGGTATATTTATAGTTCGGCTCGAATTTATAGTATTCTTTCAGCACGGGTTCCGCAAACCCTTCGGTTGAAACCAATCCGTTAATCGATTTATTCAGCCCGGCTATCCAACCCTGAGAAAGTATTATCTCGCCTCTCTTATCAAAAAGGCTTACCCACGTCTCTTCGACTTTCCTGTTGGGCACTTCATCTATACTTACCATCTCGCGCGAAACAGTAAGTTTCTCCTTATTCCTTTCCTTATAAAGGTAAACGTCTTTTATTTTTTCGCCGAGTTTGTTGAATTCGCTTATTTCAAGCCTGTCGCCGAGCTTTACCATGACGTTTGTCCCGTCCGGCACTTCGAATTTATAGTCGCGTATCTGTTTCGGCTCATTCCACTCCTGAAACAGCCACCCCCTGACTTTATGCGCAACAGGGTCAAAAAGGCCCTTATAAATTTTCCGGGGATTCCTTTCATCCCGGTAAAAAAGCATTATTTCATTCGTCCTTTCGTCAACATAATAAATTATTTTTCTGCCTTCGGCGTCTAGGGAAGGAAAAGCTTTTAAATGGCTGTTTGCAAGGTGCACAGCGTCAAAGAGAGGATAATCGAACCCTTCGATAAATTTCCCGTCAGGGCCTTTCATTATAGGTATTATCTCTTTCTGCATAAACGCCAGGTTTTCCTCAAAATCATCCTCTTCTATAATGCCTTCTGTAAGGCCGGTAAACATATCGAGCACAGCTACCGCGGTTATAGCCTCATAAGTAATCTTTTCCTCGACTTTTATCCTCTTTTCCAGTTCTTCGATCCTTATCTCATCGCTCAAACTCCTGTTCTTTTTCTTCAATAACATTTCACGCTGCCGAATAAGATAACGCAGATATGCGGCCATCTCATTCCGGTAAAAATCTTCTGTTCCCGGTTCGGGGACAAAATTCTGCTCGCAAATTCCCTTGATCTTTTCAAGGCGGCTTAAATTGCCGTCGAGCTCCGCAGGGGAGATATTCTTCTCGTATATATACCTGAAAAACAAATCAAGCGCTATCGAATCAGTTCTGCTGTCAGGTTCATACGGCCTGCCCATAATCGAAGAAACTGTCTGGACGACTTCGACCCTGCTTGCTCTTTTCTGCTCATTGGTCTGCGGCAGGCATACCCGGTCAATAAGGTTCTCAAGCCGGACTCTCCATATTTCATAACCGGCTCCTCTCCTGCTTAACGTTTCAAACAACTCTTTAAGATGTTTCTCCACCTTATCGCCGGCCGTCATCCTGCTTCTGTATCCGGCCCATGTGATGTCTAAACTCCTTTCAAGGCAAACAAGATAATCGGCCATCCCCAGGACATTGAAAAGCAGCGGATAAGAACCTTTCTCGGGGTTATTAACCTGCCCGGATTTTTCCTGGGTCGTAAGAGGATAGAAGAATGTGCCGAAAAAATCGGGAAAAGCGGTATTAAGTCTCTTGTAATCTTTGCTGCCCTTAACCTCAAGGGCCAGATCATTATACCTCTCTAAAATCACCGGGAGCCGGTTTATCGCCAGTTTCATATGTTCAACGGCATCCGCCGTGTTTTGAATCTTATGTATTCTGCATATGCCGGCAAAAATCCGCACCCATTCATTTTCCTCGATGATATCCACCGAAGACGGCCCGAGTATTTTCAGTATCTCCTCAACCGACGAAATAAAAATACTGTCTTTTTCCCATTCCATTTCAACAGTCTGAGCTTTTAAATCACTGCCGGCATACGGCTCGATTTTAATATCCAGGTCCGTCTCTTCCACCCGGCTGACAGCCTCATCGCCGGTTTCCCGCGCGGACACCAGGTCTATTCCCATGGAGTTAAAAATCTCAGCCATCGCAACGCATCTGGTAAAATTATCTGCCGCGGCATCCATGTAAGAAGCATACGCCTGCTCCCACTGCTCGAGAGAAACTATCAATTCATCCTCGGTCGTATCAAAACGCCTATACCTTTCCAGCACGGAAGAAATGTTCGCCTGCGCTTTATCTAAAGCGTTTTTCCTGATATTGACGATCCTCATCCGGGTATCAACAGATTCCAGCTCTATTTCCAGCGTTCTTTTTACGGAATTCGACTGGGAATCCAATATTCTTATATTTTTCCTGTGCTCGACAGTAGCCTTTATGTTTTCCGAAGCCCTTTTACCCGCATCGAATATCGTCCACATCGCCGTCGCGCTCACATCTTTATTTTTTTCACTGCCGTCGTAAGAAACCCATTCGTCTTCCCTGTTTGTCACTATATCGGGCAGTGAAAACCATATCTCCACCGTAGGAATGAAGAAATTCAGGAACGGATCGGTCGCAACGCAATTTGCGCGGGATTCATCAAGATAAGCATTCATCATCTTCAGAGAAGGGTGTTTTTTCCTGTACTCTTTCCAGATATGGTTAAATTCCTTTTCAGTGACGGAATGGAGCTCAACCGGCTTCAGTGTCCCGTCAGGGAGTATATAAGCAAATTCACCCGTCTTTATCATATTGCCGATAATATGCTCTTTCAGCTTCTTCAGCTCAGTCTGCACATCGGCGAATTGCCGTTCTTTGTTGAACAGGAACAACTGCGCCCTGAAGAGTTTATCCTCCATCGATGAATCTTTCGCGTCGACAAGCATGGAAGAGGCAATATCTACGGCTGAGCGTAAAATATCTATTTCTTCCTGTATGCGCTCCAGTCTTGCGCTTTCATATTCATACCTCACAGCCAGGCTGACTATATTGTTTACTTCCTCAATAAAAGCTTTTCCGGATTCGGCCTCAGCCGCGCGGTACCTGCTGTCAGCGGCATACCACCTGCCGATATCTTCGGCTATATTCACCCTCCATTTGCCGACCGCCTGGAATGTTTCATCCCACTTTTTCCTGTCCTCAGACCTGTATGATAATAATATTCCGAGCCCGTCGCCGAGCCCGCTGATAAGGCTTTCCCATCTCTTAAAATCCTCCACGGAAGCCAGTTCGGCCGCGGACGCAACATCGGATTGGCGCGCGAAAGCCCCGAGTAATTCGCCGGCATTTACAAAATAATCATTCTCAATCAGAGAACAGATAAATTCGTTATAAGCATTTCTTAAACTGTCGCCGGCATCTATCAGCCTCGCTTTGGAGAAAAGTATGTCATAAGGGCTGATCATGCCTTCATTCAGGATATCAGCGGATTTCTCCTGGGAGCTTTTAAGCATTTCCGATGAAAGGCCGAAATAATCTATACTTACCCTCAATTTGTCCATTGCGTTGCGCAAATCATGCTTCCCGTCGTTTCTCCTGTGGTAAAGACCGGTCATTTCCCGGTTTATCATGTTATCCCATTTGCGGATTATATGTTTCTCCTTCCATACGTCGAAACCGAGTTTGCGCACCGTGTTCATAACGTAATCGCTGAAATAAAAACCAAGGTCGAGTTTCTTTTCTTTCTTGCCGAGTTCGGACAGGGAAAAAAACGATTCAAGGCCGATTGTTCGGTCCCATTTAATCATGTTAAGTATCATCTCCGCCTGCAGTTTCCTCAGCCGCAATATCTGAAGCCTCAGAACAGGATCAGGTTTTTCGACCGGCATATTGAAAGAATCCCTGTCCAATTTCTCAAATTCCGTTCCGGTAAGATGGGCTAATGTCTGTTTCGATATTTCAACATCTTTTTCAGCCTGAGACAGGTTAATCCTGCTCACTTTCAGGCGCGACAGGCAATCCAGCAAAGTCTCAGTGCCCTTATAGCGGTCATTTTCCAGCGCTTTTAACGCGTCTTCCCATGCGCCGGAAGCAGCCGAAGCATTTTTTAATTTAAGTTCGGCATCTATATAATTCTGATACGCCTTCAGCGCGTCATACCGGAGATTCTGCCTTATATACTCGTTTTCCAGTTCGCTCACCCTGACATCAAGTTCCAGGAACTCTATAAGATACTTCCATCCCATGCCTTTTGTCTGGACCGAAGCAAGCGAGTTAAAACTGATGTCTCCGGCCTCAAAACTGACATAAGGCGTGATTTTGGACAATAAAACCAGGGGTTTCTGCTTTGCTTCCCATAATTTCAGGCGGGCTTCTTCAATATCTATTTTTGAAAGCGCGAGGTCTCCGACTTCTTCGGATTCCCTGACAATATCATCGAGGACATCAGCCAGTTTATATTCCCCGACAAACCTTTCTTCTGTTACCGGCAGATCGAGCAATTTCAGGTCCCGGAGCCTTGCCTCATAATACGCTTTAGTCTCATTTAACGCGCAGACAGCCTCATCGCGCGCATTCCTGGCATCCATTACCTTCGAAGAATAAAGCACGGTGAAATCGGGAGGTAAAGAACCGGCCGCAAGTTCATCTTTTATTTTTTCGAGGCTTTCGTCAAACATATCCACATAAGAATCCATATCTTCTATAAGTGATTCAATCCGCGGTAAAGCGGTTTCGATAAGCTCTTTCTCTTCCCTGTATCTTTTTGAAGTCTCAAGATACTCCACCTGATGCCTTCTCATCGCCGTTCTTGCCATTTCAGCCGTAACTTCAAAATTATCAAGGTCAGTCTTCCTGTCTATCGAAATAATAGGTTTTATAAGCTGGGGCCATCCTAAACTTACACCGAACACATATACCCACGGGCCTGCCAGCGCCTCATCAACAACATGGCCCGACCATATGATACTCAGTTTTTTCTCAAGGATTTCACGGGGAATCCTTTCATCAAGGATTTCAAGCCCGGACAGGATATCTATAAATTCCTCAGGTGTCACCGGGTTTTCCGCGAGTTCATAATCCCTGTTAATATCCAGCCCGGTCGCTATAAAATCCCGTTTGATTTCTTTTTCCCTTATTTCACAGGCTATCACCCGCGTCTCGGCGATTTCCAGAGCGGCTTCCAGGCTTTTCCTGTTTTCGGATATTATGCTTCCCTGTCCCTGAAGGCTGCCGGTTTGCTCGCGGAACATTTCCGCTGTCCTGCGGAAAAACTCTTTTTTTCGCTTATTCGTAATGAATTCATTGTAATTAACATATACTTCCAACGCCCGGTTTAACTGCCATCTCCGGTACGCTGATTCATCCCTTTCGGCGGCTGTTTCCGCCTGTTTTACCCTGGCTGATTTTGAAGGGTCATACTTATAAAACAAGTCAAGCCCGTAAATTTCGCTGAAACCGGGGTTTCTTTTCAAATCAAAATCAAGCCCGAATTTAAAGATTACATTTATATCCCCCGATTTTTGCACATCTATTTCCGCAACACTCCTGAGCCACTCCAGAAACGCCGCCTGAGCCTGTTTCCCGTTTATAACACTGACCGAAATAATATCTTTCAGTTCTAAGGGTTGTCCATTCGGCTTGTCCAGGACCGCGTCCGCTCTTGACTGTTTTTCCCGAAGGACCGCTTCCAACCCCCTTTTAACGTTGGTGATGGCAAACAGCCCTCCTTCAAGTCTGCATTCTATGCCTTCTTTCTCGCATATTTCCTTCAGCAGCAGCTGTGTCCGAAGCAGTTTCTCTTCTTCTTTCTTCCTGTCATCGGCTTTCTTCACTTCCTGAAATGCCTGTATCCTCCGGTTCAAAGCGAAGAAATCCGTTTCTTTAAATTTATTCAGGAAATCGCGCCTGTCGAACGCCACTATATACTCGTCATCTTTCCTGACCGCAAAATAGATCTGTCTTACAGACCATTTATTTCCCTTTTCATCCGCCGCCGTTACGGCGCTGTCGATGAAACCGGGGCTGTCACATCTGAGCATAAAACCTTCTTTATTAAAAAAGACCCAGCCCTGTTCCAAATAGCTGTCTTCATCCGAAAGGGTTATGATCTTTTTCCCGGATTTAAAAAACCCGCTTTCCGCTAGCGCTACAGGTGAGTTTGAACCGAGCCCGGCCCCGATATAAATTTCGCGGTATTCTTCGAACGGTTTCTGGAAAAACATATAATCTATTCCCATATTCCCCATATCCGCGTCCGGCTTGACATAAGTCTTTTCCGGTTCCGCGCAAAACGCGTAAGAAAGATTGCCGTCTTCATCCGTAAAATTATATTTGAGCTCCGCTCTTCTTTTTTTGGCCTGCTTCAATGTAGGGTAAACACATATCCCGGACACCGAACCTTTGCCGTTAAACTTCAGTTCCACCATATAAACTTCTGCCAGCCTGTATAGCATACTTTTGCCCCGGTTGATTTTTTCATAGAGGGTTGAATTGAATATTCCCGGGTCCCTCCTGTCAAGTTCAAACCTGTTCCCTTTGATATCCGTCGAATAGTATCTATGCTGGTTTAACTCGCTGTCCCGGCAGGGAAAAGTGAAAACAGGAATAATATTCTCTATATTATGCCGGCCGGTAAAGACAGGGCCGGAACCCTTTGAAGGCAGGGCGCAGACAAATGTTTCCTTTCCTCCGGACGCAACTATGAACTCGGAGAATCCCGGCTTTTCTTTAGAGAAATACCTTTCTATATCGGGAAAATCTGAATCCTGCCGGGTTCGGGAAAGAAGGACATAAGGCGTATAACCCATCATCTGCCTGTAATAAATGATTTCTCCGCCGGAATTAAAAAACTGCCAGCCTTTGGCGTATAATCCAGGGATATTGCCGGCATCAAGAACTATAAATTCCTGTTTTTCATCATCAGACAGGACAACATAAACGGGGCCGTGCTTAACTTTATATTTCCCGCCTGTTTCCTTATCCCGGGCGTCTGTCGAAAGATAAAATTCTCCGGTGTCAGGCGCGACACAGACTTTCCTGCCGAATGATTTTTTATAGTAAAAATCATAATTATCAGGAATGTTTTCCCTGTTTTCAAACATTACCGGAGGCCCTTTACCGTCGCTCAGGACAGCAAAAAAACATCCCAGCGATTTGAAGGCCCGCCCTTCGGCATCAACCATATACGCCATCGAAGAGGCTTCGCCGACATCATAAGCTTCACGCTCAAAATCGGCATACTTGCGTTCGGCATCACTGGCCCGACTATCTTTCAGGAAATCGGAAAAAATATTTGTTTCGGGCAATACCTCTTCGGCAAGGACAAAAAGAGGGCAGGACAATATCGAAAAGGAGAGGATAACCGGTATAAGAAAACTATTTTTGGATAAAGTAAACCTGTCTTTCAAATTGTAAACCTTTTATACATCTTCCGGATAACATTTAAGGCAACTGGGTTTCGATTCAGGATGCATTAACAAAGATGTAATTAAATACAAATAATATATGATTTATATTTTTCTTAATTTTAATATAAACAGAGGATTTCTCAAAGACTATTTTTACGGCAGCAAAATGCGGAATATAGAAGAGGAAATATTTTAACTGTTATAATAATGGGAATGGTAGTAATAGCCGGCTGATTCGCCGTTCTTAATCGATACCTTATTCAATATCACCCCCAGAATATTGATTTTAGAGTCTTTCAGGGTCTTTGCCATGCGGTGAAGGACCTTGCGCGAAGTCTTGCCTCCCTGAATGACTATAATCAACTGGCCGGCCAGTTTGGAAAGCATAACCGCGTCCGTAACGACCGCCATCGGGGATGAATCGAACAACACGATGTCAAAACTGTTTTCCGCGGCGCTTATAAATTCCTTTATCCTTGCCCCCGACATAAGTTCGGAAGGGTTGGAAGGGCTTAAGCCGCAACTGACCAGATAAAGGTTATCAATATCCGTTTTCTGCACCAGCCCGTCAAACGGCACATGAGCAACAAGAAAATCGCTCAAACCCTTTACATCTTTCTTTTTAAAAATACTTTTTTTGTTAAAAAACTCCTGTAACCTCGGCCTTCTCAGGTCGGAATCAACCAGCAGGATTTTTTTGCCGCTTTTGGCAAGGACAATGCCTAAATTGCACAGATTTGTTGTTTTCCCCTCCTCAGGCCCCGGTGAAGATACAACAATGCTTTTCGGAGACCCCCGCTCTTCCAGAATATTGAATATTTTGGTCCTTATATGCTTAAAAGCCTCTACCGAAGGCCCTTTTGGAGTAACATGAGCCAGCAACCCCTTATCGAATTTCCTGAATCCTTTTTTTACTTTTCCTATCTCGGGCACAACACCGAGCAGTGTCCAGTCTATACTCTTCTCAAGTTCATCAACAGTCTTGATGTTCTCATCGAGATATTCAAAAAAGAACGCAATCCCTATTCCGCCGAAAAGCCCCAGGATAGCCGCGAGCATAATATTCAAACGTTTCTTGGGTTTTACAGGCAGCAGAGGCACTTCCGCGGGATCCTGGATGCTGACATTATTGGGCTTTAACCCCTCAAGAGGATATTTTCCGCTGGAAGCAAAATCGTTTTCTATCACTTCAAAATCAAACGTTGAATTCTTAACGGCTTCTATTTTTTTAACAACTTCGTTTATTTCTTCATGAAGCCTTATCATTGCCGGATGTTTATCTTTATAAACCTTGCTGTATTCCGATAATTTCGCTTCCATTTTCAGGTATTCGTTCTTCAGCAGGTTCATCATCTCATTGCGGCTTATGTAATAAAGGTTTCTTCTTACATACAATTCGGCAATCCTGTTTGCGATAGCCGCCGCCATAACAGGGTCGGGGTTATCAACATTCAGCGATACCAGCCTCGTATCCCTTATGGGCTCGATTTTTATGGTCTTTAAGAAGGATTTAACAGGGTCTTTGGCTTTCGTGTATTTTTTGTTTTCCCCGAGCCTGAATTCATCGAAGACTTTTTTCGCGAGCAGGCGCGACTGGATAATCTCTATCTGGCTCTGGTAATACTCCTTATATGTGTAATAATTTCTTGAATCCAGGGAAACCATCCCCGAGGTCGTTAACACATCGGGGCTTTCAATATCTATAAGAAGTATTGCCGTGGCCCTGTAAACGGGCTTCATCAGGAAACTGCCTATAGTTACAAGGCATACCACAGTAACAAAAAACAGTATAATAACGCCTGAGTGCCTCTTTATCACCCTCGCGTAATCTTTAATATCAACCTGCTGTTCCATAATCCGCCTTTAGAAAAAGCTTTCGGGCACAAATATAACATCGCCCGGCCTGATAACTATATCTTTTTCTTTCTGACCTTTCTGGGTTATATCCTTAACGGGAATAATAATTGTTTTCTTCTCCCCGTTTTCCATTCGCATTATTCTCGTGGTATTGACGCTCGCGTCTTTGGTGAAACCGCCCGCCATGGCTACCGCTTCCAGCAGGGTTGTTTCTTTCTCATCCGGCATATCATACTTCCCCGGGTTTTTTACCTCGCCAAGGACCGAAACCTGACGCGGATGATATTCTTCTATAAAAATCAGCACCTGAGCACTTACAAGATAATCTTTTTCGAGAAGTTCCTTTATAGTGTTTTCAAGCTCCTGGACAGTCAACCCTTTCACATATAATGTCCCTATAAGAGGAAAGGTGATATTCCCGTCGGCAGTAACTCTTGTCTGCGTTGTAAGGTCCGGCTGTTCATGGACGGTGATTTTCAAAACGTCTGTCGCCTGCAGTTTATATTCCGTAGACTGAGAATAAAGGAAAGAGGAACTTAAAAATATTAAAACAAAGAAAAGCTTTAAAAAAATGTTTGTTTTCATAAAGTATATCTAAAATATGGTTTTAGAAACCGGCAGGGTCAGGATTAAAAACCGACTGTTCCTTTCACCGTTATAATATGATCTTCAAAATCAAAAGTGTCAAATTTTGAGTCTCTCTGTTTATACTCATACATAGCTTCCAGCGACAGCCATTCCCTGACATCGTAGCGCAGGCCGCCTCCGCCCCCGAAAATATGGTCATACCTTCTGGCGGTCTCAGTTCCCTCTGTAGTCTCTTCCGGATACCAGTTATACTGGTAATCTCCGTAAAGGTTGGCGGAAACTTTATCATTAAACCAGTGAGTGTAACTTAAGGAAACAAAATTCACGTTATAGTAGTTTATATCCTGATAAGTAGATTCATAAATACTTCTCTCAACATTCAGTGTGAAAACATCATCTTTAGACGCTTTAAACTCAATGCCGCCCTTGCATACAAAACTGAAAAAATCCTTATCCACAACATAGTCCGAACTGTCATATTTCTGGTAACGCAGGCCAGCCCTGCCGTTAATCGTGATTTTATCGGTCAGTTCCCCCTTAAGTCCGACAAGGTCTTCCGTGTACCACGAATCGGAACTGTACCTGCTGTTATACCTGTAAAAGCCAAGGTCGCTTTCAACCAGGAAAGAAGTTTTCGGGGCGAACCTGTAACTCAACGTTACATCAACAACGTGCAGTTTCCTGTCTTTATCATCGTATGTCAGGGGCCCGGCGATTATTTCATCATTCAGGTAATCTTCTATCCCGAAGGTATAACCGATATCATAGGAAAGCTGGTCAAAAGCGGAAGATACACCCGCCCTTAAATGATTATGCTGCTGTCTTATCCTGTTGGTGTCTTCCGAACCGGAGCGGTCGGAAAATCTCCTGTACATCTCGCTGACATTCACCCTGAAATTTGTAAAATCAAGAGCCGCAAGGCCTCTGATGGTATGGTCTATGTAATCTTCCCTGTCATACCTCGCGAAGAAATAAGCGTCCATCTTATAATCAGCGCTTAATTTATGCTCCTGAATAGGAAGTTCAATCCCGATTGAAGGGCTTAATTTTGTTATAAAATCTTCTTTTTCATCATCTTCCGTAAGAAAAATGTTTGAATCCCATTGTTCCTGGGCTGTAAACGCGGCGTGAAGAAGGAACGGGTCCGCTTTTAATCCTTCCCTGAGGGGCAATTCATTGTTTGTCAACTCAAACTTCGTAACGCTTCCCAAAATACCTGACCTGACAGGGAGCGTTTCTTCAATACGAGTGGTCCTGTCTTCGCTGAGAGTTTCCGCTATGGCAATGTTGGCAAGTAAAAAGACAACTGAGAACAGCAAGAAAAGATATCCCGTTTTTCTCATAACATCCTCTGATTTAAGAAGTTAATGTAACTATCCATAAAAAAACAAATTCCCCCGAAGCAATTATCTTATCAATTGCGCAGGGAAAGTCAAGCAAGAACACTTAACCTTATGACTGGCTGGCGGGTTCTTCCGTAATTCCGGGCCCCCCGAAAGGATTTATTCTCGGCCGGTCAGGAAGTATATACGCTTCGGCTATCGCTACCGATTTTATCGCGTTTATAAGCTGCGCCGCCAGTTCTTTCGAAACACAATCTTCAGGTGTTATCTCCGGAACTTCTATGCCCGACAGGCTGCATATTGTCTGCAGTTTTTCATCAAAAGTCAAACCGTCCGCTTTAGTGCAGATAAAATATATAATGTCTGTCAGATCCTGGGCGTCTATACTGTCGCCCGGATTTGCCTGCGCAAAATAAGAAGAACTGAGAGATGCGAGCATATTGGAAAGCACCTCATAATATTCTTCATCCGAAAGCACTTCCGTCCCCACAGGAGGCTGTATATTGAGCGCTTTTGTAAGCATCTCGGCAAACTCGACATTGGTAACGGCATCAGGCGAATCGCAGGAAGCGGCATCTTCCTCCCCGTAAGAATATGCGCAGAAAAACGCCAATCCTAAAGCAATGGCCGTTAAATATGTTATCTTTCTCATAATCTACTCCTATATCGCTTAGTTAAGGTATTTATATAACATATTATCCGATTTTTGACAACTATTATTTAATCTTCAAGGTGTTCATCAACATAAATTGAAAGCATTTCCCTTATCTTCTCAGGCGGCCGGACTATAAAATAATGGTCTACAATAACATGGCCCATCTCATGGACAAGCACGGAATCGCTTATATCCGCCTCGGTCGTGTATATTGTCCTGAACTTATGGATGTAAAAAGCCTGGTATTTCCGCTTCTCCCCGAAAATATAATAATACTCTTCGCCTAACTCCCTGCTGTTCCGGAAAACGACTATTTTAATATCCTTGCACCTGGGCGCCATTCCAAGCAGTTGTTTCGCCTTATTAAATATGATATCCGTCCTGTAAGCTATTTTTTCCTCGTAATCCTTTAGATAAGAAGGCGTAGGCTTCGCGCTGAAAAAGAAAGACCTTTTTCTTAGTTTCTTTTCCATTGATTTCAGGTTTGCATCGGGCCTCACATATATTGTAAAATACGCGCTGTCTATCTGTTTCCAGTCTTTATCCCTTTCTAAAAGGTTCTCCTGCCTCAACAATGTGTCGCCGGAAGAAATAATACATTTTTTCTCAGCCATAAGAAATGAACTGACAATTACGGCAAAAAACAATACCGCGAAAACCGCCGGATAAAACTTACTGTTTTTATTCAGGATGTCGTTACGCATTTGTATTATTCCGTCACATTATTCAAGTTGAAAATTTAGAAAGAACCGCTTTTAGTTTAGCCATGTTTTCGCCGGATTCTTTGTCCGTCCGGGATTTTTCAAGTTCATTGACCGCGTCCTTGATGTCCTGGACATTGCTCTTTAATTGCAGTGTCATTTCATCAAGTTCATTGGAAAGGGATTTTATTTCATCCAGTTCCCTCACGCTAAACCTTTTTTTCAGGTTTCCCCCTGTTATATCCTTGATCTCCCTTTCTATCCTCTTCAAGGGCCCGGCAATCCTGTTTGATGTGTAAAGCGTTAAAATTATTGTTCCCAGCCCCACTGATATCATCACGACCGCCCCGCTCATTATGACAGCGGGAAGGATGAAATCGGCGGTAGTTTTCATTTCAAGGCGGGAATTGATAAATGCCGTTGTAACAGTAGAGCGGGTCATCGCGTATATAAGCAAACCCGCGAGAACAGAGCCTATTACAACCAGGACGCAAAAAGTAATAATAAACTTCTGCTGGAATTTAGCTTTTGTAAAGCGTCTTTTTCTTTTATGGACCTTCTCCGTTTTCATAGAAAATTCTCCGTTAATCCAGATTTATTTTATCAAGCAATTCTTCATTCACTTCAACTTTTGCCTTGCCCCTTACTTCCAGCGCCCATAATTCCATTGCCATTTCCTTCTTTTTCTCAAGGATATTTTCCTTTATCTGCTGTGAAATCTTCTCTATCGGCGCGATATCCCTGACTTCTTCCTTTGTAAGTCTCATTACAACCCATCCGTTTCCATATCTTACGGGAACGCTTATTCCGCCCGGCGTCAACTCAAAAAGTTTGTTTTCCATCGAATCGGGCAAATCCCCGGCGACCCACCAGTCCGCGGGCTCATCGGAAAGAATATTATCCTTCAGTTCTTTTTTAACTTTTTCAAAGTTTTCTCCCGCCGCCGAAAGTTTATCCGCTGTTTCTTTTGAAGAAAGAACCGTAAGTCCGGCAAACATCTTCCGCCGCATCTTCTTGTATTCATATAATATTTCGGCGTCTTTAACCGAAACATCCCCCGTGATTTCCGCGGCTTTCCTGTTCAGGAGCAGTTTCAGCAGCGCCTGCTGCCAGTAATGTTCGATATCCCGCATAAATTCCTTATCTTTGTCAAAATTCAGTTTCTGCGCTTCCTGGAGAAGGATGTTTTTCATAACCAGATTTTCCAGAATCTCTTCTTTCGCCGTCGCCGGATCTTTTGAGAAATACCTGTCTATTAAGGGATATTCCGCCTGCTCCTTGAATTCTCCGACCGTAAGCCCATAACCATTGATAGACGCGACAACCTCATCATCGCTTAACCGCCCGGCCGGCGTTTCCGTGATATCCTTTTTCGAACATCCGTTAACAAATGCAACCGTAACCGCGATTACAACAAAAACTAAAAATTTTTTCATATTTATATCACCTTCCCCCGGTTTAAAATAATTCAGCCCTTAATACGCTCCTTTACCGAATATTACGACAGGAATCGTCCTCATCAAAATCATAAAATCAAGCCACAGTGACCAGTTGTCCAGATATTTCAGGTCCAGCTTCATCCATTCATCGAAACCTATTTCGTTCCTGCCGCTTATCTGCCACAGGCATGTAAGCCCCGGCCTCATCGATAACCTTCTCATCTGCCACGGTTCATATTTTGCCACTTCCTTCGGTATAGGCGGCCTGGGCCCCACCAGGCTCATCCTGCCCGTAAAAACATTGAAGAGCTGAGGCAGTTCATCTACGCTGAATTTCCGCAGCAATCTGCCTACCGACGTAACTCTCGGGTCTTTCTTTATTTTAAATACGGGGCCGGTCATAATGTTTTTATCGGTCACCGAATCAATATTTTTATGGGAACCCTGGTACATCGTCCTGAATTTATACAGTATGAATTTTCTGCCGTTAAGGCCGACCCTTTTCTGCAAAAAGAAAACAGGACCTTTTGAAGTCGCTTTTATCAAAACCGCGCAAAACAAAAACAGCGGGCTGAAAATAATTATACATATAGCGGATACAACAATATCAACGGCCCTTTTCACAAAAAGTTCCCATTCCTTGGCTACGGTGGTATCAAAGGTAATGAGAGGAACCCCGTCAAACTCGGTTTGCCTCGCCCGGGCAATCTTCAACTCGAATAAATCAACGGCGACTGTGGCTTTAATGCCTTTGGTTTCGCATGCGAGTATGGCTTTCTCTATGTAATTCAACCTTGAGCGCGGAATGACAAAAATAACCTCGTCCACTGTCCACTTGTTCAATATTTCCCCTACATCTTTTAAGGAACCCGCTATATCGCTTTTATCAATATCTTTATGTTCTCTTCCGGGCTCATCATCAATTATCCCGAGTATCCTGATGCCCCATTCCCTGTGTTTCTTTATCCTGTCTATAAAATCTCTGGCTCTTTTCCCCGTGCCTACAATCAATATCCTGCGGAAATTATACCCTTGCTCGCGAGCATAATGCATCATAGAGAATAAAATCAACTTTTCCAGATACAGGAAAAACGAACCGCAAATCACAAATATCGCGAAGAAAAGCCTGCTGACATATTTGATTTTAAACAGGAATGCCACAGTGGAAAAAGCGACTATCAGCAAGACAGCGGATTTTATGATTACCCACGCCACTTCAAGGTATGATTTTGTCCTCATCGAGTGATACATGCCGCTCGTATAAAGCATGGCGCACCAGAGGGGAACAACCACAAAAAGCACTATCAGGTAATTCGCCATCGCTACGGGAGGCCTTGAAGCCAGTTCAACAGAAGGAAAAACATCAAACGTATAAACAAGATGAAAATGCCGGCGGAGGAAAAAAGCGAAAAGGAAAGAAACGGCTATTACGACACCGTCCAGAAATATTAATACACGCCTTATGACTTCGTCTTTTTCTTTTAACACTTAAAATCAACTCCCCTTTTTCAGGAAAAGTCTTTCTTAGCCGGAGTTTCGCTTGCTATAAAAGCCATACAGATTATAAATATTATCATATTCGCCGGTATATGGAAATTGAAATCCACAAGGCCGTGGATAGATAAACTAAAAATTCCGGCGGCGCACCCCAAAACAACGGAATTGCCCGAAGCAAACCCCTTATAAATAATTATCCCGAGAATTATCAGCATCAGGGGCAAAGCCAGGATACCCATCTCAGCCGTCATATGCAAATAATCATTATGCGCGAAATTTGCCCTGTTGTTAAGCCCCTCAGGGCGGTATCTTGAAAAACCCCATACATAGGTTCCGATACCTGTTCCTGTAACAGGGTTCGCCTTTATCATATCCAGGCTTCCCTTCCATATAAGAAAGCGCGTGGCCATAGACGCCTCACCTGATGGGCCGCCGCCAAGCTCCTCAAAACTTTTTATCCTTTCCGAAACAGCACCATCATTGTAATAGGCAAAAGCAAAAAGGCACACTATAATCAGAACAATAAAAACCAAACTTTTAAGCGGGACCATATTTTTCCTGACCATAGCCGCATACATAAAAAACAAAGCCGCTCCCAGGCTTACCCACGCCCCTCTCGACTGGGCCAAAATAAAAGCCGCCGCCATTATTGCCAGAGCTTCGATAACCAGCAATTTCAGAAACGGCCCGATATTTTTATAGCGGATAACAACACCCAGCGTCAGGGGTATAGACAGCTCGAGATACCCCGAAAAATGGTTATGGTTTACGTAAGTAGAGGCAAGAAACTCCGCCGGCCCCCACCACGGATGAGGGAAAAGCCCGAAATACTGCAGGAGCCCGTAAACCGAAAGCCCCGTCGCGCTTAAAATGATAACCGCGGTTAAATACCTTCTTAAAGGCCGGCTGTAATTCCCGATAATAAGATAAAACAGCCCCGCATAACACACCAGCCGCAGTAAAGCGTAAAAACTGTCGTGCTTATATATTGAAAAAACAAATGAAACAGCGGCAAGAACTATAAAACCGAAAATTGAAAGGTTTAAAGCCTTTGGGCTGGCTGAGAGATTCAACTTCTCATCCGAATTGACAACTTTCATCAGCCACAAAAAGATAAGCAACACAATCACAAGCAAAACCGGCGTAATAGACCATATTCTCACAGAACCGCCGCGGGCAACCGGCGGAAAAACAATCAGAAACGTCAACCCAGCATATAAAATAAAATCGTATATTTTATTCAGCGCTTTCAACCCAGGCCTCTCCGATATAAAGGTTTCGGTCTTCTTTCTCATTTCCCCCGTCGTTGATAAACATTATGCTTATAATTTTATCCCCGCCATCTGAATCAATATCAAAAGAATATTCTTTCCAATCTAAAGTGTCTACAAATGTCTCCCCAATGATTTCATCATCCAACAAAACAACCATATATGGCCACATATCATCTGATTTTGTGCCTCTGGCGCATATGCTAAGTTTAGCTCTGCCGGAAGGAAATTCGGCGGCTCCAAAAATAATGCCGTTAAAAAACATATTCCCGTGGGCAATATCCTGCTCTCCCTGTTCCGATACCCCAAGCCAACTTCCGCTATTAATCGTTTTTGTATTTAGCTCATCTAAACCCGAAAGAAGGTTTTCTTTTATTTCTTTGATTCGAGCCATTTTGCTATTTAATGACTCTGTATCAAAGGCCCGTCTTAATTCCTGTATCTTATTATACTGCTCTCTCCATTGCCGGATTAATTCAGCTTTTTGGGTTATAAACAAAAACAACAATTCATTCGCTGACAAAACATCCGGCGTGATTTCTTTAAGGACAGAATACTTTCCTGTCAAATCCCACACCATGGGATAAACATAAATAGAATACCACGGCCTTTTATTTAAAGAATATCTCAGGCGTCCTGTAATGAACTTTTTATCTTTGTCATCCAGCTCATCATATATGCGCATACCATCATAACCGATTATATATGAAGCATTAAAGCCGTTGGGGTCATTTTCATAAGCTTTCCTAAAAAACCCCATCGCTTCCTTTGACAACTTACCAATTGTTGAAGACCTTTTGTCCGTTATATCCGACAGCTTTACCTTTATTCGGGCAATCTTTAAGGGATATTCCTGCCAGCATGGATTTAAGGAAGATGCTTTGGCATATAAATCCCCCGCTAAAAGCAGTAATTTTTTGGCATCCTTTGAGAAATCGCTCTGATACAGCAGGAAATCCGCATAGTCTGAATAGCGGCTTGAATCAAAAGGGTTTGTTTTTATTGATTTCCAGAAAAAACTTTCCGCTTTATTCCAGAGATATTTATCCCTGTGTAATTCGGCCATCTCCCTATCGCAGAAAGAGATATAATTCTGAATTATCGCGAATACAAGCAATGCGGATACTGTTAAAATTGCTATATTTAAAACAAATCTTCTCATTGTTTTTTAATATTGCTACTTAATCCTTATCTGAAATACCCCTATTAAATATTCTTAAGTATATTACAATATATGGTATTATAAATAGAGTTTCAGGTGTTTTCTATATTAATTATTAAGCCTTGCTTAAAAATAAGAGCCTTTAATGAAATTTTTTGAACACTCCGTATATTATAACAATAAACTTCTGCTAACATTTTTTGCAGCCGTTTTTTCCGCACTGATACTCATTAATATGGGAAAAATCCAGACCAAATGGCTGCTGGCCTTTATTATGCTGGTATCATTCCCTATTTTCGTGTTTATCATCGGGTCATTAAAAAAATCCCTTTTAGCAATACTTATCTTCAGCTTCTCTATGAGAATGGATTTTAACCCGTGGTACAATAATTCAGGTTTTGGGATACCCGTTTCACTCTCCGGTTTAATAATACTCAGCCTTTATGCCTTATGGTTTTTTGAAGTAATGCAGAAAAAAGAGCGCCCGAAATTATTCCCCTCCATCACCATTCCGATAACATTATTAGTCCTATGGTCGGGCCTTTCTTTTCTGGTAGCGGCAAAACCCTACAATGTCTTATATGGTTTCGTATTTGCCATGGAATTCCTGCTTTGCTATTTTTACATCGCTAACCTGTCCGATTCAAAAAGTTATATGCCTTTCATCCTGAACTGCATAGCCTTCACGGTAATATTTTCATCCGCTATAGGTATTATACAGTACTTTTTCCCGGGACGTCTGAATCTTCAGTTTCTCGGATGGGAAGACGACGCCTTAAAACTGAGATACGGAAGCGCGCTGATAATCAGGGCTGTCGGGTTTCTCGGGCACGCAAACGCCCTGGCAAAATTCTTAAACTGCTGGCTTCCCGCATTATTCATATTTTCTTTTATCTCGGAAAAATCAAAATATAAAATATTCCATATGGCCTCTTTTTCTCTCGGTGTTTTAACCCTTATTCTGACTTTTTCAAGAGGCGGATGGCTGTCTTTCTTTTTCTCGATTATCTTGATAATGTTCATACTGATGTCCAGAAACGAAATAAATATAAAATTCGCCGGGATTGCCCGCATACTAATCGCGGTAGCGGTTGTAATCATAATCGCGGCGTTGCCTTTCTACCGCCACATACAACAAAGGCTGAAAAGAGATGATTATGACGCCGCGGCAAACAGAATTACACTGGCAAAAACAGCTTTCCAAATAATAAGGGAGCGGCCTCTATCCGGAACCGGCCTTAAAAATTACGAGTCTATGACATCCTATACTCCTTTTGTCGGCAATACACCTACCGTACACAATGTCTATCTTCATACAGCGGCGGAACTTGGCATTCCGGCGGCTTTAATATTCATATATATCTACATAGCGTTCTTTTTTAAAGGATTTAACGCGCTTAAGCGCGGCGACAGGGTAGTGGTTTTATTTATCCTCGGATTAATCGCGGGCCTTGCCGCGAATTTTCTCCACGGGATGTTTGAACTCGGCAATATAGGAGACAGCGCTTTCCTGCCTGTCGCTTTTATAGGAGGCCTCATAATCTGCCTCAAAAACTCACCGGAAGAAAATGGGCAGGATCAGGTATGAAAATAGCCATAGACGCCCATTGCATAGGCAAAAACCTCGCGGGGAATAATACTTACACAATAAATTTAGTCAACAATCTGCTCAAATTATATCCCCGACATAAATGGATAATTTACATTTCTCCCGCAGGAAAAACGCTCATCACGAATAATAACTCCAATGTGAAATTAATAACCCTAAAATCCAAATCGCCCCTACGGCGCTATCTTTTTGAAATGCCAAAATCATTAAGAAAAGAAAAACCCGATGTCCTGCACATTCAATACCACGGCCCGTTTTTCCACAATTGCCCGACAGTCCTGACAGTGCACGATATAAGTTACGAAATATTCCCCCGTTACTTTACCCTTCCGGAAAGATTAAGACTTCATTTTTCCGTTCCTTACTTTATCAAAAAAGCCAACAGCGTAATCACCGTTTCCGAATACTCAAGAAAAGATATGATTAAAAAATACAAGATTGAAGAAAATAAAATAAAAACCGTCTATAACGGAATAGACCACGATTTTTATACCGAAAAAACATCTCCTGAAGACACAAAACTGCTGACGGAAGCAGGCATAAAAAAACCGTTCCTGCTTTCTGTGGGTTCTCTTCAGCCGAGAAAAAATATAGAGGGCATTCTGCTTGCTTTAAAAAAAATATATAAATCTTTGCCGGAACTACGCTGGATAATCACCGGCCCCGAAGGATGGCTTTCCGGCGGGATACATAAAACATTCAAAGAAAACCCGGAATTGCACTCCATAATAAATTTCACGGGATACGTCCGACCCGAAATGCTCAGGGCTTTATATCGTAACGCCCTAGCTATGATTTATGCGCCATTCTATGAAGGATTCGGTCTGCCTGTGCTTGAAGCAATGGCATGCGGGGCACCTGTAATAACATCTAATGTTACTTCCCTGCCGGAGGTTGCCGGAAATGCTGCCCTATTGGTAAACCCGAACAACATCGGCGAAATTGCAGAATCAATAAAAAAAGTCTGGCTATCGGAAAAACTCAGGAGAGAAATGTCTCAAAAGGGAATGGACAGAGCCCGGAATTTCAGCTGGCAGAAAGCCGCAGAGGAAACTTTTTCGATACTGGAAAGTGCTGTTAAAAAAACACAAAAAAACAAGATTTAAAAATGATAAAACTATCAATCATAATCGTAAACTGGAACACGGAAAAAATACTTAAAAAATGCTTATCCCTTATTCTGAAAAATACAGGGAAGATACCCTGTGAAATCATTGTCATAGATAACGCTTCCACCGACAATTCCATATCTATGCTTAAAGAAAATTTTCCGGGTGTAAAAATCATACGCAACCGCGAGAATTTAGGTTTCTCCAAGGCAAATAACATCGGCATAAAAGAAGCAAAGGGAGATTTCCTGCTTTTATTAAACCCCGATTGCTTCATCGAAGACGGCACTTTGCTGGAAAGGTGGCTTGAGTTTATGTCCTCGCATACTGATACAGGTATCAGCGGCTGTAAACTGGTATTTCCCGACGGTAGTCACCAGGTCGGGGACGCAGGTTACAAACCGTCTTTATCAACCGCCCTGAACTACTATTTTTTTCTATCAAAAATATTTCCCTCTGTCTTCAAGGGGCTTTTTTTGAATTCAGAAAAATATATGAAAGAAACTGAGGTGGACTGGATCTGCGGGGCAGCCTGTATGGTCAGAAAATCGATTTTGGCAAAGACAGGATTGCTCAACGAAACAATCTTCATGTTTTCGGAAGACATAGAATGGGGCTGCAGGATAAGATCATCTGGGTTTAAGGTTTACTACCTGCCTTTCTTAAAAATAACTCACCTCCAGGGAAGCAGTGTCCAAATGCAGGATAACAATACACATTTCTCTACTCTTTGGCTGAAAAATCTCAGAAACATCTACGCCCATTTTAATAAACGTTCCCTGATACTTTATGACATAACAGCCGCCGCAGGATTCTTAATAAGATTTATTATTTATTATTCAACATCTTTACTCATAGGGAACAAGACAAAAAAGGATAAGGCGATTCGAATGGGTAAATGCTTCATTTTCACGTTGAGAAACATATGCAAACCGGTTAATATGTAGCCTGCAAAACAACCGGACTAAGGTTTGATTTTATGCATCAGAAAGGCAAAAAGATTATTATATCAGTTATAGTTCCGACGCATAACCGCGCCGATATTCTGGTTATGTGCTTAAAATACTTAAAAAAGCAGAGCCTGCCGGAAGATTTATTCGAGGTAATAGTTTCTGATGACGGCTCAGATGATAACATACAAACGCATATACAGGATTTTCTGGATGACACATCCTTTAACTGCATTTACTTAAGGCAGGAAAAAGCAGGCGCTAATCCGGCAAGGAATAACGCAATCAAACATTCGCGCGGAGAAATACTCCTGCTGATAAATGATGATATATTACCATCCGAAAAGATGCTGGAAGAGCATTTCAAAACACATAAAAAATATACAGAAGAATCAGACGCGGTTTTGGGTAAAGTCACGATACACCCTTCAATAAAAGATTCTTTTTTCACAGCGCTGCACCTTGACGCGAGTTTCGACTTATGGGAAGGCAGGAAAATCCTTGACTGGAAAGCCTTTTACACATGCAACATATCAGTTAAGAAGTCTTTTTTGGATAAATACGGATATTTTGACACCGGTCTGAACTGGCATGAGGACCTTGAACTTTCCGAGAGGTTATCACACCATAATCTTAGAGTAATTTACAACCCTGCCGCATTGGGGTATCATTATCACAATCTTGATGAAACACAGTTCCTTAATATAGCGAAAAAGGAAGGGAAAGCCCTGTCAATATGGTATAAAAAATCGCCTCATCTGATAGAGACTCTTGCTTCAATAGGATTTTACCCGGGGCTTCCTTTTTATAGGAGGATAAAATATATCTTCGCGGATATTATAATGAACAGCTGCAGTATTCCTGTTTTTCTGCCGGTCGCAAGGTCATTGCAGGGAAAACACCCTCATCAGGCAACAGCGCTGTACAGAAAAATTTTCCAGTCCATAAAAAGAAAGAGCATACTAGATGAATTACAAAAAAAGAGCTGAAAATAACCTTGCTTTATACGGAGGAAAACCCTGCCGCCCCAGAAAAAAATTTCTGGTCTTCGGCTCCCCCGCCATCGGCAAAGAAGAACTTCTTGAAATACAGGACTCGATAAAAAAACGCTGGATAGGAACCGGTCCGAAAGTAGCCCGGTTCGAAAACGACTTTGCCGAATACAAAGGCTCCCCTTTTGCGATAGCGTTGAATTCATGCACCGCGGCTCTGCATCTCTCAATGCTGGCCAGCGGAGTGGGGCCGGGCGATGAAGTAATTACCACCCCTATGACATTTTGCGCAACAATCAACGCAATCATCCATTCAGGGGCAACACCTGTCCTGGCAGACTGCGACAGAAAAACGATGAATATCGACCCCCGGGAAATCGAGAAAAAAATAACGAAAAAGACGAAAGCTGTTTTAATAGTCCATTTTGCCGGCCGGCCCTGCGATATGGATCCGATAGTATCTCTTTGTAAAAAACATAACCTAACACTCATCGAAGACTGTGCCCATGCCATTGAATCGGAATACCATGGAAAAAAGACCGGTACATTCGGGCAATTGGGATGCTTCAGTTTCTACGTAACAAAAAACATCATAACCGGCGAGGGAGGAATGGTTATAACAAGAAACAAAGAAATGGCATCAAAAATAAAAGTCCTGGCTCTGCACGGAATGAGCAAAGACGCGTGGAAACGATTTGCCGATGAGGGGTACAAACATTATCAGGTTATTTACCCCGGGTTTAAATACAATATGATGGACATTCAGGCGGCAATGGGCATTCACCAGTTAAAACGCATCGGCCTTTACTGGAAAAAACGCAAAGCCATATGGGAAAGATATAATAAAGAGTTAGCCGATTTGCCATGCTATCTTCCCCTAGACCCCGAACCACGCACAAAACACGCTTTCCATCTTTATACACCGTTAATAAACATAAAAAAACTCGGGAAAACACGGGATTGGGCCCTCCATGCTTTGACTGCCGAAAATATAGGAGTGGGGGTTCATTATATTCCCGTCCACCTGCACCCTTACTACAGGAAGCATTACGGTTGGAAAAAGGGCTCTTTTCCCAATGCGGAATGGATAGGAGAAAGGACAATTTCACTGCCTCTGTCCCCTGCTTTGACAAAGGATGATGTCCGGGATGTCTGCCGCGCCTTTAAAAAAGTTCTCAAGGTAAAAAAATAATGAAGATAGCAATATTATCCACTGTTTATAAGACTACACCGCCGAAAGGCTACGGCGGCATTGAACGTGTTGTGCATATCCTGGTTGAACAACTGGTAAAAGAAGGCAACAAAGTAATACTTTTCGCCACTCCCGGAAGCCGTTGTTCGGGAAAAACAATAGAAATCCCGGCTTACGATTCCGCAAAAGCCCCCTCAAGCATCCATTCAAAATCCGATATTATATCAGAAGAGCCTTTATATAACGCCGTATCGGAGTTTTTAAAAAAGGAAAAAGTGGATGTTATACACGACTGGTCTTTCCAGAATCTTTTTGTCCTGCGGCACCCGGATAAATTCCCTTTTATAATCTCTACCTGCATACCGCCGGGCCCGGGTTACAGTCGCCCCAATCTCGTCGCATGCAGCCGCGCGCATGCAGAACTATGCGGAAAATCCGCTAAATATGTTTATTACGGCCTGGATTTAGACAACTGGCCATTCAACCTCAAAAAAACGGAACCTTTCATCCATATATCCAAAATTGCGCGGTATAAAGGCCAGTACATAGCCATAAAAGCGGCAAGAAAATCCAAACGCCAATTGGTGCTGGCAGGCAACGTAGCCGATAGGATCTACTATAATTTTGTTATAAAACCTATGCTGTTCTTATCCCCAAGCATAAAATATATAGGTGAAATTAAAGGCACAAACGAATATCTGCAGAAAGCAGCCGCGTTAATACAGACACCGAGGTGGTTCGACGCCTTCCCTCTTGTAAATTTAGAAGCTTTCGCGTCAGGCACACCTGTCATTTCACTCGCGGCAGGCGGCGTCCCTGAACAGATTGTAAACGGATTAAACGGATTTTTATGCCATAATACAAATGAGTTATCAGACGCGATGAAAAACATCGGTTCCATAAAACCGAAAGACTGCAGAGATTACGCAGAAGAACACTTTTCGGTTAAGAGGATGGCAAAAGATTACATTGAGTTATACAAAAAAGCCATAAGCGGCGAGAACTGGTAAAAATGAAAGCTTCAACTTCTTATATTCATAATGTCTCAGCCCAGGCCATTGGCAGATTTTTTACCGGACTTATAAGCATTATAGTTTTCATTTTAATAGGGCGTTTAATGGGGCCCCGTGAACTGGGACAATTCTCTTATATACTTACTTTTTTTGGGCTTTTATTTATTTTCTCAGAAGTCGGAACTCCGAGCGTGTTCGCCAAAGATATAGCCCAGATAAAAGAAGCTAAGGATGTTTATCTCGGGAATTATCTGGTTTTGCGCATTGGACTGGCTCTGTTATTCATTATTCCCGGCATAACAGCCGCATACTTCTTAAGAAAAGACATTTTTTTTATTTTAACTCTTGGAGTTATTTTTCTGCCGCTGTTCAACCTTCGTTTTTTTGAGCCTTTATATCAGGTTTATAATAAACCGTTATTCTCCGCCTATACGGCATTTTTTTATGGAATAATATATTTTACTTTGTCTTTGGCCGCTATTCTCTTAGTTAAAAACATTTTTTCTGTTTCTTTGGCGTATATTATTGCAAATGTATTTTATGCGTTTTTTGCCCTTTATCTGGCTACAAAAATTCTAAAACCGAAACTTACAATCAAACCATCTATAATAAAAAATATAATGAAACTGGCTCTTCCCATGGGTGTTGGGGCTTTATTCGCAACCGTCAATTCCCATATTGATATTTTTATGCTGGCCTCGATGAAATCCGACTATGAAGTGGGCATATACAGCGCCGCATACAGGTTTTTAGATATGACCGCCATGCTGGCGGTAACAATCCTGAACCCTATAATACCCATTTTTTCAAAATGGGCGCTTGAAAACAGACAACTTCTTAAGGAACGTTACACACAGCTTATAGAGACATTTTTAGTTATCACTTTGCCAGTTGCAATTTCTATCCCGTTTATCGCTCCTTTGATAGTGCGCTCAATTTACGGCTTGGACTTTCTCCCTTCCGCAGACGTTCTAAATATTTTAGCCTGGGTGGGGATGCTGCTTTTTTTATCCCTACTTACAATGTCGCTATGTTTATCCATCGGTGTAGTTCATTTTGGGTGGTGGATTACTGCTCTTGCAGCAAGTGTGAATATACTTTTAAATTCAATATGGATACCAAAATACAGCTATATCGGCTCGGCATGGGCAACTGTTATCTGTGAACTACTGATATTGGGAATTGTATCTTTCTTTGTCATCAAACATATCGGTAATTTTATAAGATTTCCTATATGGACAAAAATTATCTTTACAAATATAATACTTTTTTTGCTCCTTTATTTCATTAAAAACACATATTTAAGCATAGGTTTTGGGATAATCATTTATATAGTTATGATATATTTTTTAAAGGTTATTCCGGAACATTTTTTATTTTTAATAAAGGATATGTTAAAAAAATAATTGCTTATGAATAGAACATCTTTTCTTAAAAAGAACCTTATGCGGATAAAAGCATTTTTGCACATTTTTTATTATCCTCAGGTAAAAATCGAGTTTCCTATAGATATTTTAAAGCAGTATATAAATTATGATTGGAAATTACCTGAAGACTATAAGATTCGCTCTCCCGACAACACTGTAGACAAGCAGGCGTGGGCAGATTTATTAAATTCAGATGGAGAATTCGGTATATGGAACAAGCAAAGGATTGAAGACGAAATCATATCGCATATGATAGCTCCAGACACGGCTTCATTATTATACTATAAGGATAAATTAATTGGATGTTCTTCTTCTCTGTCCGATAAAAGAACGAAAGATAAAGTTGGCATTGGGATGTTTCTTTTCTTGTCAAAATCTCACCGTAGTAAAAAGGGATTGTCATTTGCACTTACATTTCGCACCTTGAGTTTTTTCGCTAGAGAAAATTTTGTAAGAGCATTTGCATACACCGATCCTCACCGTCTTTCAGCCTTATATCTGTATCTTTCTACTGGAATAAAGCCTAGATATAATTCAATTTTTAGTATAATTCAATGGTACAAGATTAAAAAAAGACTCAATCCGCTTCTTAAGCGGATTGAAAATAAAAAAAGATGATAAAATGAAAATAGGTTTTTGCACATGGTTTAACATAAACGATAAAAATGCATGGTCAGGGACACAATACCCCATGCTCAAGGCATTGGAAAAATATTGCGGAGAAATAATACCTCTGGTGCCAGAACACAACAAATTCTTTATTTTGGGGAAAATCCTCAATAAACTTACTAAGATATTTCTTGGCCAGAGATTTCATTATTTCCATGCTTCCTTTGTAACAAAAGAATTTGCTAAAAGTATTCATAAACAAATCAACAAAACAAAACCTGATATTCTTTTCGCTATTTCTCACGGCGTATTATTAAATGATGTCAACTGCGATATTCCGATAATTTATTATTCGGATGTTACTTCTAAATTGCTGGTCAATTACTATTCTGATTTTTCCAATCTTCTGCCTATTGCTGAAAAATGGTACCACCAGGTCGATCAAAACATCATGGATAAAGCCGATATTGTTATTTTTTCTTCTGATTGGGCCGCTAAGAGCGCCATAAACGATTATGACTGCGACAAAGAAAAAATTTATGTTATCCCTCTGGGGGCAAATATAGAAAATATCCCGGAACGCAGTGAAATATTAAACAGGAGAAACAAAGACAAAACTATTTTAAAACTGCTATTCTCAGGCAGTGACTGGGAAAGAAAAGGCGGGGACATTGCAGTAGAAACAATGGAAGAACTTAACAGGAGAGGGATTCCGACAGAATTGACCCTATTAACCGGTATTGCCCTTCCTCATCACAAAAAAAATCCCAGAATCAATATTGTAGGCCATTTAAATAAAGAAAATAGCGAGCAGGCGATTAGAATGCATAATATATTTATGGATGCGTCAATATTTATATTACCAACAAGAAAGGACTGCTCCCCCACCGTTTTATGCGAAGCTGCGGCATATGGATTACCGGCTGTTTCCACGAATGTGGCAGGAGTTTCCGCACATATAGAAAATAAAGTCACCGGTTACCTGTTGCCGTTAGAAGCAGGATTTAAAGACTATGCAAAGACCATTGAAAAAATCTGGAGCGACAAAAACACCTATGTTAATTTGTGTAAAAATGCCCGGGACAAATTTGAGCATGAATTAAACTGGGATTCTTGGGGAATCAAAATCAGAAACTTAATTGATAGGCACAGACTATTTAAATGAAAATTCATGTTCACAGAAGATTAAAAATATTATTTAAGTATCTTTTGCATTATAAAAAATATTCACCTTATGTAAATTTAAGTGAAATTCTTCGTGTCTTATTTGAGCCAAAATTAAAAACCAGAGCTTCCAGGCATATCAAATACATAAAACAAGGTGAAGGTGACCATTTTCTAGTTGTGCAGTTAAAAAACATTGAAAATGTTTTATATTGGCCTGTCCAGTTTCCAATTAAAGACTTATACCAGGTGATATCGGAATGTTTCAATGAGGATGACTGGCATTATTATGAGGCTAGTAACACACCAATTGAAACAACTGACGTCGTCGCAGATTGCGGGGCAAGCGAGGGTATATTCTCTTTAAAACACTATAAAAACTGTAAGTTCATTTATATTATCGAACCGCTGGAAATATTCTGCAAAGCTCTCAAAAAAACATTTAAGAATGCCGATAACATAAAGATATTAAACTGCGCTTTAAATGATGGCAGTTCAGATGAAGTTTCTATCAATAGCAACTCAATATCTTCTGCTATAGGGAAAAACGCATCCAACCGAATAAAGGCAACCACAATAGATAATATTTTTTATAAGGAGGATAAGCCTGTAAATTATATCAAGATAGATGTCGAAGGCAGCGAACTGGAAGTATTAAGGGGGGGAATAAACACTATCCGCTCAAATAAGCCCAGAATGTCAATAGCTGTTTATCACAATCTAAATGACTGGAAAACAATATTGGGCTTCGTAAAAGGAATTAACACTGATTATAAATATAAAGTAAAAGGCATTTGCCACCTGAATTTTAAACCTGTATTATTACACTTGTGGTGACAATCTAAATTTAAGAATAAGAATCTGAGTATTAACTATGCGCATTTTGAAAATCCATATCTTATTTGTATTGCTTATCTGGTTATTTCCCATCCCTGTCTTCGGAAAAAACATAGACATCTATCCAAATCACAAGGTAAAAAAAGAAAATTCTCTTGCCTCTTTCTTTCAAATCAGATGGTCTGATGTCAAACCCGGAGATACAATCCTGCTATATGACGACTATGGGCCTTACCGGGAACCCTTCATTATCCTCGGCAAAGGAACCCCCGAGAAACCAATCATAATCAAAGCAGCAGAGGGAGAAAAGCCTGTCATAATGTCTTCCGTAATTTTCTCACACGCAGAAAACATTGTCTTTGAAAATATTACGATATCCAATCACTTCGAAAGAGGCATCATTATCAGAGAAGGAAGCCATCATATAACAATCAAAAACTGTGTGGTCAAAAATAACGGGCTTGGTATATGGATAGGCGGTTATGCCGGAATCAACCACAAAATAATCAACAATGAAGTATTCTCCAATGAAACACACGGTATCGCCATTGATGTAGTTAACTGTAAACGGGGCTCAGAGACCTTAATCGCGGGAAACCGTGTATACAACAACGGGCATCACGGAATGGAAATAAACGGCAGTTATTATATTATCGAAGAAAACGAGGTTTTTAACAACGGGTTGAAACACCTGGGATGCACGGGCATCCATACTTACGCCAAGGACGCGAAACAGGACACGGGCGATCATAACATAATCAGATATAATGTCTGTTACAGGAACAGGGATACAAAAAAATTTGACGGCAACGGCATACAGCTTGACCAGTGGTGCGACTATAATGAAGTTTATTACAACATATGCTACGAGAATGACGGCGCCGGCATATGCATATTTGACAGTTCAAACAGCGTGGTTTATAACAATACCCTCTTTAACAACGCCTTAGACTCAGGCAAATCACATCAGATTAAGGCCGAACTTGTCATTGCCAGCGATTTCACCAAAAATGTGGACCATACAAACAATATCTCCGTATTCAACAATATAGTCGTGGCTAACAATAAAAATGTATACGCTATTTACGTGGACAGGCTGAGCTCGGATAATAAACTTTCAATAAACAATAATCTTTTTTATAATTTGAAATCCGATAAGTTTTACATATGGGATGACAGAACGGTCAAAGATATTAACAAAATGGACAATCTTAACGCGAAAATAAAAGGTAACCTGTCTGATAACCCTTTATTTACCACAAAAACCCCGGCGGAAATTAACGGTTTCAAACTTCAGGAAAACTCGCCCTGTATCGGCAAGGGAATATACACCGGGCAGAAAAGAGATATTTTTGGGCATATAATACCTGAAAATAGAAACCCTTCTTTGGGAGCAATACAACACAACCCGGGAGATTCTCAGTGAAAGTCGCTTTTTTGGGTTCCAGAGGAATACCGGCCTGTTACGGCGGTTATGAAACGCTTGTGGAAGAACTCGCTCTCGGCCTCGTTTCAAAAGGGAATAACGAAGTAATTGTTTATTGCCGGAGCAACTATTTCGAGGACAAGCCCAAAAACCTCAAGGGCATTAAACTGGTTTATCTCCCCACAATGCGCATTAAACCGCTGGAAAGCATAATCCATTCTTTTCTGTCTTCAATACACGTGCTTTTCCGGGATGTAAAAGTTGTGTTTTTCGTGGACCCGGCAAATGCCCCGTTTTTCTTATTGCTCCGCCTGTTCGGCAAAAAAGTAGTCGTCCATACAGACGGACTCGGATGGCAAAGGCTGAAATGGAACGCGATAGAGAGAAAATACTATAAATTCGTTGAACTGTTGTGTAAATGGATGGCAAACGTGCTCATCACGGATAATCCCGCTATGCAAAAATACTACAAAGATGAATATAACGCGGATTCCGTTTACATACCATACGGCGCTTCAAACCACGATATATCAAATACAAATATTTATAATGAACTTGGAATCCCCGAAAAAAAATACCTTCTTCTGGTAGCAAGGCTCGAACCTGAAAATAATCCCGGACTGATAATCAAAGAATATGTTAAGGCCGATATCGATATGCCGTTAGTTGTCGTTGGCGACTCTCCTTATAATCCCGATTTTATGGCAAAATTAAAGCAGGCGGCCAACAAAAAAGTTATATTTACAGGTTTTATCAGGGATCAGCAAAAGTTAAATGCATTGTATCGGGGGGCTTTCATTTATATCCACGGCCACGAAGTCGGTGGAACCAATCCTTCCCTGTTGCGCGCTATGGATGCTGCAACGGCCCCACTGGTAATATCTTCCCCTTTTAACAAATCAGTTATACCTGACTGCGGATATATTTTTGAAAAGGAGGAAGGTTCTCTTTCAAATATCTTAAAAAAACTTGCCACAAAACCCGATGAGGTCAAAAAAATAGCTCTTCTGGCAAAAAGACAGGCTGATACAAATTTTAAATGGGAAACAGTCGTAAAGGAATACGAAAAGGTATTTAATAAAATTTAATCGAGGCTTAAGGCAAGAAAAAAACAGGCTGAGGCCAAGGTTGATGGTATTGAGATTACTCTCTCAGAAGACGTAAAATATTTTCTTTTGTAAATACACTCATATCCTCCGGGCGTTCGAGGAAATTTTCCGCATCCCTTTTTACTTTTGCCCAATCCACCTTGCTTGCCACCTCGAAAACAATGTTCCGCCATGTTGTTTCCATAGGAAATTCTTTCTTCCAGCCCGTTTGTTTCAAGGCATTATCCAACTGGACAATATTCGGCGCAATACCGGGCCATTTTGACAGGTACCAGCCAAGGTCAAAATAATCACGGCCTTTTGTATATTCCCTGCTAAGAACGGCGTGTACTTTACCCGCGAATAATGAATTTTTTTCATATGTTAGAAACGAAAGAGGAAAATACCTGTTCACAACCATTGTTTCGGTAACAGCCCCTTTCGGAGGATTTGTATCAACCTCAATCTTTATAGAAATATTTTGCTCGGCAAAGGGTGAAATACCGGCGTCTTTCATCAATTCCTTAATCTTTACGAACGCCGAATTCACGGTCTTTGCATCATTAAACGTCACACCGGCATTGTATCCGGCAAGGGATAATTCTTCCTTGATTTTCATCATAAGCTCCGCAAATGCCAGGCCTTTAATATTCTCCGCCGAAAAATCGAGGTCTTCGGAAAAACGAGGAAGCCTGTGCATAAAACGCAAAGCGGTCCCTCCCACAAACGCCAAATTTGAAAACGCGCCATTGTCATGCATTACCCTGAGGATATAAGCCTGCAGGTACTCGCGCATTACATTTAATTTAGCGTTCATCCCGCTTTGTTTAGCGGCAAGTTCCAATACATAATCTTTCATAATGTTTTCTCTTCGTCTTTATACGACTCTATATATTTATTAACTTCCTTCACGGCGCGCAAAATACCCGCGCTTTTGAACTTTTTTGCGTAAGCAAACAGCTTATCCTTATTTATATTTGCGACATTCTGGAGCCGTAAACCTGTCAGGTACGCCTGTGAAACTTTCATTCCGTTAAGATAGAATAGGTCAAGAAGAGCTTTTTCCGGAAAAGCGATGAAACCCGTTTGACCATTTACCGTAACTGAAGCGTATCCCCAAAAAAGCTCTTTCTTGATATGTCTATACGCAAAAACTCCCGCCTCTGAAATAAACCTACCCTGTCTTTTTGTTGTCAGAGACGTAAAAACAGGCACAGCTTCGGGAATAAGCCCGTGATATTCCAACGCTTTTTCCAGGCTGATATACGACGGCCTCTTCAGTAAAGACGCCAGATACGGTTCATAAAGCGTTGTCCTGCGATATGGTTCCGCAAAAAGATAGATACTTCTTTTTGCCTGAATGAGCTTTTTTGCTTTTACCCAACGGCTTAGCTGTACTTTTAGCGGCCGGGAATTAACAATCCCCGCTGTAAGGAGATCCGCATCGATAACCGGAAGAGCCGCATATTCATCTATAAATTTACCCCATTTCATAGCGTTAATTTAACATATTTGTTAATATAACGCAATAGAAATTTCCTCCCTTTATTAGGGGCTCATCCTGTGTCAACTGTCCGAAGTTTCGCTTCGGACAGTTAGAGGCCGAGGACAGGGTTAAGATAAGAACTGCCAGGGCACGGCAATAACTTTTTTGCTAAGCATTTTTACCTCGTTTCCCGCATATACCAAAACTCCCGCTGTGGTTTCGGTATGTTCGCGCATAAACTCCAAAATGCTTTTCGTATCGGAATACTTCGCTTTATCTGTACATTTAACCTCAAAAACAATAGATTTTCTACCATGCTCAACGACAAAATCCACTTCACTGCCGGAAACAGTTCTCCAGTAAAATACGTTAGCCCTCGGAATTAAATCCTGACAGGCTATTTTCAGGTGCAGAAGAACAAGCGTCTCAAAAAAAGCCCCCATTTCCCTCGATTTCTCCATAGCTTCCATATCATAATAACCTGAAAGGTACACTGCCAGGGCCGGGTCAAGCCAGTATATTTTAGGCGTTTTTACAAGACGTTTATTCCTGTTTTTTGCATATACGTTTATCCTTGTAATCAAACAGCTTGTTTCAAGAATATTCAAATACCTGTAAACCGTAGGCTGGCTTACTTTAATGTCGCGGGAAATATCCGTTTGATTCATTATCTGACCACTGCGAAGAGCCGCTGATTCCATAACTCTTCTGAAATCCACAAGTGATTCTATCTGTGATAATTGCCTCAAGTCCCTTTCCAAATAGGTTGACACATATCCTTCCCACCATCTCAGATATTCCGAAGAAGATTTGAACGTAATCAAGGGCGGCATAAAACCTCTGTGCATTAACCTAAAAGTATCTTCAGTGGAAACGCTTATTTTGCTCTCTTCGGGAAAATCCGAGTTTAAAAGGCCGGACAGCAAATTGCCGGGGGATGTTCCTGCCATTTCACTATAGCTCATCGGCAAAAGGTTAAAATAGACAGCACGCCCGGCAAGAGATTCGCTAACTTTCTGCATTAACATAAGGTTTGCGGAACCGGAGAGCACAAAAGATATATTTCTATCTTTACTATCAACAACTTTTTTTATCGCCGAAAGAACTTTAGGAGATTTTTGAACCTCATCTAATACTATCCTCTTAGCTCCCACCCATAAACTATCAGGATCATTTTCAGCCTGCTCAAGTATTTCAAAATCATCCAGGCTTATATATTTCCAGTTATTGAAAGGATGAGCATGTCTCAACAAGGTACTTTTCCCTACCTGCCTTGCCCCTGTAATAATAATCACAGGATGAGCTTTTGCTGCTTCCTTAAGAGAAGGTGTAATCACCCTGTTTTTGTAAATAAATTCATGCTGTGAATGATTTTCATTCATACTATGAATTATAATCAATTTAAGCCATTTGTCAAGGGGAAAAGGAAGGCCTAAACCTTAACCTTAATCTACATCCTGTCATTCACCTTGCCGGCTATTTCCCTGACAAGCGCGTTGCCTTCGGAAGAGCTGTCCTGAACATTGATTTTGATGACAACAAGTTTGTCATCTTCTTCCTCTATTATCACCTTAACTTTCGCGTCATCGATTTTCGCTTCGATTCTGGCGGCGTTTTTATTTTTATACGTTATTTTACCCATTTTTTTCAGGACGCCGTACGCGGCGGACCATGCCCTGTAGAACTTTACTTCTTTTTCCAGTATGGCCGTGTTTTTATCTATGGTAATGCGGCCGATTTTATCGGTATCTTTCGCAAAAAGCCCCGCCACAGAGTTAGTGGCAAGAAAACAGGCGATAATAAACATAACAAACGATTTTTTCATTTTTCCCCCTCTATATATCCTGTGCCCTATTAATATAAGATTCAATACCAAACCCGGATTTGAATCTTCTACACTGCTTTTACTGATGCCTTTTTCACTGACCTGATTCTGCCGTCAATCATTGACAACCGGAACATCGGCCTTTCTTCGGACATTCCCCCGTCCAGCAATGAAGGCATATCTTTTCGCGGGGCAGTCCGATGGCTTTCACCATATCGTCAACGGTCTGATATCTGAGAGTAGTAACCTCAAGGTCTTTGGCTATCCAATCAACCATCTTTTTATATTTTGCGGATGAACTATCCGCATATTCTTTTACATCCTCCGGGTCATGCCCTTCGATGCTTCTGATAGCCTTGCGCGTAGCAAGCTCGTGGATTGTCCTTGTGGAGCGATTGAATTTGCATGGGAACATCAACGGCGGGCACGCGGGCCGCACATGGACTTCTTTTGCCCCAGCATCCCACAATTTTTTAACCGTGTAATTCTTCAACTGCGTCCCCCTTACAATAGAATCGTCGCATATTATAATCCTGTTGCCTTCTATAATATCTTTAATGGCGATAAGTTTCATCCTCGCTACAAGGTCTCTTGTGTCCTGGGAAGGAGGAGTGTAACTCCTTCCGTAACCCGGCGTATATTTCACAAGCGCCCGCCTGAAAGGCTTTTTCGATTCCATCGAGTAACCTATGGCATGGGCCGTTCCCGAATCGGGAACACCCGATACAACGTCTATTTCCAGGTCTCTGTCATGCTTGGCGAGAAAACTGCCGCATCTTTCCCTGACAGTTTCGGCGTTTATTCCCTCGTAACTCGAAGCCGGGAAACCTGTGTATATCCATAAAAAAGCGCAAATCTGGTTAATTTTGCCGGGTTCCTTTTTCTGTATCATATCTCCTTCATTCAGAAGCATTATTTCTCCGGGCCCGAGATATTTGACTATGCTGAAACCGCTGTTTAGAAACGCTATTGTTTCCGATGTAACCGCCATGGCATCTTCGCTTTGCCCGACTACAAGGGGCGTATACCCAAAGCGGTCTCTGGCGGCGTAAACCCCGTCTTTATTCAGCAGAAGAAGCGAGCAGGAACCTGTTATTGAATCAAAAACATTCTCAATGCCGTCAACAATGCTTTTTCCCTGATTTATCAGTTTGGCCACAAGTTCGGTCTGGTTGACATTGCCTTTCCTGAACTCGCTGAAAGAAATACCTTTTTCCATAAGTTTGTCCGCGAGTTCGTTCGCGTTTTCAACCAACCCGTTCATAACCACACAGAAAGCGCCGAACTTCGAGTTAAGGTATATAGGCTGTTCCTCAAAAGCGCTTATCACGCCTATCCCTTTATTGCCTTTCATGGATTTCGCATCATCATAGAACTTGGCTTTGAACTGGCTCTGGCTTATATTATGTATCTGACGCGCAAAATCATCTCCGAGAACGGCTAAACCGCCGTATTCGGTTCCCAGATGAGAATGATAATCCGTTCCGTAAAATAAAATATCGGTACAGTTTTTCTTTGAAACCACTCCGAAAACACCGCTCACGCTGCCTCCTTTTATTAATGAATGTTAAACCGCCAAGGAAGTCTTATTCTCACTTTAAAAGGCAAATACCGCTGACAACCAGTATGACACCGATTATTTTTGTGACGGTAATCGCTTCGCCGAATATAATCACTCCCAGAATAAACGTTACCAGCGGGAAGGAACCCGCGATGGGAACGATTTTGGAAGCTTCCCCGGCGCTGAGAGCCTTATAATATATCATCTGACCCACTATACTCGCAAAAAATCCGCCGAGCATAATATAGACTATAGCCCTGACATTGGGCACCGTAAAAGTCCTGAACATGGAAGGTTTAGCCAGGAACATAACCATACCGGCAAGAAAAACCGATAATGCCCTTATGAACACACCTTCGTATACGGGTATATTCTTTAATCCGGCTTTTTCCAGTATAGGGCAGACACCCCAGACAAGCGCCGCCAGTAAAGCCAAATATACAGCCTTCATATTTTTACCCTCTCGGTTAACATAAGACAGCCTATTCTCCCAAATGCCTTACAACACCTATACTGCGGGGTATTACGATATCCGCTTTTTCTGGGCGCTTATCATCCAAAAGCTTGAACTCAGTATCCATTAACTCAATAAATTCCGCCGTATAGTCCCGCAGGATGCCGGAAAATTCGCGCTTTTTTGAATCCAGGACGTAAGAGACCACAACACGTTTTCCGATATGCCGTTCCAGAACAGGTTCATACGACATCCCTATACCCGAAACCACCTGGCCCTGTATCTGGGAGACATATTTTTCCTGTCCCGATAAAAATTTTCCGGCCGGGACAGCGGTTTTGATTTTACCGACAAACAAAGCGGATATTTCCATAATAGAGTCTTTTATCGTGCCGAATATATTTCTCGTGTTTCTCGAAACACGCTGGAAAAAACCCGGGTGATAGGCTTTCTTAAGTATGATATCCCTCTTTTTGCCCTCTTCCCCGTTAAGCCGGCCAAGGAACCTGACCAGCATAAGAATACCGGCAAATTCATTCTTATATATAATATAACTTGTTTCTATGTGATTATCCTTTTCGTCCCTGTAAACATCGGGATAAAAAAGTTCAAGAGATGAATGTTCGGCCTTTAACCTGCCCCATATGGTTTTCATATCTTTGGTTATGACGGTAACAAAAGCGCCGGAGAAATGATCGAGGCACCTGTCTTTCGAGCGGCCTTTTATAAACGCGCCGATGAAAGTCGCGGCCACTATAAAAATAATCGTTATCGCAAAAGTATCCTGCATAACCATTGATTAGAAGAAATGTTCGGAAACAAATTCAGCCAGTTTGGATTCTTCTTCCTCTGTGGGTTTTAAAAACGCGACGGCTATCTCATAAAATCCGAGGTCGGGATGTTTATCCACCCTGATGATTTTACCGTTAAGTTCAAGCGAATACTCTTTATTGCTTGTTTCAATCGTCAGGTGAAGAAACATACCCGCCGAAAGTTTTTCCTTCACTTTAAAAAGGACCCCCGAAGCGCTGATATTGGCGGTATATCCTTTCTTTGTGCCGTCACCCGCGGAAACTATCCTTTCGCCCTCTTTTTTTACACAATACAGGCTGCAGAAAAGAGGGTATTCCTGCCGGTCTACAATTTTATATTTTATTGAAGTTCCGACCGGAATACGGACATATCTTCTTCTTTCTTTTGAAGCGTTTTTAGATATTTTTATGATAGTTTCACCCTGCTTTGCGGGCTTAAGAAAAAAAGCAATCAACAATACCGCTGAAACAGCGAATAACACAATGCCTGCCAGGAACACTACCTGTTGAGTGCTGATGTTTTCCATATGTTAATTCCTCCTTATAGCCGCGAAATAACCGCCTTCGGAACCGCCTGTTTCCTGCAGTGTGAGCTTTTCGTATGTCAGTTCCAATTCCCGGTCCCTGCTGATAGCGTCCAGGACGATGTCCCTGTTTTCTATATCAAGCACGGAACAAGTACTATAAACCAAAACTCCCTTTTTGGCAAGCAGAGACAGAGCTTTTATAAGAATTCCCTTTTGAATTCCGGTTATGTCCCTGAAGCTCGATGGAGTAAACAACCACCTCGATTCAGGCCTTTTCCTCCACGCGCCGGTATTCGAGCAAGGGACATCCACAAGAATTTTTCCGAACAATCGATTTTCGATTTTATCACAATTCTTCAGGAAATCACATTGAACAATCTCAATATTATGCAGGCCCAGCCTCCGGGCATTCTGCCCGATTAACCGTGTTTTTTCCGCCGTCCTGTCGATGCAGAGCACTCTTCCGCCGCCTCCGAGCAGTTGCGCCGTTAAAGTGGCTTTGCCTCCCGGAGCCGAACAGACATCCAGGACCTCATTGCCTTCAAACCGGTCCAGGTACAAACATGGCAGGACCGTAGTTTTATCCTGGACATAAAAAGCGCCTTCTTCAAAAAGTTTTTTATACAACAACCCTCTTATTTTATACGTCTTATAAAGGAAATCTATATCTTTATCCCTCTCGAAAACGATGTTCTCGCTCTTCAGTAACCGCTCCAGGGATTCCCTGTCGGATTTCAGTAAATTGAGCCTCAGCCACACCGGCGGAACCGAATTGTTGGCCTGAAAGACAGAAATCGCTTTCTCAGGCCCAAACTTACCCACCGCAAACTTTACAAACCATTCCGGATGGGAAAACCTGACGGCGATATCTTTAATTGAACCTGACCGGGGCAGTTCATATTTACTTTTATCCCTTATATACTTCCTTAAAACAGCGTTTAAAAAACCCTTTTCCTTTTTCCCTTTCAACAGCATAACCGATTCGTTAACAGCCGCGTACTCCGGCATTTCCGAATCAAATAACAAAAAATAGAACCCGAACCTGAGGGCCGTAAGAAGCCCTTTCCCGAGCATGGATTTTTTTCTTCCCGAGACGCGTTCTATATAATAATCCAGCAGTTTTTCCTGTTTGATGATATTATTCACAAGCTCTGTCAGGTAAGCCTGCATAACTATGCTATTTTCATCTTCCGCCGCTACTGTTACACCCTTCGCGTTTCTTTTGTTCCCAAGAAGCGAATGAAACGCTTTTGCCCTAGACTTTTGTAAAGACGCCAATGCCATAAATTATTTCTTCCGGATCCACTTTCGTTTCGATACACGGCCCTTTGGGGGTTATATTGCGCACTGCATATACCGGTTTTGGAAAAGTTTTTATTATACCCGCAACAAGCTCAAAGGGACAGGCAACCGCGACAACCGCTTTATACGCCTTATCTTTCGCATAAGAACATGCCAGCCTGCCGCCGGGGGCAAATGCGGTGTTAACTTTCATGTCTTCGGAAATCTTTACCACATCAGCGACGCTGCACTTGCCGCACCTGCAGCATGAACCGGAATCCGACAGGATATCTTTCCCGCATTCCGGGTTTTGAAGGCATTTGGGGCACAGAACAAGGATCTCCGAAGGTTTAAACCCGTATTTCCTGTTTCTGACCCGGTAATTATTAATTCGAAGAACAAGGTCCTTAAACAAATTTATCTCCGGGCTTTATGTGGTAACCATTGATGAAATCGGAAGCGTCCATAACTTTTCCGCCTTCCGGCTGGAGTTTAAATATTTCAACACAGCCATCCGGGCATTTTACGGTTATTTTTTTATCCGCGGCGATTATCTCCCCCGGCTCTCCTGCCGTATCGCACTTTACGCCTTTTGCCTTATGGATTTTAACCATTATTTTCCTGCCGTTAACATCAAGATGAGTAAAAGCCGAAGGCCATGGATATACACCTCTTATAAAACAGTCAAGAGAAACGGCATTTTTATTCCAATCCAGTTTGCCGTCTTTTTTTGATAATTTCGGAGCTTTTGAAATGCTTCGGCCGGTCTGGGGCTTGCATTCAGCGCCGCCTTTTTCGATATCTTTCAGAACTTTCACAAGCAAATCAGCCCCGATATCCCCCAGCCTGTTCATCAGGGTCTCAGAAGTATCGTCACTTTTAATCTCTTCCTTCCTGTAATCAATGATATTACCGGCATCAACCTGCTCGTTAATATAAAAAACCGTAACCCCCGTTTCCTTCTCCCCTCCGATTATCGCCCACTGCACCGGGGCAGCCCCCCTGTATTCCGGCAAGAGCGAAAAATGGAGGTTGATGCATCCTCCGGGCGGTATATCAAGGATTTCCTTTTTGAGGATTTCACCGAAAGCCACTATAACGAAAATATCGGCAGAAAGGTTTTCGAGTATTTTTCTGCCTTCTCCGGAAGAGACTCTTCCGGGCTGAAATACTTCATACCCTAAATCAAGGGCAACTTTCTTCACAGGGGAAAACAGCGCTCCCGAGCTTCTTTTAGCCGGCCGGTCAGGCTGTGTAAAGACAGCGGATATATGAAAACCGGATTCGGAAATTTTCCGAAGGCATTTTGCCGCAACTTCAGGCGTTCCCATAAAAACTATTTTCATTGTATAGCCCCCGGCATTTCTTATTTTCTGTTAACAGCGGCCCTTAAACCGCCGTTCAGGAAATAAAGATAAATTATCGCTGCCAATAAAAGCTCGTAAAAGAAAATATCATCCCGGTTCAAACCCAGGGAAAAAATCATACATAATACTACAACAACAGGACCCATAGCGAACAGGCAGAGATTAAACACATTCACAAACTCTAATTTGATATTATTGGCTTTTTCCGCGTTCCGTGTAAAATTAGCGCTTATAACAGTCATTAAAAGTATCAGGCAGGCGGAAACCAGCACACTGAAAACCGAGCTCATTGCAACCATTCCCAGGTATAGCGCGCCGAGAAACCTTTGCAGGATACCGGAGTCAAACGAAAAATCCTTTATGCCGGAGAAAGAATAAGTTCCGCCGGACATATCACTTTTCGCGGGATGGATGTCTACAGCCTTCATCACGACGGAAACTATATGAATGAAAGATAAAGAGAAAGATTTCTGGATTTCAGTTTCTTTTCTGTCAAGTTTAAACAAAACTTTATCTTTGTCTGCGGCCATAACATTACCCTTGTTCAGAGCATTATCGCCTTCCGGCATATTAAAAGAGATTGCCGCCTTATCATCCTCGTATATAATCCCGTTTTTGAGCTCAGGGCCGGAAAGAGCGCCGGACGTAATCGAAAATGAAGGGATATTCCGCAGAATCCAGTCCCGGAACCCTTCGGTCCAGAGATAATGCCTGTAAGCGTTGGAAGGGATATAAAAAAGATTGAACAGGCAAACCAGAAAGATAAGATAACCTATCTGATATTTTTTCCTGTCAAAAATTTCCCTGTAAACCGAGAAATCATACAATGATCTGAAAAAATCCTTAAATATACGCATAAACACCCCGATTACTGATTTTTGAGATTATATATCATTATAAAGCGGGCAACAAGTATCAATTCCGCTCCCAAAAATTCCTTGTTAACTGAGAATAAATATATTAATGTATTATTAATATTAAAACTTCGGGAGGAATCCTATTATGGTAGAACTCAAAGAACCGGAACCGAGCCGTCAGGCCTTAATGCTTTATAATAAAGGAATGGACGCATTTAACAAGGGCAATATAGATTATGCCGTAACTCTTTTTATTTCAGCCGTAAAAGACTCCCCGGGTTTTGTCAAGGCCAGGAATATACTCAGGCTGGCTGAATTCAAAAAATTCCAGTCTAAATTTGAGATTGTAAAAAAAATAATCACTTTTATCACTACACTGCCTCTGCAGATATCTATGTCGGTTGAACTCCAGAAAAAAAACTGGAGGGGCGTGATGTCAAAAGCCGAAGACATACTGAAGCATAACCCTAAAAATGTTTCTGTCCTTATGCAGCTCGCGAACGCCGCCGAAATGAGCGAAGAGGACGGGATGATACTAACAGCAATAGATTCCTACGAAAAAGCGAGGAAAATCAAACCGAAAAATGCAGTAGTCCTGAAAACCCTGGCAAGGATATACAGGGCAATAGGAGACCTTGACAGAGCCCGCGCCTGTTTTGAAGAAATTTTAAGATATTACCCCACAGACAAAGATATAAATAAAGGACTAAAGGACCTTGCCGCGCTTGGGACTATCGCCAGGGGCGGCCTTGACGATACAAGCACATACAGGACAAAAATCAGGGATGGAGAAAAAGCGGAAATCCTTGAAAAAGAAGCTAAAATGGTCAAGACGGAAGAGGACATAGAATTACTTATCGCAAATGCCGAAAAACAGCTCCAGATGCAGCCTGAAAGCATTAACATCCACAGGAAACTTTCGGATCTTTATGTGGAAAACGAAGAGTTCGACAAAGCAATCAATATGCTTGAAGCCGCCGCGCGGCTTGATAAAGGCGATATCTCAATTAAACGGGAAATAGCAAATGTTACCATTAAGCGCTTCGACAAAGAAATAAGAGACATTGAAAATAAACTGCTGAAGACCCCCGACAGCGGCGAGCTGCAATTCGAATTAAAACGCATAAAAAACAACAAGAACAGCTTTATTCTCAAAGACCTTAGCGAAAAAGTGGCTCAATATCCCAATGATATGACTTTGAGGTATGACCTCGGAAGTATCTACTTAAAACTCGGGGAATATGATAAAGCCGTAGCAGAGTTCCAGCTTGCCGTCAGGAACCCGCAGAGAAGAACACGGGCAATGAATTTTCTGGGATTATGCTTCCAGGCCAAGAAAATGTATGATATGGCAATAAACCAGTTCCAAAAAGCTATTCAGAGCCTGAAAGAGATGGACGCCCTGAAAAAAGAAGTTATTTATAACCTGGGCACCACTTATGAAAAAATGCAGGACTGGGATAAAGCCATTGAACATTTTAAGCAAATATATGAAGTTGACATAAACTACAAGAATATTTCACAAAAAATCGAACACGCCTATAAGGAAAAAAGTTCAGACAAAAAGTGAGCCCGGATACCTTTTTTAATTACCCATCAAATACCCCTGGTTCATGGACTCATCCGTATTTTCGCTTGTCCTCGGGGATGTCCTGCCGGGAGTAACTCTCCTGTCGCTGCCGCCTGGCCTGCCGAGGTCCCTGTCAACGGAAGGATGGTCGCCTTTGTCTTTGTAACCCCAGACAATGGAATTAGGCTTATCGGCTATTTTAGCGGTGAAAATCTTTGTATTATCCATTATATCGCCTATATCATCATCTATTTTCTTTGTTATGCTATTAATATTACGGGCGCTGGTTCTGATTTCCTGAACCGTACTCCTTATATCTTCTTTGTTTTCCGCTAACATCAAGTCCGCATCATTAATAAGTTTCTTTGATGAATCCAGGAGCCCTTCCACCTTTTCACCGAGAGTATGCAATTTAACCTGGACCTCTTCAAGCAAGGTTCCCATCTCTATTGATTCCAACCCCAGTATTTTATCGCCGGCTTTAAGAAAAGCCGTGTCCCTGCTTCCGGGAGAGAAATTTATATATTTGCTTCCCAGAAATCCCATTGTCTCTATCCTCGGCAAGGCATCCTCTTCTATGTGGATGCCGTAATTAACCTGCAGGGTTACTTCGCAATTATATTTTTTATCGTACAGCTTACAATATTTTTCCCTCTCATCCGGAGTCAGGATCCTGATATTGGTAACTTTTCCTATGCTATCCCCCGCATATGTCACGGGAGAATCTTCCTCAAGTTTGCTGACAGAGGAAAAAAGCACGTTGATTTCATACGGTTTTTCGAAAAAGTGGAAATCCCCCACCGATGTTATAAGAAAAATCAGCAGGACTAAACAGATAATGACCATTAATCCGGTTTTTATTTCGTTCTTATAATACTCAGCCATCTTTTCCTCCGAATAAATTATTTATTTCCCAGCTTCGTTCAGTTTTTCAATTTCTTTAACAATAATATATCCTAATCTATTTTTCGATATTTTTCCAATTCGATTTTTGCGGCCGCCTTTAAACAGGATAACCGCGTCTATCATGCCGGAATCAAAGCCGGGGCCTTTTCTCCCGACTTTATTCGCAATAATCATATCACATCTCTTGTTTTTAAGCTTCTTCAGCGCGTTTTCTTCAATTTTATCCGTTTCAGCCGCAAAACCCACTATGACCCTGCTCTTTCCGTATTTCCCGCCAAGTTCGGAAAGTATATCGGGCGTCCTCTTCAGTTTTAACGTCAGGAAACTCCCGTTCTTTTTAATTTTGCCGGCTGACATCTTAACAGGGGTGTAATCCGCGACAGCGGCGCACATAACCACCGCGTCGGCGCGCCTGACTTCCCTCATAACGCTGTTTTTCATTTCCCCGGACGTTTCGACACCGATAACTTTAACGCTTTCCGGACAATCAATATTACAGGGCCCCAGTACAGCCGTTACTTTATGTTTATTTTTTAAAAGAGCGTCTATCAGGGCCTTCGTCATCTTGCCCGAAGACCTGTTGGTAATAAACCTGACAGCATCAATATATTCCCTTGTGGGCCCTCCGGCCAGAAGAACTTTCATCCAAAATAATCCCTTACCTCCCGCAATATATCCGCGGGTTCCGGCATGCGTCCCTCGCCATCCTGACCGCAGGCCAGCCTGCCTTTAACAGGCCCGGCAAATAAGCACCCGTCTTTTTTCAAAGTTTCGACATTCCTTTTAATCACGGGTTTCAGCCACATTCTTGAGTTCATCGCGGGAACTATCATTGTTTTTTCACTTTTTACCGACAACGCAAGCGTGGAAAGGAGGTCGTCGCATATACCGGCAGCTATTTTGGATATCACATTCGCGGTAGCGGGCGCGATTAAAAGCAGGTCACACCAACCGGCTAAAGCGATATGTTCAGGGTCAGAATCCGCATTCGAATCGAATAAATCGGAATAGACAGGGTTTTTTGTCAAAGTCCTGAAAGTCAATTTCCCGACGAAAAATCCGGCATTGCCGGTCATGACAGTTTTGACTTCCGCTCCTTCGGATACCAGAAAGCTTACCAGCATGGGTGTTTTATAAGCCGCTATTGAACCGGTAATTCCTACTATAATCTTCTTATTTTTTAATGTCTTTTTGTTTACCGAGCTTTGCCGCATTTACTATTTTACCTTTTTTAATCTCTTCCAAGGCTATATCAATGTGTTTTCTCTTCCTCGTATTTTCAACCAAAGGCCGGGCGCCGTCGGAGAGAGCCTGAGCTCTTTTAGCAGCTAAAATTATTAATTCGTAGTGGCTTCCGATACCTTCAGGCAAATTATCATAACTGACTTTTTCCATTACAGAATCACCTCTTATGAGACTTGTTTTATATCCCGCTTTTAGTATAAGAAATCCCTCTTGAATTTCTTAATGAAGGAAATGTTGTTCTTAACGCCGCACTTCTCAGCCTTTATTATGGATTGCATCAACGACAAGGATTCAGAAAGCTTATTGTTTATTATAACATAATCATATCTGTCTATATAAGATATTTCTTTTTTCGCTATTTTAAGCCTTTTCAAAATCTCATTTTTCCCGTCGGTTTTTCTGCCTTTGAGCCGCGCCGCAAGAGCCGTTCTGGATGGAGGAAGAACAAAAATAAATACCCCTTTTACCCTGCTCATCAGCTGGACCGCGCCCTGAACATCAATATCCAGCAAAACATCTTTCCCTTTTTTTAACGCGTTTTCTATGACCGCGCGGCTTGTGCCGTATTTGCGCCCGAAAACATCGGCATGCTCCAGAAAAGCGTTTTTCTTCAGCATCTTCCTGAATTTATCGTCCGTAACAAAAAAATAGTCTACCCCGTTTTTCTCGCCTTTTCTGGGAGCCCTTGTGGTAAAGGAAACAGAATAAACCGCGCGGGGGTTTTTCCGCAGGTATTCCCGGCAGATAGTGGACTTGCCGGCTCCCGAGGGCGCCGACAGGACTATAAGCAAACCTTTATTCGACATTTTGTATCTGCTCCCTGATCTTTTCAAGTTCCGCTTTAAAATTTATTACATTGGATGAAATCCTGTAATCATTCGCTTTTGAGCCGATAGTATTTATTTCCCTGAACAATTCCTGAATCATAAAATCCATAGACCTGCCTACTTCGCCTTTTCGCGCCATTAATGCGCCGAACTGCGAAAAGTGGCTTTCAATCCTGGTTATTTCTTCGGAAATATCGCATTTTTCGGCGTAGAAAGCTATTTCCTTTATGATTCTCTCGTCATTAACATTTTTGTCTATACGCTTCAGATTATGCAATATTTTCTCCCTGTATGATTTAAGGGCTATATTTGAATTGCTTTTAATTTTTTTTAAAATCTTAGTTAAGCCCTTAACCCTCGAATTTACATCCCTGTAAAGGTTTTTCCCTTCTTCCATTCTCATCTTCATAAACAGGGTAAGAGCCTTTTTCAACACCGGTTTCAAAGACATCAGAATTTCTTTTTCAGGTATTCTTTTATACGAAGTATATGTAAGTTCTCTGAGGTTCATCAGGTCGGCCATACAGAAATCGGGGGCTATATTTAAAATACCCGCCGCTTTTTTAAGTTTTGATATGAACTGTTTCGCGGCGACAATATTTATTTCGGGATACGCCGTATATTTCGAAGCCGGCCTGAGATAAACGTTAATATCCAATTTCCCCCGGTAAAGATATCTGGATAATTCCGCTCTTATATCTTTCTCTATCCGGCAGAATGAGCGCGGAATGTTTATATTTAATTCAAGTCCCTTTTTATTATAGCCTGAAATTTCCACGGATATTTTCCCTATTGAAGTATCCGCTTCGCTGAAACCGTACCCTGTCATACTCATAAACATAATGTCATTCCCTGTTAAGGTTTCTGCTTCCCGGTTTTTCGGCCTTGCCGCCCTTTACGCAAAGAGGGCAATCCTGAGGCCGGTAACTCTCGACTTGCAAAGACAATAGAGGCCTGAAATGGACCGGAAAACTGATTTTACCGCCGCTTCTGTCAACTATAGACCCGATTCCTATGACTTCGGCTCCGGCTTCTTTAAAAATAGAAACCAGTTCGAGTATAGAGCCGCCGGTCGTAATAACATCTTCAACAAGAAGCACTTTCTGGCCTTTTTTTATGCTGAAACCCCTTCTCAGGGCCATCTTACCGTTCACTCTCTCCGTAAATACCGATTTGACCCCAAAGGCGCGGGCAACTTCATGGGCTATTATTATACCTCCGACCGCAGGGCCGGCTACAAGGTCCACTTTGCTGTCAGCGAACAAATCCTTTATTTTTTGCCCGAGTTCTGTCGAAATTTCCGGGTTCTGAAGAAGTAAAGCGCACTGGAAATATTTATTGCTGTGAAGCCCGCTTGTAAGTTCAAAATGCCCTTCCAGAAGGGCTCCTGTTTCAAGGAGTTTCTTTATAAGTTTTTCACTGTCCATATTTCTCTCTGTATTGTCTGCCGGTATCGTTTTCACATATCATTTACAGGATATATTCCTCTTTTGAGGCAATTTTTCATTATATAGCAAAACGGTAAGCTAAAAAAGATATTTTTATCGGACAAGAGTAAAAGCGGACGCCGCTCTTTTTATTTTTTCAACGGCTGAGACAGATTCCTGCCTTACCCTGATATTTTGATCGGTAGCCAGGCCCGACAAAGGGATTAACGCGCTTGAGTCACCGATGTCCCCCAGCGCTTTTGCGGCTCCCCACCTGACGTTACTATGGGGATCTTTCAAAGCTTTTATCAGCAATTTAACCCCGTCCTTGCCTGTTTTTCCTAAAGTTTCCGCCGCGCTTGTCTGAATGGAAGAATCATCCTCTTTTAATTTTTCCAGCAGTACAAGGACAAGAGGTTTTACGGCAGAATCTCCGATCTCAATCAAAGCATCAGCGGATGCTATCTGAACAGCGCTGCTTGTATCCTTTTCAACCTTTTCTATCAACGGGTCTATGGACTTTTTATCTTTCATTTTACCCAGGGCGACAGCGGCCTGTTCCCTTACCTTTTCGCTTTTGTCATTTAACGCCGCCATAACATAAAGCGCCGTCTTTTCATCTTTTATATCGCCCAAAGCTTTTAAAGAAGCGACTCTCTCATTCACATCCGCGCTTTTCAGCTTCTCCAGACAAACATTCACCGCGCTTTTCCCTATTTTCCCCAAAGCCAGCGCCGCCGCATCTCTTATCTCGCCGACATCATCGGAAAAAAGCTGCGCTATATCATCCACAGCGTTTTCATCGCCTATTTCTCCAAGCGCGCGGACAGCTTCTTCTCTTATATACCTGTCATCGTCTGAAAGAAGCTTTTCAAGCGGACCAACCGCGTCTTCGGATTTTAAGGAGGCGAGGGCCTTCGCGGATTCAAGGACAACATACCTGTCTTTCCCTGATAAATTCCTTATGAGAGGCCTTATTCCTCTTTTATCTCCCAGCTGCCCGAGAGCATAAGAAGCAGCCCCCCTGACATACCAGTCTTTATCATCAAGAAGTCTCAATAGCGGGGAGACAGCCCTCTGTTCTCCTATCTCTCCCAGGGCTTTGGCCGCTTCCCACCTCACGTACCTGTCTTCATCCTTTAAATTGTCAATGATATATTTTACCGCGCGCCCGTCTTTAAGCTGTCCCAATGAATGGATAGCCGCTCCTTTGACCCTCCAGTCCTTGTCGTCAAGAAGCAGGATAAGAGGCTTTACAGCCCTCCTGTCAGCTTTATTCCCGAGTTCTACCGCGGCTTCATAACGGACATCGCTGTTCCTGTCCCCTAACTGTCCTATCAAACCGGACACTTCATCCGCCGGTAAACGCGAAGAAAACAGGATGAGAAAAACAGCAAGAAATATTTTCAGGATTTTTAGCATCAGATTTCGCCGAGAATTTTATCAGCGGCTTCCACAGGATCAGGCGCGGACGTAACCGCTCTGCCGATAACTATATAATCAGCCCCTTTATTAAAAGCAATTTCCGGGGTTACTATTCTCTTCTGGTCGTCCGCGGAAGCCCAGACAGGCCTGATACCGGGAGTCAGGACAATAAAATCCCTGCCGCATTCCTTCTTGATCATCTCTATCTCTTTTGCTGAAGACACAACTCCGTCCAGTCCGGACTCCTTAGCGAGATTTGCCAGCCGCAGGACCTGGTCTTCAACTTTTCTTTCAACTCCTGTTTCACACAGGTCATCGGAAGACATGCTCGTAAGCACCGTAACACCGAGAACAATGGGAGAAGGTTTATGATTTTTAGCCGCTTTAACGGCTTCCTCCATCATCTTCCTGCCGCCGGAAGCATGCACATTAAATATTTTAACTCCGAGCGAGCAGGCCGAAACCGCTGAGCCCCTTACAGTGTTCGGGATATCGTGGAATTTAAGGTCCAAAAATACATCCGCCCCGAGAGAAGCGATTTTTTCAACAACAGCGCCGCCGCATTTAGTGAATAACTGGCTCCCCACCTTGAAAAAATTTATTTTCCCCTTTAACTTCCCGACAAGCGACAGCGCTTCCGTATCACTGTCAAAGTCAAGCGCGATAATTATCCTGTCTTTTCTCTTCAATGTACGGCAACTCCGATTAACTCTTTGAGGGAAGATATTTTATTCTCCGCTAAATATTTCCTGAATCCGCCGATAATCTCAGGCATTACAAGAGGATTGTAAAAATTGGCTGTTCCGACCTGAACAGCATTTGCTCCCGCCATAATAAATTCAAGGGCGTCTTCAAAACATTCAATCCCGCCTACCCCGATTATATCAGCGCCCGTGGCTTTTTTCACTTCATATACCATCCTCAGCGCTATCGGTTTTATTGCGGGCCCGCTGAGGCCGCCTGTGCAATTCGGAAGCAGAGGCTTCCTGTTATTTATGTCTATAGACATTCCTTTAACCGTATTAATCAATGTTAGCGCGTCCGCGCCGGAATCGATGCAGGCCCGGGCAATCTCGACTATATCCGTGACATTGGGCGAAAGTTTCGCTATTAATACGCGTTTATACTTTTTCCTTACGGACTTAATCACGCCGGACGCGGTATCAGCCCCGACCCCGAAGGCAATCCCGCCTTTGCTTACATTCGGGCAGGAAATATTCACTTCAACAGCCGAAACATCTTTTTCGGCGTCAAGCCGCTCCGCTATTGCGGCATAGTCATCAATGCTATCGCCGGCTATATTGGCAATTACTACGCATTTATTGTCTTTTAAAAACGGGAGTTTTTCCGAAATGAATTTTTCAACGCCGACATTTTGAAGCCCCACGGAATTAAGCATTCCCGCAGGCGTTTCGGCGATTCTGGGAGGTTCGTTTCCATGCCGCGGCTCAAGCGTCGTCCCTTTGACAACTACAGCGCCTAATTCACCGGGATTATAAAATTCAGCATATTCTTCGCCGTAACCCCATGTTCCCGACGCGGGCATAACCGGATTTTTTAACTTTAATCCGCCGACTGCGGTAGATATATCAATATTTATCACTATAAACATTCTCCAAATTTAAAAACTTGAAACAAAAATTTCAAATATCAAATACACATTAACCACAGATAACACAGATTCACACAGATGTAAAATTTGATTGGGAAATAACATATTTTTCATTTACCTCAACTTTAAATCCAAAACCTGAAAAACATCAATAAATCACTTTACTCCCGTCAAAGACAGGCCCTTCTTTGCACACTCTCTGATATTCTTCTTTGCCGCCGGACCGTATTTTAACAACGCATCCAAGGCATGCTCCCATCCCGCAGCCCATCCTTTCCTCAAGAGACACGAAAATCCTCATTTTGTTTTCCCCGGCAAAAGCCGACAGTGACTTAAGCATGGGCCTGGGGCCGCACGCGCAAATGATTTTTTCATCCTTGATTATCTCACCGATTTTTCCGGTTACATTCCCCCTGCTGCCCAGGCTGCCGTCATCAGTACATACAAAAACATTCCGCAAAACAGATTTGAATTCATTGATAAAATACGCTTCATCCTTGTTTTTAAAACCGAGGACCAGAGAAGTCTTTTCATTATTCCGGAGTTTCTTCGCGAGAAAATACAGAGGAGCGGCGCCTAATCCCCCGCCCGCGAGCAGGACAGGCTCATTCACTGCCTGAAACCCTTTTCCGAGAGGGCCCATCACGGAAATCTTATCTCCCTTGCTTAACTCGGAAAGATACAATGTGCCTTTTCCCTTAACCTTAAATATCAATTTAACGGTATCGGCATCCGCATCGGCTATGCAGAGGGGCCTGGGAAGAATCGTTCTTTTCTGTGTTTTGGGAATAATATATACAAACTGCCCGGGTCCGGACTTTGATAACTGGGCTGATGAACTTATTTCAACCAGAAAAGTCCCTTTAACTATTTCATTAATATTTATTACTTCTCTCAGGCCGAAGAATATCTTCTCGCTGCTAAGTTTTTCACGGGAGTTCATTATAAGCAATTTTTCCGCCGACAATAGTTAAAACGGGTTTCCCTTTTAAATCCCATCCGACAAAAGGGGAGTTTTTGCTCTTTGAATAAAAATCATCTGTTTTTACCGTCCAGTTTTTCTCCGTGTCAATAACGGTAAAATCAGCGTCCGCCCCCTCAGACAGGTGTCCCTTATCTTTAAAGTTCAGTATCTTCGCGGGATTCAGGCTGTACCTCTCCGCGATCTGCGTCAGGTTTAAGATCTTCCTGTGGTAAAGATGCGTAAATGTAAGCCCGACCGAAGTTTCAAGTCCGATTATACCGAAAGGGGCAAAATCGAATTCCACATCCTTTTCATGCTGGACATGCGGCGCATGGTCCGATGCAATCGCGTCAATTACACCTTCCTCCAACCCTCTGATAACGGCTTTGCGGTCTTCTTCAGTCCTCAGCGGAGGCTTCATCTTGAAGTTAGTGTCAAAACTTTTAAGGTATGAATCGGACAGGGTAAAATAATGCGGCGCTGTTTCCGCCGTAACTTTCAAGCCTTTCTTCCTGGCTCTTCTTATTAAATCAACGGCTCCGGCAGTGCTTATATGGGCTAAATGAACATGGGCATCCGTCATCTCGCTCAAGATAATATCCCTGGCAACAATAATATCTTCGGATGCGGAGGGAATCCCTTTCAGCCCGAAACGCACGGAATTCTCGGAAAAATTCATAACGCCGTCGCCCGAAAGACTGAAATCTTCACAGTGGTCAATAACCGGAATCCCGAACATCGAGGAATACTCAAGCGCCCTTCTCATCAAATTACTGTTCATTACAGTATTCCCGTCATCCGACAAGGCAACCGCGCCCGCTTTTTTCAGGGCGCCCACTTCCGTTATATCTTCTCCGGACCTTCCCCTGGATACGCACGCGACAGGAAACACATTCACAACGCCATTCGCCCTCGCCTGGGAATAGATTAATTCAACTATCCCCTCGTTATCCACGGGAGGTTCTGTATTGGGCATGCAGACAACAGAGGAAAAACCGCCATGGGCGGCGGCAAGCGTGCCTGTTTCAATCGTTTCCTGGTCTTCCCTGCCGGGTTCCCTTAAGTGGACATGCATGTCTATAAAACCCGGGAATACCACGCGCCCGTTCAAATCTATCACTTTACAGCCGGATCCTTTCAGCGATTTTCCTCTCTGGGCCACTTTTCCGTTTTCGGCGAGAATGTCCAGTTTTTCATCAATATTATTTTTAGGGTCTATAAGGCGACCGTTTTTAAGGAGCAGTTTCACATTACACCTTTACCTTTTCTGCCGCCGGTAACAAGGAAGAAAACAGCCATCCTGACCGCCAGCCCGTTCGTAACCTGGTCAAGGATTACGGAAAAAGGACCGTCCGCGACCGATGCCGACATCTCAACCCCCCTGTTAATGGGGCCCGGGTGCATGATGATAGCATCTTTTTTTATCTTTTTTACTCTTCTTTCATCAAGGCCGTAAAGGTCCGAATACTCTCTCAGTGAAGGGAAAAGATTTTTTTTCTGGCGCTCTTTCTGTATCCTGAGCATATTTATCACATCCACATCGCCTATTATATCGTCAAAGTTATGAGAGATTTTCACGCCCATGGATTCAAAATATTTCGGGACAAGCGTTGTCGGCCCTACAAGTATCACTTCGGCCCCTAATTTCGTAAGTCCCCAGATGTTGGAACGGGCAACCCGGCTGTGCAGTATATCTCCCACAATCGCGACTTTCAGGTTTTCAATCCTGCCTTTTTTCTGCCTTATGGTAAAAATATCCAGAAGACCCTGCGTCGGATGTTCATGCGCCCCGTCGCCCGCATTGACAACCGAAGCCTCAAGTATTTTCGAAAGCATATGCGCGGAACCGGGAACAGAATGTCTCATCACAAGTATATCTATTTTATAAGCGGCCAGGTTTTTCACGGTATCTATCAATGTTTCCCCCTTAGTAAGGCTGCTGCCTGAAGTCGAAACATTGACAATGTCCGCGCTCATCCTTTTTTCCGCAAGTTCGAAAGATGTTTTCGTCCTGGTGCTCGGTTCAAAAAAGAGGTTAACAACCGTTTTTCCCCTTAAAACAGGGACTTTCTTTATCGCGCGGGTTGATATCTCGTAGAAGGACTTGGAAGTATCAAGGATATGGAAAATCTCATCGGCGGTTAATTCCTCCAGCCCGAGCAAATCTTTCCTTTTCCATACAAACTTATTCATCTCGCCTCTCCAATGTAACCTTGTCATCCACCTTATCGGTTTCCTCCAAATACAGCGTTATTTTCTCATCCTTTGCCGTAGGGACATTTTTTCCCACATAATCGGCTTTTACAGGAAGTTCCCTGTGCCCACGGTCAATCAAAACCGCAAGTTCTATTTTTTTCGGCCGGCCGAAATCCATTAACGCGTTCAAAGCCGCCCTCACGGTCCTGCCGGAATAAAGTACATCATCCACTAAAATCACAACCTTATCCGTAAGGTCATCGTTAATCTCCGTGCTGTGGACCACCGGCTGTTCGTCAATCCTGTCAAGATCATCCCGGTAAAAAGTTATATCGAGTATCCCAAACGGTATTTTCCGCTTTGTAATCGCCGAAAGCTTGCTCAAAAGCCTTTCGGCAAGCTGGACTCCACGCGTCCTCACGCCGACGATCACGATATCCTCCGCCTTTTTATTTTTCTCTATAATCTCATGGGCCATCCTGGTGATAGCCCTTGAGATATCTTCCTTATCCATAATTTTTATAATCGCAGCCATAAAAGTCTCCCGGAAACAAAAAAAATCCCCTCCTGTAATCTCATACGGAGAGGTTTAATAACAGCATAATTTTCATTTTTTCTCCTTTTCCGGACTCACAGGACCGGTTTAAAAGGTTAATTTTCTGTGTAACAATACCGTACCATAACCGTTTTGTCAAGCTGATTTATTGTTAAATCTGTACCTGTTTCGAAAGGAATTCGTCAAAAAAAACCCTGCCTGAAGGATTCTTCTCTTCGTTAACCACATAGCCCAAAACCCTTAATTTCACCGTATTCCTCGGGGCTTTATCCGAGACTACCATTTCTTTGTATTTACTGTTACCGCTGATTTTTTCGCTGTCCCAGCCCTGAATGATATTGCCTTTTTCATTCAGCGCTTCCACCCTGAGAAAAGCTTTTGCTCCGGTGAGGCCCGCCGTCTTTACATAAACCCTGACCACAAATTCCTTATTCTCCGCATGCGCGATATCCTGAAAAACAGCATTGGATTCCCCGCGTCCGGGATTTGACGGGCCCATGGAAACATCAATAACAGCGGCATATTTTCCAAAATGGACATCTTCTCCGGAATCGGTTATATCCCAGTGGCCGTAACATACCCATTCCTGGAAATCGCCGGATTCAAAACTGTTGTTGGAAATATCCAATTGCTGGGAGAACACAAGGGAAGCAAGAAGAAAAATACAGAGGAACAACATTTTTTTCATTCTATCCTACTCCTTTGTTTTAAACTTTAAAAACTCAACTCACCACAGATAACACAGATAATCACAGATAAAGCCTTAAAAAACTCAACTTAAATACCGGAAACCCGGATATAATTATTTAATAACTTTCTGATATTCCATCTTTGGATAACTGCCGCAATTGATTAAAAATTCCAAACGATTACCCGTTATTTTTAGATAATTATGAATTTGCGGCCTGTGTTCTTTGTTTTTCTATCTATGCCCATTTGTATCTATCTGTGGTTATAATATTTTAGCTGTTGTTTCTTGTTTTTTTAATCTGTGTGTATCTGTGTTATCTGTGGTTAAAACTCTTTTTTTTATTATTTATTTCTTACTTAGCAATCAAATAACTCAGCAGCTTGATATTTTACCGCTTTTCTACTTTTTTCCGATTGTCACAACCGCGGTTGAAAAATCTTTGCCGACATTTTTAAGGGAATACCCGGGAGCCGACGCGGGAATGACACAGGAATATCCTTTTGAAAGCCTTTCAACCACATTACCGGTTTCCACTTCAAATTCGCCTTTAACACAGGATACGATATTAAAACTATTCTTCGTCCTTAATTTAATCTCACTGGAAACCCTGTACGCGTTATTAGAAAAATATTTACAGCTGACCATCGGCCTTTTACTGTTATTTCCCAGAACCTGTTCTTTGACCGGAACGACAGGGTCTTTTGAATCATTGAAATCTATGACTCTTAACGCTTTTTCCACATGGAGTTCTCTCGGTTTTCCGTCGAAACCGACCCTGTCCCAATCGTAAACCCTGTAAGTGACATCGGCATTCTGCTGGATTTCAAGCAGGACTATACCCGCGCCTATGGCATGAACCCTGCCTGACGGAATAAAAATAACATCATCCGGCTTAACTGGAAAAGTATTTAACAGTTCCGGAAGTTTTTTACCCTCCATTGCTTTTTTAAACTCTTCCCTGCCGGTTTTTTCCTTCAATGCCGCGGTAATCTTCGCGCCGGGTTCCGTTTCTATTATGTACCACATTTCCGTTTTTCCGGAACTGCCGTTTTCATTCTTTTTCGCAAAAGCGTCATCGGGGTGCACCTGGACGGACAAAACATCCACGGCATCGATGACCTTGACAAGGACCGGAAACCTGCCGGTTGCGATATTTCCCAGAAACCCGTCTTTAAACCTGTCAACCAGCTCCGTAAGGGACATTCCCTCATATTCCCCGTTTTCAACAACCGACATGCTGTCATGCCTGTCGCTGATTTCCCATGACTCGCCGATTTTAAGGCCGGGGGGGAAAGGCTTATTATATTTTTCCACAAGGGCCGAACCGCCCCATATTCTCTCTTTGTAAATAGGCTTGAATTTAATGGGATATACTTTCATTTTACCTCAGTCTTATGTTGTGTGATGTCCGGAAATCAATGTATCTCTTTCAGTGATTTTTTAAAATTTTCCTTAATTATTTCTTTCCCGGTTTTATACTTTTTAAGCAGATACATGATCTGTATTACGCTTACTATAATAGCACAAACCGCAAAAATAAAACAAAGAACCCAGGAAATAACAGAAACAATATGATTTTTCCCCATGGCGATAATACCGGCGGCGGAAAATAAACAAATAAAAACAAGCAGCAGCTTGTTGATAAAATATAACCTTTTCTTTAACATCGCTCCCGTTTGACGGCCCTCCCAAAAACTATATGACCTTATTCCTGAGCACGCCTATATTTTCTATTTCAACCTCAAGTATATCATTTTTTTCGACAGGGCCTACACCCGCGGGAGTGCCCGTTAAAATCACATCCCCCGGGCGGAGTGTCATTATTTTCGATATAAAACTTACCACATAACCTGTCTTAAAAATAAAATTTGAAGTGTTTGAATTCTGAAGAATCTTACCGTTACGCCTGAGTTTTATAGACAGGCTGTCCGGGTTAATATCCGTCGAACAACAGGGCCCGAAAGGGCAAAAAGTATCGAAAGATTTTGCTCTTGTCCACTGCCCGTCTATCTTCTGCAGGTCTCTTGCCGTAATATCATTGGCGCAGCAAAAGCCCAGGATGCCGGCTTTCGCGGTTTTTTCATCCGCATGCGATATTTCTTTTTTGATGATTATTCCCATTTCGGCCTCATAGTCCACTCTTCCGGACATTGACGGATACACGATATTGTCCTCATGGCCTATAACCGCGGTCAAAGGCTTCAGGAAAATAACAGGTTCCGAAGGTGTAGCCATATCCAATTCCTTCGCGTGGTCCGTATAATTAAGCCCGACCGCCACAATCTTCGAAGGCGCGGAAGGAGGCAATATTCTTACATCCTCTTTTTTTACCGCCGGGCCGGTTTTATCCAATTTCGCGAACGGGGAACCTTCGCACAGGATAAGCCCGCCTTTTTCATCCTCTACGCTCCAATGCTCACGGCCTTTATACTTTATCCTGAATATTTTCATTTTTTTCCCATAAGTTCAGCGTCCAGATATCCTATTATACTACTCATATCTCCGGGAAGCGATGACTGAAAGCGAATTTTTTCCCCGGTGGAAGGCAAATCAAATTCAAGGCCGGCGGCATGCAGCATCTGCCTTGAAACCGTAATATCCCCCACCTTATGCGTTCTTGATCCGGCATAGACCCTGTCGCCGAGAATGGGAAACCCTTCATTGGCAAGATGGACTCTTATCTGGTGAGTCCTTCCCGTAAAGAGCCGGGCCGAGACCATGGAATAACTATTCCATCTCTTTAATAACCTGAATCCGGTACGGGCCTGTTTTCCGCCCGGGACAACAGCCATTTTCTTCCTGTCGTATTTAGACCTTCCTATAGGAAGGTTGATATCAAACTCCGGAATTATAACCCGGCCGAATACAATCGCATAGTATTCCTTGATTACTTTCCTGCATTTGAACTGCTCTGCAAGATCATTATGCGCTTTATCATTTTTAGCTATGACCATCAGACCTGACGTGTCTTTATCAAGGCGATGCACGATACCCGGCCTTATAACACCGTTTATCCCGGAGAGGTTCCCTATATGATACATCAGGGCATTAACAAGCGTATTATCATAATTTCCGGGAACGGGATGCACGACCAGGCCTGCGGGTTTATCAATGACTATAATATCTTCATCCTGATACTTTATATCAACAGGTATGTCTCTGGGAATTATCCGAAGGGGCTTCTTTTCGGGGATATTGACTGTCACAACCTGGCCCGGAACCATTTTCCGGCTCGGCCTGCAGGACAGGCCGTTTACAGAAACACATCCATCCTCTATCAGTTTTTTTATAAAATTTCTTGAACAATCGGGCATCTTTTCAGAGAGGAACTTGTCGATTCTCTTTCCCGAACTTTCAATATCCGCGTTTAAAGAAAGTGTCTTCATAAAATTTCAGGATACAGGCTATATGTAAAAAGATTTTTTTGATTTAACAACGCACAGCATCGCAATACCCGAAACACAAAGGAATATACTTACCAGCTGAAAAACCGTAAGGTTGAAAAAGGCCTTTCCGTTATCCCCCCGCAGAAATTCGGTCCAGAACCTCATAAAAGGATGCAGAATCAGGTAAAAAGCGAAGACTTCGCCTTTCGACCTCCTCTTGCTGAAAATCCGGGCTAAAATAAAAAAAATCATCAGGTTCAGAAAGGAATTATACAACTGGACCGGATGAAGCGGTATGCCCTGTAATTCTTCCGGCATAATTTCCTTATGCCTGAATATCACTCCGCACGGCAGGTTTGTAGGAGTCCCCCAGCAGCACCCGTTCAAAAAACATCCTATCCTTCCGATAGCCTGCCCGAGGGCAAGCGAGGGAGCGATCACATCTGCGATATCCCATACATTGATTTTCCTGATACGGCAAAAAACAGACACGGTAACCATGGAAAACAGGACACCGCCGAAAACGGCAAGCCCGCCTTTATCAAGCCTGATAATCTGCGCGGGGTTATTAATATAAAAATCAAGGTTAAGCAATATGAAGAATATCCTTGCCCCTATTATTCCGGACAGGATAACAACAAGCCCCAGGTCGAGAATTACCTGGCTGTTGATGTTAATGCTCCTGGCGCGCCGCGCCGCGGCATAGATAGCCGCCAGAAAAGCCAGCGAGAGCATCAACCCGTAAGAATAAACCGAAATATCGCCGAATTTAAACAACACAGGATACATATTCTGTTATTGACCTTTCAGAGAAGGCTCTTTCGCCTCATACTTCCACAAATACACAAGTATCAGAAAAGTACCGATACAGATACAGGAATCCGCTACATTAAAAGCGGGCCATCTTTCGAGAGATATATTGAAAACATCTATATTAATATCAGGGATATCAACATCTATAAAATCAATTACATAACCCCTGCTTATCCTGTCGAACATATTGCCTAAAGTCCCCCCGGCAAAAAGAGATATTCCGAGCATAAAATAAAAAGGGCCTTTAAAAACAGACTTCCTGAAGAAAAAAACAGCGGAAAGGGCGGCCAAAGACAGAATAATAAAAATATTTCTGACAAAAGGTATGTCTTTGAAGATTCCGAACGCCGCGCCCGTGTTTTTAACTATTATTATCGATAAAATGCTTTCGGGGTTGTATGCCGGCAGGGTTTTTTCGAACCACGAAACCGCAACGGCTTTCGTCACCTGGTCAAACAGCATGACAGAAACAATTATAAAAAGAAAAAGGATTATTCTTTTAGAGATTTTTACCGGTTTTTCATTCAAGTCTTTTATGTAATCACAGCCTTTTTCCGGGCTATCTTTTTCTTTAAACATTTCGGCACGTTATTATTTCTTCTTTTTCTCCAGGTTTTCTTTGCATTCGACGCAATATCTGGCATAAGCCCGCGCTTTCAACCTGGTTTTATTTATATCCTGACCGCACATCTCGCATTTACCGAACGTGCCGTTTTCTATGCGCTCAATGGCATCCTGTATCTCATATAGTATTTCCTGTTCCTTTTTCATAAGGTCAAGGGTAAACTCTCTTTCAAAATTGTCGGAACCCATATCCGCGAGATGCATTGAGTAACCGGACAAATCACCCGAAGAATCCCTTTGGGAATTATTAAGAATTTGTTTTTCCATGGAAGACACATCGCCGGTGATCCTGGCCTGTTCTTCAAGCAGTTTTTTCTTATACTGTTCAATGTCTTTTTTTGTCAGCTTTGCCATGTGTTTCCCCCATTAATAAATGTTTAGTCGCCTGTTATAACCTTAAAGCACCTTTCACATATTTCCGGATGTTCTTTTACTGTTCCGACTGTTTTGCTGTAGTTCCAGCATCTGACACATTTTAAACCTTCCGCCTTCTCGATTTTCACTTCCAGCCCTTTTATATCCCCCGCTTTAGAGCCCTTTCTTTCACTGAAGCCTTTTACTTCCACTTCGGAAACTATGAAAACCATCTTCAGCACATCGAGATAATCGCGCAGAACACGTTCCAGCTCTTTATCTTCAGCATATAATACCGCTTTTGCCTGAAGAGAATTGCCAATCAGCTTATCTTTCCTCATCTCCTCAAGTAATTTATCGACTTCCGCCTTAACATTTATCAGTTTTGTCCAATCAGACTCGATTTCCCCGTTTATCCATTCCGGATCATACGCCGGCCAGTTGTTCATATGAACGCTGGGGTGTTTATCGGCAACATCGATATATCCCCACACTTCTTCACAGGTAAATGAAAGAATCGGCGCAAGAACCATAGAAAGACTGACGAGAATTTCATACATTACCGTCTGAGATGAACGTCGTTCCGCCGAATCTGATTTGAAAGTGTACATCCTGTCTTTAAGAATATCAAGATAAAAAGAACTCATATCAACAGCGCAAAAATTATGGACCTGATGATAAACCCGGCAAAAATCAAAATTGTCATAAGCGAGCGCTGAATTTTGAATAAGCGCGGCAAGCCTGTTCAATGCCCACTTGTCAACAGGCGTGAGTTTCCTGTAATCCACCCTGTCCGACAAGATATTAAAATCGGAAATATTGCCCAGTAAATAGCGGAATGTGTTCCTGATTCTTCTATAGGAATCAGATATCTGCTTGAGGATATGCTCGGACAGGGCGACATCCATCGTATAATCGACTGACGAAACCCAAAGCCGCAGGATATCGGCGCCGCGTTCTTCTATGACTTTTAAGGGGTCAACAACATTCCCCAGTGATTTTGACATTTTCCTTCCTTCTTCATCTATGGTAAAACCGTGTGTCAGCACTGTTTTATAAGGCGAATTTCCATAAAGCGCTCCGGCAGTCAGCAATGAACTCTGAAACCATCCCCTGTGCTGGTCGGAACCTTCAAGGTAAAGATCCGCGGGGTAATCAAGTTCTTTGCGTTGTTTAATAACAGCCGTATGGCTTACTCCGGATTCAAACCAGACATCAAGGATATCCTGCTCTTTAACAAATTCCCCGGAACCGCATTCACATCTGGTATTTTCAGGAAGAAGTTTGCCGGCATCCCACTCAAACCAGATATCACAACCTCCGTTTTTTCTCATCAGTGAAGTGACATGGTTGATTACTTTTTTTGACAATACGGCCTTCCTGCATTTTTTGCAGTAAAAAACAGGGATAGGGACACCCCAGTATCTCTGGCGTGACAGACACCAGTCAGGCCTGTTTTCCAGCATAGATGATATTCTGTTCTGTCCGTACGCGGGCAGCCATTTTACGTTTTTTACATAATCAAGCGTCTTCTTCCGCAAATCCTTATGGTCCACATTGACAAACCACTGTTCCGTAGCCCTGAAAATGACCGGGCCTTTGCACCTCCAGCAGTGAGGATACGAATGTTCAACCTCTTCAGACAGGACCAGAACATTCTTTTCTCTCATCAACTCTATGATATCTTTATTCGCGCTGAACACATTTTTACCGGCAAAATGCTTTACCCCTTTGTCAAAACATCCCTTTTCGTCAACGGGAGAATATATATCAAGCCCGTATCTTAACCCTGTAACATAATCTTCCTGTCCGTGGCCCGGCGCGGTATGCACACATCCGGTTCCCTGTTCAAGAGTCACATAATCGGCAAGAACAACATCCGAATCCCTGTCTATGAATGGATGTTTTGCTTTTTTGCCTTCAAGTTCAACCCCTTTAAAAGTCTTAATTAATCCGGGAGCCAAACCGGTTTTCCTGAAGAATGCATCCGAGAGTTCGGTTGCTATAATCCAGATTTCTTTACCCGCTTCATACGCCCCGTATGAAAAAGACGGATGTAAAGCTATTGCCAGGTTCGCCGGCAAAGTCCAGGGAGTGGTTGTCCAGATAACAAAATACACGTCTTTTTTTACGCCTATGAATTCGGAAACCTGCCTGTCCGCTTTAAATTTAACAAAAACCGAAGGAGATTTCTTATCGGAATATTCCACTTCCGCTTCAGCCAGGGCAGTTTCACATTTTCCGCACCAGTAAATCGGTTTTAAGCCTTTATAAACATAACCTTTGTCAGCCAATTCGGCAAATGAATCGAGAATGCTCGTTTCATATTCGGGATCAAGCGTGTAATACGGGTGATTCCAGTCTCCGAAAACTCCGAGACGCTGAAACTGGCCGGACTGGATTTCGGCAAAATTCACGGCGTACGCGCGGGCCTTTTTCCTGAATTCCGCCTGAGAAATTTCATTTTTTGATATGCCCAGATTCTTAAACAACTGATGTTCGACAGGCAGCCCATGGCAGTCCCATCCGGGCACGTAGGGGCTTCTGAATCCTCTCATGCTTTTATACTTAACGATTATATCCTTTAATATTTTATTAAGGGCGTGCCCGAGATGAATATCGCCGTTCGCGTAAGGAGGACCGTCGTGCAGGATAAAAGCAGGCTTTTCCCTCAAGCCGGAAAGCACCTCATTGTATATATCCAGTTTGTTCCATTTTTGAAGGATATCAGGTTCTTTTTTCGACAAACCCGCCTTCATGGGAAAGTCTGTTTTGGGAAGATTAACTGTATTTTTATATTCCATAATTATAAACCCTGTATTGAACTGCGAATATTATCATCACAAATTTTAAAAGTCAACACAAAAAAGGGTAATTACAGGAGTGATTTCAACAGGTTTTCATTCACTGTTTTAATAATTATTTTCTTGTTGGAACAAGCTCTGCCTCTGACAATTACAACATATTTTCTGGAAAGCCCGAGTCTTTTTGCTATCAGCGCCGTCAATTCATCATTTGCCCTGCCTTCAACGGGCGGAGATTTAAGGCATATTTTAAGTTTTTCACCCAGGACACCCGCAATTGACGATTTGGAAGAGCGCGTCACAATTTTAGCTTCAATCAAAAAACCATCGGCCGTCTTTTTATAATAAGTCATATGGCACCGTGCGCAAGCAGCATAAGCTTTTGCAGGAGCCCTGTTATAATCCATATCACAAATATCGCCGCCATAGGCGAAAAATCTATCGGGCCCGCGAACAAGCCGAACTTCCTGAAAATGGAAAGATACGGCTCAGTCACGTTAAAAAGAAAAGCAAAAAGAAGGTTCTGGTACGATACAATAAACCATGAAACGATTATCCTGATAAAAATAAGCGCGGTGTAAATCCTGAAAATCTTTATTATATCCGCTATGGTCGAAATCAGGGCTCCGTATACAGAAGCGGCATTAAAAGCAAATCTTCCCGTTTCGAAGGAAAAGAAACTATTTATGATAAGAAGTTTAAAAATAAAAAATATAATAAGAACGGACAAAAAAGCCGATACAGCCTTTGCGGAATCTTTTTCAAAATATCTGCCTGAAATCCTGGCGATAGGCTGTATAAGGTCTTTAAGTATCCTTGAAATGTTATCATAGGCATTTCTGAAACTTTCGATACAATACAACGCCGAAGACACAAAATATATTATAAAGAAAAAAGAAACCGCGCCGTTAAACCCTCTTGTTATCACAGCGGCGGCGGACGGACTGCCCCCGGAATAAGACACGGTTTTCATCTCCGCAATAAGCCAGAGTATTTTCAGCAGAAAGACCATGATCATGGCGAAAAGAGGCAGCAGCCTTGATAACCGGTTAAACAGCATATGCCTGACAAACCTGATAACCGGATCCGTTATCTTAACCAGAAAACCAAACGCCGGATTGAAGTACATCTGTCCTGTAAAAGGTATAATAAACCTCAGGAAAAGAATAAAGCAATATGCATCAAATATTGTTTCCATATTTTTATACGCCGGTTTATTTATTGACGGTTTTCGCCAGTTTACCGCTTTTAATTTTTGCCGCCCGGACAGCCTTTTTTATTATCTCCCCGAACTTTTCATTCTGAAAAACCTTCAGCGCCTCTTCCGTAGCGCCGCCCCTGGATGTGACATTCGCCCTGAGTTCGGAAAGCTTCCGGGCGCCGGAGCACATCATATTCGCCGCGCCCGCAAAAGTTTTCTTAACAAGCAGTTCACCCGTTTTTAAAGGCAGGCCCGCTTTAACGGCAGCCTTTATAAGTTCTTCGGCGAACAGGAACACATAAGCCGGACCGCTTCCGCTGACAGCGGTTACCGCGTCCATATCTTTCTCCTCGACCATGACACAATCGCCTATCTTCAGAAATATATTCTTCGCCTTTTTCAAGTCGGCATCTCCCGCATACTTGCCTTTGCATATCGCGGTCATGCCCATGCCCACCAAAGCCGGCGTATTCGGCATAGCCCTTATAACCGGGACCGTCCCCAGCGCTTTTTCCAGGGCAGCGGTTTTTATTCCGGCGGCTATGGATATGACAGTCTTCTTTTTTAAGCCCGTTTTTGAAAGGGAAACCAGCGCGCTATTTATTTCCTGAGGCTTTACGCAAAGGATAATAACATCCGCTTCGCCCATCTTCCCGTTTTCACACGTGTGGACAGCCGAACCGAATTTTTTCGATACTTTCTTTGCTTTTAAGACATCTTTATCATAAATAACAAGGCTGCAACCCTTCAATCGGCTGATAATAGCCTGTCCCATATTTCCGGTCCCTATAATCCCGATTTTCATTTATTATCTCCTATTTGAATATTGCGGTCCCTATCCTGACCATATTCGACCCCTCCTGAATAGCTATTTCGTAGTCCTGGCTCATCCCCATTGACAAATACTTCATCGGGAATACAGCGCATAATCCTTCAAAATATTCTTTTGTCCGTCTGAACAGAGGCCTGAGGTCGTCAGGGTTTTCAGACAAAGGAGCCATGGCCATAAGCCCTGAAACCGTTACGTTTCTAAATGACAAAATTTCGTTAAAACAACCTGTCAGTTCATCAGGGGTAAATCCGAATTTGCTCTTTTCGCCGGAAGTATTGACCTCCAGCAGTATTGCCTGCTTTATCCCCGCAGAAAAGCTTCTTTTGTCGATTTCTTTAACCAGCTTAAATGAGTCAACGGATTGAATAATATCAAATAATCCAACCGCATCTTTCGCTTTCCTTGATTGAAGGTGGCCTATCATATGCAGGTCCATACCTTCAGGCAAAAGCGGTTTTTTTTCAAGAACTTCATCTATCCTGTTTTCCCCGAAAACCCTGTGTCCCAAACCGAATAATTCCATCATCCTGTCCGCGCTGACCTTTTTTGAAACGGCGACAAGGGTTATATCGTCCGCGCTTCTTCCCGTCCCTGCCGCGGACAAAGCAATCCTCTCTTTAACTTCCAGATAATTTTCAGACAGACTCATAAGTGGAATTATAATGCATTTAATATAAAATTACAAACCGGTATCATTTCAAATATAACATTTTATCTTTTTCCTCTGATAATAATCTCCCGCCATAGGAAGAAACAATATTAGCCCAGGGAAGGGATTCCCCGGGTTTGTATTCTCTTGAAGCAATCTTTTCGGCATCTCCGGCGCTGATCCTTCCGCCTTTAATAAATTCTGTCATCTCCTTCCCGCTCCTTGAAAGAGCGCCCTGAACAAGAGAAATCCTGATATCTTCGAAAGAAATGTTTTTAAGTCTCAATTTTTTTAATATATCAAGCATGTCACCGCGTGTTTTCACAAGCCCGGCGCGGGACATCATCCCAGACCACTGGAAAGGAGTGTGCGGTTTAGGGACAAACGCGGAGAAACCGACGGATATATTCACGATTTCGGCGGCTCTTTTAACAAAATCGCGCAAAAAATCAATTCCGTCTCCGAAGGGAAACCCGAACATAAAGTACAGTTTGACAGACTCAATGCCGGATTGGCGGCACTTTTCCAGGCTTTCAAAAAATACACTGTTATCAAAATTTTTATTCAGCCTGAGACGCTTTTCGGGATCGGGAGTTTCGGGAGCAACCGTTACCTGTTTTATCCCGCCTTTCACAAAAAGTTCCAGGATACGGGGATTTAATTTGTCCACGCGGGCGCTGGAAACGGAAAAAACGGCTTTTTCGCTTACAAGGGACTCCATTATCTCTTCAATATCCGGATGATCAAGCACCGACGGGGCCAAAAGCCCTATTTTTTGACCCTTTCTTGCGCCTTCAAGGGCATCCGCTATTATATGTTCCTTAAGCCTGAACCTGCTTTTCCCGCATAACCATTTAATAAGACAAAACCTGCAGTTCCAATTGCAGCCTCTTGCCACTTCGACCAGCCACATATTAAACTGCGCCTTCGGGGAAATAAAACAGGAACATAAATTGCGGAGGCCGGAAATATCAGCTTTCCGCAATTCACATTTTTTTCCCGGGTCAGCCAGCGGGACAAAACATCCGTCAATTCCGGAAAGGGCGGAAAGGACATCTTTTCTCTTTTTCCCTTTTGAATTTAAAATTTCCTCATAAATACCGTAACCGTTATCCTCAAAATCCCCTATCCAGAAAGCATCGACAATTTCACTCAAAGGCCCCGGATTCATTGAAACGCATATACCTCCCGCGGTTATCAGGGGGTCCTTATCCGTCCTGTTTTTTGACAACAGCGGGATCTTAGCGCTCTCAAGTATTTTTATCATCTCAAAGTACTGCAATTCGAAACTTAAAGAGAATGAAATAACATTGAAATCAGATAAACGGGCGCCGCTTTCAAACGAATACCCTCTTGAGGGGTTTGAAAACGCCCGTTCGCACCTTATATTATTATGAAAGTTGAGGTAACGGTATACTAACTGGAAACCGAGACTGCTCATGCCGGCGGGATAATCCCCCGGATAGACCAGAGCGACAGACAAATCACCATATTTTTTGGCGGGAAGACCTGTTTCGGAATCGAGAAATTTCCTGTTGTCGGATAATTCTTTCCAGGGCATAACTTATGAATCGTCCATGATACGGTTTGATTCATCAAGGTAAATTCCCTGAAGGTTCATCTTGAGCATTTCGGGCGAATCTGATTTTGCAAGACCTTCCTCAACAGTAATCTTTTTCGATTTTATCAAATCAAACAGCGACTGGTTGAAAGTCTGCATACCGTCATCGCGCCCTATCTCAATGGCATCCGGTATCTTATTAAGTTTATTCTGGATTACGAGTTTCTGAACCGTCTTATTATTCAATAATATCTCTACGGCGGGGATAACGCCTGTCCCGTCCGGAGTCTTTATCAACCTCTGGCAGACAACCGCCTTTAAATTAAAAGCAAGCTGCTGCCTTACCTGATCCCTTTCATTTGAAGGGAAAAGATCCATTATCCTGCCGAATGCCTGTGAGGCGTTCGCGGTGTGCAGTGTGCTAAGGACAAGGTGGCCCGTATCGGAAGCGCCCACCGCCGCGGTAAAGCTGTCGGCATCACGCATTTCCCCGATAAGTATCACATCCGGGTCCTGGCGAAGAACATTTTTCAACGCAGTGGAAAAGTTTTTGGTATCCAGTCCGACTTCCCTCTGGTTGATAACACTTTCCCTGTCGGCATGAAGATATTCTATAGGGTCTTCCAGCGTAACTATATGGCGGCGCTCATTGGAATTAATATAATTGACCACTGCCGCCAGAGTAGTTGACTTTCCGCTTGAACTTGCCCCGCAAACTAAAATGATGCCCCTCTGGAAAAGCGAAATCTGCTCAAGAACTTTCGGCAGCCCAAGCTGTTCAAAAGAAAGAATATCCGTCCGGACATGCCTCATTACAATACCTATACTTCCGCGCTGATAAAATATGTTTGTCCTGAACCTCCCGACCGCATTCTCACTGTAGGCAAAGTCAACTTCATGCTCCTCCATAAGTTTGTTCCATTGACCCTCTGTGGTAATAGACCTGGCGATATTCATGGTATCTTCAGGTTTCAAAACATCATAACCTGTTATCACTATCTGCCTGTTGATTCTCATTATGGGGGGCCTCTTGACCTTTATATGGACATCCGAAGCTCCCTTTGTTACAGCTTCTTTGAGAAGTTCTTTCACATCTATCATCAGCAATCTCCTTTTTACCGCAAAACCGCGACGCACCAATATTTTAAATCAATAGTCCGATTCTAACAACAAAAAAAGGGGCGGATCCAAAATAGACCCGCCCCTTGTATATATAAAAAGCCTTATTGCTTTGTAAAATCGGAAATCTTCTTTTTCGCGGCATCATCTATATCAAGAAAATACAAAGCCGTGACAAACCTTTTGCGGCCCCTGTCGGATTTGCGGCGCGCGGGCGTAGAACGGACCACCACACCCGAACAGCTGATAGAAGACTCATCCTCTCTCTCAGGAAGCAAAAACTCAATCTTCATTTCGCTAAGTTCGGGTAATTGTTTATTCAAAAGACAGCTCAAACCCGAAGTGGTAATATCTATCGCTTCAGCGACGACATCGGAGTCGCTCAACTGCAGCGAAAAATCTTTATCACTTCTTGGTTCGCGCCTTCTTTCACACTCATTTATATTAAAGTTCTCGTCCATAATAACTCGCTTATTAGATAACATACTACCACAACAATGTCAAGTTACCAAGAGAAAAAACTTGTAAAAAAAACCCTATAATTGTTTTTTTAACAATGATTGTTTCAACCTGTATGCAGGCAGTATATTTTTATTTCTGCGCGGCGGGCGCGCATGAATCACGTTCTATAAGCTCTGTCTGCAATATCTTTGAAACAGGCGCCGTTAATTTACCTTCCACGACGTATATCAGCATCTGGGCCGCGATTTTCCCTATCTCGTAAATAGGCTGCCTTACGGTCGTAAGCGGCGGGTTAACATATCTGGAAAGCCTTATATCGTCAAAACCGACAATGGAAATATCTTCAGGACAGCTCAGCCCTTTATCTTTCACCGCCTGAAGCGCGCCTACCGCCATTTCATCATCCGCGCAAAAAATAGCGGTAATACCATTGTGGTCCGAAAGAAGGTCATGAGCCGCAAGATATCCTTCTTTCTCGGTAAAATTCCCGGTTTTAATCAACAGTTTATCGGGTTTAATCCCGTTCTTCTTCAGCGCTTTTGTATATCCGGCAAACCTGTCATTCGCATTCCTTGAATCTTCTGGACCTTTGATAAACGCTATTTTCCTGTGCCCTTTTCCCAAAAGGTAATTTACCACGTTATAAGCGCCTTTTTCGTTATCACAATCGACAAAATTCGTTTTTGCTTTGTTTCCGGAATAATTATTTACAAGTATCCACGGAATATCACTATTCTCAAAAACAGCTATTAATTCATCGTGTATCCTTGTTCCCACAAGCAAGGCTCCGTCAATCGCGCTCGGCTTGCTTACTTCCGAAACATCAAGCCCTTTTGTCGTTTCGCTCAAAAGCACTATTTTAAGTTCATACCCGAGTTTGCGCGCGGATTCTATGGCCCCGATAATGATTCCGGTAAAATAATCACTGCTGAAAGCCGACGCTCTGGAAGGCATACACAAACCCAATACCTTGGTTCTTCTCGTACTGAGGCTTCTCGCGGTCTGATCAGGAGAGTAATTGCATTTCTTGATAATCTCGAATATCTTTCTTCTTGTCTCTTCCCTGACCTGATTACGCGTGGCGGAATTAATAGCCCTTGATATAGTAGCTACCGAAACCCCCGCCTGTTTTGCGATATCCCTTATTGTAACAGCCATAATCTGTCACTTAACCGCCAGTTTCTTCTCAAACTGGATTCTGTTAAGTCCCTCCCTGATATATTTGTTTTTCATAAAGCTTTCCCATATCAGCCGGCTTCTGTAATTCTCTATAGCAAGTATAAGCGGCCCCTGGTCTATCCCGATAACTTCCTGCGCGACATAACCGTTGTCAAGATTAAAACTGTCCCAGAAACCATATCCCCCTTCATATTCATCTTTCCAGGCCAGCCTTTCGCCATCCCCGCTTTTCAGCCCATAATAATACCTCAGGGCTTCCATAACCTCACCGGGCAGGAAAGGAAGAGAAGAACCGGCTCCATACGGCGGCATCGTGCCGTCGCCGGGATCATCCCATCCGTCTCCTTTGGGCATAGCGCCTACGACAAGGTAACCGCTTTTGCTGGCACAGGCAGAAAGGCCCCAGCTGTTTTCCCCGAATGATTTGAACTTATCTTTCTTGTCGATGCAGTAAAGACGGGCTGCTTTCGTCGCCTCAACCGTATTCTTATGCCAGTCAATAGCCGAATTCTGCAAGCCGAACTTAGCGGGATTGTCTTTTCCAAGCAGCGCAAAATCTATCCAGCAATGGGCAAACTGATAAGTGAACGTGCATCCGCTCCAGCTGTAAACGAAAAATCCCGTAGGCTCATAACCTTCTGTCTTGGGCTGATATCTTCCCATATATCTTTTCCATGAATAGAAAGCCGCGGGGTCTATCCTGTGCTCCTCCAGCGGAGCCGAAATTCCGAGGACAGTGCATATTATGCTTTCATCTGTATAGAAATCCCATGCCGAATGAAATGTCCCGCTTCCGCTGATATTGTTCGGATCCGACGGTTTCCACGCCATAAATATCATATTCCTGTTTTTGTCGAGAGCGGCCTTCCAGTTCGCCTCTTCTATCATCTTATCCGCTTCTTCCTTTATTTCTCCCCCGAAATATTCACCGGCTGTAATCACTCCCATTAAAAGCAGGCCCGAATCAATTGTGGACATTACTTTTTCGTAACCCTCTTTTGAAGGGCCTCCGTCAAAATCAAGATAATGGAAATAAAGGCCGAACTTTTTCGGGCCGCTGTTAAGTGTCCTGAGTATAGTCAATACCCTTTTCTCGATAACATCTCTCGGCAGGTATTCTCTCTCAGCCGCGACAACCATTGCCGAAAGCCCGAAACCGACTGAGGCCACACTGACAAAATTCGCGCCTGTCTTATCCTTTATCAGGCCCGTAACCTGGTCGGCCTCATCCCAGAAAAACCTGAAACCCGCGCGCTGGACCATATCCAGGAATTCGTCATCTGAAAATTTTTCAACTTTTACGGCAGCCGCGCCGGACTTTTCGCTCTCATTCAATGAAGCGTCAAGGACCGAAACATAATACGAGTAATTGTCTCCCGTTTTAACATCCCTGTCTTTGAAAAGCTCCACACCTACCGGTTTCTCATTCAATTTTTTCAGGGTTTTTCCGCTATCGGATGAGCGATAAACGTTATAACCTATCACATCATTCTCAGGCGCGGCGTCCCAGATTATAAAGACCCTGTCCTCCCTGTCATCCGCCTTCGATATATTAACTTCTTCAGGCGGGATGCCGTCGGTTTCAAAAGGTTCGATTTTCAGGAAAGAAATGACCGGCAGGCCGTATTTGACGCCCGATTTAATATTAAGCTGCCCGTCTTCAACCCTGGTAATAAATTCATCCGTAAACAATTTATATCTGCCCGCGCGGGCAAATATATCCAGATCGTTCAAAACCCTTCTGTTTTCGACATATACGCTGAAATTTCTCTTAAAAATCCTCTCGCAATCCGGTTCCACAAACCCAAAAGTCAGCTTGTAGATACCATTAGGAACATCATATATATATTCATCAAACCCTTCCCTGATCGTAAGGGCGGGCCCGGCCGGGCCGGTTTTGATTTCTCTCGGGACGCCTCCCGCATAACCTCTGCCGGAAGCTATATTATAACTTTCATCTTTCAGATATTTTTCACCGTTTTCATCCTCAACTTCCTCTCCTCCGCAATTAACCAGTATGATAAGATCCCCCGCTGTATATTCACGGGGAGAACCTTCAACAGGTTCGGAAGTTTCGCTCTCATTGCCAAAAACATCAACCGCTTTTAAGGAATAAAAATAAGTTTTCCCGTTTTCAACATTTTTATCGACATACGCGCCGGCGGAAATCAAATCTTCGCTTATTTTTTCAAACGGACCTTCCTGAACATCGGCCCTGAATATGCAGTACCCGTCAATATCAATCTCCTTATTAGGCGGCCACAGGAGTCCGACCGCCGAATCCCTGTTGAAAACCGCAGGCTGTTCAGGATGAACGGGCGGAACGGCATCCGGCGGGATGCTTTCAACATATAAAGCGGAAATCTTCGCGTTATCAACGGATGCCCTCGATGATATATTCAGCTGTCCGTCCATTACTTTAACGGCAAACTGAACCGTCACTGCTTTGTCTTTCCCGTAACCCGAAACAATATCCAGATCTTTTATCGCGTCCTTACCTTCCACTTCTATATCAAAAACCCTCTTTCCGGGTTCTTCGAAATAAAACTCGGTAAAATAAAAAGTTATAAGATAAACTCCTTTGGGAACATCAAACCTGTATTCGCTAAAACCCCATCTTTCGGATTGGAACAGGGGAAGGTCTTTGGTGCCTTCGATGAAATTCTGTGAAACCGCGTGATTTCCGCCGGAATACCCGAAGCCGAAATTCTCCTGGTAGGGTAAATCCATCTCGAATTTTCTACCGTCAACGGCTGTATAATCTTTTCCGCCGCAATTAATGCCTTTACGGTAAACATCATCAGAAAAAACAGATGAAGATAATATCATTACGGATAACAAACACATCAGTGCGATTCTGTAAACTCTGGTCATCTTTATCCTCCGCGCGTTATTTTTATATTAAACGATTCCACAGGTTCCGTTATTATTACTCTTGCCGTCCCCTCTCTTACGGATATTTCTGATTTAACGGAACAGGCCGCTTCATAATTCCCGGGTAAAGCCAATTCCACAACCGGATTTGTGTTGCCTTCACACGAAAAACACACCCGGACATCTGAGTTTTCTTTCTTAACTTCTGTCACCTCAGATGTGGAAAATCTTATCTTTATGCCGTTTTTTATATCTTTTTCCACCGGGCACATAATTCCCGAGTGGGCTTTAATATTAACCACGCCCATATCGTATTCTTCCGTATCTGATATCACTTTTAAATCCGATGATACATCCAGAGGCGAATAATTCAGTAAAAACAGGATCTTTTCCTTCCCGTTTTCCCGTAACACCGTTATAAGCTCGGGGTTGGAAGAAGAAACTTTCAGCAAATCCCGCTCATCTTCGCAAAACCTTTTCACAACATCAAGATGTTCCGAAGTCTGGTATCCGAAGAAAGCGCCTAACACCGACGCTTTTCCCGAACCGCATTTGACTTCAAGCCCGCAGCATCTGTCCGTTCCCGTAAGAACAGCTATTTTCTTATGTTCTTTTTCGGAATCAAGTTCAACAACGGCTCCTTCAACATTAATATCCGGGATACCAAGCACATCCATTCTCGGTATCTTATAATCTTTCGCCACTTTCTGTGTTATGCCCAGCCCATCCTGCAGAACAGTGCACTTCTCAAGATTTTCCCCAAGATAAGGCGCCATCGGGAAAATTACCGCGTTTCCGCCTTCATTAATATATTCCAGGATCTTTTTCTGCGCCTGTTCAGACATAAAATCAAGAGAAAATACCCATAGCTTTTTATATTTCAGGATATCCGCAGTTTCAGACCTGTCCGGCATGATTATCTCAAAGGGAATATTAAGTAATCTCAATATTTTTAAAAGTGTCTCAAAGTAGAATTTTTCCCTTACATATTTTAAGTCGTAAAGCAATCCGGCATCGGAAGGGTGAAACCGTTTTTCCCCTCCGAAAAGCGGATAGAAAAACTCAGTAGAGTAATACTGCGGATAAAAGACAATGCCTATTTTCGCGTCAATAGAGCTTTCAACCAGTGTTTTTCCGTTTTCCCCGAGCCAATTGCCCAGATATTTGCAATCCTGATACAGGGGGTTCTCTGCCGCGTTTATGTCCAGACAGTTCTCCCAGTAAAATAAACGGCTGTAAGCCCCTCTTCCGGGAGGGTTCTCACCCTGGCAGAACATATAATAGTTCATACCTTTCAGCCCGTTCGCAAAACACGCTTTATAGAAAAGTTTTAACTCATTATGGAATGTCCTGACGTTATGTTCCCTTGTTCCCGCCTGCAATTCGGCCCCGAACAACGGATATTGCCTTTTCTGCAGGGCTTCCACCATCTGATTGATAATATAATCGTCATGGAAATTAGTGAATGTAACACGCTCCGGTATGTGGTCAACGCCGAGTATTATATCTTCGGGCAGGCCGGTATAGGTCGATATACATACGGGAAACTCTATGGCCCTGCCGAAGACCCATCCGGGAACATTATGATATAAAGTCAAATCTATATCGTAATTCCTGATTTCATTATAAAGATGCGAGAGATACCTGTTATAGTAGGCTCTATGATATGAATGATAGTCAGTCCATCTGACAAAATCCAAACGGGATTTAACTTTTCCGGCCGGAGGCTCGACTTCATCGAAGCTTTTATAAGAGGAAGCATAATCCTCATTAAGTTTTCTGATATTCTTATACCTGTCTTTCAGGAAATCCCTGAAATACCTGATACTGACATCCGAATAATCCCCCTGCCCCGACAGCCATTGATGGATTCCCACCTCATTGCAGACCTGCAGCAGCCCGACAGGGCCTCCTCTGCCGACCTGGGCATTTTTTATAAGAGGCATAATTTTATCATACCATTTTTTCACATATTCAAGATAAACGGGATGCATAAGTGTTATATATCTGTTATTTATAACGTTTCCGGCTTCATTTCTGGCCAGCACTTCCTCATGGGAGTCTATAAACCAGTCAGGGATCCCCTGGTCAAGAAATTCCGCCATAATCACAGGGCCGGGTTTTAATGTCATATACAGGCCCGCGGCCTTGACTTCATCTATAAAACCCGCGATATCCCTTTCCGGAACAGTATTGCCGGTAAAATCGAATTTCCCTTCCTCATACTCATGCCACGACCAGGGTAAATAGGTCGATACGGCGTTTAATCCCGCGTCTTTCATCTTTTTCAAAAAGACCGGCCACCGGCTCCTCTTAAGCCGGAAATAATGCATTTCTCCGGAATTGAGGAACCCGCGCTTTCCGTCTATGACAAACTGGTCTTTTTTTATTTCTATTCCCATTAAACCTACCTCTTGAATATAACCAGAGATTCGATGCCGAGATACACAAAGAAAATACCGATAACAAATATCAGGAACCTGTTCAGGGGAAACTGGAAACTCCCGACCTTAAGGAAACTGCTTAATGCAATCACGATTCCAAGACCTGCAAGCAGTATCCCTTTCATAATTTTTAATTTCGGGTTTTTCCAATTCATATTTTTACTTCCTCTTTGATTTAATCCTTATTAACGCCATTATTATCACAACCGCTATCAGCAGTATAATCACCGCGTTTTTTATGCTGTCCGCGTCGGACAGGCATTTTGATTTCAGCGATGAAAACATCGAAGATATTTTTTTGCCGAGGGATAAAACTGTTTTACCCTCAGCGGGAACTCCAGTTTTTGTAATCTTATAAGAAATTTCTTCGACCGGCCGGGCTGAAACCCTGTTTTTGAAGCCTGCCCGCGCCAGACCGTTGACGATATAGGGGCTCCTCATAAAATATTTCCATATAAGGCCCGAACGGTAATTCTCTATAGCCAGCAGGGTAATGCCTTCACCTAAACCGTAATAGCGGTGCGACCACCATTCTTCGTCCAGATTAAAGGAATCCCCGAGGCCGTATACTCCCCATAACCTCGGATATTTTCTCTGGAAAAACCTTAAAGCCTGCAGGGAAAGTTTAGGCGTAAACGGGATTGAACCCGCGGGGCCTGAAGGGGAAATAGTCCCGTCATAAATAGGCAATCCGGAACCGCACGGAGGCGTTCCGTGTTCCATAGTATAATTTCCCCCGTTTTTAATCGAAAAAGACGTTACACCCCAGCTGTCAGGCCCGTAAGTGGAGAATTCGGACATGTGATCTACACAGAATTGCCTGTTGGTGATAGTGGCGTCAACGGAGTTTTGAAACCAATCTGTATCCTCTCTGTCGACAATACCCTTGAAATCAAACCATGCATGGGCATACTGATATGAGAAGAGCCCGCCATGCCATGAATATATGAATTCATTGCCGTCTTTATATCTTCCTTTCCTTCTTGTCCAGGAATAAAAACTTTCCGGAGGAACGCTGTGTTCTTTTGAACCCAACGCAAGGATATTCACAAGCATTATTTCATCTGAATAAAAATCCCAGTAATAATCGGTCAGCCGCCCGCCTTTGCCGCCTTCAGGCCGCCATCCGTGATAAAAATTAAGGTAATGCCCGTAGGCGTCTTCCTCATCGAGATTTATAAACCTGTCCCATTCGACTTTATCTACAATCAAATTTCCTTTTTCCATTACTTCCCCGCCGAAATACTCGCCGGCGGTGATGATACCGCACAAAAATATCGCCGTGTCTATCGTCGAAACTTCGCTTCTGCCGTCCCTTTTGCCGCTCCCGAGCTTAATAAAGTGATAATAAAAACCATATTCTCCTTCGACATCATTTAAGAATGTATCCAGTATTCTCAGACACCTTTTCTCCGCTTCTTCCCTTTCCACCCAGTCTCTCTCAACGCCGATGCAATAAGCGCTTAAACAGAAGCCCACATTCGCTATATTACAATAATCATGACCTGTCGCGTCTTTTACCAAACCGGAACTTTCATCTACCTCGTTCCAGAAATAATCAAACGATGCTTTGCTCACCGCATCCAGAAATTCGTCATCGGTAAGCTCCCTGACCCTGCAGTCAGGAACAGCCTGGGGCATATAAGTAAATTTACCCTCTATGCTTTCCGCAGCGGCCCTGAAAGAATACAGGTTACTGCCGCTCAATGTGATAGTATCTATTTTTACGCCATAGGCTTTATCTTCGGTATTATAATCGGTTCCGAAAACCTGCCACACTTTGCCGTCATCAGAAAATTCAAACTTTATGTTTTCAAGTATGGCATCCTTTAAGCTTGATTCCGCCGCAACCGTTATTATATCGCCGTTTTTTATGATATCGCCTTTTCTCATAAGCTGTCCGTTAACTCTCAGCGAACCGGCAAACGGAGCGCCGGGTTCCGATTTGGAATCATAGCTTTTGGCGCCTGAATTCACTTTACCGAATACAATATTATCAACGAATAATATTCCATTAGGATTTCCATTTTTACTTTCTATAACAAATACTATCTCGTTAATCCTGCTGAAATCCCTTATGTTGCCGAAATTACTCAATGGGATTATAACCTTTTTCCATTCCGTGGAAATTCCGCCCGGAACATAACCATGGATGTACACAGCGGACGTATAATCTTTATTCCATATAAATTTGCCGTCGCTGTCAGTATCCTCGTGAAGCTCAAGTTTGATCTTATCAAACCCGTAACGGCTCTTAATCCAGAAAGAGAGGTAATCATAACCTGTCAGGTCTGCGGAGAGAAAACATGTATTATCGTTAGGATAAGGCCTGCCCAGTTTCATCCAGAAATAACTATATGTATCGTAAGCGCTTACGTCATAGTCCAACTGCAAAGACGCCCCCCTGTTGCCGAAAACATCGGTTCCCTTAATATCAAGTTCCTTTTCTGCGGCCGAAAGTTCGTCCGGCAGATTGTATTTCAGAGTTACCCTGCAAGTGCCCGGCTCTTCAAGGTCTCCGCCATAGATCCCGCCCAGATTATTGACCATTATTCCCCTGTTAAAATCATCTACCAGGAGAACTTTATTCGCGGAATCAGCATCCGCAAAGCACAAGACGCCGCAGGCAACCAGGTTAAAAAGAAAACTAACAGAGAAAATTTTTATATATTTCAAAACCAATCTCACTTTCCCCCCCTTTTATTTGGAAAATCCAATCCTATTTAAGGCCGTTTTCTATATCGTTCAACAAGGTAACAGCGCCCTTTGATATATCATCTTCGGCAAACCTTTTTTGTATAACGCCGCCATTCAAATAATTATTTATCGCAAGCAATATCAAAGACTGCTCTTCCGCGGAATATATATAAGCTACCTTTTTGCCCGATACATCAACGGAGGAATAAAAGCCATATTCCCCGTACACCTCAAAATCCTTTGCGATTTTCCTGACATTCTTTACGGCCTTTTCAGGAATATACATAAGAGCCGAAACAGCCGCCAAAGGCGACAGGAGATCAGCATCATAATTATGAACCGCGAGTTTCCCAATCCCCTGTATTACCCTGCTGCCCGCGCAATCGTAACACCCGGAGACGCCCCAGTATCCGCCGTCAAAAGGAGATTTTTCCTGGCACAGCGCATACGCATAAGCGTTTTTCCAGAGTTTCCCTTCCAATATATTTTTCTCATTTATAAAAACAGCGGGCGTGGAAGCCTCACACATAGCTCCGCTCCATCCGGGCATAACATTTTCACATTTGTCCGATTTCCGGGGAAAACTTCTGAGTGTCGACAGCCAGCATTCTTTTCCGACATCATATTTTCCTGTGGCTATAAAATCAAGAAGCCTCGATTCGGTAAATAGGATCTCATATTCCTGCTCCGTGTATTTCTCTGTGTCAGAATAAAAACCGCCATAAAAACGGCCGGTATCTTCATTCAGGAAAAAAGAAAAATCCATTTTCAATATCATCTCCTGGCAATTGTCGTACAATTCGCGGGGGAATGTGTTTCTTATGACAATCAGCGCCGCGGCAAAAAAAGCGTTGTCAAGGCTGGATATGAGATCATCCGCTTTCTCGCCGCTTGTGTGGTCGTAATATTTGTACAGGAAACCGTAATAATGCTCGAAATATCCAACGCTTTTAAGTGTTGATTTAAGCCTCAGGACGGCATTCTCTTTTTTGATAAAACCAAGGTCATAGGCGCTGACAACCGAAACCAGATACAACGCTATATCTCTCGCTGAAGTATACCCGGCTATAAAACACCCTTCTCCTTTATTCCGCCCGGCGCCGAGCTTAATGAAACTGACCGGGCACTGGGTCCCTTTATTCACCAGATTATCAAAATAAAGCCATGTATCCCCGGCGAGAGACTTCAGAAACTGCTTGTCATCGTCAGGAAAAGTTTTTTTAACGACTTTACGGGAAGGAAACCCTCTCAGGTCTTTTATCCTGTCGAGGATTTCCTTCTCCGGTGGCAATTTGCCGAAACGCGGATCGCTTTTAAGACAGCCGGTTTCCGAGAATTCCAGCTTTTTTACAGCCGTCACATCCAGGACGTCGGCGCTCAATCGCTCATCCGCGCCGGAAATACCCGGATATAACAGAGCAAAGAGGGCAATCAACAAAGGAGTAGTTTTGGCTTTTCTGTAAACACATTTCATCCGGAAACCGTCCTTTTTTATATCCCCATTCTATGGTTACGATTAAAAAGACCGGTTATTCCGCGTTTACATCATCTAAGTAAATTATTCCCGATTTCGTATCCGCTATCCTGTCTTCAAACACAATCACTAACTCCTGACAATTTTCAAGGCTCGGCAGGTTAAATGCTTCCAGCGGAATTGTAAACATCTGCCATTTGTCGTTTATGCCGGTTAAGTAGTACGCTCCGACACCGTCCGGTGTTTTAAGCTCCACTTTAAACCTCGTTGTATAACCGGCGGCAGAATCGCCTTTAACCCATAGATTTAACGTTTTATAAGGCGACAGGTTAAGGCCGTTCAACTTCATCCAGAAACCGTTAAACGCGGGATTCGGCGAATCAACATCATATTTCAGTTTCATCGAAAAACCTTTTTCCCCGTGTTTAACAACATCGTCAAATGACTCTACGCATGTCTGTGTGTTGTCTACGGGGTCTTTATCCCACGCGCCAAAATCACCGCCTACATTGTTCGGTTTTGTTCCGCTGTTAAAATCCGCAAGGACTTTCTGCGCGGCATAGGCAGGAAGGCTTAGCGTCACCAACGCTATCACAACAGCAAATAATACTTTCTTCATCTCTTACTCCTTTCCTCTTTTTACCCCCACAATTTATTCTACAGAAATATCATCTATATATATAGTCCCGTCTTTATCGGTAGCAACCTGGTCTTCAAAAACAACTACGAACTCCGTGCAGCTGTCAAGGCTGGCAAGCCCGAAACTCGAAAGAGGTATGGAAATTTTCTGCCAGTCCGAATTAATTCCGGTTACATAGTATTTACCTACGCCATCCGGCGTTTTAAGTTCAATTTTAAATCTTTCAGTATACCCTCTGGAAGGATCGCCTTTCACCCAAAGGTTCAGCGTCTGATACTGTGAAAGGTTCATATTATTAAGCTTCATCCAGAAACCGTTAAACGCCGCATTGGGCGAATCAACATCATAATCGAGTTTTAAAGAGCATCCGCTGTTCCCGTTTTTCACCATATTGTCAAACGATTCCCGGCAGGTCTGTGTGCTGTCTTGAGGATCTTTGTCCCACGCGCCGAGGCCGCCGCCCACATTATTAGGCGAAGAACCGCTATTAAAATCGGCAAGTACAGTTTCCGCGGAAGCGCTTAAAGGCAGGATTACAACGGCAAGTAAAGCAATTACATAAACAATAAGATTTCTCATTTCCCCTCCTTTTCCCCCTCATTTTCCAAAAACCAACGCTACATCCAGTTTCACTATTGACAAATGTAACAATGTGTGTAAACGGTTACATTTTTGCGCAAAAAAAAACCAAACCTACTATAAATATAATACTATTTCAGGATTTGTCAAGGCGATTATTTCCTTTATTCTAATATCACCTCTATAAAAACTTTTTTATCTTTCAGAGGTTTTATGAAGCGCTCTCTATGCTCTTTGCCGTTTACCATAACCTTCTTAACTTTCCTAACAGCTTTCCCCGTAGGATTTTGCACATTTATTACATAGTCCGAGCCTTTAAATTCAGTATAAAATTTTACATCTTTCCAGCTCTCTCCCGCCGGAATTTTCGGATCTATGGTAATACCGTCAACATAAGCCCTGAAACCTATCACATACCTTTCAAAAATAATACGCGCCCATACGGCTGAACCGGTCAGGAGAGGATATTCGCCACGCCCGCTTATGCGCCCATTGTCCTCCGAAACCCAGTATTCCGGCAGAAAAGGCGGTATTTTAGCCTCGGTCTGCTCGTGGTTCAACGGGTTAATGCCGTCCCAGGTCCTGAATGCTTCTCCGGGTTTCCCCATCAGCATCATAGCGTATATCCAGAACAGGTTCGCGTGATTGAAAACAGCATTGTTTTCCTTTGTTCCGGGAGCAAAACCTGTCAAGCGCCCTATCATGGGGTCAAATTCCCTGTAAGGAGGATAATTTAACTTAAGGCCGCCGACGCTCCTGTCACTAAGGTATTTATTAACCGATTTAATTACTTTTTCGGCCCTTTGCCTGTCGGCTACACCGGAAATAATCGAAAAAGACTGGGGCATAAGGTTGATTTCGAATTTATTCCCGCCGAATTTTGTATCAACCGGCTTCCCGTCCCTGTAAAAATAACCTGTGTAATATTCTCCGTTCCATGCCTTTTTATTTATAATATTTTTTAATATCGTTTCTTTTTTCCCGAGATCTTCGATAAGCGTATCTACGGGAATCCTGATTTTTTTTCCTGTTACCCCGGAATCGACTTTTCCGACAAAATCATCAAGGATTTTTTTTCTCTCACCGGAGCTGGAAGTGTTTTTCCCTAAAAGAATCTTTATTTCCTCCATTAATTCCACTTCGGAAACTGATTTTTTATCTTTCAGCTTCTGAAGGTAACCTGCTATATCTTTGAGGTTCTGGACATTGCCCATGGTAAAAGTAACGCTTTCTCCCCAAAGCTGGTCCATGCCGTCATTCCAATCGGCGCGTTTAATGGACAGAAGCCCGTTTTTACCGCAATCATAAAACATAGTGAGGTTCTGGACCAGAATATGCTCGAGAACCGTGCCTAAAACTTTTCTCCGTTTTTTATCTTTCGCGAAACCCGCAACATTTTCGGCCCAATTCTTATCAACAGAACCGCCTCTGTTCAGATATAAATCTTTGAAATACGGAACCCTTTTTCTCAGGCAATAATCTATCTGCCCTATATAATCCACGAAAAGCAGCACTGTCTGGGCAGTCCAGTAGGGATGGTCGCACCAGAGCCCGTTAACCTTATCGGAGCCGAATTTCCCGGTCCTCGCGAAAAATCTTGTGGCATTTGTGCCGTCAAGCCTTATGCCGGAAAGAGTATCCAGCAGCTGGGTTTCAGCGCTTTCGGCATCCACCAGGATAGCTCCTATCATATCCTGCCAGATTTCTCTCCACCCGCTGAAGTCGGTGCCGTAATCGAACTCAGGGTGCCCTGTGTTTCCAAACCAGCGCCGCATAGAAAGCTGGTAATACCACCACTTATTCCAGGAAATATTGAAATCGCGGCTGCGCGTTTCAATCTTCTTCCGGTTTATATTCTCATCCCAGAATTTTTTTACCTTATTTAATTCTTCAACCGCGTTTTTATAAGTATTTTTCCTGATTGACACATCTGATTCTTTTTCCGTAATCCCGATACCGTTCTGCACGACAAAATATTTTTTCTCGCCGGGTTTCAGGGTTACGCGTGAAAACTGGACAGCGCCCACAGCCTCTTCGCCGATCATCTCATATTTCGGAGGAAGATCCGCCAGGATACTAAGAGGCTCGGCCCATCTTTGATGGGGGCCCAGAAAAGACTCCCTGTCCGTATAATAACGGTCGGGCCTTTTGCCCGTATCCGAGACAGCGCTCATAAAATATGTTATATCGCTTTTCTTCGAACGCCCTTCCACCCATTCTATGCCCGGCTTTATTTTAATCGAGCCTTTTTTGCCGTCGCACACCGCCTTATTATACAGGCGGACAACATCCCTGTGATATTCAACATAATGCCTGCTGCCTCCGAACACAGGAACGGCGCAGATAAGATCTATCTCTTTCTTTTTTCCGCCTGTGTTTTCAATCTCGACTATCCAGTATTCGGCCTTATCTTTCAACGGGATAAAAACTTCTATTTTTCCCTTCAATCCCAGTCTTTTCGATTCGTTCCCGATAGAAGCAAACCCCATTCCGAAAGTTGATGTGAAGGCATCGGGTTCTATCGTCCTCTGCGGGGCATAATTCACGCACCAGCAGGATTTATCATCTCTTGAGCGCACCCATACGAACCGGCCCTGGTCTTTAGGAAAATAATGCCCGTCAAATTCGCCGAACATGCGCGTGTAATCAATGCCGAAATAACCTCTCAGGAAATGGTCACAGATGCTGTAACACTGCGTTCCTGTGGCAAGCATATGCACAAAAGGCAAAGGCAGGTTATGCGACTGCTCCATAACACAATTACCCTGAGCGTCAAAAAACCAGAATTTTTTCCCTTTTCGTGTTTCCCCCAGCAAATTATCGGAAACATACCTTTCGGTGACCAGGTTGCCTGAACTGTCTATCCACGCTTTTTTAACCGAAGGGCCAAGAGGGATTTTATCCGTTATTTTCAAATCCGATGAGGACGGTTTTTTGCCGTCTGAATAAGACAATTTCCTGTTTTTCATTCTGCCCGGCATCTCCGATCAGGAATCTTTCATAAGAATACTTAAAATGCCCTTCTGGACGTGAAGCCTGTTTTCCGCCTGATCGAAAACTATCGAATTAGGACTGTCTATGACTTCGTCGGTTACTTCCTCGCCCCTGTGGGCAGGCAGGCAATGCATAAAAAAAGCCGTTTTTTTAGCGCGGGAAAAAAGTTTTTTATTCACCTGGAACGGCTTAAAAATTTTCATCCTTTTGGATTGTTCGCTTTCTTTTCCCATGCTTACCCATACATCCGTATAAACGACATCGGCATTTTTAACCGCCTCATAAGGGTTTGTCCCTATTTCTATTTTGGCGCCGCTTGTTTTTGCCAGAATTTCGGCCGATGTAAGAATTTTTTTACTGCAGAAATACCCATCCGGAGAGGCAATGCTTAAATCAAAGCCCAGTAACCCGGAAGCCTGAACAAGCGAATTCACAACATTATTGCCGTCGCCTACATATGCCACTTTTATACCTTTAAAATCCGGGGCGGCTGGATTAAGAGAAAATTTTTCAATAATCGTAAAAACATCCGTCAAAATCTGGCAGGGATGAAGCAAATCCGTAAGGCCGTTTATAACGGGCACTTCGGAATATTCGGCAAGCTCCTCGACTTTTTTGTGCGAGAAAGTCCTGACCATAATTCCGTTAACCCACCGCGAAAAATTTTTCGCGGCGTCGTAAATGCTTTCCCTTACTCCCAATTTAACCGTAGACGGGTCAAGGTTAATCGCAATTCCGCCCAACTGAAACATCCCCACCTCAAAAGTAACCCTTGTCCTGAGGGAAGGCTTCTCAAAAAGCATAATAAGCGTTTTACCTTTGAGAATGTCAACCGGGTTCTTTTCCTTGAGCTTCTTTTTCAGTTTTGCGGAAGCGGAAAATATCTCCAGGACATCATCCTTTGATAAATCCGCTAAATCAATTAAATCCTTTTTTGTCATATCCATCCCCTACTTAATGAAACAGTTATTATCCGTAAAAAAGTTTTTAATGTCAAGATTTGACTTATTCTTTTATTTGCAACTTGACAAATACAAGATTTGCGGTTATATTATGGAATAAGTTTATTTCATAAAGAAACTAAGTGTTTATAAGCTTTTATTTTTAGCCTTATATTGTTTCATAATGAAACTAAGTTAACCGTATGAAAGGAGGAAGGATGAAAAGAAGTTTATTTGTAATGGCGGTATTTACTGCGTCTGTATTGCTCTCATCGAACGCTCCCGCTCTGCTTGAGAATTTCGACGATGGAGTAGCCGACGGATGGACGCCTGAAAGCGGAACAACATGGATTGCTGAAGACGGAATCTACAAAAACAACGCGGGCGAAGGTTACTGGCAAAAATCAACCGTCGGATGGGACTTCCAGGGCGGAAATATTTCGGCTGATTTCAGTAAAGGCTATTATGCCGCCGAATCAGGCATAGGGATACTTTTCGGAGGAGATTATACAAGTTCGATGTTTGCCGCAGGATTATGGAAAGACGCCAGCGGCTGGATTATAGGCGTTAACGAGTATTCATGGGACGGAAGCCGTTGGCAAAACGTCGACGGATGGAACAACCAGGGGATAGCCGCTCTTAGCGCGGGAACACAATATACACTGTCTCTGGATGTCAGTGGCAGCGCCGCGACTCTTACACTCGGTTCTGATTCTGTCTCCAAGACTCTCTCAGGAATACCTTCCGGAAATATCGGGCTTTATAACAGCGTAAGCTGGGGCGAGTTCGATAATTTCAGCGCTGATGTAGTTCCGGAACCTTCAAGCATAGTCCTTTTGGGTATAGGACTGGCTGGAATAATAGGTTTTGCCTTTAAAAACAGGAAATAAAAAAAACCCATGGGAGGGCATGCAACACCGCCCTCCCCCCTATTTTTTCAATACCTCAAACATTATACGAAGTCATGAATTCAGACGCTTTTACCACAGGAATAGCAAAATTTTTCACCGAGTGAAAATGTTTATCCGAAGACACTATCCAGTCGGCTTTGCCGCTGAGCGCGCACGCGAAATATTTGTTATCGGAATAATCATCTTTCACGACTTCGATTTTTTCCGCAGGCCTGACTTTCCTGCTTAAGGCAAGTATATTTTTAACCCTCCCGAGGAATTCCCGGCGGGCTTTCATCTGTTTTAATACAAAGAATAACTCTTTTTCTATGCCTTTTGAATATAAGAGCCTTATTTCCCTCTTCTCTATTTTTTCCAATATGGCCGCCGACGCGCTGTTCTCATTCCAGTAAGCGCCGACAAATATATTCGTATCGACAACTATTTTAACGGGGAAAAACCATCTTTTAAGTTTTTGGATTAATTTGAGCATTGTTTAATGATAAGGGACTCAAAGATAAATTGCAAGGGGGTTGGAACCGTCAAAATTGAGCGGCGAGTTTCACAAGTCCTCTCTAATGTTTTGTTGGGAGTTTATTATTCCATATTTTCGATATCAGCTAAATCCTGGAGTCTTCCGCTGGCTTTCTTATTCTTCTTCAAATCTTGTAACGATATAAAATTTATTTCTACATCATTAATAGTCACTTTTTTTCTGTTTTTAAAGCATTCGTTAAATTCAACGCCATCTATAGAAGTTAATATTTCTATGCGCAGAGGTTCATTCCCCATTCTTATGTTTTTGCCTTTCTCTAAGAATATTTCATCTTTCAGGTTGGGGGTGTCAAACCCAAATTCTTTAAGGGCTTCGACAATTTTATGGGCGTTATCTTTTGACAGCGCTACCCATATATCAAGGTCACCCGTAGCGCGGGGGTGGCCATAAAACGCCACAGCATATCCGCCAATTACTAAATATTCAATTTTTTTTGAGTTCAGTAATTGTAAGAGTTCTTTGAAATCTTGTGGTAGCTGGATCATACCCGAATATAATTTGCCTTAATTGTTCCAGGGCTTCTAACCGTTCAACATAACTTTTTTTTCGCCAGTATGTTAACGAATCATTATCGCCATGGGAAGTTATTTTAAACACCCTCTTATCCATCTTTTAATTATATCATAAGTTGGGTTTTTGATTGTATCTATACTTTATAGAAAGGATGCTAACGCTCCGGTTCAGCGGCGGCGCGTCGCGGCGTCCGCTGGAACCGATTGTTATGCGCAATTGAATTACTGTGCAGTGTACCCGCCGTCTATAGAATGGACGCTCCCGGTCATGAAGGCCGCGCGCTCACTTAATAAATACGCGACCAGATCCGCAACTTCTTCCCGGGTGGCGAGACGCTTCATGGGATGTACGCTCGCCATCCAGTCCGTGACCTCTTTGCCGGATTCCATTATCCGTTGGGTTGCGACATAGCCCGGAGCTACTGCACATACGCGGATATTCGACTCTGCCAACTCTAGGGCGGCTGAGCGAGTCAACCCGATTACTCCGTGTTTCGCCGCAGTGTATGCTGACATGCCTGCCAAGCCGACTAAGCCATTAGCCGACGACATATTCACAATCGCACCAGAACCGTTGGCAAGCATTGCAGGTATCTCATATTTCATGGAGAAGAAGATACCGGTCAGGTCCGTGTCGATGACCTCACGCCATATCTCTGCTTCTACGTCCTGAACCGGTACACCGGCTGGACCAGTTACACCAGCGTTATTCACAGCCAAATCGAGTTTCTCAAATCGCTCAATGGTTCGCTTCACTGCATTTTCCATAGCTAAAGGATCACGTACATCTGCCTCAAGTGCTAAAGTACGCACACCCTTTGGGTCAATTCTCCTACAAACCAATTCCACCGGCTCAAGGCGACGACTAATCAGCACAACCGACGCACCACCAGCAAATAGGCGCTCTGATATTGCCTCTCCGTTTCCGGTGCCGGCACCCGTTACAAGAGCCACTTTTTCACTAAATTCCATACTTACCCTCCGAGGTTGAATGTTCTAAGCATAACATATAATATACGAATTCGTAATTTGTGGGTTTTTCTACCTATGGGAAGAAGTTAGGTAAGTATTTTGACTGGATTCGGGAGCTGAGCCATTATCTTAGCGACAGCCTCGGAGTTCCGCCAGAGGCGGGACGAGAATGAGTGAAAATACTTACTTAACTTCTCTGCTATGGATATTGCTCTGCCATTTTTGCGTAGCAAAAATCTTCAATGATCCATTAATCCGGATAGCATCTTGCAAATTTCATCCAGATTTTCTTTCAGGCATTTGCAAGTATTATCTTTGATCAACTTCTTGCGCCGACACAATTCTAATATCGGAACGCATTCAAATGCGGAGCCGCGGGATATTCTGAAAAAGTTAATCCTATCTGCCTTGTGATACCTGCCATTACCTTCGGCTATGTTCGTAGAGATAGACAAAGCTGCGCGGTTTATCTGATCTGTGAGGTAATAATTTCCTTTTGGAAAGGACTCTGTTAATTTACTAATTTCATCCGCAAAATCAACCGCTTTATTATACACATTGAGGTTTTCAAACATAAAAGGCATCTGGCGTCATTCCTCGAACAATAGAACAATCGAAAATAGACCACAATTGAGTTTTTGTTCGTCTATTGTTCTAATGATCTATTGCTCAATTGCTCTGCCATTTTTGCGTAGCAAAAATGGCGGGAGTGACGGGGCTCGAACCCGCGACCTCCTGCGTGACAGGCAGGCGCTCTAAACCAAACTGAGCTACACCCCCGGAAAGGGTAAGATGGTGGGCGGTACAAGGATCGAACTTGTGACCCCCTGCTTGTAAGGCAGGTGCTCTCCCAGCTGAGCTAACCGCCCATCATTTGACTACATCTAAAAACATAAAGAACCATAAAAACTGATTGTTACGCAAGACTGTGACTTATGAAGTATAACGAACATAAGTTACGTAGTCGAGCGTAATCCCGTGTCCTGCTTGCCCCGCCAAGGCGGGATCCACTTCGACTTTGCAATTTACGTTCACTTTCGTTCCGTAAACTGCAGTCTCACGGGATAAGGCAGGTGCTCTCCCAGCTGAGCTAACCGCCCATCATTTGACTACATCTAAAAACATAAAGAACTATAAAAACTGATTGTTGCGCAAGACTGTGACTTATGGAGTATAACGAACATAAGTTACGTAGTCGAGCGAAGCAAGTCTCGACGGGGCTTACAAACGTCCCCGGAAATCACTTCCCGAACTATTCCTGAATCAAACCACTTATAAAGATCGTCAACCGTCTTTCGGAAAAGCCGAATATTACAATATAACATATGCCGAGTCAATAAAAAAACGGGGGTTTGTAACTGTTTCAACCCCCGTTTGTTATATATTTATGCGACCTTAAAGCACGGCATCAGGCTTGATAACTTTCACATATTCGATAAAAAATTCAACTTCCGCATTCTGGTTGGGACTGCTTACAACCCTGATTTCCTTTATTTCCGACCAGTCGAGTTTCGCCGGATTCATCTGCGCGCCGTCCCAATATCCGCCGTCAACAGGAAATTCGGTGAGTCTTATCTTCAAAATCTCCCAATCGGCTTTCAGGGGGGAGAGCAGCTTGCTTACTTCCACCTTTTTGCCGTCTGAATCTTCCGCGTCAAGAACGGAAACCCTTACTTTTTCTCCGCCTTTACCGCCTTTTATCTTAATTTCAAGCATTGCGCTCCGGACATCTTTCGACACGTTAAGCAGAGGATACTTGCCTAAACTCAAACCGGACCATGTATTCGGGTCAAGGATAACTTTTAAAACATTTTTCCCGTCTTTTTCCATAACATCAAAACTCGCGCTGTTTTCGGGAAAAACGTAAACATACATACCCATTGCCGCATCTATATCGCCTTCAAAAAACACCGCAACATCTTTCGCCTGGCAGAAACCCGCGAAAACAAACATCAACACAAAAAACAGGATTTTTTTCATCTTTCCCCCTTATAAGTCTGCCCAGATGCAAACTCGCCTTTAAAATACTCCACACCCGTAAGTTCCCTGTATAATTTTATCTCAGCTTCAGAACTATATTTTATATCATGTTTTGTGTTTTCATCAACCGAATTATTGCCGACCCTGTAGTCGCACCACCCGTTGTTGAACCACTTGATTTTTTTCGGGCCATAACCAACCGCATCCGAAAATTCTCCTTCCATAAACTTGTTTATTTCGACGGGGACATCTTCCCTTTTAGCCTGGTTGAACCATATTATGGCCTTAAGCTTGGGAAATGCCGCATCTATATTGTAGTTGTGCTTACTGGTTTTTAACTGCGATGTGCCGTATACGCCCATAATCCAGCCGTATTCCCCGGGGTTCCACTTTCCGCCTTTCCATTCGTGGCTCAGTTCCCTTCTCTGTTCACCGGTCAAATCATCACGATAAGTCAGTGTTGCGCCTGTTTCGCATATCATCAGCGGTTTTTGCTTCTCTTCGCAATACACTTTATAAAAATTCACGCTTTCGTTTTCAGGCGTGGACATATCATCAAGAGAATCATGCGTAAGACCGTAAGCGAACAATCCTCCCCATATCTTCGATTCCATGCCGGGAAAAGACCATCCTCTCTCATAAAAATCAAGTCCGACCCAGTCAACATACTCGTCTCCCGGATAAAATCCTGTATAATTATCCTTCCTCTCACTGCCGAGCCAGCCGTGATTCGGGCACCAGATGACGGCGGCGTTCGACGCATACTTTTTAAACAGCCCGGAAACATTTTTAAAAGCCGTCCTGTAGTTCTCAGGAGTATGGCCGGTCTCTTCGCCCTTATCATAGACGGTATTTTTATTCTTATCCATCCACACGCACCACGGGTACCAGCTTCCGTTCATTTCGTGGGCAAACCTTATAAAAACAGGGCGACCCATTTTACCGCAGGAAACGGCAAACTCCTTTGTGCTGTCGTAAGCCGGGTTCCCGTCCTTCCAATCTTCATAAAAATTTCCGAAAACATAAGGTTCCAAAGTCAAAACAGGGACTCCCCCGCAATCAATTACGGCAGAGCAAAAATCTTTCGCTGTCGCCCAGCCGGCAGGGTCGTAATCCCATTTGGGATATTTGCCTTTCAACTCTTTTTCCTGCCAGTCAGCCCCGTGCGGAAAAAATATGAACTGCTCAAACAGTATATGCTTTCGGCCGTAAACAGATTTAAATGATTCTATTCCCCTCCTGAAAGCATCAACGGAGTCACCGGCATTTTTATCCTGCGAAATCTCAGCCCAATCAAGCACCGCCCCGACATAGCAACCCGATTCAGGCTCATATTTGGAAAGCGTGTTATTCAAAGGTATGTCTCCTGATTTTCTTTCGTCTTCCTCATCCTTGACAGGCCCCGTAAAACCCCTGAGATATTCCGCGGGATCACTTTTATAATACGGTTTTCCCGATATTTCCCTGAAAGCCAACAGGGCATCTTCCGAGGAATTGATTCTCCAGTCCCTTTCCTTCCTGACATTAAACCATATAAAACCTTTAACAGCGGGAAATTCGTTTTGCAGCGCGCTGTCCATATTCCTTATCCAATCGGCTTTGCTGCCTCCCGTTTCCGACGACGCGACTTCCAGTATGAGAATATCTTTCCCTGAAAAATTTGCGGTTAACTCTTTATAAGCGCCGGAAAATATTTCATTAAATTCAATCCATTCGCCGGCTTTTGCCTGATCTTCGCCCCCGTTGTAGCCGGTCATCCCGAGAAAATCCACATAATCGTCGCCGGGATAAGCAGCTTTAATATCATTCCAGCCATCTTTCCCGTGTTCAATCTTGTAACTTATCGTCCAGATCCATTTAACATTACCTGCTTTTTTCTCCCTGAAAATATCGATTATATGCCTGTAAGCCGCGGCGAATTTTTTCGCGTCTTTTTCATTTTCGGCAATGGACCACGGGTACCAGTAACCGTTAAATTCGTGTCCCCAGCAGATCCACACAGGGATATTAACTTCCCGGACATCTTCCGCAAACTTTTCAATATAAAGGTCATGTTTTCCGGAAATAATATCGTCGAGTTTTATGGCGTTCCTGTCATCCTGATACCAGCTTTCCCATATGATAAGAGGGATCATATTATTCTTAAAAACATTAAGCGCTTTATCTTTATTGAACGGGAGCGAATAATCGGAATACCATGATATGATCGCGGGTTTCCTTCCGGCAAATGACATATATTCGTTTATGCCGTCAAGCGAATCGGGAAGGCCTTCAATGAACACCCCATACAGGCATTGCGCCTGGGGGTCATCCTCATCAATAATTTTCCCGTTTATAAACGCAAACCGTTTTCCTCTCTTTACAAATTTAATGTTCCTGACAAATAACCTTACTTCCTGTTCATCCTTCCGGGGAGCTATGGAGAATTTAACTTCTTTTATCCCGTCCCAGCCAAAAGGCAGGTTCTCCATATAACTGCCGTTCCAGAACTTTCCTGTAAATGGAAAATCGGAAACAGGAACAGAAAAAGTATTCCAATCCTTACTTATAAGCCCGTAAACCGGCGCGGCAATAACCGTCGTCTCGGCTTTTTTCCCTTCCCGCTCTTCCGAAACCAGCGAAACAAAAAGGGCGCCGAGGCTCCCCGCATGTTTCGCCTCGAATTCCAGGTAATAATCATCCCTGTCGGGAACAAGGCAGAAATAATCCGACACTCCTACCGCGGCTCCCGAATAGCAACCCGGATCAAGGACGATTTCAGCTGCGTATCCGTTTTCATCCTCATCAACAATATTTATGGCCGATGTGATATCGGGATATGAATACTTATAATCCACAAGCCCTTCACCGTCACTCTTAAAAAAGAACATCTCTTCGGCAGAAACCATATTCAGGAACAAAAAAAGACTTACAAAGACAAAAACCGGTTTTCTCATAATACCATCTCCTATATACCGGTAATATACCTGTTTATTATTAATATGTCAAGGCCGGCTCATCACAATATATATAATACTGCCGTAACTAGTTGACTATATGCCGCTTAAAAAATATAATCAAATCATGAGCAAAACCCACATGTCGCCATATGAAATAATCCTGAAAAAGAGAAACGGCGGAAACCTGTCAGGACCTGAAATCGATTTTATGGTCCGGGGTTTTAATAAAGGCTCGATACCTTCTTATCAGTTTTCCGCGCTTCTGATGGCTATATTTTTCATGGGCATGTCCGAAAACGAAATCTTTTCCCTTACAAAATCCATGATGAACAGCGGCGATGTCCTGTCCCTTTCAAAAATAAGCAAATGTACAGTGGATAAACATTCAACCGGAGGCGTCGGGGACAAAGTGTCCATAATCCTCGCCCCGTTAGCCGCTGCGGGCGGAGTGACTGTTCCCATGATGTGCGGAAGGTCCCTCGGCCACACCGGCGGGACCCTCGACAAGCTGGAATCCATACCGGGATTCCGGACCAACCTTTCCAAAAATGATTTTTTCAGGTTCTTAAAAAAATCAAAGGTCGCAATGATAGGACAAACGGAAAAAATCGCGCCGGCAGACAAGAAAATATATGCCCTCAGGGATATAACGGCAACCGTCGACAGCATACCTCTTATTGCGGCCAGTATAATGAGCAAAAAACTTGCTGAAGGCGCAAATGCCCTGCTTTTAGACGTTAAAACCGGAAACGGCGCATTCATCAAAGATATCGAAGACTCGGAAAAACTGGCGCTGCTGCTGGTAAAAATAGCAAAAAACATGAAAAGAAAATGCGCGGCTATTATAACCGACATGAACCAGCCCCTCGGATACGCGATAGGCAATTCGCTTGAGATAAAAGAATGCATAGAAACACTGCATGACAGGGGCCCTGAAGACCTGAAATCATTATGCGTGGAATTCGCGGCGCATATGTTCCTTTTTGGGAAAAAAACAAAAAGCATCCAGGCGGGGAAAATCCTTGCGTTGCGGCTTATCGAAGACGGATCGGCCTTCAGGAAATTGTGTGAAATGGCGAAAAATCAGGGAGGCGACGTAAAATCGCTGGAAAATCCTTCTCTTCTTCCTTCTTCAAAATATGCCTGTCGCTTAAAATCACCCCGGAAAGGATATATCAAGGATATAAACACCCATGAGATAGGATTGACAGCCGTAATGACAGGCGCAGGCAGAAAAGACCTGTCTTCAAAAATCGACCCGGGAGCAGGCATTATTCTTCACAAAAAAATCGGCGATTTTACCGATAAGGGCGAGACCCTGGCAACCATATACACTTCAAGGCAAAATATTATGGTATATGCAAAAGAAAGGCTTCTCGATTCATTTTCTGTTTCAAAAACCAGGCCCGCAAAACAAAAATTAATCTATAAGATAATCCGTTAATCTGTTTTCTTATTTTCGGTGTTGTGTTCTGCGGCGAATATGTTAAATATAACCGGTTTATCAAATTTCATCCGAACCCACACGAGCGCCTTATTCCCGATGACCGCAGACCTGAAATCAACCCCTTCTTCCAGGAGTTTGCCGCCGGCTTTCACAGATATGCTATTCCCGCTCCAGCCATTAACGATAAAAACAGGGTTAACGACAACCGAATTCCTGCTTTCCGGATCAAGCCTAAAATCGCATTTCCGGTCTTTCTTTACATTGTTAAATATCAGCGCCCTTTGATAATAATCGTTTTCCACAAAAACGCTGCTATCGCTTTTCATCTCTATTTCCCCGGGGTAAAGCCACGATCTGGTCTTATCCAGCAAATCCTTATCGTCACCCTCTCCGCTCAAGCCTATAAGCATCGCCCATGTCGTGACTCCGGTGGCTCCCGGATGTCCCGCGACAGGAAGCAGGGACGTATGTGACGGCTCCCTCAAAAATTTACCGTTGGTCTTTACATCCTCATCATAAGGTATCTTGCTTATAGGCCAATGTGAAAAAGTCCAGAAATCATCTTTAAATTCATATCCGCCTCTCATCTCAAATGACCAGTCCTGCCCGTAGTGCCCCCACCAGTCTTTATACTGCATGGGAAAAGTTTTGGCGTGGGTTTCATCGCTCTGGGCAAAGACTTCGAACGCAGCCGGCCTGCCGGCAAGATTTACCCTGCAGATTGCCTCATTCCATGTGCGTGTATCCGGATCCATTTTAGCGGGAGGTTTTTCCTCGGATAAATCCCACAGAAAATCGATTTTCTTTCCCTCAAGGTTCAACATCGTCACCGCAGTCTGGCTGAGAAACTCCGACGGCCTGACGCCTGAACGGTTTATCGTCATAAGCTCCGAGATCTCATTCCAGCTCTTTTCATATTTGGTATTTAAAGAAGGCGTGTAAACCAATTTGCGCACCCCTGTCCCGTCAGGATAGAAATAGTACCATTCGTCGGCATGCGGTTTCTCGTCGGGGCTCATTCCCCACCATTTATATTCTGTATTAGCAAGCACATAACGCCAGTGGACAACGACACGCGCGTCATTCGATTCAACGATATCCGCTTTGGACCATCTTCTCATCCTATCGCTCATGGGTTCGCAGCAGCCGGAGACTCCCCCGTTCCAGATTTCGCAAAACTCATATGAAACCCCGCATTTGTCATCTATGTGCCACCACGGCTGATAATTCGCTTCCGACCAGAATACAAACTTCGAATCCTTATAGAAAGGGAAAACCTCATCAAAGGAAACAACAATCCCCCTGCCGGTAAAACCCGAGAAAGTATAGTCCCTCCATTTAGCCCCGAAACCCGTATCCTTATCGGATAAATCATCCGGCAAAGTCTGTTCTACAACTACATCCTTAAATAAACTCTTTGAATGTGTAACGCCGGTCGATGTGACATAGAGGTACAGGTTAAAATTCTCATCCGATATATCAGGCAGCGTCGAAAATTCCATCCATCCCTCTCGCCTTTTACCGTCAATAACCCTGTCATATCGGTAATAAAAATGCATGCATCCGGCTTTCTCATCCCTCGCGATGCGCAGAGCCGCGGCTTTTTTGCCGAAAACTTCACCGCCCAGTTCATATTCGAATTTAGCCCGCCATCTCTTATTAAGCCTCAAAAAGTCATTACCGTCTTTCCTGGAAACAACTCTCGCTTTTGTTTTTCCGCCGTCATCCCGGAATATTTCAACGCCGAAAAAGTTTGCTGTGTCGGGCGCGCCGTCCTTATTCTTGAAAAGTATAATACCGCAGGACTGCCCATACCCGTAATCAAGCCGGACCCTGACATCAAAATTCCCGTTGAATTCCCTTCCGTTATACAACCCGAACGCGCCGTTATTACACATCTCGATTTCAACACCCGGATTCTTAAGGTAATATTTACCGCCGGCAGGATTGCAATCCATATAAGATTCCCGCCACAGATCCGACACCCGCGTAAAGCGGTCGTGAAGCGCCGTATAAGGGGCGTCCTGCAGCCTTACATCATATGTCTCACAATTCCGCAGGTCAGCCAATATCATTTTTACGGCATTGCCTTCCGTTTCGGAAAGAGCGTTTAATATCGCTTTTTTAAGCGCCGGATCCTCACTTTGCCTGTAGAGGAAAATCAATTCATTTATCACTTCTTCGTCAGACCCGGCCAGAACCCCTGCGCTAACGGCGGCTTCGGCCCTGAGATTGGCGTCTGCATCTTTATCCACAAGAACATTCATCAGCGGCTTCACCGCTTTCTCATCCTGTTTATATTTAAGCAAATGCGCTGCCCTGGCTCTATCCGATACACTTTTGCCGGAATCATCAAGTTCACCTATCAATTTATCGGTTTTGTAAAATTTGCTCAGCGTATAATCGCCTACATCGCACGAAGAGCACAAAAAAGCCGATATAAACACAAGTATCAATTTGACCTTCATTATGATAATCCTTTCTGTCGTTGGAATAAGAGCTGCGCCAATAAACGGAATATTACCACGATACGCACCCTATTTGAACCCTTTAATTTTTTTCTTGATACGGGTTTAAGTCTGCTCTAATATTCATTTTATAAAAAAAGGAGTGCCGTATGCCACATAATAACCCGGAAGAATATAAAAAAATATCATTTTTGATAATCCTTTCATCGATAATTATCGGCATAGGGATTTCATTCTACGGGCTTGCTTCATTAAAAACAGAACAGATGCGCCGCAAAGATGAAAACACGCCGCGGTTCCCTTTAACCATAAAACCCGCCGAAAATGTCCCCCTGAACCGCATAACAGATTCCGCAGGGACAAAAAAAGAGGTATGTCAGGAATCGCCTTTTTCAGGTTTCGATATCAATAATGCGGATGAAAACGAGCTCGAACAGTTACCCGGCATAGGGCCCGTGACCGCATTAAAAATAATCAGGTACCGCGAGCAGAACGGACCTTTTTCATCTATTGAAGATATCCAAAAAGTCTCAGGCATAGGGCCCTGCACATTCAATGATATTCAAAATCTTATCTATGTCGAACAAAACGGGGAAATCGGCGCGGATACCGGCGGCTCCAAAATTAATATCAATACAGCGGGCGTAAAAGAACTTTCGGCGCTGCCCGGAATCGGAGAAAAAACAGCTTTGAATATCATATCCTACCGGGATAAAAACGGGCCTTTTCAATCCGATAAAGATATCCTGAATGTTACGGGAATCGGCGCAAAAAAACTCGGCAAGATCGCGCACATGATAACATTCAACGGGAATAAGCCGTCCTCCCCTGTTTTAACAGGACCGGAATCATCAAAAATAAACATCAACAGGGCAACCGCGGAAGAAATAGCCATGCTTCCCGGTTTCAGCAATAACCTTGCTGAAAGAATCATAAGATACAGAAAGCTTAACGGGCCGTTTCCCTCCGCGGAAAAAATAGCCGATGTTCCCGGCATAAGCTATATGACATTTTTCAAAATACAGGATTTCATCACTATTGAATGAAAAAAGATATTAAAATATTCCTGCTTTTTTGCTTTTCCTGTCTTCTGATATTTCTCTTCTCTTTATTAATTTCCCACACCCTGGGAAATATTATCCGCCCACGAACGGCTTTCAAGCCTTCGGGCATGCTGGAAATACATTTCCTGGACGTAAAACAGGGAAACGCGACTTTAATAATCCTGCCTAACGGAAACGCAATAGTTTATGACGGGGGGAAAAGCGGCAACCCTTTCTCCCCTTTTGCCGCCGGAGAAAAAAAAGTCGTCCCCTTCCTGAGACAAACAGGGATAAAAGAGATTTTTGCAGTCATATGCTCAAGCCCTGACGACGACCATTGCGGAGGGCTTGCGGACATATATAAGAATTTTACAGTTTTAAACACTTATGATATCGGCCTGCCGCACACAACCGAAAGCTACGCCTCTTTTCTTAAAGCCGTTGAAAGAAACCGCAGTAAATATAATCTTATAAGAGAAGGGATGCTGATTGAAGCCGATGAAAGTGTCCTGATCCAATGTTTATGGCCGCCGGATCCTCTCATTAAAGGCGGCAACGCGTCAAACAATAATTCGGCTGTCCTGAAAATTACATATGGCGACATTTCCATTCTTCTCCCGGGGGACATCGAAAAACCCGCGGAAAGAAGGCTTTTAAAATATGCCGGCAGCCTGAAATGCAATGTTTTCCTGGCGGCCCATCACGGGTCGAAAACATCAAATTCCGAAGCCTTCCTGAAATTCTGTTCCCCCGATATAGTAGTTATATCATGCGGCAAGAACAACCCGTTCGGGCATCCCGACGCCGGAGTATTAAAAAGGCTGGAATCAAACTCGAAAAAACTGTTCAGGACAGACATCAACGGCGACATATCAGTTTTCTCAAATGGAACTGAGGTTGAAATTTTTACCGAAAAATAGGACAATCTTATTGAATAATACCGTTCACTATTCCGGAGGCTGTATATGGAAAACACTGAATACATAAAAAAGGCGAAGGAAATCTCGAAAAATGCCTATGCCCCGTATTCCGGGGTAAAAGTCGGAGCAATTTTAATATCCGAAGACGGCAAGGCCTTCGAAGGACGCAATATAGAAAATGCGTCTTTCGGCCTTACCGTTTGCGCCGAAAGAGTCGCTCTTTTCAAAGCTGTGTCGGAAGGCAAAAGGAAATTTTCAAAAATAATAATCGCTTCCGAAGGGCAGGATGCATCCCCTTGCGGCGCCTGCCGCCAGGTATTGTCCGAATTTTCACCCGAAATGGAAGTGATATGGGAAGCAAAAGGCAGGATTATATCAAAGAAACTAAGCGAACTCCTGCCGGAGAGATTTAAAATAGGAAATAATTAGGTTGAGGTTGAGGTTAAATATAAGGTGAGGGCTGAGGATAAGTAAATATGTCTCACTCATTCTCGTCCCGCCAAAGGCGGGACTCCGAGGCAGTCGTTGATATAAAGATTCAACTCCCGAATCCGTTTGACACACTTACTTATCCTCCTTTAGCCGTACCCAAAAAATTTACTCCTTGACCAATATGTAAAAAAGTTCAAGGATAAGGATAAAGTAAAGGTTGAGCGTGAACACAGATAAAAAAAGAATAATTATCATTGTGCTGGACAGCGTCGGAATAGGCGCGCTTCCCGATGCCAAATCATACGGTGACGAAGGAGCCGACACACTGGGGCATATAGCAGAAAGAAACCCCGGGATTAAACTGCCTAACCTCGCCGCACTCGGCCTGGGCAACATAACACCGATAAAGAATATCCCGCCCGCATCACATCCTTCGGCATGTTTCGGAAAAATGGCGGAAAAATCTTCAGGAAAAGATACCATTATCGGCCACTGGGAAATCGCGGGTGTCGTCACGAAGAAAGGATTTCCGGTTTTCTGCAACGGTTTTCCGGAAGAACTCATAAAAAAATTTGAGCAGTCCACGGGTAAAAAAGTGTTAGGAAACAAACCCGCTTCAGGCACCGAAATAATCAAGGAACTCGGGAAAGAACACATGAAAACAGGCGCTCTCATAGTATATACTTCCGCCGACAGCGTTTTCCAGATAGCGGCTCATGAAGACATTGTCGCGCCCGAAGAACTCTATTCAATCTGTGAAAAAACAAGAAAAATCCTGTCAGGCAAGTATTCCGTGGCCAGAGTAATAGCAAGGCCTTTTACAGGAAAAGAAGGCGGTTTTTTACGGACAGACGGAAGAAAAGATTTCAGCCTGCCCTGCCCTGAGGAAACTCTTCTGGACAATGCTTCCCGAAACGGGCTTAAAGTCCTTTCAATCGGTAAAATATCGGATATTTTCAGTTCAAGAGGCATTACCGAAAGCATCAAAATACACGATAATAACGATTGCTGCAGACATATCATCAATTCGATTGCCGGGAAACATGATTTTTCCATAATATTCGCTAACTTAATTGATTTTGATATGAAATACGGGCACAGAAACGATGTTGAGGGATATAAGAACGCGCTCGAACAATTTGACATGAAAGTCCCCGAAATAACCGGTTCGCTTAAAGACAATGATCTGCTTATTTTTACCGCGGACCACGGGAACGATCCTACCGCTCCGGGAACCGACCACACAAGAGAGTATGTTCCTCTGTTGTGTTGCGGCAGAACACTGCGCAAAGGCATAAACATAGGAATTCGCGGCTGTTTCTGTGACATTGCCCGGACTTCCTCAGAATTTCTCGAATTGCCGGAAATGGAAAACGGCAAAAGCTTTTTAAAACAGATAAGGAGTTGATATGGAAGAACAAAAGGTACTGCGCGCCGCCGATAACATAAAACGACTGTTTAAACGCGTCCCCGAAACAGCGATAGTAACGGGAACAGGAATCAAGCTTGATTGCAGAGAGTTCAGAATCATGGCGGAAATACCTTTCAGAAAAATCCCTTTCGCAAAAACCCCGGCTGTCTCAGGGCATTCGGGCACGTTAAAATTATGCGCTTACGGCAAAAGAAAATTTCTTATTCAGGAAGGAAGAATCCACTTCTATGAATCCGGCAATATTTCCGATGCGGTGTATTTAACAGCTTTACTGTCAAAAGCCGGCGTTAAAAAATTCATTTTTATAAATTCCGCGGGGTCGCTTCAAAAAACGATGCGGCCGGGAAGCATCATGCTCATTTCGGACCATATAAACCTGATGGGGACAAATCCCCTGCTCGCGGAACCGAAGCTAAACCGCGATAAATCGATACAATTTGTGAATCCGGCAAACCTGTATTCAAAAAAAATATCGGGAAACCTGTTTTCCGCGGCGAAAAAAAACCAAATAAATTTACGCAAAGGCGTTTACCTTGCCGTAAGCGGTCCAGTTTATGAAACACCGGCCGAAGCAAAAGCTTTTAAAACAATAGGCGCCGACGCAGTCGGCATGTCCACTGTGCCCGAAGCGATAAAAGCTTTTTCCGGCGGATGTGAAGTCGCCGCATTATCATGCATAACCAATTATATTTTTGATAAAGAATCATCAAAGCACGCAGAAATAGTAAAAACCGCGGCGCTTATTTCGCCCCGGCTGGTAAAAATATTCAAAACCTATTTAAAGGAGATAAAATGAAATTTACCGCAATAATAGACCGGATTGAAGGCAATAACTGCGCAGTCCTGGAAATCGCCAAAAAGGGCAGCATTGTCCTGCCTCTCGGCATCCTTCCCAAAGGAAGCGCGCCGGGCACAGCTATTGATATCACAATAAACAAGAATGAGCGCTACGAAAATAAAAGAAAAAGCGCGATAATAAATCTCCAGCAAAAGCTTCTCCGCAATAACAGATAAAATAAACACATATGGAGATACGGAGTGTTTAGATACCTGATAAAATATTTTCTGATATCGGTCCTGCTTATATTTCTTCTGCTCTCGCTCTTGAGTATTTACATCAATCACCTGTACCTTTCCAAAGACGGGAAAATCCTGGCGCAAAAACAGCTCGAAGATATTACGGGAACCAGGGTTTTCTTCAAAAACATCTCATATGATTTATTTAACGGCATAGTCTTCAAGAACCTCATCATCACCGACCCTCTTGACGACAAAAAAATCATCTTCTTTGCCGAAAGGGCGGAAATGAGGATTATCCTGACTGATATCATAAAAGGAAAATATATTATACAAAGGTTAACCCTGTCTTCATGCGAACTTTTTATAAGAAGAGATGCAAAAGGCTCTGTCAATTTATCCGGCTTTAAAACAAACAGCGTACCGGGCATAATACCCAATATCCGTATCAAAGGCGGAAAAATTCACTATGAAGATATGTTTTACGGCACAAAAAGGAATTTCTCGCTTTATAACGTAAAAGGCGCTATAGCGCCCTCAATAAAAGGGTCTGTAAATTTTGAACTGTCGGGTTCCATCCAAAAAGGCAAATACAGAAACATTATGCTTGTCGGCAGCCATAATGTTTTTTCGGATAAGCTGCGGCTCAAAATACTCGGGAAAAAAATAGATGCCGCCGTTTTCAAGGATTATATAAGAGATTTCCTGGACATAGACCTTAAAAAAGGGACCGCAAAAATCAATTTCCGTGTGGAAACAGCCTCTTTCTCAAAAACACATATATTCGGGAAGTATGACCTTGAAGGGCTGGAATCGGAAAATGATAATTTTTCGTTATCCGGAAATTGCCATGGCATGTTGAAAACATCCGATAAAAGCAGCAGCGCCGGGAATTTTATCGGCAGGATATCTTTTGAGGATTGTACGGCAATCAACAGGAAAAATAACCTGAACATCAAAAATATCCGCGGAGATTTCTTCTTTAACGCAGGCGGTTTTTTGTCAAAAAACCTTTCTTTCGATTTTTTGCAACACCCTTTTAACGCTGAAATAACGGCAACCGGTTTTAAAAAGCCTTTCTATAACATAAACCTCAAAACGGCCCTTGAAGACGACTGGAATTCTACCTCTATATTCAAAAATTATGTTAAATACAATAACCTGAAAGTTTCCGGTCCGGCCGAATTATCGGCGGATTATAAAGGGTTCATCGAGGATATTTCCCCGGAAAACTTATCGGCCGCAATAGAATTAAACGGTATTAATATTAAATGCCCGTACATTACAGGGGAAATCCGGGATGTCAGGGGAAAAATATCTTATGATAAAAATATCTTTTTGAGCAATTCATTGACCGGAAACCTTACCTATAAATTTAATTTCAAAGGTTCTTTTAACACAAAAAACGAAAAGAAACTTACTTTCGAAGCCGGTTATTCCGACACAAAACTCGCGGGAAATATCGTATTAACAGAGGACGCTATTTCAATATCGCCGCTCGAGATACGGCGGATGAACTCGGATCTGACCCTGAAAGGAATTTTCACAGACCTGAAATCACCGTCATACAACCTGTCTCTTGAGGGGAACATCGATTTAAAGGATCTTTTTTCTCTGGATAAACTGAAAGAATACCCTTTGCCGGTATACAGCGGCAATAAGATATTTATTAAAGGCAGCGCCAAAGGAAAGAAATTAAAATCAGAAAACCTGACGCTCGAAGTTGATTTTTCATCGGACGCGATAACTTACAGGAAAATGGAATTGGAAGGAATTTCGGGCAGGCTTAAATACACGCCGGAAAATGCGGCGATTGAATTCGCGGCAAAAAATGTCTGTTCCGGCAGCCTGACAGGCAGCGTCAGCCTGTTATTTAAAAACGGGTCTCCGGGTTCCTTTTCCCTGGAAACCCGGATAAAAGATATGGACTTAGAGCGGTTTTCCGGCGCAATCCTCGATAAAAAACAAAATATCAGGGGGAAAACCGATTTCCATATTAAACTCGGAGGCATAACCGGTAAAACCGAAACGTTCAGCGGCAAAGGCGTATTGAAAATTTCGGACGGAAGATTGTGGAATATGCAGCTTTTTGACGGTATCTGGCAGATCCTGGTCATTAATAACCCAAACCTGAAAAAAGCGGTCTTCACGGAAGCCGAAACGGATTTCGAAATCAAAAATAAAAAAATATTCATTCCGAACGCGGTATTCTCCAGCGAACATTTTCTGTTAATGCCCAAAGGATATATAGGATTTGATAAAAAGATAGATTTCTGGATAGAAAGCGGTTTTTTTGAAGACTCCCGGGATTCGGGGCCGGAAGTCCTGGCAAAAAGAATAGGAAACTTTAAATGCAGGCTGACAACTATTCACGCGACAGGCAACATAGAAAAACCGGTTTTAAAAACAGAAATAAAACCTTTAGGTGAAATATTCCGTTAACTTCAGGATTCCCTGTTAATAAGCCTTTCGAGCATCAACCTTGATTTTTCGATTGCGTTTGCCCTGTGGCTTATGCGGTTTTTAACTTCCAAATCAAGTTCCGCAAAACTTTTACCGTATTCCAACTTCGCAAAAATGGGATCATATCCGAAACCTCCGCCGCCCCTGGGCTCATTTAACACAATGCCCTCACAGCTGCCGGTTACCGTCCCTATTAAGTCTTCTTTATCGGCAAGCGCTATTACACAGACAAACCTGGCTCCCCTTCTTTCCGGCGGAAACCCTTTCATCCTGTCCAGCAGTTTCATCATATTTTCCATATCGGTGGCATTCTCTCCCGCATATCTTGAAGATCTCACTCCGGGTTCATTGTCAAGGACATATACTTCTATACCCGAATCATCCGCAAGCGTAAGTTTCCCCGTATGTTTCGCGATTTCTTTCGCTTTCTTGACGGCGTTTTCCTCAAATGTATTGCCGTCTTCAATTACATTTTCAATGTTTTCGAAATCTTCAAGAGTGTAAAACTTTATCTGGAGCCCTTTCAGTATCTGCTTTATCTCTTTTATCTTATTCTTGTTGTTCGTCGCCAACACAAGCTCAAGCATATATCCTCCGATAATTTAAAAGCCGTTAATTTTCCAAAGCTTTTTTCTGCCTGTTTATGATTTTGCTGACTGAATTTGAAGCAAGCAAAAGCATTTCATCCAGCTGTTCCCTGGAAAAAACCGATTCTTCCCCGCTGCCCTGCACTTCAACGAATTTTCCTTTTCCCGTCATCACAACATTCATATCGACTTCAGCGGAAAAATCTTCCTGATAAGAAAGGTCAACCAGTATTTCGGATCCTACGACACCGACACTGACCGCGGCGATATAATCCCTGACAGGATTTGTTTTCAATGTTTTTTCCTCAAGCATCTTGCCGACGGCAAGGCTCAGCGCAATAAAAGCTCCGGTTATGGAAACTGTCCGCGTGCCTCCGTCGGCTTCGATAACATCGCAGTCAATCCATATGGTTTTTCTGCCGAGTTTTTCAAGGTCTGTCACAGACCTTAACGCCCTGCCTATAAGACGCTGTATCTCATGTGTCCTTCCTCCGATTTTTCCTCTCGAAGCCTCCCGCTGTGTTCTCGAAGGGGTGGACGCCGGAAGCATGGAATACTCCGCGGTTACCCATCCACAGTCGGGGGATTGTTCTTTGAGCCATCTCGGGATATCATTTTCCACCGTCGCGGAGCAGATTACCCTTGTATTCCCGAACTCAATAAGGACAGACGCGGGATTATGCCTTATGAATCCTTTGGTTATTTTTATTTCCCTGAGTTCATCTGTTTTTCTTCCATCGCTTCTCATTTAATAAAACTCCTTTAATATATCGTATTTTCAAAACAAACATCAGTCAAGAATAAATGGCGCGCCCGGCGCGATTCGAACGCACGGCCTGTCCGATCCATCGGACTGCTCTATCCGCACAACCCCCAGGTTGTGTTATAGAGCTGTTCGAGCTTAAATCTTAAATCCTGAACTGGTGCGCCCGGCGCGATTCGAACGCACGGCCTTCTGCTCCGGAGGCAGATGCTCTATCCGGACTGAGCTACGGGCGCAAAACGATTATCGCAACAAAAAGAGCTTAAAATAACTTTTCACCCTCATACTCAAGTACTCGCCCGCCGACGCTTTGTGGCGGGTCCGGACTGAGCTACGGGCGCAATCCAAAACATTAGTTATTGAGTTATTCAGTTAATAGTTATTAAGTCAGTAAGTTATTATGTTTTGATTTTCAGTTTTTTACTATTCAACAACCACAATAAACTCCAAAATTCAACCGGTGATTGTATAATAAAACGGAGTTAAATTGCAAGGCGATTAGATTTCTTCAAACACCGAATCCTAAAAGTTTGCCGGTTTGGAAGACGGCAAAAGCTACAACCCACGCTATAGATGTAGTATATAAAGCCGTAAACACCGGCCAAAACCATGAATGTGTCTCACGTTTTATCACAGCTATAGATGCTATACAAGGGACATAAAGAAGGATAAATATCATCAGAGAATACACATTTAAAGGGGAATATATCCTGCGTCCGTCAGACGATCGGGCCTGTTTTAAAGATTCCTGTAAAGATATATGTGATGAATCCCCGATAGAATATAATGTTGCCAATGTCCCTATTATTACCTCCTTTGCAACAACTCCCCCAATCAATGAAACCGAGACCTTCCAGTCATATATCCCCAAAGGACGCAATAAAGGGCTTATCTTCCTGCCAATAACCCCGGCATAGCTTTTTTCAAGGGATTCTTTCACTTTTTCCGCCCGCAGCTCTTCAGCTTTTGACTGATAACCTGTTTCCCGCGCCTCTTTTATCAGGCTGTTATAGTCTTTTGAATAATTTACATTTACCGGATAGTTACTTAAGAACCATATAAACATACAACCTATAAAAATAATGGTGCCCGCCTTATTTAAATACGAGTACACCTTTTCCCACATATGCATTAAAACAAGTTTAAGCGTGGGAATACGATAAGGAGGCAGTTCCATAACAAAAGATTCGGTTTTCCCTTTAAAAATATGCGCTCTGAACATTTTAGCCATAATAACCGCAACAATTATGCCAATCAAATAAATGGAAAATAAAACATTACCCGCCATCTTTTCCGGGAAAAAAGCTCCTATAAATAAAGCGTACACCGGCAATCTCGCGCCGCAGCTCATAAAAGGATTCACCAACATGGTAACCATTCTGTCATTATAATCTTCAATAGACCTTGCAGCCATGATAGCCGGGACATTACATCCAAAACCCAGCAGCATAGGAATAAAGGACCTTCCATGTAATCCAATCTTATGCATTAACCTGTCCATAATAAACGCAACCCTTGCCATATAACCTGAATATTCGAGAACAGCAATAGCAAAAAACAACAACAGTATGATAGGCACAAGCGATAAAACCCCGCCCACACCGCCAATTATTCCATCAACTATAAATGATCTTATCAAACTTTCTTCAGGCATAAGCCCGTTTACAAAAGAACCCAGGATATTCAGGCCGGAATATATAAGATTTACAAGGGGCTGACTGAGAAAAAAAGTAAGCCTGAAAATACACCACATTGACAACAGAAAAATCGGCATCCCGAACAATCTATGTATAAGAACCTTATCTATGACATCAGAAACCGTGTGCCTGTCTTCTTTTGTGATTTTTACCGCTTCGGAACATGCTCCGCTTATAAAACCGTAACGCCTGTCAGACATCAGAACAAAAACATCATCGGCATATATGCTTTTTAATTTTTTTATACTTTCTGACTGCTGTTTTTTCAGTTCTTCATATACGGGGCTGTCCTGGATTTTTTTTAAAACCTGGATGTCCTGTTCAATGATTTTAATCGCCAGCCATTTGACCGGATACCTCCCCGACAGAGATTTATCCCTGTCTATAATACTTTCCAGCTGTCTCAGTTCTTTCTCTATATCTTCACCGTAATTGACCGTAATATCCTTATTTTTTATTTTACCTTCATACAATAAAACACTTTTTTCCAGCAGTTCATTGATCCCGGATTTTTTGGTGGCCACTGTAAAAACAGACGGTATGCCCAGAAGTTCGCTGATAAGTTCCCTGTTTATGATTACTCCCGATTTCAACGCGGCATCGTACATATTGAACGCAAGCACAAGAGGGACTTTAAGCTGCATCAATTGCATTGTCAGATAAAGACTTCTTTCAAGATTTGAAGAATCAATGACATTTATCACCACATCGGGTTTTTCTTCTATAAGAAAATCACGCGCAATTATTTCGTCAATCGAATTCGCGGTAAGACTGTAGGTGCCGGGCAAGTCTACAAGAGAAACCGTATAATTCCGAAAATCGAAAATTCCTTCTTTTTTTTCGACCGTAACACCGGGATAATTCGCTACTTTCTGATTTGAGCCCGTCAACTCGTTAAATATAGTTGTTTTGCCCGAATTAGGATTTCCGGCAAGGGCGACTGTTATCTTCTTCCCCATCTTTATTCTTCCTCTGTTACATATATCTGTTGTGCCATACCCCGTCCGATAGCAAGCCTCGCGCTGTCCTTGGAAACTATAACAGGCCCTCCGGCATTATTGAGAACTTTTATCCTATCCCCTGTATAGATACCCATGGAATTCAGCCTTCCCAACAGTCCTGTACCCGCGCCAATTTTTACAACTTTCACGTTCTTCCCTTTATCAACAGTGCTAAGAGTTTTCATCTAATTTAAATCGCCTCCCTGTATCTTAAATCAATTTTTTACTTATTCTCAAAGGACTTGAAATAACTGTTAAAATCCCTGAACAGAACCGTGTCTTTATTTCTGCTCTGTTTTTCCTCTATAAACGACATAAAGCCCATCACCCGTTCAAGGGTTTCTTTGCTTAAATGATGTTCAATCCTGCAGGCATCGCTTTCCGCCGTTTTCTCATCCAGGCAAAGAACACAGGAAAGAAATTTTTTTAAGTTTCTGTGCCTCTGATAAATTTTTTGCGCCACTTTAACCCCTTCTTCCGTAAGTTCTATATATCCATATGGCTCGTGAACGACAAAGCTCTTCCTTTCAAGGGATTTTAAAGCCTCTATTACAGAAGGGGGTTTCACATCCATCCGCCTTGCCATATCTTTTACTCTTACATGCTTTTTTCTCTCGTTTAAGATATAAATGCTTTCAAGATAATCCTCCATTGACGCAGTCATCTCAGGCCTCACCATGCACCTCCTTTTTAGACGCCTCTAAATATATTAGGCTTGCCTAATTTTGTCAAGTGTTTTTCACTTTCCCGCGCGGCTGATTATATTTTCCTTTATATGGCAGGCAATTCTGGTATAATTTCTTCCCTATTATAAAACGAATACTCCGGGACGGCGTAAATAAATGAAATACGAACCTAAAAAAATAGAGAAAAAATGGCAGGATAACTGGGAAAAATCCGGTTTATACAAAACCGGAGAACAAAGCATAAAACCCAAATATTACTGCCTTGATATGTTCCCCTATCCTTCCGGCACAGGCCTTCATGTCGGGCACTGGAGAGGCTATGTGCTTTCCGACGTATGGTCCAGATACAAAACGCTGAAGGGGTTCAGGCTTCTTCACCCTATGGGCTGGGATTCTTTCGGGCTCCCGGCAGAAAATGACGCTATCAAAAAAGGCCTGCATCCAAAAGCAAACACCGAAAAAAATATAAATAATATACGCAGGCAACTTAAGGAAATCGGGGCAATGTACGATTGGTCGAGAGAAATAAACACAAGCGACCCCGGATATTACAAATGGACCCAATGGATATTCCTGCAAATGTTTAAAAGAGGCCTCGCCTACAGGAAAAAAATGCCGATTAACTGGTGCCCGGAATGCAAAACGGGACTCGCGAATGAAGAAGTTATAGGCAATAAATGCGAAAGATGCGGTTCGGAAATCGAGAAAAAAGATATGATGCAATGGATGCTCAAAATCACCGAATACGCGGAGCGCCTGCTGAGAGACCTTGAAAAACTCGACTGGCCTGAAAAAGTAAAAATAATGCAGGCAAACTGGATAGGAAGAAGCGAAGGCGCGGAAATATTATTTGCCGTCAAATCTCCCGATGGCAAAGATTATCACTTAAAAGTATTTACCACCAGGCCGGATACGCTTTTCGGCGCTACATATGTCGTCCTTGCGCCTGAACATGAACTCATACCGAAGATAACAGATAAAAAACATAAAAAAGACGTAACGGAATACATTGAAGCGGCAAAAAAAGAATCAGATATAGAAAGGACCTCGGAAAAAAAAGATAAAACCGGAGTTTTCACCGGCGCTTACGCCGTAAACCCGGTAAACAATAAAGAAATACCTGTATGGACCGGCGACTATGTGCTTGCCTCTTACGGAACCGGGGCGATAATGTGCGTGCCCGCGCATGACGACAGAGATTTTGCCTTCGCCAAGAAATTCGGCCTTCCTGTAACAGAAGTCATTACATCGGAAAAATCCGAAAAAGACTCCTCGGGAAATCTTTTAAAAGCCTATACGGAAGAAGGAACAATGGTTAATTCCGGCAAATTCGACCGGATGGATTCCGCCAAAGGCAGAAATGAAATCGTAAAATGGCTGGAAGAAAAATCTCTGGCAGAAAAAACCGTGAAATATAAATTAAGAGACTGGATATTTTCAAGACAGAGATACTGGGGAGAACCGATTCCGATTGTCTTCTGTGAAAAATGCGGCGAAGTTCCCGTCCCGGAGGCACAGCTTCCCGTGCTTCTTCCCGAAGTCGAAAAATACCAGCCAAGCGGGACCGGGGATTCCCCTCTCGCGAACATCACGGAATTTGTAAAAACAGATTGTCCAAAATGCGGAGGAAAAGCCCGCCGCGAGACAAATACAATGCCGCAATGGGCGGGTTCATCCTGGTATTTCCTGCGGTATCCCAGTCCGGAACTGAAAACAGCCCCGTTCGATAAAGAAAAGTTGTCCGGATGGATGCCTGTCGACTGCTATGTGGGAGGCATAGAACATGCCATATTGCATCTTTTATACGCCAGGTTTTTTACAAAGGTCCTGTTTGATTGCGGGTATCTTTCCTTCGATGAGCCGTTTACAAGGCTTTTTAACCAGGGTATGGTATGCAAATTCAGCGAAAAAACAAATAAACTTGAAAAAATGTCCAAATCAAAAGGCAATGTTGTCAGCCCCGACGACCTTGTAAACAGGTACGGCACGGATTCAGTAAGACTTTACGAACTTTTCATAGGGCCTCCTGAAGTCGATTCCGAATGGAACGATAACGGGATAGAGGGTGTTTATAAGTTTCTGAGGCGTTTGTGGGAATGGACGCTTAACGCATGGGATACATCTTCGGACGGACCGGAAGACGAATCATTCACGCGGCAGCTCCACATACTGATAAAAAATCTTACTGAGCGGCTTGAATCATTCAGGTTCAATACCGCGATAAGCGCTTTTATGGAATTTATAAATTTCGCGCTCGGCAAAGAAGCAAAGGATACACCTGTCAAAAAAGACTCTATAGAAAAAATAATTGTTTTGATATCGCCTTTTGCCCCTCATCTGGCCGAAGAACTCTGGAAAATAACATCCCACAATGATAGTGTTTTCACATCAAACTGGCCTTCATATGACGACAAACTTACAATATTCGATGAAATAGAGATACCTGTACAGATAAACGGGAAAGTCAGGTGTGTTTTAAAGGTTCCCGAATCCATATCGGAAGAAGAGATACTTGAGAAAGCTTTAAAAAATGAAAACATCAGGAAGTTCACGGAAGGGAAAGCACTGATCAAAAAAATCTACGTGCCTAAAAAAGTAGTAAACCTTGTAGCAAAATAACACTCAAAACCTGTCTTTATGTAATATTTGCTTTATCGCCCTTTTGGGAATTTTCAGTTCCCCGTCTTTCCCCTTATAATATCTGCAGTTTTCCCCCCATTTTACGGCATCAGGCTTTTCATCCTTAACACCAAGCGCTATAACCGTATCCACAAAATAAGCCGGCGGTATTTTGAGGATTTCAGAGATTTTTTTCCTGTCTATCGCGCCAAGCCAGCAGGAACCGATGTTCTTTTCCCATGCCGAAAGGATTATATTCTCCGCGGCGGCGCCGCTGTCCCTCTCGAAATGGCCCTGAGCGGCAATCTCCAGATTATTAATTATCACTATATAGGCTACGGGTTTCTGTCCTTCTGACGGATTCCAGTCAGGGGATATATACCCGGCCCATCTCAGGCACTTGAATATCTTCTCCCTTACTTTCGCGTTTGTAACTACAATAAACTTAAGAGGCTGAAGGTTGGCGGCGCTGGGAGCAAGCCTTCCGGCGTTTACCAACTCTTTCAAAACCCGAAAAGGAATATTCTTTTGCTTAAACTTTCTTATAGTCCTTCTTGAAACAACCGCATCATAAACTTTCATAGTATCCCCCGCAGCAAATTTATATCCTATAAAAAGCGGAACTGCCTTCCGTTTCCCAAACTTTTACTTCCCTCAAAATATTTTCCCTTTTTAATTTCAACCTGTCAATCATCCTGTCATATATGAATTTCGCTATATTTTCCGCAGTGGGAGCATTCTCCATAAAGAATTCAACTTCGTCCAGGTTTTTATGGTCAAGTATTTTAAGCGCCGAATCCAGGGCCTTTTTCAAATCCTTGAAATCGCACACCATCCCTGTTTTTCCGGGCAATTCACTTTCGACTGTAACAATAACTTTCCAATTATGCCCGTGAACAGCCTCTCTTCTCCCGTCCGCCAGCGTTATACTATGGGCAGAACTGAATTCATCTTCCACGCTTACTCCATACATAGGAAACTTCCTCCCTGACAACTTTTATTTCATCAAGACCGCGACCTAAAAACTTCCTGCCCAGATACCGGAAAGATTCGGGCGAATCGCTTACATAAAACCGGATTTTGCCCCTTTTCCCGGGAGCCTTTATCTTTTTACCGGCAAGAATATCCGCTAACCTGCGCGCCGAAGCCCGGGCAGAATCGATAACGTGGACTTTTTCTCCCATAAAACGCTTGATTCTCTTTTTAATAAGCGGATAGTGAGTACATCCAAGTATAAGAGCGTCTATCTTCTGCCGCTTAAAAGCGTCCAGGTACATCATTATCACACTATCCAATATTCTCCCCGTCAAAATATGCTCTTCAACAAAAGGAACAAACAAGGGGCATGCCTTTGATAAGATTTTCGCCGGCGGACATAATTCTTTTATGCGTTTTTCGTATGCGCCGCTCGAAATAGTGGCTTTCGTGCCTATGACACCGATTCTTTTAGTCTTTGATAAGGCCAACGCCGTTTCGACCGCCGGCTTCACGACGTCAATGACAGGAACATTTACCCTGCTTTCAATGTAAGGCAACGCAACTGATGAAACAGTGTTGCAGGCCGCTATTATAGCTTTAACATGGTTCTGCAGCAGAAAATCACAGTTTTCCACAGCAAACCGCCTTATCGCATCGGGAGATTTTGTGCCGTAAGGGACCCTTGCGGTATCTCCGAAGTAAATGATATCTTCTCCGGGCAGGATTTTTATTATTTCTTTAAGGACGGTCAACCCTCCGACCCCTGAGTCAAAAATTCCTACCGGTAAAACCTTTTTTTTCTTCATCGTCATTCCTGAAAATAATTTAATACACCCGAAGCGATTCCCCCGGCAATTTTATCCCTGTAATCTTCGTGTAAAAGAAGTACGCTTTCATCGGCATTGGATATAAAACCGACCTCCACAAGAACCGCGGGCATATCCGTATTCCTGAGGACATAAAACCTCGCTTCTTTAACGCCCCTGTTTTTAACCTGAGCGCTTTTGACAACTTCTTCATTTATAAAACATGCAAGACGCTTGCTTAAACGTTTTCTCCTGGCTGAATCTATGGGGCCCGATTGGCCGTTAGTGTATACAGAATCGCCCAAAGCAAGATCGCCGTCCTCTATCTCTTCTATAGATTTTATCACTTCCGATGCCGGAGTACCCAAAACAAATGTCTCAATTCCCGTAACACCTTTGGCGGGAGCGGAATTTGCGTGTATGCTTATAAACAGATCGGCTTGCTCGGACTGCGCGATATCACATCTCTTTGACAGCTTTAGAAACACATCTTTATCCCTTGTCATGACAACCTGCAAACCTTTTTTTTCAAGAACAGCCGCAACCTTCTTCGCTATATCAAGAACAATCGTTTTTTCATCTGCGCCGTTTTTATTCCTCGCCCCGATATTTTTCCCCCCGTGGCCGGGATCAATAACGACTTTAAACCCCCGAAGGCTGGTTATTTTTCTCCCGGCTGCCGGATCCCCGGGTTTGATGTATAAATCAAGCACATCTTCTTTAATATCCAGCGGAACATATAGAATGCCTTTATGGAATATCATCGGTCCGGGCATATCAAACGTCCTGCCGTTTACAGAAACATACCTGTTGTTTAAACTCATAAGAAGGGAAAACCCGGGAGACTCAAGTTTGACCTCTTTTAAAACCGGGTTCCAATACAGATCCATACCAAAGGATTTCACTACAGAGTTAAGCTCTATATATGCTATATCGTAAGATTTATATATAGTCGTCTCGATACTGCATACCGGCCCTTTCAGGGAAAAACCGTAAGCCGCCGATACTGAAAGAAACACCACAAGCAGTAAAAACACTTTTTTCATACTCAATTAATTTACTATATAAAGGCTTATTACTGAAATAAATATTTATTACACCGGCCGGCAGGGTTTTTTATTTGACATAAATTCACAATATTCGGATAATAGGCAACTGTATTATATTGCGGACATGGCGGAATTGGCAGACGCGCTAGATTCAGGTTCTAGTGGCCGAAAGGCTATGGAGGTTCAAGTCCTCTTGTCCGCACCAGTGAACCACGCAGGGTTCACTGTAAACTTAGAACTACATAGCGTTCTCTGCAAGATTAGAAACACACGGGGTTCACTGCCCTGCACCCAGTGTGGTACAGGGCATCAAAATAAAAGATAGAGGAAAAGATAATTAAGCCTGTCCTTACAATTTTGCTGTTGTTGACAATCCTACTTCCGGGGTGCGCTCCACAGACCGGCGTACTGAAGTTAAAAAAACCCGAGATTGAAACACCCGATGTCAGTTTTAACGGAACCTATCTTGTCGCAACAGGAAAAGGCAAAGCCCCTGATGATGTCGAACAATCCGGCAGAAAAAAACTTATGGCAAATCGAGCGGCAAAAATAAATGCCCTTTCCAATTTATCTAACAGTGTTTTTGCAATATTAAACAGAAAAGGCGCGATAAAAGGCAAAATCAATATTACTTCCTATGTCAAAAACGCCGAATTTGTTGATGAAGAGTTTTCAGAAGATCTGAATTCAGCTACTGTAAAAGCCCGCTTACCGCTTAACGGGAATAACAGTATTGCTGAATTAATCCAGGTTGAAAAAATTATTATTATCGAATGAAAAATAAAGGGATGTCAATAAATGGATAATGGAAATATACCATGCCTTTTTGTCAGGGGAAAATGCCTTCCCGAAGCATGGGAGAAAGCAATACTTGAAGTATGGGAGAACGGTGTCGATGTCAGGACAGAATATGACCGCAAAAACGCTTCCGGCGAATTTATCGACCCGCCCAGCAAAGACGCAACTGTAATAATTGAGGTCATAGAACCGTTTTCAGAACCAAGAATCCACAAAAACTTTCCGGGAGGGCCATCCGAGCTGGAGATATACAGGCAGGAAGTCGTGAAGGGCATTCACGACCACTGGGTAAACCCGCTGGACAAAGAGAAATGGACATATACATACCACGGCAGGTTGTTTGATTACACCGCAACGGAAGACCTCGAAAACCCCTCATCGAGGAAGCTTCAGCCTGTAAACCAGATGGAATACATAATAGACAAACTATGTGAAACACATTACAGCAGAAGAGCGCAGGCAATCACGTGGATGCCAAACGCAGATGTTAAATTGGAAGATCCCCCCTGTCTACAAAGGTTATGGTTCCGCCTGGTAAAAGACGGCGGCGGGACGCTTACGCTTAATCTTAATACACACTGGAGAAGCAGGGACGCGTATAAAGCGTGGTTTATGAATGCTTTTGCCATGACAGACCTCCAGAAAAAAATCGCGGAACAGATTTCCGAAAAAATCAACAAACCGGTAAAAACCGGCCGCTATGTGGATATATCGGATTCCCTTCACATTTACGGCTCTTATTTTAAAGAATTCAGGCCCGAATTTGAAAAAATAAAGTCAGACCCAGATTTTTCAAAAAGAGCTTTTAGTTCCGACCATCCGGCAATGAGAATGCTCTTCGAAGAAACAAGAGAAAAACTTAAAAACGACCCTGATTTCATGCTGAGCAAATAAAAGAAGAGATAGAATTAATTAAGTAGTTCAACAGATCGGCAGTTCAATAGTAAAAGATAAACAGATAAAAAACAATAGCAACCACAGAACACACACCTGCCTGCCGGCAGGCAGGGATTTACACAGATAAAGAGCAAAAGATTATAAGTATTTTAAAATTAGAATTTGTTTGTAATTTCGGTTATTTGAATTTAAATATTATTTTGGATTTTAATATTAGGATTTAGAATTTCAGCTTTAAAAATCTGTGATTATCTGAGCTATCTGTGGTTAATAGAATTTTGAAAAAATAAATCTATGACAATAATCATTACAAACAGAAAAGCCCGCAGAGATTATACTATACTGGACACGATAGAAGCCGGCATAGAATTAAAAGGCACCGAAGTAAAATCTCTCAGGAATAAAAAAGGCAATTTATCCGATTCCTTTGCCAAAATCGAAAACGGACAGGTTCTCATCTTCAACCTCCATATCAGCCCTTATGAGTTCGGAAACAGGAATAACCATGACCCCTTAAGGACAAGGAAACTGCTTCTTCATAAATCAGAAATAAGAAAATTGTTCGGGCAAACTTCCATAAAAGGCCATTCTCTGATACCGCTGAAACTCTATTTAAAAAAAGGCAGAGTAAAAGTCGAGCTTGCAATCGCGGAAGGCAAAACGAAATTTGACAAAAGAGAAGCTATCAGGAAAAAAGAAGACCTCCTTAAAATACAGCGCGCAAAAAAACGCGCCTATCAAACTAAAAACTGACCGCCCCCTCTTGACACATGCGCATAAAAGGGTTATATTAACTTGTTAGTCAACCATACATATATGAAAAACTCATACACATACGTAATTTTACTTATATTATATTTCTATTTTCCTGTCATCTCCTGCCAGGGTATCGGATCATCCGATAAAGTCCCTGTTATCACTGCGGTATCACTTTCAAAAGATACTATAGGATGGCGAGAAAAACTGGAAATAGACATCTCACTTGATTCAGAAATAGAAAACCCGTTTGATTATGATGAAATCACTGTTTTTGCCGAACTGATTTCACCCGAAAACAAAAAAATAAGGGCCGAAGGATTTTTATACGACATCCAAAAACCGGATACGGAAGAAAAGCTCATATGGAAAGTGAGATTTTCTCCGGATAAAAAAGGCCTCTGGAAAGGAATCATAAAAATCAAAACCAGATGGGGCGAAACAGCCGGCGACTTATTCTCCTTCCAATGCGCAGAATCAACGAATAAAGGCAATATAATCGTAAGCCCCGAAGACAATTCTTATTTTGAATTCGAAAACAGGGAATTTTTCTTTCCTGTCGGGCATAATTTAGGATGGGCTTCCGCTTCCGGCTATAAAAAATATTTCAGAAAAATGTCGGAAAACGGCGAAAACTGGGCCCGAATCTGGATGTGCCCCTGGAACTTAGCCCTGGAATGGACAGGCAAAGATTTCAAGGGGTTGAAAAAATATCATCTGAGAAGAGCTTCTTACCTGGATAAAATTATTGATTATGCACAAGAAAAAGGTATTTACATACAGCTGGTTTTAAATAACCACGGACAGTTCAGCAAAACCACAGACCCGGAATGGGATAAGAACCCTTATAATGCGGCAAACGGCGGGCCATGTCCGGAACCGAATGATTTTTTCTCAAATGAAACGGCAAAAAATATCTTTAAAAACCGCCTGCGGTACATAATCGCCCGGTGGGGATACTCAAAAAACCTGATGGCATGGGAACTTTTCAATGAAACATCCTATATCACCGGATTCGATGTTAAAACAGATACAAAATGGCATAAGGAAATATCAGCCTTTATAAAACAAAACGATATCCACAACCATCTTATTACAACAAGTTACGGGGCAAGAGTAAATTTCGACACATTTAAACTCGATGATATAGATTTTTCGCAGGTGCATACTTATACAAATAATATAACCACTATTATAGATACCGAATATGAACGGTTCTCCAAGCTTGACAAACCTTTTTTCTTCGGCGAATTCGGAAGTAAACTTATGAACAGGGAAAACGACCCCGAGGGCAGCATTCTTCACTCTGCATTATGGACAGGGCTGACTACACCTTCATCGGGAACCGTAATGGCATGGTGGTGGGATTCATATATCCAGCCGCTCGATTTGTATAAATACTTCAAATGCATATCGAATTTCATCAACGACACTGATTTCAGGGTGGAAAAATTTGAATCCAGAAAAGCCTTTATTAAAGATTCTTCCGGCAAAAACCTTAAAGTCAGGGCGCTGGCCAATGACAGGAAGTTCTATTGCTGGGTATATAATCCCGGCATAGAGATATTCGGCTCGGAGAATAGAATCGACACAAATGAATATAAGAATGTATCATTCGCCATAAAAGGCTTATGCAAAGGCTCATATAAGATCGAATACCGGAATACCTTTACCGGAGAGATAGTCGGGCAAAACGAAATGGACGCAGAAGAAGGCATGTTAACCGTCAATCCTCCCGATTTTAAGGGCGATATAGCAATAAAGATCTCCGCTTTCAAAATACTTTCCAAAAGTTTCGCATCACCTGAGATTATTTCCACAAGAGAACCCGATATAAAAGAAATTCCCAAGAAAAAATTTGTGTGCGAAGGAGTGAAGGGGCCCATAATCATAGACGGAAACATCATGGACTGGACAAAGGAAGGGTACAGAGAAGAATTGCTCGGAATCGTATCAAAGGAATCAGGCTGTTATCAGGCAGAGGGAACGATAAAGGACTCCATAGACTGCAGCGCCCGGTTTTTTGTTAAACACGATAAAGACAACCTGTATTTTCTGGTCGTTGTCACAGATAATGAAATCTATGGACGGTCTTCCAGGGCAAGCATATGGAAAAATGACTGTGTCGAAATATGGATTGACGCAAAAAACAACGCCTCACTAATCAACAATATGCCGAATAATCCGAACTGCTTCCAGATCAACATATCCCCTATATCAGACGGAAAAGAATACCCTTCGATATGGGTTTACAGAAATGACGATGCAAACGAGCTGAAAAAACAGATACAATTTTTCTCCAAAATCATAGCCTCCGACAGCGGCAGCGGTTACTTCGCGGAGGTAAAAATACCGGTTGCCGCCCTTGGTATCGGCCCCCTGGAAAAAAACCAGATCCTTGGTTTTAACATTTCCGTTTCGGATGTCGACACTTCAAAGAACTGGAGCCACATGCTATGGAACGGCACAAAAGAAGATGACGCGACCGAATGGGGACAGATTATAATCAAATAAAAAATATAAAAACTTGAAATACAAATTCAATCATAGACAACACAGATAATCACAGATTTTTAAAGCCGAAATTCTAAATCCTAATATCAAAATCCAAAATAATATTTAAATTCAAATAACCGAAATTACAAACAAATTCTAATTTTAAAGCACTTATAATCCTTTGCTCTTTATCTGTGTAAATCCCTGCCTGCCGGCAGGCAGGTGTGTGCATCTGTGGTAGTAAGTTTTTTGGTTTTTTTCTTGCGTCTTTTATCTGTCGTTTGGTCTCCTGCTTGACATATACGGAGTTCTGATATATATTCAATTGCCTTTGTTCTTTCTCGGGGGTGATTCGGTTTCGACTGGGATACTGAAACGGAAGCTGCATGTGGAGGTTGCAGGGAGGCCTCCTAAAACACCTTGCAAAATATAACTGCAGACGAACAGTTAGCTTTGGCTGCTTAGACAGCCACGTTCCTAAAGTTCAGCCTGCGGGGCTTTAGGAGCGACTACAGCAGGCTCGCCTCTTTTTAACCTGTCCTGTTAAAGAGCGGTTAAATTCGCCGGGGCTGGCATTTATGGTTTTTAGTCCGGTTTAAGCCATAAATGCAAGACCAATGAACCGGAAGAAACATGTGGTATGCTGCCGTGAATTTATTTCAGGACGCGGGTTCGACTCCCGCCACCTCCACCAGTCCCGCCAAAGGCGGGACAGAGTTCCGCAGCAGGCGGAACGGTCTAATGCTCAATTGTTCTATTGTTCAAAGAACAATCCACACCTAAAATATATGCGTTATAATAAAAAACAAGGATAGAGCTACTTTCGCCATTGACTTCAATAAATGGGACAGGTGTTCATGCTCACTAATTAGGTAACTCTTTTGGTAACATATTATAGCCGAAGGAGGCCTGAAAATGAAGTATCAAGATATAGTGGTAGTAAAACGATGGATACCGATATTAAAAGAATATGAAATAACAAAGTCAAAAGTAACTCCCCGCCGGTTTAAATTTGTCAAAGATCTCTGTGAAGCCCATCATATATCAAAGAAAGAGATAACCCGATATTACCACAAATGGATAGAGGGCGGCAAAACGGATGAAGCTCTGCTGCCTGAAAAGCGAGGGCCCAAACCCGGGACAAGACGCACACCGAAGGACATAGAACGTAATATTGTAAAAGCATACAGAAGGTTCGGTTCCAACAGATACGAGCTTGTATTGCTGTTTAAACCCTACTATCTGGATAAGACACCGTCTCCGGCTACAATGGACAGAATCAAAGCCAGATATCCTTTAAATGAGAGCCAAAAGAAAATAATTAAGCGGTACGAGAAGAAGGCGCCCGGAGAGTTGGCTCATATAGACCTGTCCAAGATACCGAAAGATATGCGCTGTTCATTTAAGATCAAGGAAATTTATATAGCGGCTCTATGTGATGACTGTACCAGGCTTACTTATGCTGAGATACTAAAAGACAAGAAAGCCTCAACCCTGACATATTTCATGGCTCGTTCTTTATCCTGGTTTAAACAAATATATAATTTTGAATATGAAGCTGTGATGTCTGATAACGGGCCGGAGTTTAAAGGATCAATCCAAAGAGAACATCCGTTTGAAACAATGTGCGGTGAACTGGGTATAAAACATATATATACACAGCCTTATAGGCCGCAGACTAACGGTAAAATAGAAGCCTTCTGGAGAATAATCAAAAAAGAGTTCTTTGCTCCTAACTCTTTTACTTCAAAAGAAGACCTTATCCTTAATCTGGGTAATTTCCTGTTTGAGTTTAACCATCTAAGAAGACATGGAGGATTGAATTATATCTCTCCTTTTGATAAACTTCAAAAGGTTACCGAATTACTGAGCTAGTACAACAGGACTCATTTCTTCTTGATATAAGATTCAATCTCAGTTATTTTGGCCAGAATTTTCTTGATATCGCCGCAAATCAGGTTCACGCCGCCGGTTATAAACACACCGGCAACACCAAGGCATATCATAAGCAGGAACAAAGGAATTATATAGGCTAAAAATTGAGGGGGTATAAGCATTTTGACATTTTCCGCGCTTGAAGTAATGGTTTCTATGCTCATGTCCATCTTTTCGCGGAAAAGTCCTATTTTTGAAGGGTTATTGAACAAAACAAAGGTATTTACAAATACCCATAAGCCGATTAGAATACCCAAGGATATAAGAGTAAATCCAATATAGCCCCTGACTCCTGTTTCCTGCTTAACAGCCGGGCCCTTCGGTTGTCCGGTAAGATCCGAAGGATAAAAATTCTCTTTCATAATCGCTTCCTCCTGAATTCCGGCAATTCTATACCCGATTTGCCCTTAATAACAATATTTTTTAAAAAAATTATACCGAAAAATACAGTAAAATAGTCTTAACTTACTGCAAGTAAAAGAATTACAACAATTTTTGTACATCTTAATCTTTACTTGACAATTTCCCAGATTTTAATAGAATTCTCTTTTTACAGTATGGAGGAATCAAGCGGTAAAATGGTGCTTCACACTTGGCATAAGAAAGACAAAAACCACGCTATAAAAGTTCCCCAGTATAGGCAGCGGACTAATTATGATTGCGGACCCACTTCCTTAAAAATGGTTCTTGCCCATTACGGAAAAGTAATTTCCGTAAAAAAGCTGAGAAATTTATGCAAAACATCTCCCGAAAACGGAACCGGTCCCACAGGTTTAAAAAGAGCGGCCAGAAGACTCGGTTTTTCAGTGTGGGATAAAAATAACGCTTCAATAAAAGACCTTAAAAAATATACTCTTCTTCATCCTGTGATAGTTCATTATGTGGCCTGGGGGGGTGGACATTATTCAGTTGTCATAGGCGTCAGTAAAGACCGGGTGCTTATAGCTGACCCATCCAAACACGGGATAATACGCACTGTCAATAAGTCGCGATTTCTGAAGTACTGGGTCGATGAAAATATAAATGACAAGCCGCCGCACAGAAGATGGCTGCTTGTGGTAAAGCCGAAGAAAAAGATTGCCGCCTAAGGCCGTTTTGAATTCTCAATACCGTTTATCAGATTCTCAGAAAATTTTGAAAGCGCGATGCCCGAGAAAAACCCGGCGAAAGACAAACCGAATACTGTAAGGAAGGAAATAAAATAACCGTCAACAGTCCCCTTGTAAATGAACAGGAACCCTACTATAAACCCCAGTATAGACCCGGCAAAAACAAACGGCATCTTCAGTTTTCCGGTAAAATCCCTCGGCACATAAATTTTCTGATGGCAGGCATTGCACATTATAAGCCGCCCGCCCGAACCCGGGGGCAGATGAAGAGTCCTTTTGCATCTTGAACATATTATGGTATCTTGACTGTCTGGCATATGTTTTATTATATTTTAAAACTGATTTAAGATAAAGCACTAACAGCTCAATCTTACATTATGATAATTTTTAATGCAAACTTTACTTATTCAAGTGGTAAAATAATAATATGAAAAAACATAAAAAATCCATTGAGCAAATCATCGCGTCGGCGCCGTCTGCACAACAAGCCGGACACAAAACGGAATCTATAATCGTGAAAAAAGATAAAGAACTCATAGATTTCAGCAGGCTGATAAAAAATTTAAACACAAAAAGCATATCTTATGCCGGAATAAAACCTATCCCGATAAATAAGATCATAGGCAGTGTGGGCAGATATACGGATTTCAACAGCAAATTTTTTGTCGCGAAAGAAGTCAAAAGCGCAAAATACCTGAGCGTCTTTTCCGCTTTCAAAAACGGAAAATCACTTCCTCCCATAAAAGTTTATCAGGTTCTTGATAATTACTTCGTAATTGACGGGCACCACCGCGTTACAATCGCAAAAAATGAACTGCAGGCCGAATTCATAGACGCGGAAGTGACAAAGGTCAATTTTGACGTGGAATTAAACCCAAAAAAGAAGTATTCATATAATACCGAAACGGCAAAAAAATTCCTTATCCTACTGGAAGAAAAAACTTTCGAGGAAAAAACACGTCTTAAAAACTCTATTTTAAAATATCCCATAAAAGTGACCGACCTCACCAGTTTTGCAAAACTTTATGAGGAAATACTGTCCTTCAGGGAATACCACAACAGCGCGCAGTTCCAGGATAAAGATATGATATATGCTTCCTATGAATGGTACGAAAAGATATTTGTTCCGGCGATTCAGGTGATTTTCAAGGACAAACTCCTCAAGGATTTCCCCAACAGGACATACACTGATTTGTATGTCTGGTTTATGCTCCATAAATATTACCTGTCTCAGCAGGCGGGGCACGATGTCGGGTTCGACTTTTCAAAACAGGACTTTCTCAAAAAATTCAAGCCGGAAAAAATTACGGATATAATACCGACGATATTCAGGGATTTCTTTAAATCATTGGCCAAAACGGTAAAAAAATGAGCATGAAAAATATCAATATTCTCGCTGTTTCAGATATAGAAAGCTCAACATTGCAGGCGCTTTTGCCGAAAATGTCCGCAATCCGCGGCAAAATCGATCTATTAATATCGTGCGGGGACCTGCGGCATGACTACCTGAGTTTTATCGCTGACGCTCTAAATATCGAACTTCTTTATGTATTCGGGAACCATGACTTATACCAGAAAAAATCTGCGGCGCAATATAAAGTCGATTCATACGGCATACCTGTTTTTTTCCCGAAAAAGGGATTCCCCGGAACGAACCTCAACGGTAAGCTGATCCAGTGCGGCAAATGCATAATAACGGGATTTGAAGGCTCAAGATGGTACAACGGACAAGGCATACAATATCATGAAAAAGAAATGCTCTCATCCGTCAGAAAAACCATAAAAAAGATACGCCTCCGGAAAATCATAGGGAAAATAGCGCGCCAGAAAAAAATGCCTTTTTTTGTTGTTTCGCACGCTCCGGTCCAGGGAATTCATGATCTCGATGACCAATGCCACAGGGGATTTTCCTGTTTCAAAAAATTCATCGATAAAATACAGCCCGTCCTGTGGCTGCACGGGCATATACATCAACCAAGCCTGATAAAAAACCAGATTTCCGTATATAAACAGACCACAGTCATCAATGTGTGCGAATACAGGTTTATCAGCGTAAGCGAGACAGGAAAAATCAGGGTTTCACATCAATTTCAGAAAATATAAGTCTTATTCCATAAATACCGTGGTCATATCCCCCGCGCGTTTCCTGAAACTGCCTTTTGAAAAATCTGTTCCTGCGGCAAGGTTTATCCAGCCTTTCTGGTCCGGCGTATTTATCTCTATGGTCACAACGCCTTTTTTATCGGTTTTTCTGGTCCATATCCTTTCCATCCAGTTTACGGGATAAAATAAAGAGATATTCACGTCTTTATCGGCAACCGGGTTATTCAGTGCATCAGTAACCATGACGGTAAGAACAATTTTATCCCCGGGATGAACAGTTTTTTTATCGGTATGAACATTGACTTTCAACGGGATCTCGGGCAACCCGGATTTTTTTATCCACACCGTCGCCTGCCGTTTATATTCTTTATCCCCGTATGCGGTAATATTAACCGCAACAATTTCGTCTTTTATCCCCGAAGTTTTGAAATCCCCCGAAAACCAGCGCTTGCCGGTTTTTACCAATTCCAATGTTTCCCCGCAACATTCCGCAGTAACTTTACCGATATTTTCCGTAACGAAAACATCCACCGGTATAATTTTTGCGGCAATGTCCATATCACGGGGAGAAATCAACAAAACCTGGTTATATTCCTTCAAAGCATAATACGCCGGCCGCGGTTGAGCATGAGACCCTTCCGATTCAGGGCTTAAAACCGCTATTCCCAGCCATTCTTCCGGATGTTCATCCTGTATTTCCGGGTTTCCGGTAACCCACCACTGGTCGAGGAAATGGAGAACGCTGACCCCATGCGCGCCTGAGGATATCAAATCGTCATAAAGCTCTATAACCCCTTCCGCCTGCGCCTGTTCATCATTTCCCCCGTAGGTATATTTAAGATATTTGGCGCCGCCGTAAATCTTTGGCCCCAGTATAATACCGAATTCGGTATTGATAAAAGGTCTTCCCTCAGCTACAACTTTCGCAAGATATTCATTATAACAGCGATATCCCATGCTGAAATTATTTGTTACGGGAGAATGATAATACGTGTTGACACACAGCACATCCCAAAGCGAATTATCAAGGAATATTATAGGATTCCAGTAAGTTAAAGCCAGGGGTTTCGACGGATCAACAGACCTTACGGCATCTCTTATTCTCGCATAAGATTCGAGTAACCGCCGCCTGTCTTTATCCCGGACAAGAGTTATTTTAGGTTCATTGGCGATTACAAGATACATCAAAATATTAGAACAATTTTTAACTTGTTCGGTTTCTTCCTTAATCCGGCTTATTATCTCTTCAAGTTCTTCTTCCCCGCCGAGCAATTTATCCTGGTCAAACCAGAAACCGAACATAACCATAAGCCCGTATTTTGCGTATAAATCCAGTTCCTCCTTTGACCTGGCATCCCATGTCCTTATCGTGTTAAAACCCGCTTCTTTGATGAGTTTTACATCTTCTTCAAGAAGATCCGTGTTCTGCCCGTGAGCATAAGGCGCGGGAACCTCCCCCTGCCTGTAGCCGGCATAACCTATGGCTTTAACAAAATATTTCTCCCCGTCTACATATATCCAGTTTCCCCTGATATCCACATCCGAAGAAAAAACATTCAAAGCAGGCAGAAAAACTAACAAAAATATCAGTTTTTTCATATTCAGACCCGTACTATTTTAAGAGTGTTAGCCGAAAAATCGTCGGTGGTTTCCCCTGTTATTATGACAAGCACCTGCCCTTTTCTTATTATTCTCTTTGCAAGAAGGATCTTCTTCCCCTCTTTTATTATCTCGCGGTAACTTTTGCAATCTCTGATTTTAAAAGGAAATATTCCTTTCAACAGGCACATCCTGTTCACCGTTTTTTGGGAAGAAGAAAAGGCAATCACATTTGTCGGCGGTTTTCTCTTGGATACGTTCAGCGCCGTTTTTCCGGTCTGAGTATATACTATTATCCAGTCCGCCGCAGCCTCATTTGCGGCTTCACACGCCGCATGCACCACAGAAAACGAAAAATCATCTATATTATGGTCGATTTCATTTACTATACCGGGTTCGTAAACGCTGTTTTCCGCTTTTCTTACGATTCTGTTCATCAACCCTACCGCTTTGATAGGATATTTGCCGACCGAAGTCTCGCCTGAAAGCATTACCGCATCCGTGCCGTCGAATACCGCGTTCTCTATATCGCTTACTTCCGCTCTGGTGGGAACAGGCCTTTCAATCATGGATTCCATCATCTGTGTCGCCGTTATAACCGGGATCCGCCCCATATTGGCAAGGCTTATTATCTTTTTCTGGACAGGAGGCACATCTTCAATCGGAATCTCGACTCCCAAATCACCTCTCGCTACCATAATCCCGTCTGACAGCCTTATAATTTCTTCAATGTTAGAAAGCGCTTCCGGTTTTTCTATCTTGGCAATAACCGGCATGGAAACTTTATGGGCCGCCATAAATCTTTTTATTTTTGTGACATCGTCAGGCGACCTGACAAATGAATATCCTATATAATCTATTCCAAGCTTTGACGCCGTCAGTAAATCCTTTTTATCCTTAGAAGTAAGCGAAGGCGAGCTTATTTTCGCTCCGGGCAGGTTAATGCCTTTATGGTTTTTTATTTCACCGCCGTTTAACACCCTGCATTTTACTTCTTTGCCGGTTTTGCCGATTGCCTTTAGTTTAATAAGGCCGTCATTTATCAGAATGCTGCTGTTTACGGCTACATCTTTTGCAAATAAAGGATATATGGTAGGTATAATGCCTTTCCTGCCTTTAACTTTTTTTGCGGTGATAGTGACTATATCCCCTTTTTTCACGCTTATTGAACCGGCCTCGAAAATACCCACCCTTATCTTGGGGCCCTGGAGGTCGGCAAGTATCCCGACGGGTTCTCCGAGAGCATCGGAGGCTTTTCTTATATTATAAACAAGATCCCCCGCAAATCCGGCATCCGCATGGGAAAAATTTATCCTGAAAAGGTCAACACCCGCTTTTATCATCTTTTTTATTGTCGTTATTGAAGAACAGGCAGGCCCTAAAGTCGCTATTATTTTCGTTTTGACAGGTCTCACAACAAACTCCTAAGTATGCATTCAGAAGGAATGTATTTTTATTTAAATAAGGCTATAACTTTAAGATTACAATCTTGGCGAAGAAAAATCAAAGGAAAGATTACACAGGTTTTTATGTCATTGACTCAAGGGACCACACAAAAGCCTTAATCCCCTCTTCGCTGTGTTTTTTTCTTAAGCCTTCCACACAGCCTATGATGCTCTCCGCAGCCTCCCGGGGGCATGCGACATATATTATATTATTTTTTCCGGGCCAGATATCATTCCCGTGCTTTGGACCGGATAATTCGCCTTTGCCGAACGCGCCTTCTATCTTTGTATAATACAGCATCCGGCATTCCTTAAGAATTTCCATTATCTCCATATCCATCGCTTCATAATAAACTATCATAACCATCTGCAAATTATTCTCAGGCATTTTTGACCTCAACATTGTTTTTCTTCTTCCTCATTTCGAACAAACCATAAATGGTGGGGACAAACAGTAATGTCACGAAGGAAGAAACGCTTAATCCGCCTATCATAGTTATACCCAGGGGCCGCCACATTTCCGCTCCCTCCCCTTTGAAAAACGCCATCGGCACCATCGCTATCATCGTAGTGAATGTTGTCATTAACACGGGGCGCAGCCTGTCACTGCAGCCGTTGACAATCGCATCCCTCACGGAGTTGCCCCTGGACCTTAATATATTTATATAACTTATAAGCACAATCGCATTATTTACAACTATACCCATAAGCATTACAACTCCCAGGAATGAAATAATACTCAAAGTTGTGCCTGTCAAAACAAACGCAATAATTACACCCGTAAAAGTAAACGGTATCGCGAACATCACTATAAACGGGTCAAAGAATGACTCGAATTGAGCGGCCATCACCATATATACAAGAACAATCCCTAATATAAGCAATACAAAGAGGTCCTGAAAAGCTTCTTTCTGCTCTTCCGCCTCTCCCCCGAAATTTATTGAAACACCTTCCGGTATAGCGACCTTGCTTATTTCATTCTTGATATCGTCAACCACTTCACCCATAGAGCGCTTGTATGTATTGCACTCCACGGTTAAAACCCTCTCCCTGTTTTTCCTCTCGATTTCAAGGGGCCCGTATGTTTCCCTGGCCTGCGCGACATTATTAAGCCTTATTTTTTGCCCTGTATACTGGGATACAATCACAAGGTTATTGATATCCTCTATGCTTTGCCTGTACGGTTCCTCAAGCCTTACCCTTATATCATAAGTGTCGCCTTCTTCCCTGTATTTGGAAACAATACTTCCCTCGATATATGTTTTCAGTGTTTCTCCTATCGCAGCGGCATTCAGTCCCAGGACTGCGGCTTTTTCCCTGTCTATCTCAATATCTATTTCAGGCCGGTTAAGTTCCCTCGAAATGCTTATATCAACAGCGCCGTCTACCTCTCTCATAACATTAGCTATTTGTTCCGCTACCATTCCTGTCTTTTCAAAAGAATCACCGAGAACTTCCACCTGTACACTTTTCCCCCCTCCTCCTGTAACCATTTTAGTCATCGGGTTGCCCAGTTCGAGGTTAAGTTTTATAATACCACCTATTTTTTCCACCTGTTCTCTCACAACCTGACCCATTTCCCAGATACTTCTTTTCCTTTCAATAACCTTTACTGTCTTTACGCCGGCTTCACATATATGTGTCCCTGTAGTTCTGCCAAAAGCCGCCGCAATACCCGGAAGAGTACCTGATCTGGCAAACATAAATTCTTTCTCGGGAATAAATTTATCCATTATATTTTCTACCCGGGATGCTACTTTGTCTGTTTCACCAACCTTCGTGCCCACAGGAAGTTCTACAGTCACTCTCAAATCTCCCGAATCCTCCTCCGGAATAAACTCCGAACCTATATAACCGCTTAATGTCAGAGTTGAAACAAATACCAGGAAAAAAACAAACAGCACCAGTATCCGGTGGTTTAACGAAAAACTCAGGGCTTTTCCATAAATTGTTTCCGCGGAATCAAACAATTTTCCGGAAAGATAATAGATCGGCGACAGGATATTTTTTTTAGCGGGTTCACTCTCTTTTGCCGCAAATGTCCGCCTGAACCATTTTGAACAGAGCATAGGAGTAAAAGTCGAACATGTAAATAAAGACCCGATAAGAGTTATTATGACTATAGCCGCAAGTTCCCCGAACATAATGCCTACTACACCGCTTGCAAAGAGGAGAGGGCCGAAGACCACAACTGTCGTAAGGGTCGATGCCGCAATCGAAGTAAATATTTCCATTGTCCCGTATACAGAAGCTTCCTTTGGCCTCTCCCCTCTGTCAATATGGCGGGTAATATTATCCACAACAACTATTGCCCCGTCTACAACCATACCAAGCGCGATAACAAGCGACGATAAGCTTATGACATTTAATGTCTTGCCGCTGATAAAAAGATAAATAAACGCCATTAAAAGAGAGAAAGGTATAGTCAGGGCAATAATAAAACTTGATTTAAAGCTCCTTAAAAAAAACCAGACTACAAGTATAACCAGCAGGATTCCATAACCCAGATTAGACTTTAATGTATTAATTGAAGATATAATATCTTCTGAAGTGTCAAATATAATCTTAAAATCCACGTCGGGCGGAAAATCATCGACCAGTTCCCTAAGTTTGCTCTTGACCCTCTCAGCAACCTGAACAGTGTTCGTGCCGACCTGTTTCTGGACCATAAGTATCAGGCCCTGGCTCCTATTGATTCTGACAATCATATCCATATCCATATAACCGTCTTCTATACGGGCGATATCCCGCAGGTAAACAAACCTCCCATTTTTTTCTCCCAATATAATACGGTCTATTTCATTGGGGTTCTTAAACTCGCCCGGCACTCTCACCAGATAATCAGTCAAACCTGTTTCGAGATTCCCCACGGGCTGGGTAATGTTTTCCGCTTTTAGAATGTTACCTATATCGGAAATTGAAAAATCATAAGCTTCGAGCTTCTTTTTATCTACCCATATATTGATCTGTCTCTGGTAGCCGCCGTAAATCTGCACCGTTCCCACGCCGGGAAGCTGCTTAAGCTGGTCGACTATCCTATTGTCAACCATGTCGTAAAGGTCGAGGTAAGTTTCTTTTGCCTGAATCCCGATTTGAAGAATCGGCATATTAGCCGTGTTAAACTTAAATATAAAAGGGTTCTCCATTTCATCCGGAATATCAGGAAGGTATTGTTTCGCCAGTTCTATCCTGTCGCGGATATCGTTGCTTGCTTCGTTAAGATCCGTTCCCCAATTAAATTTTAACTGTAAGACTCCTACCCCTTCCATACATGTAGCCGTTATTTTATCGAGCTCAGGGGTTGTGCCAAGCTGATTCTCAAGCGGTTCTATAACATTTGTTTCAACATCCTGCGGGCTGGCTCCCGGATAAGTGGCAATAACAGAGATAACAGGCGATTCTATTTCGGGAAAGAGGTCTACACCTATTTTCGATACACTGTAAAGAGCGATTATAATTATCGCAAAAAATATCATTATATTGGTAATAGGCCTTTTAACGCCGAATTCCGGTAAATTCATCCCGTTAAACCTTCCTTAATCCTGTTTTTGAGTACCGTTCTCTGCAATATGCGCCGTCCTTATTTAAACAGGCTTCGAAACAGACAAGCGGAAAAGAACGCTTATGTTCAGCCGACGCAATTAAAACCCGATTGTGTTCCCTGAACCTTTGTTTAAGGTTAGTAGCCGCACCCGTATAGAATCGGCCATTTTTCCTGTTTTGTAAAACACAGGTATAAAACCAGGGTTTAACGGGATTCACTATTCTTCCCCTTCCGCGGAAACCCCTTCATCTATTGTCACTGTCCTGCCTTCTTTCAGTAACTGCTGTCCCATAACAACAACTTCATCCCCTTCGGAAAGCCCTTCCTTAACCCAGAAATACGGTCCGTTCCTGAAACCCAGTTTCACATTCTGCCTGTGAGCTTTGTCCTCCCTGATAACATACACATACGGATTTTCCCCGCCCCTCAGCGCTTCCTTCAAGATAACCGGCACGCCGGACTTACGGTCTATTATCAGATTAATCCGGACAAACATACCCGGCCTGAGTAAATTATCTTTGTTATCTATCTTAATTTTCAGCGATGCTGTTCTTGTCTTTCGGTCTATGACAGGGCTTATCTCCTTAACCTTTCCCCTGAATACCTTATCAGGGTACGAGTCTGTCGTAATCAAAGCTTCCTGTTCCAGGACAAGATCCGGATAATAGATTTCCGGGATATTAAGTTTGGTTTCAACGCTGTCAATATCAACTATAACGGCAACTTCCGTCGAGGTATGCACCTGGTCACCCAGATCGACAAGAATTTCCCCGACTTTGCCGTCTATGGGGCTCTCAACCGGCGCCATTTCGTACTCAAACCCGATCTCATCCCTGTCAATCATGAATATGACTTCCCCTTTTTTGACAGATTCCCCTTCTTTCTTAAGTTGTTCGGCTATTTTCCCATCAACTTTCGGAAATACCTCGGCTTTATTGGCCGCCTCAATATCACCGACATAATCAAGCGTTCTCTCTATATCAGCCGGTTCCACTTTCATAATCCTGACAGGCACAGGGGGCTCCTGTTTTTCAAGCTTTTCTTCCTTATACACGGCTTTTGTAATCAGGCCTCCCGTTTTCTGTATCAATCCTGTTTTATTTTCCGCCAGCAGACCGAGCGCAAAACAGCATACGGCAATAATAATTTTAGATTTCATAAATAAACCCCTTATTCTTCCAGACGAACAGCATTTTTTATCAATGTCAGCCCCGTCGACTTATCAAGATTAATCAAGGCAATATGATACTCAATCAGGGCATTCATATAGTTTAACTTGGCTTCCGAAAGTTTGTCCTGATAATCAAGCATGTCATGGGTGCTTACCTGTCCCGCATCAAATCTTTTTTTCTGGGCATCATAGTTTTTTGTCTCGGTATCCCTGAAAAGTTTCGCGGCATATACCTGCCGCTCCTGCACGCTGACTTCCCTTACTTTATCTCTGACATCCAGTATTATATTGTGTTCAAGATTTTTAAGCTGGAGCAGGGCAACCGCCTTTTCCAGCTCCTTTTTACGGAGATCCGCCCTTTCCCCGCCCCCCCAAGGTATCTTGAGAGTCACTCCCGCATACCAGTCCTTGTGCCTGTAATCTATATCTTCAAGCGCCTTCTGGACATCCTTGCCCAGGCCGTTAAGGCCGAAACTGCCTGTAAGGTCAAGTGTCGGGAGAGTAGCATTTTTAGCGACCTTTATCCTTACATCGTTGTTCTTCAATGATATTGTCATCGATTTATAATCCGGCCTGTATTCAAAAGCATCTTTAAGAGAATCCTTTATCGAAACATCGACAACAGAGAAATCAGGCTTATCGAGAAGTTCTATATCCGAATTCCAGGATTCCGGATCGGATATAATATTTGTAACCAGTTTCAGATTGTCTTCCGAACGCTTAACGGCCGCCTCGCTTTGTATAACGTATCTTTTTCTCTCCGCAACAGCGCTTTCGGACTCAAGAAGGTCAACCGAACTGATAAGCCCCTTTTCATATCTTTTCCTGTTTACTTCATATAATTCCCCGGCAAGCTTAAGATAGTCTTCCGCGATAAGATACGCCTCTTTCGCAAAAACACATTTATAATACATTTCCTTGGCTTTTGAAATAACGTCTATGACGTTATTCCTGAAATCCTCGGCAGACATATCATAACTGTTCCTGGCAATTACGATATCGGCCATATTTATATCTATCCCGAAACCCCTGAGGAGCGGTTGTGTAACGGATATTCCCGCTTCGGAAGAATAGGAAGGGTTATAGAGAACACCGCTGGAATTCGTCTTATACCTGTTGTTCTCAAAAAACAGTTCGTATCTGGCGCCGGTAGGTATCATCCCTCCCACGGAAAAATCCAGATTCCCGTCTCTGAACGCACTTACATCAGGTGTAACAAACCTTTCCAGCCCGGGCAGGTTAAGCCCCTCTAACTGGAACGGTTCCGTGTTGGACGGATAGGATCTGTCATGAAAATTGAAATCCGCAAGAAAATACGGTTCAAATACGGATTTTGCGTAATTGATGTCTTCCGTCTTCAATTCAGGGTATATACGGCTTATCTTTATATCAAGATTGTTTTCCAGCGAAAGGCTGATGCAATCCTGGATTCTCATACCATATTTTTCACCGCTGTCCGCATTGGCGATAAAAATCTCTTTATCAAAATCATCGGATGTCTTGATGTCCTCAGCCGCGGCAAAAGAACATACAAGAATAAAAATCATTAAAAGTAAACGCTTCACTTTGTTTTCCCGGTTTTGTTATGCTTTTTATGCTCATCTATATCTTTCGATATTTCATACAGGATTTCATAAGCCCTGCGGAATCTTTCCCTGTTCGAAGGAGTAATTATCTTAAAAATATTCCTGAAATGTTCCTTCACTTTCCTGTGAAAGTCTTCAATGAACTTTTTGCCTTTCTGCCCCACGCTGATGATAACCTGTCTTCTGTTTTTTTCATTCAACTCCCTTTTTAAGTATCCTTCATTCACCATCTTATCAACTATCTCCGAGGCAGTGCTCGCGGCCATACCCAGCGCCGAGCTTAATTTTACCAAAGTGCAGCTCCCCATATAATCGACATTTATAAGAACCCTCATATGGTTAAGAGGTATATCCATGCTTCTGGAAAACGCAGAGCTCACGGAGTGATACGACCTCATCATATGAGGGAATATTTCCGTAACCCTTTTCAAGCTTTCATCCATATATCATACCTTCTGATTCCGAATTATACTATTATCGAATTATTCGATTTTAGAAATATTTATCACATAAGATAACTTAAGTCAAGCTTTTTTACGATTGGACAGTTCAGGGGCAATGTAAAAATTATCTCTTTTTCCGCGGGTTGATAAGCGACTTGCCGCCGAAGCCGATGAGGTCTTTTCTTTTACATGTGACAAGCGCTTTTTCCACCAGATTTCTGTTCGATGCCCTGTTAAAATGCGCAAGCGCCCTTTGCAGCGCCTTTTCATGATTATTGGACGGCACATGTAATTTCTGTCCGGTAAAAGGATCCAATCCCGTATAATACATGCAGGTTGAAATACTGCCCGGGGTAGGAGTGAACTCCTGGATCGAATCAGGAATAAAATGTGTTTTTTTGAAATAAAGGGCAAGTTCGAGCATGTCTTCCACGGCGCATCCGGGATGGGCGGATATATAGTAAGGGATAAGGAACTGTTTCCTGCCTATTTTTCTGTTAATTGATTTAAACTTTTCCGCAAAATCAAGATACAGCTTAAAATGCGGTTTTTTCATTATTTTAAGCACCCGCTCGGAAATGTGTTCGGGCGCAACCCTTAACTGCCCGCTTATATGGCCGTTACATATGAATTCAAGATACCCGCTTTTTTCATCGCGGAGTATCAGGTCATATCTCAAACCTGAAGTTATAAAAACATTTTTCACGCCGGGAATTTTTTTTATCTTATCAAGCAGGCGTATTTGCGGCATATGATCAAAATCGAGGTTTCCGCAGATTTCAGGGAATAGGCATCCCCTCTCCGCGCAATGAGCATCCTTCCTGATCTTACAGCCCATCTTATACATATTGGATGTAGGCCCGGAAAGGACATGCACTGTCCCTCGAAAATCATGCCTTTTAGACAATTTAACTATCTCATTTAAAATAGAATCTTCACTTCTGTTCTGAATAACTTTTCCCTGCATTACGGGAATGGAACAATAAGAACATTCTCCGAAACAGCCCCTGTGGCTCGTAACGGACCATTTTACGGATTCAAGCGCGGGTATGGGGCTTTTATAAACGGGATGGGGATCCCGCGTGTAAGGAAGAGAATAGATATAATCCATCTCGATCTCAGTCAGGGGCTGAGCCGGTTCATTTTGCACGACATATCTTGCATCGTATTTTTGCGCAACCGGCCTGGTTTTTTCCCCGCAGCAGGAATTGGCGCTGATGATCCTAAAGGCTTCCGCAAATTTTCTTTTATCGGAAACAACTTCATTGAATTCCGGAGTAAGAATGATGTTCCCGGGAAGATTTTTAGAGATATAAGCAATCCCGTCAATATCATATAAAGAGGTTTTATCTTTTCCTGAATCCAGCCTCTGGGCCATTTCAAGTATCTGGCTTTCCCCCATCCCATATACTATAAAATCCGCTTTTGAATCCACCAATATTGATTTACGGACCTTGTTTTCCCAGTAATCATAATGAGCAAAACGTCTCAGGCTGGCTTCGACCCCTCCCAGAACAATGGGAACATCCTTATAAGCCCGGCGGCAAAGATTACTGTAAACTATACATGCCCTGTCAGGCCGTTTTCCGTACTCGCCTCCGCAGGAAAAGACATCGGAATTTCTTCTTTTCCCGGGTCTCGAATAATTATTAAGCATTGAATCTATATTCCCCGAACTGATACCGACAAAAAGCCGCGGCTTCCCGAATACTTCAACTGAACTGTTATCTCTCCAGTCAGGCTGCGGTATAATTCCGACTTTAAAACCGGAATCTGCTAATATCCGGCCTATAACAGCGACACCGAATGACGGATGATCGACATAAGCATCCCCGCTGATAAGTAAAACATCCAGTTCGTTCCATCCGGCTTCAAGAGCTTCTTTTCCGGTTACAGGCAGTATATATGGATGTTTCACAGTATTTCCCCGTTTCTGAAATATTTTTTCATGGATTCCCAGGTTTTATCATTGATATCACCTGTTACCTGCAAACTGTTTTTCTTCTGGAACTTCCTGACGGCTTTTGCCGTTAAACTGCCTTTGATGCCATCAACAGGGCCCGGGTCGCAACCGGCTCTTTTAAGGAATATCTGCGCATTTCGTATATTCCTCCTGACATTTGAATTTTTATCTAATTCTATGGTTTCTATCCCGAAAGAGCAGTCAAGCAGCTGTATAAGGTCACTCCATACGGGACGATCACACTTAAGTAAAACAACTATGATTTTTTTTCCGCCATATTCCGCAAATCCCGCATAGCAATGGCCGGCTTCCCTGGTAAAACCCGTTTTCCCTATTGCAAAACCGGGATACTGCCAGGCAAAACGACTGTGATTATTAATGCTTATTTGCCTTGCTTTTTTTAAACTATCCATGTCTTCGGGATTTTCGGTGTATACGGCAATTTTATCGTTCTTCTTTCCCATCACTTCAATAAAATAGGGTGTTTTAACGCATTCCCGGACAATTAAGGCAAGATCTTTCGCTGTCGTGTATTGTCCCTCTCCCGGAAGCCCGTTAGGGTTTACGAAATAAGAATCAACAGCGCCGATACGGCGGCAAAAAACATTCATATCCTTTACAAAATCGCTTTCCGAACCCGATGCCTTTTCCGCAATAACGACAGCGGCATTATTCGCGGATTCAAGCAACAAAGCCTTCAGCAGAGCATCCACCGTGAGAATATCCCCTTCTCTGATGTCAATTCCTGAAGGGGGAACCGCCGCAGCCAGCGAAGAAACCCGGGCGTAATCATAAAGTTTTAATCTTTCCAAAGCCAGAAGGAATGTCACAAGTTTTACAGTGGAAGCAGGATAAAGCTTACGTCCGCTGTTTTTTTCGAATAACAGCACCCCTGTATCGGCCTCAACAATAATGGCGGATTTCGCCGTTACAGAAGGCCATGCGACACAGGCAGTGCATAAAGATATGAGCAATATCAATAAAAGATATTTCATATCCGAATATTATTAGCAGATATGAATATATTAATAAACCAAAAAATCGAGGCTTGACATTTAAAACATTATATGTTAACGTTAACAACAAATAGGGTATTCTGCTAACTTTCAACTATCCAACCCTCCCCCCAGAAGGTTGTTGAGAAAGGGGTACCCTATCTAATTCTTTTTATCAGATTAGCCGCTTTTATTACCGGCCAACAAGATGATTTTTCCAAAGACATATCCAACAAAAATAATTATTCAAAAATAACTTGAAATCTTGTTAAAAATGTGTTATCGTTAACATAGATAATAACATTCGCAGGGAATTATTATGGCTACAATTTCCGATATCTCAAAAAAGACGGGGTATTCAATAATGACGGTATCCCGCGTGATAAATAATTCCAAAAATGTTTCGGAAAAAGCAAGAAAAGCCATTGCAACAGCCGTCAAAGACTTCAATTATACTCCTAATTCAGCCGCGAGAAGGCTTGTAAAACAGAAATCACAGACTATAGGCCTTATAATCACATATGAACAGATTTTTTCCTCATATTATTTTCTCACAATAATGAAAGGGATCGAAGAAAAACTCGAAAAGACGGATTACAACCTGATTATGTACGCGTCCAACTCTCCCAACGTATCTTCCGAAACAAAACTTCTGAACCTTATCAACCAGAAATTTATCGACGGGTTTCTTGTTATCGCCCCCTCAAAAGATGAATTTTTCATGAAAACCCTGCACACAAATAAAATACCGACGGTAATCATCGGCGCAAGTTATCCTTTCTTCAACTGTGTCGATGTGGATAACAACAAAGCAACTTTTCTCGGGATCGAATACTTAATAAAAAAGGGCCACAAATCCATAGGCATGATACGCGGCACAAAAAACAGATACGACGCTATAGAGAGAGAAAAAGCTTTTATTGAATGCCTCGGAAAAAACGGGCTTGAAATAAATAAAAAATGGTTTATAGACGGGCATTTTGAATACCGTCATGCGCATCTCAACACCTTAAAGCTTCTGGATGAAGGGACTTTACCTACGGCGCTGTTTGCCGCTAACGATCTTATGGCGATAGGCTCCATAGACGCATTACATTCACGCAACATCAAGATCCCCGGAGACATTTCAATAATAGGATTTGATGATATCGACCTCGCAAAATTAATACAACCGCCTTTGACAACCGTCAGGCAACCGCTTTATAATATGGGAGAGGCCGCAGCTTCAAGAATAGTCGAACTTGTTGAGAAAGGCGCCAAAAAAACCGCTTCCCAGACAATAAGAATGGACACCGAGATAGTGGAAAGAGAAAGCGTGAGAAAATTATGATTAAAAAGAAAAAAATCTTTTCGTTCTCTTGCTCAAATTTTCATCTTAAGGGGTTCACCCCGTTAGAAAACTATCATATGGGAGAAAGAAGTTGCGCCGGCAGAAACAAAGATAAACGCTTTTACAAAACAGGCTCTGATTTAAAAACCACCGTAAAAAAGAATTCTCTAATGGGGTTCACTCTTATAGAACTGCTCGTGGTAATAGCGATAATAGCGATTCTCGCGGGACTTCTTCTCCCTGTCTTAAAAAGAGCAAGGGAACATTCATATGTCGCGTTGTGCCACTCCAACTTAAAACAAATCGGCAATGCAATTTATATGTATTCTCTCGATTATAGAGACCTTTTTCCTATTGCTATAACATTCTCATGGGAACCTGAAGATTCAGGAGGTTCATGGATACCCAATCCAAACCCGGGAGGAGGAAATGAAAGGTGGATTCAAGATGTGTTAATCCCCTATCTGCACGGGGCTGTGGGAGATATGGGAGACATATGGAAATGCAGAGGACAGAGTGAGGCGGCTAAAACCATGTTTAATGAAACCGGGTACAGGTATAATTACTGGTTCGCTATGGGCGGCGGAACAGCATCAAACCAGACAGGCAGAGGCGGCCGCAAAATCGATTCGGTTCCCAAACCGACCGACGCTGTATTGGTTTATGATGTAGCCTTCGGAGATTGGGATAACCCGGGACAGCCGGCGCTACCCCATTATGGTATAAACGTTCTATATGTCGACGGTCATATAGATTTTGTACCGGATAAGATATATTTTCAACAGGAAATAGATAATGACGCGGAGCCTTTTAACAGCCCTTTCAGGAGCAATGGCTGGCATTAAAATTTGACGCGCATACAGGATTAAAATACAGCGTCAGAAAAGGGATAATTACAGTATGAGAAAAAAGCTAAATTTGAGAAGAGACAGGAAACAGAATTCTCTAACGGGGTTTACCCTGATGGAACTTCTGATAGTACTGGGTGTAATCGCAATACTGAGCGGAATTCTTCTTCCCACACTGCAAAAAGCAAGGGAGCGGGGATACAGGTCTCTGTGCCAGTCCAATCTTAAACAATTAGGTGAGGCTATATATATATATACAATCGATAATAACAGGCTTTTCCCTTTTGCCACTTCTTTCGGCTGGGAACCGGTCGGGACATGGAATCCCAATCCATGGCAAAGGTGGCTTCAGGACAGATTGGTTCCCTATGTCGGAGGAGACCCGGCTTCATCAATCGACCCGGATGTATGGCTCTGCAAAGCCAGGGACAGCAGCCTCGAATCGTGGTGCGGCAAAAACAGCTACCGGTATAATTACTGGTTTGCCTGCGGAGGCGGCTCCACGCTGGCTGACACAGGGCAGGGACGGCGCATCGAAAATGTAAGACGCCCGCCTGAAGCTGTATTAATGTACGATATATCTTTCGGCGACTGGGACAACCCCGGACAGCCAAGGCTGGCACATAACGGCATAAATGTACTATACGCAGACGGTCATGTAAGCTTTGTTCCTGAGAGGACATATTTCCAGCAGGAACTTGATAGCGATGACTTACCTTACAACAGCACCTTCAGAAAGAACGGATGGCTCTAATCTTATGAAAAAAATCAAATTTATTTTACTGGTTACCGGTATCTTTTTTTCTTTTGTTGACCTGCAGGCCGCCGAAAAAACAGCATCCCCTACTTTCGATATCTCAGTCATAGACGGCTATCCCGTCCCCATCCAGAACAATATAGTTTACCCGTCTTTCGAAAAACAGGACAGGGACTATTTTTCCCTAGACGGCACATGGCTGATAAAAAAAGTCAACGGCAACCATGAGCTGACGATGAACGAAAGGTCTGAAAACATAATCGGACTTCTTGAAGGGGAAAGCGGCGGGGCGACTTCCCTTTATTTTGATTCCGCCGGATGGAAAGAATACAATGTCCCCCAGCCTGTTAATATCCCTCCCGACAGGTACCAGGGGGTTGTCTGGTACAGAAAAGATTTTGAACTCCCCGCGGATTTTCTGGAAAAACGGGTAAAGCTTTTCTTTCTCGGAGCAAATTACTTTACCGATGTCTGGATTAACGGCCTGCATATAGGATATCATGAAGGCGGATACACCCCGTTCACTTTCGATATAACAAAGATCCTGAAAGAAGGCAAAAATTTCATAATTGTAAGGGTTGATAATATCCCGTGGAAGCCTTCAAGCTATACTCCCGACACTTATTTTAACAAGGGCAACATCGTGCCCTACAAAACATGCGACTGGTGGAATTTTACGGGGATTCTGAGAAGCGTCTACATGGAAGCAAGTCCCCTTGTTTCCATATCAAGGATAGACGTAAAAACCGCCGTGACGGGCGAGAATTCGGCCAATATGAAAGTTTTCACCGTAATAGAAAATACGTCATCCGAAACTTTTTCCGGAAAACTCACCTACAGGTTATGGGAAGCGGAAATCAACGAAGAAAATATACTTTCAGAAAAGCCTGAAGATATCGCGTGCAGGTCGAAAACCGCGCGTTTAGGAAAGAATTACTCTTCAAAATTCTCTATCCCGCCCCATTCAAAAGCTGTGATAACCGATTCTTTCAACCTGAAAAATATTAAACTTTGGTCTGACCTATCACCTCAACTTTATGTTTTTAAAGCCAACCTTATCAACGCTTCGTCAAGAACCCGGGCCAGAACAAGGATTACGCGGAATCAGGATAGTTTCTGCGTCCAGCTCGGATTCCGCGACATATCCGTAATGCCGTCAAAACAGAAAATACTGATTAACGGGCAGGGAGCATTTTTTGCCGGCGTCGGCAGGCACGAAGTATTCAGCGGGATCGACGGATATACAAACGGCGAATTAACTAAACTGAAATCCGACGACATGAAGCTGATTAAAGAAATAAACGGCAACTTTTTAAGGGAAGGCCATTATCCAAACCATTTTATGACAGATGAGCTTGCCGACAGGCACGGCATATACATATGGGAAGAAATACCTGCATACTGGATAGACGGTTCCTCTTTCGACCTGCAGCGCACAGACAGGAAAATAGCTCTGCAGATGTTCCGTGAAATGGTCTACAAGGGAATAAACAACCCGTCTGTAATATTCTGGGGGGTATGCAACGAATGCGGCTCCGAAAAGGAACGAACCGAATATATCAAATGGCTTATGAAAGACACGCTGCAATATGACCAGCAAAGAATTATAGCCCAATCAGCAGCCGGAGGGGATACGGACGACGGCACACAGCAGCCCTGTCCCGTAGCCGGATTCACATTGTACGGAGGTGTTTTTTACGGCGGCAGCAGTTATTACTCCGAGACCGTAAAGCTGATTAAAGAAATAAATAAAGCATTCCCCAAAAAACCGATAATAGCTACCGAATTCGGCAAATGGAGCGGCTCATCCGGCAGTGAAGAGGGAGAATTCGATCAGGTAAGGGTTGCAAAAGGCACGTTTTCCGCATTTGATGAGAACCCTTCGGTGGCAGGATGCGCATGGTGGTGTCTCGCCGACTGGCACACAATGATAAGCGAACCTCAGACGATGGGGCTCATAAGCTCCGACAGGAGATATTTCAAGCCTGTGTTTTTCACATTACAGGAACTCTACGGGGGGAGAAAAGACCAATTCGATTTCAGCATCGGCAACTACGCAATTGAGGATAACACGCTGAATGTGGATTTTAAATCAGACACGGATATCACGCTCTCTTATTCTCTCAACAACATAGATTTCACAGGTATAGAGAGCGCAGAGGACTTAAGGGAAGACAAACAGGAAGAGCAAAAACCCGCAGATAAAAAATTGCAGATTGATATTTCCGGGTTACCTGAGGGAGTTCATACTGTTTATATAAAGGCAAAAAGCCCCAAGGGGATATTCAAGACAGTGCCTGTTACAATCAACATCGACCGGATTGACGATCCTCCCATCATCAATATTTTGCGGTATCCCGAAGAGATCATAGATTCGGGAATAATATTATTCGAGGTAACGGATGACAGGTCTGAACCTGAAATAGAATGCCTGCTAAACGGTGAAACCGCTATATCCCCCGTTAAAGACAAGTTTTATTACATAGTGAGGATAGGGCCGGAACAGTCCGGCGGCGCAGACACAGTAAACCTGTCGCTGAAGGCATCGGACGGAATAAATTCCGTAACCAGGGAAATAGTAATGAGCAAATCCTCAGGAGCCGGGAAACCAGTTGAACTGCCTTACAATAACGACTGGATATCGAATTCGGATAATCTTCAGGACGGGTCCGGATGGAATTTCCCGGGACAGGAAATGCCCGATTTCGAAAACGGCTTTATAATGAAAGATAAAAGCGGGCGAAATCTAATATTTAAACTAAAAGGGACGGCGGACGGCGAACTGAACAATATCGAATGTTCCTCCCAGGCAATTAAATTCAACGGGCAAAAAGTGAAAGAAATTTTCATTCTGGGCGCCCGGCATAACGGAAGCGGATACTCGCCTTTTGAAATAACGTTTTCGGACGGAAAAACAGAAAAAGCCTTTCTTGGTTTTTCAGACTGGGACAGGGGGATGCCGAATCTCGGGGAGGAACCTCTCGTTTTCACCGTGCATCACCAGATGGGAGTCCAGATGAAGCCCCGGTGCGCGTTATATCTTCAAAGCATTAATTTTGACAAACCGAGGGAAATTTCATATATGGTTCTTCCTAATGACGAGAAACTTCATATATTCGCAATTTCGGTATTAGAGGAATAGGGATGAAAATTTATATTTATATTTTTATTCTACCAATCGTAATGTGCACCGCTGCTAATTCACAGATTATACTTGAATTGACTTATCAGAATTTCAACTCAGAAAAAGTAACAGGTGTCTTTTATGATCCATGGAACAGTAATCCGGTTCTCGAAAAAGACATCCAGCCTATTAAAGAGCTGGGTAAAATGTGCCTTAAAATAAACGCCGCCGGCAACAATGGCGGAACCGTCGGCATTTACCCCCAGGATTCTTTCTTTGAAAACATAGAGAATTACGTTTTTACCGATAACACCGTTTTTTCAATGATGGTCCTTGACAGGATCGGACAGCATACGTTTGAATGCAAAATATTCGATACCTCGGGCAACAGATATACCCTCTACTCCAATGAAAAAAGCAAAAAGGACAAATGGCAAAGGGTTTTCTGGAGGATGAGAGATTTCATCAAACTCGGCCTTGACCCGGCAAAAATAGCTAAAATTGAAATCTTTGTATATGATAACGGCGAATACTACTACGATAATTTTAAGTTTTTCGAATTAAGTAATGAAGGGAATAGAGACATCGGAGAAATCGCAATTTAACAAAAAAACAAAAAGGAGGGTTTTATGACAAGGTTATGTATGTTGTTCATTGCGCTTATCTTCACTGTTTGTCTTGCTTCTCCCTGTTTTTCTGAAAGTATCTCATTTCAGAATTTCGAGGAAGATCAGGCAGTAGACGATAACAACAGCAATGAAGTCCAGGATAGCGGCGATTATTTTCACGACCAGTGGTACGCTAACCCGAGCTTTGAGGACACCAATCCTCATACCGGGAAAAGAGCCGTTATAATGAGGGCTAAAAATCCCGGCGATCACGGCGGAACAATAGGGTTATATCCTTCAAAAGAGTTTAAGGAAAACCTGCAGGGCAAAAAGCTGTCAAAGCTTTCTGTCTGGGTCTATGACAAACACGGCGATAACACCATAGAGCTGAAGATACTCGACGCAAAAGGAAGTTATAAACTCTGGTCAAGTGAAAAGTCCCAGAGAAACCGCTGGACAAAAATCACATGGGACATAACCGGGCTTATCAAAGAAGGTCTCGATCCGAACACTATAGAAAAGATAGAGTTGTATGAATGGGCGGACGGAGAATATATATTTGACGATATTACCCTGGAATAATAAGGTGCTTTGCGAAGAAAGGCTCCGAAAGGGGCCTTTCTTTTTTTTATTATTTATTGACAACAGGCATTGATCTATAATATAGATTTATCATTTTAACGATTAAAAGGCGGGCATTAAAATGATAGCAGTCCTCGATTTCGGTTCACAATATAACCAGCTTATCGCAAGAAGGATAAGAGAACTCAATGTATACAGCAGGATTCTCCCCCACAATATATCCGCCGATTCCCTCGGAAAGATGGGATGTTCAGGCATAATACTATCAGGAGGGCCGTCCAGTGTTTATTCCCCCAAAGCTCCTTTTCCGGATAAGAAAATCTTTGAACTGGGCCTGCCGGTACTGGGAATATGCTACGGGATGCAGGTTATGTCATATATGCTGAAGGGACATGTGGGGAAAAGCAAGAAACGCGAATACGGCTACTCCGAGTTTTTCCCGGAAAAGGACAACCGCCTTTTTGCTAATATAAAAACCCAAACGGACGTATGGATGAGCCATCAGGATAAAATCACAAAATTACCGAAAGGCTTCGTATCCATCGGCAAGACGGATAACTCCCCTATCGCCGCTATGTTCGACAAAAAAAGGAAATTCTACGGTCTCCAGTTTCATCCGGAAGTGGAGCATACTACCGAAGGGAAAAAAATCCTGTCTAATTTTGTAAAAATAATCTGCGGGTGTAAATCCGACTGGACAATGTCTTCTTTTATCAAAAGCGAAATAAAGGATATAAGAAAACGTGTCGGAGAGAAAAAAGTCGTTCTCGGCCTTTCGGGAGGAGTCGACTCCTCAGTTGCGGCCGTTTTAATGCATAAAGCGATAAAACAACGGCTGTACTGCATATTTGTCGACCACGGACTCTTAAGGAAAAATGAAGCGAAAAAAGTAAGAAAAGTGTTTAAAGAACACTATAAAATAAACCTGCGCACAGTTGATGCTTCCGGGCTTTTCCTTAGCAGGCTCCGGGGAGTCACGGATCCGGAAAAAAAGAGGAAAATCATAGGAAAAACCTTTATTGAGGTGTTTGAAAAAGCATCCCGTAAGATAGGCAAAGTGGACTTTCTCGTACAGGGCACGCTATACCCCGACGTTATTGAAAGTGTTTCGGCAAAAGGAGGCCCTTCGGCAACAATCAAAAGCCACCACAACGTCGGAGGTCTTCCCAAAAAACTCAAATTCAAACTGATAGAACCACTGAGGGAATTATTCAAAGATGAGGTAAGAAAACTCGGATTAGAACTTGGCCTCCCCGAAGAAATGATCTGGAGGCATCCATTCCCCGGGCCGGGACTTGCAGTCAGAATCATAGGGGATGTATCCGGGGAAAGAATCCGCCTCCTCCAGGAAGCTGACAGCCGCTTAATGGAAGAAATCAAAAAAGCCGGCCTCTACAGAAAAATATGGCAGGTCTTCTGCGTCCTTCTCCCTATAAAAAGTGTGGGAGTGATGGGAGATGAGAGAACTTATGAAAATGTAGTAGCTGTCCGCGCAGTTACAAGTTCCGACGGCATGACCGCCGATTGGGCAAAAATACCTCCGGAGATCCTGAGTAAAATATCCAACCGGCTCATAAATGAAGTCAAAGGGATAAACCGCGTAGTTTATGACATCTCATCCAAACCGCCAAGCACTATCGAATGGGAATAACGTTAAAACATCCTCTCAGATGGATTCATTCGAAATGCAAAAAATTATATAATTGGCGAACAAAATAATACTGGCAAAAATTCCAAATTCCAAGCACAAAATCCAAAACAAATTCCAAATTCTAATACCAAATGTTTTAAATTTAGAAAATTGTAATTTTGATATTGTTTAGAATTTCGAAATTCGAATTTCGAATTTGATACTAATGTGGTGCCGGAGACCGGACTTGAACCGGTACAGCCTTGTGGGCCGAGGGATTTTAAGTCCCTTGTGTCTGCCATTCCACCACTCCGGCAAATCAACATTAAGGTTAAGGCTTAGGCTGAGGTTAAGATTACCAAAAATATCCCTGTTTCGCTAAACTTAATGCTGAATATATATTACTGATACCTGAATTTTTCCGCTGAGAAAACTGGAGGCGGCGAGCGGATTCGAACCGCTGAATAAAGGTTTTGCAGACCTCTCCCTTGCCACTTGGGTACGCCGCCTTAACAACCCGCAAAATTTAACACAACAGATTTATCTAGTCAATATTCTTTTCCGTCCTTCCCCCGAGTATTTTATCCCTGAACTCTTCAACTACGGGATTATCCTTTCCCAAACTGCAGGCCTCATTAATATACTTCACCGCTTTTTCCCTGTCGCCTGTTGAATCATAAAAAACAGCAAGGTTTGCAAGGATTACAGCTTCTTTGTAATCAAGTTCCCTGACTTCAATAAGCACGGATTGCTCCATTTTATCTAAGTTTTCGGCTATCAGATCACATTTGCGGGCCCTGATAAGTTCCAGAGAACCTTTCAGCATTGTTTCCGCCTCTTTTTTCCTGCCGAGTTCAAATAAAACAACTCCCGCATTATAAGCAGCATCCACGTTTGTATTATCATAATCAAGAATTGATAAATTCATTCTCAACGCCTGGGCCCTGTCGCCTTTCATGTTATACATCATACCCAGGTTTATTCGCGCTTCGGAATCATATGGATTATGCTTAAGATGTTTAATCAGCAATTGTCCGGCCTTATCATACTCCCCGAGATTAAAGAAAGCATCCGCTTTATTAAACATCGTACTGCCAAAATAAGGGCTGTAATCCAGAATTCCATCATATAAAATCAGCGCTTTTTCATAATTGCCGAGTTTTCCTTCAACATAAGCTGACATGGTCAATGCATCGACATTGAACGGATTCTCAGATAAGCCCTTACGAAAATATTCCGAAGATTGCCGATAATCGCCGCCTGTCCTTGATTCAATACCCTTATTAAAATAATATTCCGATATTAAAGATGTTTTAAGATGCCAGAAAATAACAATTAAAAACACAAAAACAAACGTAAAATTGACGGCGTTTTTATTAAGATACCCGGATACGGGAAAATCCTTTTCACAGGCAAAAGACGCCCCGAGAGCAAGCCATATCCAGAAGTAAGGGGCAAAATACTCAACATTCATATTGATATTGAACGTGTTGAATAAAAAACTTGCGATTATCGCTGAAAACACGCCTGAAGTAATAAACTCCCCTTCTCTGATATCGAGCTTGACCCTGTTGTACAGGCGCCGCAGGATGTTGCAGAAAAAAACCATTAGAAACAAAAAACCGATAGCCCCCGCCTCTATAAAACTCTCAAGAAAATAATTATGGGCGTGGTATGTAGCCTCCGCGGACAGGGGAAGGCTGAAGTACTCCGTAACAACATAAGGAGGGTATGAAAGGAAAAAGGTATAAGCTCCCGTGCCTAAAAGCAGCGTATCCTTCAACATCTTTGCCGCGCCCGAATAAATATAAAACCTGATTGAGGCCGTGCCGAAAGAAACATCGTAGAAGATAAGCTTTTTTGTGTACGGCAAAACAAATAATATGACCGCGGCGCTGACCGCCAGGAATACAAAGCTAACCGCCATTCTTTTAGGTTTACTGACACCGGCAACCAGAGGTATGGCAAGCGCTATAAAACATACGCCGGCGGCAGTTTTTGACCTCGTAAAGTATAAAGCCCCTATATTAAGCATAAAAGCCGCAATAATAACGGCTGTTTCTATATGTCTTTTATCTTTCTTTCTTAACCGTTCCATCAGCATTGCAAGAAGGACGGGAAGGGTAATTAAAAATATATTCGATAAGAATAAAGTGTTTCCGAAAAATATTTTAACTCTCCAGGGGTGCTCAAAAATCACAACTCCCAGACTGCAAACGGCAAGAAGCGTCGCGGAAATAACCAGGGCTTTTATAAATGACAGCCTGCTTTCCGGAAAAGACACAAAAATATACCTGAAATAAAAATAAAACAGCATCAGGATAAAGGAAATGACACAACCCCTGACGGCATAACCTCCATACACTGAAAATAAGCTGCTAAGTCCGAGAAAAAAGACATAAACCATAATAGGGATATCATTTTTAATAAATAAGGCTGGACTTTTCCCATGGTTAATCTGTAACAAAATACAGACTGAAAACAATACAAGGATTATCTCACCCGAATAAAGTTTTCCCATAAAGGGATTGAGCAGGCCCGGTATGACAAGAAACGGGAATAATAACAGATATAACAACGCTGATTTCCGGGATAGTTCATATCTATGAGGAAGCGTTAACGGTTTCATACGATAAGTATAATAAACATAAATACTATTACACAATATTAAATAAAAAAACCCGGGAAAAGACATGCCGGGTTCTTTCAGATTTTATATTAATAAATATATTATTTTAAAGTATCGCCCCGCGGGCACCATCTTGCGTCATTTCCCACATAAAGGCAGTTTACACCGTCATACTGATGGTTGCTGGGCTGAGAATCCCAGATTAACGCGATGTTCGCATCCCCCGTTTCCTTCATACCCCTGATATACCTGTAACTCATGGCATTTGTGTCATTGGTCGGATAAGTTCTTGTAAGTCCGGTGGAATCCAATACCGTATGTCTTGTGCTCGGACATTCAAAAATGTCAAAGCTTTCCATATATCCGTAATCATACAACGGGTTCAGATTATCGGTATTTTCACCGGTTCCCGCGTTGACAAACCATTCGCCGTATTCCTGCGCGTAAATATGCAGGGAAACACCTATCTGCTTAAGATTTGACAGGCAAACTGTTCTTTTCCCCTTTTCTCTGGCTTTTGAAAGGGCGGGAAGAAGAATACTTGCCATAATCGACATTATGGCTATTACCACAAGAAGTTCTATCAGCGTGAAAGCTTTACACCTTTTCACCTTATCCCCCTTTATAAAAGGATAAACATAAACTTTCTTATATAATCTCTATATTAAATAAACCATATTTTAACGTTTTTTTCAACAAATTACAGCGTTATTATAACGCAAAAAAATCGCAGAAAACACATGTTCCATAACTTATTTAAATATAAGCACTTATGCATCACAACATATCAACCTTCAGTTTCCTATCCGAAAAAACTTTAATAATATCCTGTTTTACAACCCCCTCTGTATCAAGAAAATAGGCATCCCTGAAATATCTCTCGCTTTTAGATTTCATACCCAAATTTTCAGCGGCTAAAGCGGCGTTAAAATAAGCTTCCGGATTATAAGGATTAATAAATATTTCATCTTCAAAAAACCTTAAGGCGGAAACATAATCCTCTGTTCTCAGATAACATATGCCAAGCCCGAAATTGATATTGGCAAAATAAGGCGCGCGTCCCTTTATCTTCAAATAAGCATTAATGGCTTCTTTATAATTTCCCAGATGAAAATATCCATAAGCCTGATAAAAAAGGGCCAGATTATCTTCCGGAGCAAATCTGAGAGCTTTCTCATAATAGGTTGCCGAAGCGCTATAACGCCCCGATTCATCGCTGTTAACAGCCTTTCTCATGAAATAATTATAGCAGGTTTTTGAATAAATATGTTTCAACGGGCAGAACAGCAAAAACAACACTGCCGCATACGAGAATGTTTTTCTCAGCGTATTATTCAAATGTAAAACCCTGTCGGTTCTTGCGGTTACACCCGCAAAAAACCAGAAAAACGCGCCCAAAAACGTGATGTTATACACATTGGAAAAAAGCATCATCATAAAAATACCAAAACAGGCGGAGGAACAGCAGACATAAAAATATTTGGAACGCAGCCCGGCATAATTTCCGGAAGATAAGTCGGCACAGATAAAAACGCCGAAGATCAATATCGAAAATGCGGCAAAACCTAAAACCCCCGTCTCAGCTAAAACATGCAGAAACTCATTATGCGCATGGTCTGAAAGTTTCTGCATCTTTGTCTGTTCCACAATACTCTTATCTTTATATTCCGGGAAAAATATAAAAAAGGAACCCGGGCCTTTTCCGACCAGCGGGTCCGAAATGAACATACCCAGCGCCCCGGACCAAAGATAATAACGGTTTGAGATATCCGTAATATTATTTAAATAATCACGTTCTTTAAACAAATTGCCTGTTCCTTCATCGGTTATAAGATATATAACCCCCAGTAAAACAATAATGCATATTAACACCGGCAGGAATTTTCTTGTTTTCTCCCATCCGAAATATGCCGAAAGGAAATACAAAGCGATAAACAGCAACGCGATCTGGCTGCCCCTGCTCATAGCCATTGAAAACATAAAAACCGACAATAGGACCAGCGCCAGCATCAAAACCCCGATCAGCAGCCTGTTCTTCTGTTTTTCTGACTTCGATACATACAGGATGGCGCATAAACTAAAAGGAAAAGAAACAAGAATATATGAAGCAAAAAAAATCGGATTTCCCGGCAGGGAAGGGATCCTGATAAAAAACCCGGGCGTGTCGGGAAAAACTTCGGGGATTATAAAAAACATCTGGTAAAACCCGTATATAACAGATATTAACAAACCGGAAATAAACGCGAAGAATACAAAAAATTCTGTTTTTTCCATTTTCCTTATATGAACCGCGAACCTGAAACACAGATAATACAACAATACCTTATATAAAAAATCAGCGGCAGGATACCTGTATCTCGAAAAAAACATGCTTACAAGAGATACGGAAACAAAAAGGACAAACAAGAGATCAAGATATCCATAACGCACAAGCCCGTCATTCCTGATTTTAAATAATAAATAAACGCAGAATAAAAAAACGGAGCTCCATAATACAATATCTTTGATAAAAGTATGGTCCAGAAAACCATAAAAGATCACGGACGGGGAGATAAAAAAAATAAAAATAAGTAGTATAATAAATCTTCTGCCCATAAAACCAATTATACTTCAATACAGAAATTTATATATAAAAAAGCGCCCGTTCATACCTGAACAGGCGCTTTCGATCCTCAAACAAGCCCAAAGAAAATGTTATTTAACAGTATTTCCTCTTGGGCACCATCTTGCATCGCTCCCGATATAGACGCAGTTTCCGCCGTCTTCGGAGTGGTTCTCTACTCTTTCCCAAACAATCCCGGAATCAGCAGGGTCAGATTCTTTCTTGCCCCTTCTATATACATAGCTCATCGCATTGGTATCACCACCGCTGACCGTATTGGTTGTATATGTCCTCGTCAATCCTGTTGTCGAGTCACTGACCGAATCAGATGTGCTCGGACATACAAAAATACTTAAGCTTGTGGTATAACCGTCATACAACGGAGCCAGACTGTCAGTTGTAGTGGCGGTTCCGGTGTATACAAACCAGTCATCCCAATCCTGAGCATAGATATGAAGAGCTGTCCCGATCTGTTTGACATTCGAGAGGCAGTTTATTCTCCTTGCCTGTTCCCTTGCTCTCCCCAGCGCAGGCAACAGCATACCGGCAAGAATGGCTATAATTGCGATAACAACGAGGAGTTCAATTAATGTGAAACCTTTCGCCTTTCTCATATCAGTTCAACCTCCTTTCCCATTTTTATCTTTGACCTCACTCTAATTAAACCACATTAACAACCTTATTTCAATAAATTCGTTGTGTGAAAATCACGCAACCTTAATCCTGCTTTTTTTGGCCTCCGAGCAGGCCCAGCTTCTGCATCTGATATCTGAGGGCATGCCTGCTTAATTTCAGTAATTGCGCGGTTTTGCTTATGCTGCCTCCGGACTTTCTCATAGCCAGTTCAATAAGCTCTTTTTCATAGTTTGATACCTGCGTCTGGTAGTTAATCCCCTTGCCCGAAAGAATCTCTTTTCCCTCCTCCTCCTTGTCTTTTACTTTGAAGGCAGGAGTTTTAATCTGGCGCACCACACTGGGAACCGCCACGACATCCCGGTTTTCCACTGAAACGATTTTTTCAATGACTTTTTCCAGTTCCAGAACATTTCCTCTCCATTCATGCTGTACAAGCAGGCTTTTAACGTCATCATCAAAACCTTTTATGGCCTTTCCGGTCAAAGCGCTGTACTTATCAAGAAAATATTCAGCCAGCGGAATAATATCTTCCTTTCTCTCTCTTAAAGGCGGAATTTTGATATTGATTATATTCACCCTGTAAAAAAGATCCTCCCTGAAAGCGCCTTTTTTAACTTCACGCTGCGCATTTTTTGTTGTTGATGAAATAATTCTTACATCCATCATTCCTTCTGTCCCGGATTTTTTATTGTAATATCTGCTGTTTTTAAATATGCGAAGCAGCTGCTCCTGCAGGTTTAAGGGCATATCGCATACTTCATTTATATAAAGGGTTCCGCCTCCGGCAACTTTAAAACAGCTGTCTTTTTCTTCCTGATTCGGGGCTTTCCCGCAGCCTGACAACTCTTTCCCGAGCAAATCGGAGGAGACGCCGGCGCAATTCAGGTAGTAAAAGGGCTTGTCTCTCCTGGCGCTGTGAAAATGCAATGCCCTCGCTATCAATTCCTTGCCCGCCCCTTTCTCCCCTTCTATCATTACCGGGGAGACCGTCGGAGCAACAGTGTAAACCAATTTACATATTTCCTGTATCTGCGGCGATTTCCCCACCACACCCCTCAATCCCTCTTCATTAGCCAATGTTCCCATCAATTTCTTATTTTCAAGCACCAACCTGTTATGCTCTAACGCCCTTTTAACGGTAAAAAGGAATTCATCAGGTTCAAAAGGTTTGGCTATATAGTCAAAAGCCCCTTCTTTTATCGCCTTTACGGCCAGCTTAGGGGTAGCATACGCCGTTATCATAATAAACTCGGTATGGGGAAAATCTTTTTTTATAGACTCCATAAATTTAAATCCGTCTATTTTTTTCATTTTCGCGTCGGTCACTATGAGATTGAACTTCTCGCTATCGCATATGGATACAGCCTGTTCGGCGCTCAGCGCCGTGACAACACTGTATCCCTTTCTCCTCAATATGGTACAGAGCGACTCAGCCATGTTTTTTTCATCATCTACAATCAGTATTCTTGTTTTTTCGGCCTTATTGATTTCCATTTTTTAAAATAGTCCTGATAGGAAGATTAACTTTCACTTCTGTTCCCGCGCCGGAACTTTTGATGTTTACGGATCCCCCGTATGTATCAACAATAGATTTTACTACAGATAATCCCAATCCTGTCCCTTTTTTCTTTGTCGTGACAAAAGGGTCAAAAACTCTGCCGATCAGCCCGGGATCTATGCCGCTCCCGGTATCCTTAACGACAACCAATATATAGCCCTCTGAAGAATAAGCCGTCTCTATGACCATTTCCCCTTTTTCTTCCATCGCCTGTCTTGCATTTGTCACTATATTGTATATGATTTGCTTTATATGAAGGCTGTCAAAATATATCCTGGGAAGATCCGGACTGTATTTCCTTTCTATTTTTATGTTTTTGAAAAACTCCGGACCCATATCTTTAATGACCGCATCAATCGATTGATTAATATCTATTTTTTCTACTTTCCCCTCCACCAGGCGCGAATAATTCAGAAGATCGGTTATGATACGGTCAGACCGCAATATTTCTTTTCTGACTACATCAAGATGTTTCCTGTTTTCGGGAGAAGTATTGCCAATTGAATTTTCCAATATATAAACAGAGTTGATTATTATGCCGAACGGATTTTTCAGTTCATGCGCGATACTGGCGGCAAGTTTTCCCGCAAGAGATATTTTTTCCGCCCTTAAAGTCATTTCCTGCAGTTCCTCTTTTACCCTGGTCTTCCTCGATAAAAGAGTATAGATACCCCAGCAGCAAATACCCACAAGGACCAGAACGGCAACCTTAAGCCAGAAAACCTGGTTATGAAGGAAAACAGATGACTGGTCATGAAGGTAAATAGCTATTATATAGAACATTATAAAGCTTAAATTCAAGGCTGACTGGCTCCTGATCTTCGGGAAGTTGACCGCGTTCCTTATCATAAGCCCGCAGTACAGCCAGTAGAATTCACTGTCAAGACCGTTTGAAAAGTATATAAGAAAACTCAGAAACAGGTTGTCTATAACGGAAAGGAAAAACGCGGATAACTTCACTATTTTAAAATTTACTTTTCTCTGCCCGAGTTTTATAAGCGTAAATATAAAAATCAGATTGCCGAGCAGATACATCCAGAACTGATATCTGTAAAAAACAAATTTGAATTCCGTTTCGCCTTTCACCTGCCAGAGAAAAATCGCCGAGGCAATCACCACTATCAGCTTGGCGGGGAGCATTATGAATTTTTCGAGTATTACAATCCTTTTGAAATGTCTGATTTTCTCATCAGCGGGAATAATTGAATGGGCCATAAAAAATCAGTTTCCTTCAACCAGGCTCTTTATATACTCCTCAGTTGAATCTTTAGCCGAAACGGAAGCGGCTTCAAGGGCGCCGCCGATAAATTGCTGGACATAAGGGTTAGCGGAATTTTTTATCTCATCGGGCGCGCCGCAGGCTATAACACGGCCCTTAAACAGGACAGCCATTTTATCAGCTATTCGAAAAGCGCTTTTCATTTCATGTGTTACCACAATGGATGTCATGCCCAGCTTTTTGCTCAAATCCATTATCAAACGGTCTATTACGGCGGCTACTATCGGGTCAAGCCCGGCGCCGGGTTCATCATAGAATACAATTGACGGATCCAGCGCTATCGCTCTCGCCAGCGCGGCCCTTTTTTTCATGCCGCCGCTTAATTCCGACGGCATTTTCTTTTCAAAACCCGCCAGGCCGACCTGGGCTAATTTCATTTTAACCATTATATCGATAATCTTCTTATCAAGATGCGTGTGTTCTGTTAAAGGAAGCGCTACATTCTGCGCCAGAGTAAGGGAATTAAGCAACGCGCCGCCCTGATAAAGCATCCCGAACTTCAAGCGGACTCTATCCATTTCAGAATCATTCAAATGGACTATTTCTTCTCCGTCGATAAAAACTTCTCCGCTGCCCGGCTTCAGCTGTCCTATCATAATTTTAAGCAATGTGCTCTTTCCGCAGCCGCTGCCGCCCATTATCACCATAGTTTCGCCTTTTTCCACGGAGAGATTGACGCCGTCAAGGACTTTACGGTCATCAAATACTTTTTGAACATCTTTTACTTCCAGTATCGGCATAATTTCACCTAAATAAAATAGAACCAGGCATTAAATAAACAGTCAATCATTATTATAAAAATTATAGACTGGACAACGGACTGCGTAGTTGAAATACCTACGCCGGACGCCCCTCCCCTGACGGTCAATCCCTGATAACAACCTATCAGGGCAATCATCACGGCAAAAGCGACGCTTTTTAGAAGACCCGTCCATATATCTTTAAAAACCAGATAATCAAAAGTAAGTTTTATATAGAAAGAAGAATCGATATGAAGATTAAACCTTCCGATAACATATCCGCCCGCCATCCCTACGACATTAGCAACTACAGTTAAACACGGAAGCATTATCAAGAGAGCAATCAAACGCGGAGCAACAAGAAACCTGATCGGCTTAAGAGCCATTGTTTCCAGAGCGTCTATCTCCTCGGAAACCGTCATAGTGCCGATTTCGGCTGTGATTGCGGCTCCAACACGCGAGGCAACAACAATGGCCGCAAGGAAAGGCCCCAATTCTCTTGTAAATGATACTCCCACAAGACCGGCCATCAACTCCTGGCTGCCCACCTGTTTCAACTGATAAGATGTAAGCATTGCCAGCGTAATACCGAAAAAGAAATTTACCAGCGCAACTATGGGAACGGAACCTATGCCTATAAGGTTCATCTGGTCCGCAACATATTTCATCTTACACGGCTGGCCTTTAAAAGGGGCAATGAATATCCAGTATAAGACTTCTCTGAAGATTTTCCAGACACTGCCTATGTGCTTGGTAAAATTAATCGCGGACCGTCCGATCTTACCTGCGAATTCTCTCATCAACCTGCTCCTTAGGAAGAGAATGAACTTACTGCTTCATCCCTTGTTTCATAAATAGCGAATATGGAATCCAGTTTTGCTATTTCAAAGATTCCTCTTGTCGTATCGTTCATCCCGCACAACTTAAGAAATCCGCCGTACCTGTGCATTTTCTGGAAGACTTCTATCAAGGTCGCAAGCCCCGCGCTGCTTATATATTTTACATCCGTAAGGTCAACAACAAGCTTTTTATTCTCCTCTTTAAGAACACCCGCGAAAAAATCTCTGGCTTTCGGAGAAGTATGCGAATCCATATCCCCTTTAAGCAGCACAACTTCGATATCGCCTTCGGACTTTCTTTCAAATTCCATAGCAACCTCACAATGTTATAAAAACTATTTATTAATGTTTCTTCTCTCTGCCGCCGCCGTTTCTTACATGCTTAACCATTATCAGCTCGGTTCCGTCAGCATCATCATGGATGATATATTGTACACTATCCATTATTTTTTTCATAAAGTAAATTCCGAGGCCGCCCGGCCTTATTTCATCCAGCTCTCTGCCTTTCATCTTTTCGGGATGGACTTTCCGCCCGTAATCCTTTAAAATCACTTCTATCCCGTTACTGAGCAATGACAGCTTAATAAAAATATCTTTTGTGCTGTCTCCGCTATAGGCGTGTTTAATAATATTAGCACAGGCTTCGTCTACCGCAAGAACAATATCGGCGATGTCATGTGAGGCAAAACCCGCGAGGGAAGATATCTCTTCCACCATCGTCCTCACAAGACGCAGATATTTATCATCGCTCTTTATTTGCAGGAGAACCTGATTTTGTCCGATATTGACTTCCATAGTTAATATAGATATATTAAATCTTTATTTAATTGTTGCCGCAATCAAAGTTAAATCATCGTGTTGCGGGACATCCCTGGAAAATGTTTTAACCTCATCAAGTATATATTGAATTATCTCGCCGGCGTCAAGTTTTTTATGTTCAATGAGAACTTTCAGCTTTTCCTCTCCGAACTCCTCTCCCTTTGCGTTTCTCGCTTCCGTTATCCCGTCGGTATAACCTATGATTGTCTCTCCCCCATTGATTTTTGCGACGGATTGCTCATATTTTACTCCCGGCATTATTCCCGCCGGCAGTCCGGTCCGGCATAATAGTTCCCTGATTTCACCATCCGCTCCGCGAATGACAAAAGGGTGATGCCCCGCATTGGCGAAAGTAATCACCTTTTCCTTATAATCCAGTATTCCTATCAAAAGAGTTATAAACATCCCAAGCATGCTCTGGTCGACAAGGGCATTATTTATTTCTTCCATAAGTTTTCCGACGCCTTTGAAAAGCGAAGCGTGGAACCTTATTTCACTCATTGCCCTTACCATAAAAAGCGCGGCGGGAACTCCTTTGCCGGAAACATCGCCTATAACCAGCCCGACTTTACCCCCGCCAAAATCCAGAAAATCGTAAAAGTCCCCTCCCAGTTCAAGAGCGGGAATATTCCTTGCGCTTAAAATAAGGTTTTCATATGAGGGGAATTCCGAAGGAAGAAAATTCTGCTGTATCTGATGGCCTATTTCAAGTTCATGTTCAACCCTCTGCCTTTCAAGAAGCCTCTTATGCATTCTGGCGTTTTCAACCGCTATCGCAACCATGCTTGAGAATGATTCGAGCAACTCCCTGTCTTCATCACCAAATCCTTCTTTCTCTATGGGATTCAATACCTGCAAAACCCCTATGGTTTTATTTTTGGCGGTTAAAGGGACACACAGTATAGCCCTGGTTTTAAATCCGGAATGCTCATCGGCGCCTTTAAAGTGCCTTGAATCATTTTCAACATCATTAATTATAAGGGGTTTCTGTTCCCTGGCGACCCAGCCTCCGATACCCTGCCCTTTCCGAAGCCTTATTTCCTTGATTTTTTCACCGGCATCTCCGTGCGCTATTTTAAAGACCAGTTCATCTGTTTTTTCATCGAGCAGCATCAATGCGCTTGCTTCGACATTCATTATGTTTTCCGCAACTTTCATGGCGCGGTCAAGAAGTTCGTTGATATCAAGCGTTGAGTTAATTATGCCGCCGACAGTGATAAGCTTTTTCAGGTCGGATACTTTGCGCCGGAGTTTCTCTGATGAAGTGGATCCTTTGTCCTTGTCTTTCAACTTTTTATACCTTTTACACAGAAAATTTTTACCTTTTTGTCTTTTCCTTTAACCGTAACTTCATCCAAAAAGTCTACTTCAAATTCACCCTTAATACAATCATAAGTTGTCTCTGTGATAATTATCCCGAAAGGGTATTTGCGCGTTAATCCCTCAACTCTGGACGCCAGGTTAACATTATCCCCTATAACGGTATAATCATATATCTGGCTTGAGCCCATATTCCCTACCATCACGGGCCCGGTATTTATCCCGATGCCCATATCAATGGTTTCCAATCCTTTCTCGGAAAAATCGCTGTGCAGAAGTTTCAGCTCTTTCATCATATCCAATGCCGTCAGGACCGCAAGCCTGGCGTGGTCTTTCTGCTCCACGGGAGCATTCCAAAAGGCCATAAGCGCGTCACCTATGTATTTATCTAAAGTCCCGTTACGGGAAATTATCACCCTTGTCATGCGGTCAAGATACTCATTAAGCACCGGGACAACCTCATCCGGAGATCGTTTTTCACAGTAAGAGGTAAAGCCTCTTATGTCGGAAAAAAGGACCGTCATGTTTTTTCTTTCTCCGTGAAGCTTCAGTTTTGAAGGATCCTTCAGAAGCATATCCATGATATTTTTTGATATATACCTTCCAAGAACCTTTTTTATATATCTTTTATCTTTTGTTTCAATCACATGTTTATAGACAACGGCACCGCCAAAACATATGCTCATTGCGGTATAAGGGATAACTGTATTAACATAAATATTGAAACCGCTGAACAGGTAAAAAGAAAGCGCGACAAAAAAACACGCGCTCAGGACGCTAAGAGGAACATATATCCAGAACCGGTGCGGGATATTGACAACTCCGATTACAACAGCAAGCAGAAATGTTATCAAAACACCGTATAATAACGGAGTCTTTAATATAAAATCCCGCTCTAATACGGTATTCAAAGCATTGGCATGGACAAGAAGAAGAGGAACCTTATTTGAAGAAATGGGTATAAGGCCCAAATCATCGCCGCCTGTTATACCGGCGCCGTATATAATAATTTTTTTAGAGTAATCATCGGGGTAAACAACCGGCGGTATATTTCCGCTTAACTGGCTGTCCGCCTTAATGATCTGAATAGCCGGGTCACCTTTAAAATCTTTCACGGAACCCCTGAAATTAACCGGCATACAATATTTGTCATCCACCGGGATCCTGACCGAAGTGCCTTTTATGGAAATAATATTGCCGGCAAGTTCAATGTCTTTGGAATTCCTGTTAAAATGCCTCAAGAGAATGGCGAGCATAAAGGAAGGATATACTTTGCCCGAGTAACTTATAAGCATGGGCAGCTTTCTTACAATACCATCCGAATCTTCAGGCGCGTTTACAAATCCCAGAAAACCCGAACCGGCAATTTCAGCCACTGGAAGCTGCACGGCATCAGATTTAATGATACCCCGAACCGTTTCCCGCGCGGCGTCAACAGCAAAGCCGCCGATTAACAAATCATCCCCTTCCTCCATATAATCTCTGTAGAGAGATATATCCACATCCTTTCCAATCTTAAAATAATACGGCCAGATAACCCTGTTGTTTAAAAGTTTGGTAAAATAGATGATATTATCAAGTCCGTATTTCTTTTTCTCATAGTATTCGAATCTTATATCAAAACCGACTGCCGACGGGTTTGTCCTGGACAGGAACTGGAGGACCTGGGCATGGTTGGTCCACGGCCACGGCCACTTGCTGTCACCCAGCCGGATAGACTGGTCGTCTACAACTATCAGTTTTATCTTATCCGATATTTTTGTCCCCGCATTAATCCTCATTTTATAATCGTATATCCTGTTTTCCATGCCTTTAACGGGTTCAAGCATACAGAAAAAATAAGCGAAAATGCATGAAACAAGGGGGATAAAAAGACATAGGACAAGATATTTTTTTACGTTCATATTTCAAAAGAATATCACAGAAAAAGTCGATTATACAGTTTTAATTAAATGCTTGTGAGAAATATATATTAAAGATATCATATATATAATCAATTTAACGCCGGGATTTTAAATATTTTTCAGTTTATGAAAAAAATCGCGTATACAGCAATATTTATAATACTTTGCATGCCTGCATATGCCGGCATAAATGTAACCGATGTTACAGGAACTGTCAGGTCGCGCTTTCCTTCCTCCGGATCATGGGATACGCTGGAAACGGGAAAAAGCGTAACAAAGGGCGACATAATCAAAACAGAATCTTTATCATTCGCAGACTTGCTTTTCGAACAGGATAACCGTTTCAGGATAATGGAAAACACGGAAGTCGAAGTTTCATCAATAAACGACCCCCAAACCCTGGAAAACGGAAAGGTGATAAAACTTCTCAGCCTGAACTTATATAACGGCGCCATCGGCGCGAAGCTCAATAAACTTCCCGAAAAAACCAGAGTCGATATAGAAACGCCGTCAGCGGTGGCGGGGGCCCTGGGCACCGGCTTCACGGTCAAAACGGAGAGAGAGACTTCCAGCACCACTGTTTCGGTCATAGAAAACCGGGTCTTAATCTCAAGCAGCGATTCTCCCGATAAGACAGTAACAGCGGACGCTTTCAGGCAGGTAAATGTATCCCCATGGAAATATACTAACCTGTCTGCCACAGGCACGGGGATATTATCAGAATCCATTCTGGGAAAACAAAACGTGGAAAATATGAAAGGCGCTATTGTAATTAAATCATCCGGGACAGGAGTTGACGAAGCCGAAGCAAAAAGCATGGCTCTTCTCGCTCTCTGCGAAAAAATATACTCAATAAAATTATCCGGGGAAAAAACAATATCTGATATTGTTTATCACGACCGGAATGCCGCGCGAAAACTCCTTGAAGCCGTTTCCAACGCCGAAATCAAAGGATCTTCGTCTAACGGCAAAAACAGTTTTACGCTCTTTGCTGAAATACAGCTGGGCACAATAGAGAATATTATCGGCCGGAAAATCCTGTCTGTCCAGATGCCTGTTTATAAGATAACCTTAAAGGAATACGGCGACAAGTTCGGGGCGCTGGCAAGGGTTACTACAAGAAGATCCGCCCTGGTTGACAGTTACAGGCGCCTGGCGGAAAAAATATACGGCACAGTAATAGATTCCAAAACAACCCTGAATGATTACGCAATATCGAATGACTCAATTAAACAGAAGGTGGAAGGCGTGGTAAAAGGATCGGTTATAAACAAAGAAAATTATTTTTCCGACGGCTCGGTAAGTATCACATGCGGTATAACGGGATTAAAGGTAGTCTCCGAAGTTAATTCCGCGAGCCCTGACGTGAACTTCGGGGAAAATTATGTCTCTTCTCCCGAAAATATATCATATGAATCTTTTTCCGTTATATATGACTATTAAAACGAGGGATATATGTTTATTTTTTTAAGATTGATTCTGGCCCATCTGCTGGCTGACTTTCCCTTTCAGACCTCGGAAATTTACAGGCTCAAAATAAGGAATTTTCAGGGCCAGGTCCTGCACGGTATGATAGTAGCTGTCGTTTCGCTTTTCATCCTGCTTCCTTTTGCAAACAATATATGGGTCTGGGCAATATGCTTTTTTATAGGCATTACTCACGCAATAACAGACTGGGCAAAAGTTCTCTGGACTAACAAGCAAAAGAACGGCAACTATTTCACGGGATTTATACTGGATCAGATAATACATATTTCAGTTAACTTTGTCGTTTTTATCACGCCCCTTAAAACAATCACTTCCGCAAACACCCAAAGCATACTGTTCAATACAATCTACAACAACAATAACCATATTATTTATGCCATATCGTATGTAATAGTCACTTTCGGGTTAACTTATTTTATCGATACATTCAAAATGACATATTTCAAGGATACATATAAATCAATAAGCACAAAGGAAGAAATCATAGGACTGTTTTCGAGGGGCATAATTCTGACATCCATTATTGTCCCCGGCAACTTTTATCTTTTTATACCGCTGATTATTGCCGCTGAAATGTATTTAGTGAATCCGATGGCGCTAAAAAACAGGATTGCCGACCTTCTCCTTGGCACAGCGCCGACAATTTTTATCGGCATAATATTGCGCCGCTGCCTGGAAGAAATCTCCACATGCGGGGTTTGCGGCATATTCAATGTCCTTTGAAGTCATTCCTGCTTAATAAGAGATCCCCTGTCGAAATCGCCTCCGCTGATAATTTTAGCTTTTGAAAATTTATCCTCTACGGCAAAAACCTGAACTTTCCCCGTTTTTTGTGTTTCGCTTCCCAGCGTAATCCCCGTGTCAGGATCAATTAATTCTTCTCCCACGGAAAATACAGAAAATTCATCGCCCGCCATTACCCCCGATTCCTGCCCGCAGTTCAAATACACAACATCATCCTTGACAGTAACCACTTTGCCCTGCCAGGGAACATCTCTCAGTTCGGCGCAGATCCAGGCTATAGCTTCGTCAATCGCAGCCTGGGTAGCTTTGCCCAGGGGGGCTTTTTGAAAGTTTGATGTGCCGATTCCCCAGTCGGAGCGGCTGTAACCGATACTCATTCCGGAAGATTTCGCTTTTGCCTCACATCTCTTGGACGCAATCACCTGTCCCGTAGTTACGTCATATAACCTGATGTTAACGGCAACATGCGCATATGAGCCTGAACCACCCAGAGAAAAACCTTTAACATTAAATCCCATGCCTCCGCCGGATGTCCTTTCGGCGAATTCAGTAACGGCCCCGCTGACAAGTATCTGGGCATTCAACAGCCTTCCTGTCTGGGGAGCTCCGGCGGAAGTCGTCCGGCCGCTTTGCGCAAAATCCTGCTCTTCAAGAACACCTCTTATATTCTGGCGTTCAACAACAATAAACTTACCTGAATTAGTTAAAGAAGTGGTAAGCATTTCGGCCATCCCGTGCCCTAAATTCCACTCAGAGTTAAAGCCAGCTTTATTTTCAAAATCTGAAACCGCTATGGTCTTTTTAATTTCAGCATGAGACAATCCGCATAAAAAAACAAAGCCAATACAGAAAAACACCGACATCCTTTTCATAATCTCTTCTTCCCTCCAATAATTTAACTGGCCTGCTCCGCTTCGACAGGCTGTACAGGAACCTCTATGTATTTAATTATATCTCCCCTTGAAAAATTTCCTCCGGATACGGTTTCCGCAAGCGAAAATTTATCCTGAACTTCAACAACCCTGACCCTCCCGGATTTTTTTTTCTCAAAACCGAGGGGTATTCCCGAATCAGGATCGACCAATTCATCCCCTTTGCGGAAAATTTCGAATTCATCTCCGATCTTTACGTTTGAATCGATACCGCAATTCAGATAAACTTTGTCTTTCTTTACGGTAACAATACTTCCCTGCCACCGGACTTTCTGCATCTCCATGCATATAAAATATACCGCTTCATTTATTGCTTCCTGAGTGACTTTTCCCAGAGGGGAAGCTTTGAAATTATCAAAGTCCACAGCCCAGTCGCTTTCTGAATATCCCACGCTCAGGCCGGAAACATTGCCTTTGCCTTCAACCCTTTTCGAAGCGATAACCTGGCCTGTCGTAGTATCATACATCCTCAGATTAATGGCAACATAGGCAGTTGCCCCTCTGAGCCCGAGGGAAAAACCCTTATACTCAAACATGCTGCCCGAATCATATATGCGCTGGGAAAATTCGGTGACGGCCCCGCTGACAAGTATCTGGGCATTTAAAAGTTTTCCTATTTCAGGGGCTCCGGCATTAACGGTTCTTCCGCTTAATGAAAAATCCTGCTCTTCGAGAATCTGGCCTATATTACGGCGTTCAACAATGATAAACCTGTCTGTTTCCAGAAGGGCAGTCGTAAGCATTTCCGCCATGCCGTTGCCCAAACTCCACTGGGCATGGGCGCCTGCTTTGTTTTCAAAATCCGCGACTGCCACGGTTTTTTTAGGGCCTGTAACCGGCGGGAGCCGGAATTCCCGGACTTTTTCCTGTTTTTTCTTTACGGGTTTTTCTCTCACGGGCCTGTTTTCCTGTATCCGCCTGCGGACAGCGAAAACAAAGTCACCCGATAAAAAGAAAAAAACCGTTAAAAATATTATTAAGGGAAAAACCGCCTTTCTAACAATGCCCATTCCTAATTCCCCATAAATTCTATATCAATCCTGTTTTGCGTCCTGCCTTTCACTTCAATGCCGGTATCCGGAAGAGTGGTTATAATCTCCTCAAATCCTTTATATAATGAGCCGTCTATAGTAACATCTATAACGACAACTCCTTTCGAAAAACTGCGTTCGTTAACGCTTTTAACTCCCCTGATTTCTTCAAGAGCTTTTTCAAAAGCAATCCTTTCGGATGAATCCGCATTAAACCCTACTATCTGAATATCCATCGTGTTATACACTTTGGATCTCCAGTTCTCAACGATCTGGTCCATCATCTTCGACGCGAGTTCTGCTCCGGATTTTTTCATGGATGCTCTCGCGGCCGGCACTCTGCCGCCGCCCCTGGACTGGGCCGATGCGCCGTCGCTGGCAATTACCTGGGCCGTATCCACATCTATCGCTTTTGCTGTCACCTGGGCTTCGTAAGCAAAAACAGAAACACCGTACGGCTGACTCGAATCAATCAAATCGGCCGTTGCCTGCCCCACTATAACAACTTCCGCCCCGAATCTTCTTCCCAGAGAAGCGGCTTCAGCAGGATTTTCATAATATAAAGTCGCGTCCCTCATTTTTACGGCTTCCATCTGGGATTTATCCGTCAGTTTAAAACCGCCGGTCAGGAAACTTTTTTCCATACCCGTCTGAACCGTCTCGCCCGGCTGGGCCATCCCGTCAATCATTTCGCTGAAGACAATCATAACGCGGGGTTTGTTAAGTTTCTCTTTAACTATGTTCAAAGCCTGAAGGTTTTTGCGTAAACGCCCCATGCTGACAACTGCCTTTACGGCAATTTGATATATATCCCCGTCTCCGCCGTTGTCACTGATAATTTCATAGCTCTTTACGTACCCCTTCACTTCAGAATAAACCTGATCGTCAAGCAACTGGAAATTCTGCACCATAGTCTCTGAATCGATCACGCTTCCCACCGTCTGTTCCACCGCATTTCTTAATGCCCTGTTGAGAGCTTCATCCCTGGCCCGCAAAACACCGTCGGCCCCCGAACCTCTTACCGCAGACATACCTTTTGCGACAACTGTTTTTTCATCCTGGGCGGCACTCCAGGCCGATACCAGTATAAGAATAGATAAAATCAGTATTCGCTTCATTCGAAAACTCCCCGTGTTACTCAACCACTTCTCTTGTTTCCACGATTACCTGTTCTTTTACAACGTATTTCTCAGTGCATCCCGACAAGACCGGAACAGCCAAACATAAAATAACAAGTATTGAAAAATTTGTTTTTTTCATATTATCTCCCTATCCAAATATTCAGTCATAATCATATAACTATCTGTAATTTCTCAAGGAATCCCATAAAGATTCCATCGGGAGAGACGCTACTACCTCAACACTTCCATCTTCAAGATATACGGGCTCACTCACCTCAGCCCCGGCAAGAAAGGTGCTTACCGAAGCGTTAACCTCATCGTTCTGGACCGCAAAATCCCTCACGGTTGTGTTTGCTCTTATTTTAACACCGTATACAAGTTCCGCAAGATTCCTTTTTGCATCAACTTCAGCCGCCCTTACAGCATTAAGTTTTGCCACTGTCCCCGTTTCGCTTTCCCGCGGAACGCCATAACCTCTGGCCGAATAAGTTTCATAAGACCAGGACGGCCTCGACTGGGACCCGGACGGCAGTTGAGAAACAGGTTCTTTCTCCGTATATCTTTCCGGCGGCACACCAAAACCCGTAGCTTTGATGACTCTCACATTCTGCTGTGTTATAACCTCTTCCCATCTGACCTTTTCCCACCTGACTCTTTTGAACTTATATCCTCTGCGGACATATTTATTCCAAATCTCATGGACTTCTTTAATAATATCCACAATAGTGACTTCTACATCGCATTCGACAATCCCGTCGGGCTTATATCTGTAAGGACCTGCAAGCCTGATGCCTTTTATATAAGTATCCAAGTCTGTGTTTATCATGTCGTTTTCGGCAACAAAATCCCTGACATATGTATTCGAAGTGATTCTCAGCCCTTTCACCTCTTCGGCAAGGTTTCTGTACGCATCAAGTTTTGCGGCCCGTTCCGCCATTAACCTTCCCCTCGCGGTAACGCCTTCCCACCCGGGAATACCATCTGTTATCCTGCCCGGTTTAATATTCGAAGAATAGTCCGCGGTTTCAGCGGAACCCTTAATTGTCCCCGAACCTTCCACCTCAATGACCTTTATATCTTTATTGTATGTCACTATCTGCTGTATTGTTGTGTTGGTCCAGAAAAGGAATCGGGTTTTTTTGTAATGGGTTTCAATAAATTTAACGATTTGCTCAATCGTAAGGCTCATCCGCAACGTATAAACTTCCCCATCCCATCTTTCACTGCCGGAATCTATTTTCGCGCCTTTTAAAAAATGATCGAACTGCGTTTGAATCTGATCGCTTTCGGCAACAAAGTCCCTGACATATGTATTCGAAGTGATTCTCAGCCCTTTCACTCTCTCGGCCAAATTTCTGTAACCGTCAACTATCGCCGCCCGCCTCGCCATAAGCTTCTCCTGTCCTTCTTTTGTCGCGTAAGACAAATTAGCCAGGATAAAAATAAAGACTAAAGACAATGACACACAAACTATCCTTTTAAACATTTATTTCCCCCTTTCAGAATAATTTTTTCTCTCAATCAATAACTCCCATTTTTCTTCACTAATGGGGATTGATCTTTTTTCCCGGAAAACAGGCTCATTATTATACACATTAATACCCTTACCTTTGCAAACTCTTTTTTTGCAGTTTAAAGGCGCCGCCAGAAGCACCTGAACCGTTCCGTCCCTGAAATACGTTGTACTGACACATTCAACACCCCGGATAAAGCCGTTATCCGCAATAGAAAATCCGCATGCATTTAATGCCTCATCCGTATAATCCGCATAAATAATTTCCGCAAGGTTCCTGTAACCATCAACTATTGCGGCCCTCCTGGCCATAAGCCTGTCTCTTGAACTGCTTGCAGAATACGGGCTTTTAAGCCTGCCGATACCGGTTACGAAAATCTTTCCGCTATCTATTAAATAGTTATTCCGGCCGTTTTCACCGCCAGAACATTTACTGCCGCCATCAAATAAGCAGGTGCCGCAGAACACGGCACCCGTTAACGCTAATATAGCCGTCAGTCTCATCGTTACCACCAATAGCTGTCTTCTTCAACAATGACAACCGGCTCGGAAAACGTTGAAGAATAAGTCCTTGTCGTATAACTGCCGGGCACATAGTAAGATGAATAATGTGACCTTGGAGCGTAGTAAGATGAGTAATACGACCTTGGCTCATAGTAATGCCTCCTCGGAGCTGTATAGTACCTTCTTGGCTCATAGTAATGTACCCGCTGCGGCACATAATATACATTCTGCTGAGGAAACATGTTCCCGCTCAAAAACTGGTATGCGGTGACTCCTGCAAGAATTTTTCCTGCTGTAGCCCATTCTTTATCACCGGCTCCCGCCACCGTGGCATATCCAAACACAAGGGCTGCTACCGTTGTTATCAGGATTATTCTTTTCATTTGGCACCTCCTTCTTTCAACTGTTATATGAGCAAAAGACATGCCAATACTTGCTTAAACTATATCACAAAGAGGTTTCTCGACGGTAAAAAACCCGATTTATTTTAATATGTTATAAAAAAGAACGGTCCATTAATAAAATAATTGTTTTTATTTGTTGCATTATAGAGCACATAGATATATACTTTAGTATGTAATGTTTTATGTTTCAAAGAGTTACATATTTTTGCTTCAAATCGGAACATGTCACATAATGTCACATAAAATTATGGTGGAACCATGAAAAAAACGCCGGATATAAGCTGTATTCAGAAAAGCGACCTTTTGAAATTAATAGAAACGGGAAAGATCATTAATTCATCCCTGGATCTTTCCGAAGTGCTGGAAAAAGTTCTGCAAACAGCCTGTTCGGTTTTAGATTCCGAAGCCAGCTCGGTAATACTCCTGGAACAAACTTCAAACTACCTGATCTTTAAAACCGCCACCGGAGAAAAAGCCGAAGAAATCAAAAATGTCAGGATGAAAACCGGACAGGGAATCGCCGGATGGGTGATAAACACCGAAAAACCGGCTATTTCAAATAAAGTCGAAGAGGACAAAAGATGGTTCAGGGAAATAAGCAGGATTATAAATTATCCTACCCGGTCCATAATCTGCGCTCCCATACAGGTGCGGAAAAAAATAATCGGAGCCATAGAAGTAATAAACAAAAAGAGCGGTGATTTCAATACAAAAGACCTATCGCTTTTAATGTTGTTTTCAAACCAGGCGGCAATCGCTATCGAGAATGCAAAACTCCACAAGGAAGCGGGCCTGGAAATAAAAAACCTTAAATCGCAGATTACAAAACCTTTTAAAATCATAGGGAGCGGGCCTCAAGTACAGAAATTATTCGATTTAATAGAAACTGTTTCAAAAACAGAATCGACCGTGTTAATGAGGGGGGAAAGCGGCACGGGCAAAGAGCTTGCTTCAAGGCTGATACATTCGAAAAGCGAAAGAAACGGGTATCCGTTCACATGTATTAACTGTTCGGCGCTGCCGGAAACACTTCTGGAAAGCGAACTTTTCGGACATGAAAAAGGAGCATTTACAGGAGCGATAGCGCGGAAACCCGGCAGATTTGAAATATCCAACAAGGGGACCGTTTTCCTGGATGAAATAGGAACTCTTTCCCAGCAGATACAGGTCAAACTCTTAAGAGTCCTTCAGGAAGGGGAATTCGAAAGAGTAGGAGGCACTGAAACCATAAAAGCCGATGTCAGAATAATCGCCGCAACAAATGAAAATCTGGAAAAAGCCATATCCGAAGGAAGATTCAGGGAAGATTTATACTACAGGTTAAAAGTCATTGAAATATTCATCCCGCCTTTAAGGGACAGAAAAGAAGACATACCCGAATTGGTAAAATTTTTCATTGACGAACAGAAAAAATCAATGGGAAAAGCCATAAATTCGATTGAGCCGAAAGCAATCGAACTCTTAGTTTCCTATGAATGGCCCGGGAACGTCAGAGAATTGAAAAATACAATAGAAAGAGCGATGGTGCTGGGAAAATCGGATGTACTGAGGGTTGAAGACCTTCCCTCCGAGATAAAGAGCAGGAACATCCCCCTTATCAATGAGTTCTCGTTAAAATCGGCCGAAAAAAATCATATTGAAAAAGTCATGAAATATTCCCATCACAATAAAAGCAATGCCGCCAGGCTTCTCGGGATATCCCGGAACCGGCTTGACCGAAAAATCAAAGAATACAAAATGGCAACCTGATTCCGGTAAAAAAATTACTTTACAAGCAGTTATTAATGTGGCAATAATCTCTCTTTGTCCAGACAATAAAAAGGTTTGTTATGTGCGGAATCATCGGATACATAGGAAAAGGCAACGTTAAGGATATTCTGGTCGAGGGGTTAAAGCGCCTTGAATACCGGGGATATGATTCATCCGGTATAGCCGTCATCAACAGGGGCCGGATCATCTGCGTAAAAGCGGTCGGCAACATATCCAGACTTGAGGAAAAAATCAGAGGAAAAAAAATACCGGGAAATATCGGGATTGCCCACACCCGATGGGCCACCCACGGTTCTCCTGTTCTAAAAAATGCCCACCCTCATATGGATAGCCGGAACAGAATTGCCGTCGTACACAACGGCATAATAGAAAACTTTCAATACTTAAGAAGTAAACTCATAAAAAAAGGAATAAAGTTCAGAAGTGATACGGACAGTGAGATTCTGGCGCACTTAATATCTCAGAATTTTAAAGGCAACCTGTCCGAAGCGGTAAGGAATTCTCTCAAGCAGGTTGAGGGAACATACGGTATCGCGGTTATATGTTCTGAAAATCCCGGCGAAATAGTGGCCGCAAAAAAAGGCAGCCCCCTTATAGTGGCTGTCGGCAAAGATGAAATGTTTGTAACTTCAGACCTTTCGGCCACACTCAGGCATACAAAAAAAATAATTTCCCTTGAAGACAATGAAATGGCAATCATAAGGCCTGATAATTATGAAATAAAAGACATAGAAAATGTGCCCGTTCTAAAAAAGATAGAAGAGGTTTCCTGGAACATAGATATGATAGAAAAAGGCGGTTATAAGCATTTTATGCTTAAGGAGATACATGAACAGCCCGAATCCATCACTAACTCCATGAGAGGCCGTATAGACGAAGCCCTGTCAAGTTCCAGGCTGGGAGGCCTTCTTGTTTTCGGAAACAAACTGAAAAAAGTGGAAAAAATTATTATTTCCGCGTGCGGCACATCGTGGCACGCCGGATTAATAGGCGAATATATGATAGAAGACCTCGCCAGAATACCCGTCGAAGTCGAATATGCGTCCGAATTCAGGTACAGAAACCCCATACTTAACGAAAAAACACTTATTATCGCAGTAAGCCAATCGGGAGAAACCGCCGATACCCTGGCAGCCATGCGGGAAGCAAAAATGAAAAATTCCATTATTATGGGTATTTGTAATGTGGTGGGTTCATCAATCGCGCGCGAATCAGACGGCGGTATATATCTGCATGCAGGTCCTGAAATCGGCGTCGCTTCCACAAAAGCATTTACATCGCAGGTCACGGTCCTTCTTCTGCTCGCTCTTCATTTCGGAAGGATGAAGGACCTTTCAAAATCAAAATCAAAAGAAATAATAGACGAACTCAAAACCATCCCTTCAAAGGTGGAAACAATTCTCAAAGAAGAAAACAAGATAAAAAAACTGGCGGAATTATACTTTAATAAAAACAATTTTCTTTACCTGGGGAGAGGATACAATTTCCCGACCGCGCTTGAAGGGGCTCTGAAACTTAAAGAGATATCCTATATCCATGCCGAGGGTTATCCCGCGGCGGAAATGAAGCACGGCCCCATCGCGCTGATAGACAAGGATATGCCCGTTGTTGTAATAGCGACATCCGATACCGTTTATGACAAAATAATCTCCAACATCCAGGAGATAAAAGCAAGGGATGGAAAAGTAATAGCCATAGTCAATAAAGGAGATACAAAAATAAAGAAACTGGCTGACTATGTAATATCCATACCCAAGACCATGGAAATTCTCAGCCCCCTGCTCACAATAATCCCCATGCAGTTGCTCGCTTATCATATTGCGGCAAAACGGGGATGCAATGTGGATCAGCCCAGGAACCTGGCTAAAAGCGTAACCGTCGAATAGCTTTCAAACAGCTGAGGACCTGAAAACAATCCTGCCTTCGACCATAGTCATCAAAACATCAAAGGTTCTGTCCTTAAGAATGAGAATATCCGCGTCTCTTTCAGGCAACAAACTGCCTTTCCTGTCAGCCACCCCGATTATTTTGGCAGGATTAAGAGATGCCATTTTAAGGGCATCATCTATTGTAACTCTTCCGGTATCGACTATATTCCTGACTGCCTTGTTCATAGTCAGGATGCTGCCGGCAAATGTCCCGTCCGAAAGATGAGCGGCTCCGTCTTTAATGTAAATTGTCCTGCCATCCGCCTTGAATTTTTTGCCGGCAAGCCCGGCAAAACGGAGAGAATCTGTTATCAAAGCGAGTTTGTCGGGATGTTTTGATATTAAAAGCAAGGTAACAACCACGGGATGGACATGATGAAAATCCGCTATAAGCTCCGCGGTAACCTCATTATTTATCAGGACAGTCCCCATTACCCCCGGGTCCCTGTGATGGATTCTTCTCATAGCATTGAAAATATGTGTTACATGGTTTATTCCCGCATTAATTCCATTAATAGTTTCTTCATAATTTGCGTCCGAATGGCCGACCGCCGCCCTGATATGGAATTTCCTGCAGGTCTTAATGATATCTATGGCTCCGGGAAGTTCGGGCGCGATGGTAATCATCTTCAGCGTGCCGCCTGAATCCTTTATAAACTGCAAAAACTCCCCGATAGCGGGTTTTCTGAAAAATTTCTTTTTCAGCGCGCCGCTTCTCTTCGGGTTCAGATAAGGCCCTTCCAAATGCGACCCCAGTATTTTAGCTCCTTTACCGTAGTTTTCGTCCATCACTTTTCTAACTGTTTTTAACCGTTCCGCAATTACCTTTTTGGTATGCGGGTATATAGTTACAAGCATTGATGTCGTCCCGAACCGGGCATGGGCTTTTGATATTTTTTTCAGGGAATCTATATTGCCGTCCGAGGTGTCTCCGCCGCCCCCGCCGTGACAATGGATATCGATAAAGCCGGGAACAACTAAATTGAATTTCGCATCTATGATTCTTGCTTTCCCGGGAATAAGCTTCAAATGGTCTTTATCAAGGACATCAAGGATTTTACCGTCTTTAACAACTACGGCGCCGCCGTTGATAAACATCCTGGATGTAAATATTCTTCCGTTTTTTATTACACAATAAGAATTTTTATCCATAATCATTCACCCATGCTTAAGTCGCCTTCTATTCTTGTTAACAGTCTCTCTTTTCCCGTCAATTTATAAAGATACCTGAACAGCTCTTTCTGCGCTCTTGTCAACTCCATCTTTCTCCGGGCCATAACCTTTTCCGCCACTTTCAATGCCTTGTCGGCCTGGTAAACCACAAAAGCTCCGCTCGCTCCCCAGGTAAAAGACGGCACAAATTTCGGCGGCAACTGGGCTCCGAAGATATTAACATTGATACCCACCACAGTCCCCGTATTAAACATGGAATTTATCCCGGTCTTTGAATGGTCGCCCATCGTCAGGCCTACAAACATTTCCCCTGTATCAATAAATTTCCCGTTCACATAAACCCGCACATTGCCGTAATTATTTTTTAAATCACTATCATTGGTATCAGCCGCGATATTGCACCACTGCCCGATATAAGCATGCCCGAGAAATCCTTCATGCTGCTTATTTGAATAAGAGTGAATTATTGATTCCTCAATCTCCCCGCCGGCTTTACATACTTCACCGATACTTGTCCCCTCATAAATTTTCGCGCCGATTTTGACGGTGCTGTTATCCCCTATATATGACGGCCCTTCTATAACGGCATTGGGAAGGACTTTCACTCCTTTTCCTATATATATGGGACCTTTCTCGGCGTCCAGGACAACCCCGGGCTTAACAATAGAGCCGGAGCCGATAAAAATATCTTTTTTGTTGATCAGGTGTACTCCTTCGAAAACTTTGCCCAGTATCCTGCCCTTGCCGGCTATGTCCTTAAAATCGATTTTAATCTGCGCCGCATTAGCCTTAACGAATTCCCAGCTGTAATCGAGCAGGTTGTTATCTTCCGCTTCACGGCACGGGACCCTGAGTTTTAACGTCCGTAACGCCTCTCCGCTGATAATATTTTCCGAAGTCATTATGGCGGAATTATCCCCTCTGAGCCTTGCATATAAAATCGAAGAATCACTGAAAACGACTTCTTCTTTTCCGTCAAAAGCGACCGCTTTATTTAACAGCAGCCTGCCGTTCAAAAAAAGGGTTGTGCCCTGATTGTATTTTAGGGGGTTAACTTTGTATTTATGTTTTTCTCTCACTGTATTCGCCAGATAATCGCGGCATAAAAGAATGACTTCGCGCTCCGGATATTTCCTGATTATTTTATCCATCAACAAATCAATACCGCACCTTAACTCATAAACCGGCCTCATATAAACAAGCGGCAAAAGGTTCAGATAATTCCTGTCTTCAAATATACAAACATCGGTCTTGCTCATACTTTCCCCACCCCTGTCTTATTTTCTTTCCTTCAGTAAAGAAGCCGCATCCCTGTCTAAAACTACAATGGCATCCGGATGTTTCTGAATTATTGACGCCGGATATTTTTTCGAAACCGGAGTTTCAAGGCATTTTTTCACTATCAAATTTTTTTGACGGCCGCTTACAAGCAGCAGAAGCTTTCTGGCTTCCATTATAGTTCCGATTCCCATGGTAATGGCAAACTTCGGAACCTCATCTCTGGAATTAAAAAACCTGGAATTATCTTCTGTGGTTTGAGAATCCAACTCCTGAACCCTTGTTCTTGAATCAAAATCAGACCCGGGTTCATTAAAAGCTATATGCCCGTCCCCGCCGAGTCCCAGCACCTGTATGTCTATTCCGCCCGCTTTTCGGATTTTCTGTTCATACCATTCGCAATGAGCATCCATGTCAGGCGCTAAGCCATCGGGCACAAATGTATTGGATTTATCAATATCAATGTGGTTAAAAAAAATTTTTTCCATAAAATAACGGTAGCTCCCCGCATCTCCGGAAGAAAGGCCCACATATTCATCAAGATTGAAACTTACGCACTTTTTAAAGGAAATCCTGCCTTCTTTATTCCTATTTATAAGCTCTTTGTAAAGGCCCAGGGGAGTTGCCCCCGTCGCAAGCCCTAAAACGCTTTCGGGTTTTTCCCTGATAGATTTTTCTATTATATCAGCCGCTTTAACACTTAACTCACCGTAATCTCTGCAGATCATCACTTTCACAGGCGATTTCCCTTTTTAATCATATAATTTCTTCTATTCTATCTGCAATCTCATTTTGAAGATTTACAGCTTCTTCACGGCTTTGCGCTTCAGAATATATCCTTATTATCGGTTCCGTATTTGAAGCCCTTACCTGAACCCATGATTTTTTTCTAATAACTTTCAATCCGTCCGTTTCATCCATATTTTCATTTTTGAGCAGGCTTTTCAGCTTAGACAGAACAACGGCCGGTTTAAATCCGGAAATAGCCTTCTTTCCCTTCACCATAAAATACACAGGCATTTTTTTCATGTTTTCGGAAAGGCTTTTACCTGATTCAACCAAATATTGAAGCACCAGAGCCGAAGCAACCGGCGCATCCCTGCCAAGATGGACATCCGGAAGAATAACGCCGCCGTTACCTTCCCCGCCGATAACAGAAGCGTTCTTTTTCATCTCGCCGGCAACATTGATCTCGCCGACTTTTGTCCTTATTACCTTACATCCATAAGAGTTTGCAATATCATCTATAGCCATAGACGTGGAAACATTTACTGTAACCTTCCCCTTTTTCCTGGACAATATCAATTTAACAGCGATGGCAAGTGTGTTTTCCTCCCCTATAGGGCTGCCTTTTTCATCGACAACAGCGCATCTGTCGGCATCAGGATCAACCGCAATCCCGATATCAGCCCTGTTTTTTATAACTTCGCCGGACAGAGCCCTGAGATTCTCAGGCAGAGGCTCGGGGTCATGGGAAAAGTGTCCGTCAGGTTTGCCGTTAATAAGAATAACCTCACAGCCAAATCGCTGTAAAAGTTCCGGCATAATCACCGCGCCGGCGCCATTGACAGGATCAACAACAACCTTGAATTTTCTTTTTTTTATCTTCTCCACATTAATATAAGGGATTCCGAGCACTTTGCTTATATGGGCATCAACAGCAGTGCTATCCTCTTTTAAAGACCCTATATTTTTGTATCCCGAATAATCGAATTTCCCGCAGCCTACAAGTTGTTTTAATTTTTCTATAACATCGCCTTTGATAAATAAACCTTCGGGAGACATAAATTTCAACCCGTTCCACATCGCGGGATTATGGCTGGCGGTGATTTCCATCCCGCCGGCAGCTTTCAGTTGTTCTGTCATTATCTGTACCGTAGGAGTCGGTGTTATCCCCAAATCGATTACATCACAGCCTGTCGACATCAGTCCGGAAATAACCGCATATTTCAGCGCCTGTCCGCTTACCCTGGGATCCCTGCCTACGACAACCGCGCCCCCTTGTAACATATATCCGAAAGCCGCACTGTATGTAAGAGCAACTTCGGGGTTCAGAGATTCTCCGAATATACCTCTGAGTCCCGAAACACTTACAATGAGGTCCTTCATAATATTCCTTTCTATATATTAATGAGAGCCTTTAAACCCATAAAAGACGCGGCCTGTATTCCGCTGTCATCCCCCGTAAATGAAGATATCTCAATCTTCAAATTTACGCGATGCATTTCAAAAACATATTTTATCACTTCCCTGTTGATCAGCTCAATGAAGGATTTACCGCAGTGCGCGAGGTCTCCTCCTATTACAATCATTTCCGGATTAAGCAGATTGACTAAAAAGCCTATTCCCGGCGCCATTGATTTCGCCAGCGCGCCTATGATATCAAGCGCCAGGGTATCGCCCTTCAGTCCTGCTTTAATAACACCGTCAAAACTTAAATCCCTGTAAAATTCAGTTTCTTCATCCTGTTTCCGGGCCGACAATATCTCTTTTGCCAGAACTTCCACGGAAGGTATCGCTTCATAGGATGAAAACGGATCGCAGGCCGGATGTTCAACTTTAATATCCGATTTTAAAGAAGCAACCCCGACCTCTCCCGCGCAGTAACCAAAACCCCTGTAGACCCTCCCGCCAAAAAGGAAGCCGACGCCCAGCCCCATATCTTTAGCCACATAATTTCTGGTAAGAAGGAATATTATATTCTTGATATCATAGCCTTTCCCCATCCATGATTCATATATCAGGCCGACATTCGCGTCATTATCAATGACAATATTAAATTTGAAATGTTCCCTCAGTTTCTTAAGGAGAGGATAATGTTTCTCCTTAAAAAGATATGATTTCAACACCGTGCCGTTATTATAATCTACAATACCCGATACGGAAATACCCGCCCCGACCATTTTTTTAAGCGGAATATTTTTTTCGGCTGATATCTCCCTGATCGTCTGAATAATATTATCCGCGACTTTATCTCCCGATACTACATCACCGTAATCAAATGATTTCATCGCTATTAACTTACGTGTGATGTCAAAAATCCCTATCCTCATGGAATAAGCACCTATGTCCACTCCGATTAAAAACCTTGAGTAAGGCACAACTTTCAGGAATACAGGAGGCCTGCCTCCGGTTGAGACATCCACACCGCTTTCTTCAATGATACCTTCGGAAAGAAGTTCATTAACGATACGCGTAACCGTTACTTTGCTTATTCCCGATTTTTTCGCGACATCAACCCTTGCTATGGGAGAATTTTTATAAATCAGTCCTAAAATAGTTTTTTTGTTTTTCTCTTTAATCATTTTTATGGAAGAAGAGCTCATTTTCCGCCTCCCATCAATACTGTTACTTTATGGGTTTTCCCGTCCCTGTGAGGATATATCAACGTGCCGTTTATCGATTTCCCGTCAACTGTGATTTCCCTTACTCCTTTTTCAACCCCGTCCGGATTCAAAATCTCAATATCATAAACAGCCGACCTGAAAGGCCTTCTTATGCCGCATTTTTTCCAGTAAGACGGAATACACGGGTCTATTCTAAGGCCCTTGAAATCCCTTCTTGCTCCCAGTATCCATTCGGTGGCCGCTATGTGCATCCACGGCGCTGTTCCCGTATTCCAGGTAAAAGAACCTTCTCCGAAATTCGCCTTGTTCCCGGGGCCCACAACATACTCAGCCCACACATAAGGCTCAACCTTATATTTATCGTGGTCCGCTTTTGCCTTACTCATCGGACAAAGTTTCGTATAAGTTTCAAAAGCTTTATTCCCCCTTCCAATTTCGCAATCCGCAACTATCTTAAATGCGCAGGCGTGTGAAAAGACCGCGGCATTTTCTTTTGTGCCGGGAGCAAATGCGGTAACCCTTCCTATCCCTTCGTTAAAATGGCTGTAAGACGGAAGGAATAAAGCCGGGCCGTACCGGGTATCAAGATAACCGTCTATTTTATCGAGTATGCTTTTTATCCTGTGTTTTTCCACAACCCCGGACAGTATCGCCCAGGTCTGGCTGTTCAGAGGGACCTTGCCTTCGGTATTTTTTGCGGAACCTATCTTATATCCGTCATCATTTATTGCCGCGATATACCATTTGCCGTCCCATCCTTTTCCGTTAATTACCTTTTTCAACTCACAAAATTTCTTCGACATCTCTCTTTCAATTTTTTTATCCCCCAAAAACCCGCCAAGTTCCTTCACCTGCAAACAGGCTCTTGCCAGGGCCATCGCAAGCCAGACACTCTCTCCCCTGCCCTGATATCCGACATGATCATAAGCATCATTCCAATCAGCTTTATAGATAAGGGGAAATCCGTTCCTGCCGCGCCGGTTATATATGTGCCTTACAGCCCGGATAATATGCTCATAGACAGATGCCTTGTTTCCATCGTGAAATTTGTATTCCTTTTCAAGGAAGGAAATATCTCCGGTTTCCTTTATATAAGAGATGACCGTAAAAGGCAGCCATACGGCGACATCGGATTTACCTGTCATGAAACCCCCTGTTTTATCCCACGAACCTTCCACATCCGAAAAACCGGATACCGCATGCCCGCATTTATACTGCCAGAACAATATTTTATCGAGCTTCTCACGCGCAAGAGCCATATCAAGAGACAGCAGCCCTTCGATATCCTGCGCGGTGTCCCTGTAGCCCAGACCTCCTTCCCCCCCGTGGTACTGGGAAGTTCCGCGCCAGCATGTTATCGCGCTTAACTGGTATTTACCCCAGATATTTACCATTGTATCGAAATCTTTATCAGGGGTTTCGACTTTAGTATCTTCGATGATTCCATCCCATTTTGACCTGATTTTAGCGTATTCTTCCGTAAAGGACTTTAAAGAAGAATATTTCTTAATCAGACCCGCTATCTTTCTTTTGTCCTCCGTATAACCCAATACAACCGCCATTTTTTTTGTTTCATTGGGCTTCAGTTCCAGGGTTTTCTGAAAAACACCGACTGTGTCTTCTCCCCTGGCGTATCCGTTCCGAAGCTTTCCCGAGATTAAACCTGAAGGATTTCCTGAATCATTATACCTGCCGAAAAACTTTTCCTTGTTCACTTCATACCCATCCGGTTTAACGGAAAGATTGAAAAAAGAAAACCCGCTTTTCTTGTTTTTCACAAATTGATGCTTGAAAGATATGATTGTATTCGTTTTTCTGTCATAACGGGCTTCGTTATACAGGCATAAAATATTCCTGTAAACCGTTTCCATTTCAACATTGCCGGAAACAAATTCCACAAAAGGGAAAACCGTTGCTTTTTTAGTTTTACCCGTTTCATTCGCTAATTTGATTTCCCAGATTTCCAGGGGAGCTTCCCCGGGCACTATGTATGTAATATCGCATTTCAAGCCGTTTTTACGCGCGCTGATACTGGTATACCCAAGCCCATGAACACATTTCCAGTCATCAAGACGTTTCATCAAGGGCTGCCAGTTGCATGACCATAGTTCATTTTTATCCTCATCTCTTATATATACATACCGGCCGGGCCTGTCCGTATGTATATGGTCATACCTCAATATCCTGTGGCACTTCGGGTCCTTATAATAACTGAAACCGCCGCCGGTCTGGGATACAAGAGCATGGTAATGTTTGTTAAAAAGGTAATTGAACCATGGCCTCGGCGTATCCGGTTTTGTAATAACAAATTCTTTTCTGTCTTTCGAAAAATTACCGTATTCCAATTTAAGCCTCCGTAATCAATGCAGGTTTTCCTCTATAATGGCGTTTAATCTATCCTGTATATTCTGTAATGTCTCTTCAGCGTTTGTTTCTCCCAAAGTGAACCTATCAAAATTCTCCATAAGGACTTTGCTGAAAAGGTTCCATGGTATAAAAGGCGAAGTGTATTTTTTTGGAGGATAAGCATATTTTATCGAATCAATGAAGACTTCATTGTTTTCATCCGGATATTTTTTATCTTTTAAAAAATCCCCGCTTAACGCTTCTTTTTTATAGACAGGGACACTGTCTCCCTCATCAACAACATATTTATTGCCTTTCGGGCCTGATAGATAGCTCAAAAAAGCCCAATCCGCCATCTTATCTTTAGATGAACTTGTTATAGCCCAGCCGTGACTATCCAGAAATGTGGCCCTTTTTTTTCCTTTGGGAAGAGGCGCTATGCCGAAAGACAGGTTTTCTTTTTCCCTGAAATTCAACACATACCATCTTCCGCCGATAAACATTGCCGCGCGGCCGCTGACGAATATCTGAAAACTGTCTGCCCCCTGGATATCAGACTGGTCCGGAACTATATGATATTTTTTAATCAGGTCTTTAAAATATTCTATTGCATGGACCGCCTCCGGATTTTTGATAACACATTTTTTACCTGTTTCATCAAAAACCTTCCCGCCGTTCTGCAATATATAAAGTATCCACATATCCGCCGCATCGCTGTATAACGCGGCGCCGAATTGAGTGGTTATGCCGGAAGGATTACGCTTTGTCAATTTTTGCGCGACTTCCCTGAATTTATCCCAATCCCAGCTTGCGTCCGGATAAGGTAATTCCATTTCATCGAATAAATCCCTGTTATAGTATAAAACCCTCGTCGTAAAGCTGCCGGGAAGGGCATATAATCTGCCGTTGAAAGTATAAGCATCTATTAACTCGGGAAAATATTCGCTTACATTAAAACCTGTTTCCTTTACAATCTCATCAAGGCTGTAAACAGCGCCTTTTCCCGCCAGAGCAGGCAGGTCAAAATCCCTTATAAAAAATATATCGGGAGCGTCATTTCCGGCAAACTGGGTTAGCAGTTTATCGATATATCCGACACCGGCAACCGGCTGATAATCCGTCCTTATCTCCGGATTCATACTCATAAAATCTTTTCCCTGCTGTCTTCTTATCACATCGTATTTGGGGAAACCGGGAGCTGTATAACGGATAATTTTTTTATCGGTTTTCTCCAGGCTGCATGAACATAAAAATGCAACTGCAAGCAGTATTGTAAGTAACATCGGCAATAATCGTTTCATAGACGCTCTCCCTGTTTGTTTATCCCGGAAACAAAGATATTTAAAAAAATAACAGTGAAACAAAGTAATTATATAATAATTTCAATATGGAACTAAGTAAATATCCCATATATTCCGGGCCTTGTCAAGCGGATTTTGGAGGTCAGGATAGCAGAACAATTCTTGCCCGCCGCAGAAGAAAAGCAAAAACTGGCACGCCCGACAGGACTCGAACCTGTGACCCTCTGCTTAGAAGGCAGATGCTCTATCCAACTGAGCTACGGGCGCATCTTCCTTAGTTACTAAGTTATTTAGTTCAATAGTTCAACAGTTCAATAGATAAAAACCAAAACTCCTTAACTACTGAACTGCTCAACTGCTTAACTATTTTATATTATACACAATTTAAAATGCTCTTTTGAACAATAGAACAATCGAAATTAGACCGCAATTGAATTTTAGAGTTGTCTATTGTTCTATTTTCCATTGTTCAATTGCTCTGTCCTGCCTTAGGCTGGACTGGTCGGGGCGCCCAGATTCGAACTGGGGACCTCCTGCTCCCAAGGCAGGCGCGCTAGCCAAACTGCGCTACGCCCCGACAAATCATTTCATTCAGCTTTATCTAAAACAAAGAACCAAACCCGATATCGCGCTAGTCCCGTGAGGCTGTAACTTACGGAATGCAATGAACGTAAGTTATTTAGCCGAACGCGATCACGTAACATTATCCCTGCCCACAGCCAACGGGATCCGTTCAACTTTGCAGTTTATGTTCACTGCCGCTCCATAAACTACAGTTTCACGTGACCAAACTGCGCTACGCCCCGACAAATCATTTCATTCAGCTTTATCTAAAACAAAGAACCAAACCCGATATCGCGCTAGTCCCGTGAGGCTGTAACTTACGGAATGCAATAAACGTATCAGCCATCACGTGATTCAGCTAAAGCTGAAAACGTGACTGCGTTTCTTTGAAACTTGAACTGCGCTTGCCCGCCAACGCCTTGTGGCGGTGTTTACCCGCCAACGCCTTGTGGCGGGCTACGCCCCGACAAAAATCAGAAACGCCATTTTTATAATAAACAGGTGTTTTAGTCAAGATGAAATTGCTTTAAAAAACCTGTCATCCTCACTCGAAATCCGCTGTTTCCTGAAGAATTCTGTAGAACTCTTCTTTTTCTCTTTCACAAGCAGGATCAAACCCTAATCTATATAAAAGCAATTCCTTCCTTGTTAACGCAGCATTGAAATTGCCGTTTTCAATGCAGGAATAGCTAAAATCCTCTGAGTTCGCCGATTCAGATTTAAAATCGTCAAACCGGAAATCATCCCTGAAATCCGCGATTTTCCACGTGTCATCTGATTTGAATATTATCCATCTTGGATTGGGTTCATCATTCCCATCCCATTTATAGAAAACCTTATAAACGGGGAAAACATCCAATGTGCCGGCATTCATCGAAATATCTTTTATATAATACAAACTTTTCCGCGGCGCCGAAATACAAGCCCGGTAAACAACCGCTATGCAAATAAGCGCAAAGACCGCTTCAAAGACCGTTACTTTAATTTTCATTCTCCTGTCTATCACTTAAAATTTATAACCTCTTTTGTGGATGGATCCTTTTTCCCCGGCGGTAATTTCGGAGTATCCGCAGAAATCACGGTCTTCCTATCAAATTTTACTTTGTCTATAAATACGTCGTACGGAGCGCATTCAAAGTTTGCATCAAGCTGAACCGCTACTGCAAGATGGTCGGCTTCCTCAAACATAGGATCCGGCCGGACAGATATACCGAGCAAATGTCTTTTTCTGTCAACCGTAAATCCCCTGTATAAAACTTTCCCGTCAACAATAGAACCTTCCATTTTGAAGTAATACCATTTCTTGGGTTCGAAAGTCTGATAAATACCCAGATCTGTCCACGGCTTAGGATTATGAGGATCCCAGTATCTCCACTGAGGAGCCCCTTCTCCCACATTCTGCCATTGAAGCGCGAATTCATATCTCTTTGATAAATCCCACTTGCTCATACTGAATTCAATTGCCTGTATAGTGGACGGAGCTCCTTCATTGTTAAATGTTGTTTTGGGGCGAAACATAAAATACAGGGATAAAGAAAAATCAACCGCTTCAGGCTCAGGAAACAAATCGGCAAAAAAATGGACATTCGCATAAGGGGACCCTTTAAGTATCGAAATCTTCAGGGCATCCCCGTCCAGAGAAGGGTTATTGACCTTTTTTATGGACCATGCCGGGGCTCCTTTGCAAAATGTAAACCAGGAAGAATCATATTCTTCTAAATCGTCAATCGCGGAAATATAATGCCTGACATTGTTTTCAGTCGAACAACCAAACGGAAAGAACAAAACACATAAGGCCAGTAAAACCGCCGTCTTAATCTTGAAAATATATTTCATCAGTCCCTCCTCAAGGAAGCAAATCTCATATAAACCGCGTAAAAAACCCTTTGAACGCAAACACAACACAAAAAAGCGCAAATACGCTGATCGGCAGCAATCCCCAAAGTATTTTTTGATATAAGGGGCTTTCTCTCATATTAACTATTGTCCTTATCCCGTCCGGCCGGCCTTTTGTCCATACCGAACATTCCCTGCTTTTTTTCCCGATTTCCGCTTTCAATGTCCACCCCGTACTTTTCAGGAACGGGATATAATACCCGCTGAAACAGAATACATAATTAAGGTCGTAATCCTCGGAATCCTCCAGTATTTCAAGTAATGCCGCTCTTCCCTGTTCTCCGAAATATTTCGTATTATCTATCTTTTCAATCGGATATCTGTTCAGGATATCAAGCTCCCTTGAAGCATGGAGGTTGCCGTCCAGCGTTTCGGCCTTCGTCAGATACGAAATGTTTGAGATCTTGTCTCCTAAGCCGAGAGTAATATATCTCGCGTTATTTTTGACCGTATTATTTATAAAATCCACAGTTTCTTCAATACTGCCGCGATACTCCTGATGAGGCAGCCAGAACGAAGAAGTTTGACAAACGACAAACGCCGCCAGCACCAATATGCAGAGTACATAAAAATGGAAGCGCCATTCTTTTCTAAGGCCGTATAATATCGAAGATGCGACAGGCAGGACAAAAATCGTCGCCCAAAGAGAAATCCTGTCCAGCGTTATTATATAAAACAGCCTTCCGAGCACCCTTTTTGAAAAAGCAAATGTATCTCCCAAAGATACCAAAAACGAAAAAATAAAAACCATTAGAAGAAAACGGTCTCTTTTGCTTAATCTGAAAACAAACAGAAAGGGAATAAAGGGAATATAAGTCAGGTACGGCAGAAAACAGAAAACGAGAAAAGCTCTGAAATCTCTCAGGTAATTTGCCCGGCTTAAATGATATATCGACTCCGCTGATTTTTTTATAAAAAGCTGGAGATTCCAATAAGGATACAGGACTATAAAATCAAATACCAATAAAAGGAGCCCGAAGCAGAACAGGTGTTTTAAAAACATCCCGCGCATTGCATATTTTCTGAATTTATAAAAAACATTTACGGCGAAAAAAACAGGGAAAATCAAAATTCCGGTAAAATGATGAGAAAAAACAACAATTAAAGCCGCCAGAAACGATATAAAAAAATACAGTCTTTTGCCTGTCCTGTGCCAAAGAACAAAATAAACAAGCGAATACATGGAAAAAGGCAGGCTCCACATGGTCGTAATCTGCCCGTTTCTAAAAACGGTAAGAGATATTGAAGAAAGAAATACGGCGAGGAAAGCGGCATAAACGGCCCGGCGCTTACCCTGCCACAACCTGGCAAAAAGATATATGGAAGAAGGAAGGAGAAAATATATCAATACCAGAATAAAAGAATAAGACGCCTTAAGCCCTATGAACAGCGAAAATACGGCGATAAGCTGATGGAGCAGGGGAGGATAATGCGCAATGGAAAATCCGCCGTACCAGCTGCTGTCCCACAGCGAGAAGAAATTGTTTGAGTAGTGTGAACCCAAAAAAACATGCGTGTAAGCGTCAAATGTATTCCACTGCCAGCCAAGACAAACAAACAGCAGGCATACAATCGCTGATGCCAGGGATGCAAAAAGTAAAATTTTAAAAACTGATTTATCCATAAATACTATCTTTTAATTTTCGCGTGCATTAGTTCTTCCACCATTTCTCCGGCAATATTCGAAATATAAATTTTCTGACCTATCCTGAAATTATGCGTTCCGTCTGTCCTTTGTTTTTCAAAATCATTAAGATACTCTTTTATTCTGGCTTTAAAAGCTGTTTCGTCCCCTATGGTAACCCGGGAAATCCTGGCACCTGTATTTTCGATAAGGTCTTCTATTTCAAGAGAATCATAAGCCACTATGGGACGGCCGTAATTAATCGCAAGGTGCGCGATTCCCGATGTTCCGGTATAAAAATCGTACGGTATTACAACTACATTAACGTCTGAAAAAAGCGCCGGCAGATGTTCCTCAAGGACATATCCGCGGAAATCGATGAAATTATGCAGAGAATGTTCAATAACTTCTTCCACATGACCTTTAAAATAAGGATGGCTTCTTCCCGCTATTATCAGTTTGACTTCACAATCTTCTTCAAACAGATCCTTCGCTATCTCAATTATACGGTCGAGTTTTTTATATGCGCCGAATTTACCCATTACCAGCACATTTTTTGATTTTTTGTGCGGAAGGGGATCTTTTAATTTTAGAAAACAGCCGTGCGAAACATACCTCACATTTCCGGCCTTGTATCTGGATTCAAGGAACTCCTTATACCTTTCCACAAGAACAAAAACCTTATCGGCCAATTTGAATGACCTTGTTATAAGGTTGCATCCCATTTTAAAGATCGTGGTTTTTGTCTTTCCATAAATACCCATATCGATATTTTCATAAAGATGATGCAGGATTACCCCTGTTTTAAATCCCATGATTTTAATCAGCGCAGGGGTCAAAAGGTTAATAAAAGACCTGTATCCCCTGAAACTGAATGAGCTGAAGATCAAACTGAATATCACCAGATCAGGCTGTTCTTTTCTGATAAGTTTTGCAATGTTGTACCATGAAGAATATGAATCGAACTTCCACACTCTTCTTATTACGACTTTCGTGCATTTAACCTTTTTAAGGTTCTTTTTCTCTATATCCGTAAGCATATTGGATATAGCGATACATTTATGCCCCAATTCCCCGATAGCCCTGCTTAAATGGCAATTATACTCGTTCAGCCCCTGTTTGCTCGGGGGAAAACATCCTACTACGGCTATTTTTAATTTATCACCAGAAATATCTTGATTCACAATACACCGTGGTTAAATTTTTATCTCTCGACCTTGGAAATCTATGGAATATGTCAGCCTTATAACCTATTATAAACTCAACAGGGTTTTGAAAATTTATTTCCCTGCCTTCAATAACCTGTTCGTTACGCACAAAATCCTTATAAACAAACTCGCCTCTTAACTCCCAGTAATCAAATGTATCATACCCCGGGCAGTGGAAATAACTCCCCGACGCCCTCAAAGAAAAAATATCATTAAGTTTAAATTTTATGCCCGCTCTCGGTTTTATTATAATCGTATCTATATCGGGACCCGTTTTAATCGTATCAAGATGATAAACAGCTTCCAGCTCGGCAAATATCCTCAGCTTTTCATTATTAATGTTTTTATCAAAAAACAGGACCCCTTTATATCTGTAATCATAGTTCGGATAATCAGGACCCTGTATCGAATAGTAAACTTCGCCGTCACAGAAAAAATAAGACTTATCGGGAAATTCCTTCAGCAGCCTGGCTCTCAGCTGATGGCTCCTGAAATGGTCCGGGTCGTCCCTGTAATCACCGACTCCAAAGACATATTCAGTCTCTAATTTAACGCCTATATCTTCAAATATCCAGGCAGGCAAAGCTCTTATTCCGAAGTTATAGATATCTATCCTGAAATCGGACTGGAATATTTTATCGATACTGAAGTTGGACCCGTGAAGATACGCATATTTAAAATAAGGGAATACCGTGATATCACCCATAAATGTATCAGGAAACGTATGCTCCAATTCAGTCCTGTTTATCAATTCTATATCTTCAACAAGAGGATCTTTCCTGTTTATTTTCCTGTCATATGAAAAATAATTATGAATAAGCGGAAGGTTGCTGAAATTCAGGTTCACATTACTTTCGACAAAGTTTCCTTTTGTCAATTGGGCGGGGGGAAGATCTTCGCTGTTACGGGAAACCTTATCGAATCTTAAGCCCCTTATCATATTTTCTATATTGCTGAGCTCGGGTTCGTATCTGTAACCGAAAGATACCGAGGCAGGCAGGCCAAAATGATAACCGCTCGTACCCGTCTGAGAAAAATAATCATTCCTTATACTACGGTTGATATCGGCGAATTCCTCATCATCGGCTTTCCGGACAGCTTTTTTCAAATACATATTTCCTTCTTTGTATAAGCGTCTTGAGCGGTAATGGTAAGAAAGAGCCATTAAAAGATGCGGATCTTCGGGAGATAACGCCAGGGCCCTCTTCAGTTCGAGTTCAGATTCTTCCATATCAAAATTTCTCAGGTTCCAGGCCCTGATCTCGTGAAGATACGGCATGGCAGGATTCAGGCCGATAGCTTTCTGATATTCCTTATCCGCTTCTTTATATCTGTTCCGGCTCCTTAACACTTCTCCTTTAAGCAGGTGCACCTCATATGTATCTCTTATGCTCTGTATTTTGTCAATTATTTCATTGGCTTCGCTTATCCTTCCTTCTTTTATGAAAATCTTTGCGAGAATTAACATCGCCCATTCATAATTGTTGTCTATATTATTTAAAATATACTTACAAATTTCTTCCGATTCTTTTATATCCTGTTCATTTTCTTTTCTCAGTAAAATATCGGCTTTCGCCGCGAGAAAAACCTTATCATCTTTATATGAATCAAGCGCTTTATCTATTTTCCCTTCCACTGAATCATATGTGCCCCGCCGTGTTAAGCCTCCCTCCTCTTTCTGTTCCTCTTTTTCTTCGGCAAGCACAATCTTATATTTATCCGGCTTGAGTTCATCTTCTATTCTCTCCGCCATCAAGACCTTCTGGGATTTATCTTCTACCAGTACATACCGGTCGCCGGCATCCCCGGTAATATCCGATATTTCCGTATCTATCTGTTTTGACAAAGCGATAAATACATCCAGATTTTCGGGATTAAGTTTAAGAGACCTTCTGAATTCGGCTTCAGCGGAAGCCGGGTCATAATTTTTCAGGTTCCATGCTCTCATCTCGTGAAGATAGGCGTCGTCCGGCTTCATCCCGATGGCTTTCAGGAATTCAGAGTCGGCTTCCCTGTATTTTCCCTCCCCGCCCAATGTCTGCGCCCTCAGGAGATGTATCTCGTACGTCTCTTTTTTCTTCTCGAGTTTATCAAGCAGGCTGTAAGCTTCGCCGTACCTCTTTTCCGCCGTGTATATCTTGGCGAGAGTCAGTATCGGCCAGTCATATTCGCTGTCAAGTTTGCTTAGAATGTAATCGCACAGGTCTTCGGATTCTTTAAAATCGCCGCGGATAAAAAGCTGGTCGGCTGCCTGCGCCATTAACAGGGTGCTGTTATCTTTTCTCAGTTCCTCTGAATATTTTTTCTCAATGTTTTCTATCTTTTCTTTTTCGTATTCGATCTCTCTTTTCCTGTTTATTTCAACCAGGTTGATAATCTCTTTTCCCGCATTCTTATTTCCCGGGTCCAGTTCCAAAACTATCTCGAATTCTTTCTGAGATTCAGCCGGGTCATAATTTTTCAGGTTCCATGCTCTCATCTCGTGAAGATAGGCGTCGTCCGGCTTCATCCCGATGGCTTTCAGGAATTCAGAGTCGGCTTCCCTGTATTTTCCCTCCCCGCCCAATGTCTGCGCCCTCAGGAGATGTATCTCGTACGTCTCTTTTTTCTTCTCGAGTTTATCAAGCAGGCTGTAAGCTTCGCCGTACCTCTTTTCCGCCGTGTATATCTTGGCGAGAGTCAGCATCGGCCAGTCATATTCGCTGTCAAGTTTGCTTAGAATGAATTTGGAAAGGTACTCGGATTTATTATATTCTCCTTTCTGAAAAAGATCGTCCGCCTTTTGGGCAAGGAGCATCACTCCTTTATCCGATTCAAGTTCATCCTGATATTCAACTTCAATCTCATCAAACTGTTTTTCCTCAAATTTCCGCTGTCTGAGCTCTTTCTCCGAAGCAATCTCCGATAAGACAACGGCTAATCTTGAATTTTGCGGGTCGGATCTGATGAGTTTCTGAAAAAGTTTTTCGGCTTCGTCTATATCATAATTTTTCAGGTTCCATGCTCTCATCTCGTGAAGATAGGCGTCGTCCGGCTTCATCCCGATGGCTTTCAGGAATTCAGAGTCGGCTTCCCTGTATTTTCCCTCCCCGCCCAATGTCTGCGCCCTCAGGAGATGTATCTCGTACGTCTCTTTTTTCTTCTCGAGTTTATCAAGCAGGCTGTAAGCTTCGCCGTACCTCTTTTCCGCCGTGTATATCTTGGCGAGAGTCAGCATCGGCCAGTCATATTCGCTGTCAAGTTTGCTTAGAATGTAATCGCACAGGTCTTCGGATTCTTTAAAATCGCCGCGGATAAAGAGGATTTCCGCTTTCGCAGAAAGTAAAATAGGATTATTCCCGATTATTTCCAGAGATTTATCGATTATTTCGGCGGCTTTATCTTCGTCTCCTTCCGACATCAGCTTATGATAAGCCCCGATAACCTCTTCGACACCGGAAATATGAATGTTTCCATCGGCAAACAGAAATGAACAAAACGCGAAAATCCCAAACACCAAAATAAAAAAGACGCCTTTGTGCATTTCCATTATATATCCGCTTTCTCACCGATTTTTAATTCGATATTGTATCACAACGGATAAATCGTATTCAATCTTTGTTCCGTGGATAGCGAGAATAGGGGCAAGGTATTATTTGAAAAGACCGGCCGCGCGGTCCGCCAGCCGTAAAGATTCGTTATCTCCGATATCAAACCATTTTCCCTTAAAAACATACCCGTAGACTTCTATCTTTTTATAAAGCCACTGATTAAAAAAACCGGGGGCGTCAGGATTGCCGCCGGCATCAAGATAATCAGTTATCATCGGTAATACACCGCCGGGATAATAATAAATGCACATCGAGATCAAAGTAGTTTCCGGGTTTGCCGGTTTTTCCTCAAATCTGACTATTTTGCGTTCCTTATCCAGAGTAACAGACGCATATTTCGCCGCCAACTCTTTGTCTCTCACATCATAAAGGCATATTGCGGCGCCTTTTGATTTTGCGAATGAAACAAAGTCCGCCAGATCCAAATCAAACAGATTATCCCCTCCGATAACCAGAAGGTCGTTTTTTATCTGAAATTTATCGATGGTCAGGCGGATATCCCCGATTGCGCCAAGTTTTCCGCCGTCTTTTTCCGATTTATCATTTAATATTTTGATGGGAGTCCGGGAAGGGCTGTTTTCGGCCCAATGGATAAAATCGCCATTGAACTTATTATTACAAACAACGTTTATTCTCTTTAAACCGTCAATCTTATTAACATTATCAACTATATAGTCTATTATACGCTTGCCGCCCACCTTAAGAAGCGGTTTAGCCCTGTTTAATGTGAGAGGATACAATCTCGTAGCATATCCGGCGGCTAAAATTAAAACTTCCATTGATAGTCCTCATTATTCAAAACATAGATATTACCGGCTTATAAAACCCGATTCCTGTAATACATGGAGCGTATCCTGCGCAATTTTCAAGTCTTCATGTGTGGGGATAACCATTATTCGAGAATTGGATTTATCAGCGCTGACCACCATTTCATTCTTCTCATTTTTGCTTACATCCAGTTCATAGCCCAATGGTTCCAGCCCGCTGCATACTTTTTCCCGCACTACAGGCACATTTTCTCCTATGCCGGCAGTAAAAACCAACGCTTCGACTTTGCCGATTACAGCAGTATACGCGCCTATATATTTTTTAATCCTGTAGCAAAATACATCAAGCGCCGCTTCCGCTTTCTTATTGCCGTCTTTAACAGCCTTTAATATATCCCTCATATCGCTTGTTCCTATCTCAGCCAATCCCAGCAACCCGCTTTTCTTATTCAATAATCGGTCAATTTCATCTCTGGAATACCCTTTATGTTCCATCAGATGAAAAACTATCGCAGGATCGATATCACCGCACCTGGTTCCCATAACCAAACCTTCAAGGGGAGTAAAACCCATACTTGTATCAATTGATTTGCCGTCTTTAACCGCGGTTACGCTGCATCCGTTGCCGAGGTGCACCGAAATTATATTGACGCCATTTTTACTCTCGGGCAACAATTCTGCGCATTTACCCGCAATAAACCTGTGGGATGTGCCGTGGAAACCATATCTCCTTATCCCTTCGTTTTCATATAATTCAATGGGCAAACCGTATAAAAAAGCGTGTTTCGGTATGCTCTGATGAAAAGCGGTATCAAAAACACCGACCTGTTTTATCCCGGGAAACATCTCTTCGCAAGCTACAATCCCCATAAAATTAGGCGGATTATGCAGCGGCGCCAGTTCAAAACAGTTTTTTATAATTCTTTTTATCTCCTGATCTATAAGAACAGGTTTTGATATAAATTCGCCGCCGTGCACTACACGATGGCCTATTGCCTGAATTTCATTCTTCGACTTTATAACTCCGTGTTTCTTATGCAACAGAAATTTTACCGTCTCGGCAAGCGCGTTTTTATAATCACTGCCTTTTACGGATTCCTTTATTTCTTCCTGTCCGTATTTTTTATATTTACATGTAGAGCCTTCCTGCCCGATCCTCTCGATTATACCTTCTGCAAGGACCTTATGCTCAACCATTTCAAAAATGGAAAATTTCAAGGAAGAACTGCCCGCATTAATCACTAAAATATTCATGATAACCCTCTTAATAAACCGTATTTGCCAACCGGATAAAAACAAAGAATATAACAAAATGAAATTACATTAAAGGTTTTTTTCATTTTCAATGTTATGTTCTTTCATCTTTTCCCATAATGATTTTCTGCTGATACCAAGTATTTTCGCCGCAAGAGATTTTTTTCCGCCGGCTTTCTTCAAAACCTCCGCTATATGCCTCGCCGAAAGCTTCTCGACGTAATCCCTGAGTTTCAGATTATCCGCAATTCCGTATAAGGCGTCTTTTTTCTGCGACAGGAACAGGTGCTCCTCTTTCAGCCTTTTGTTTTCTCCCGACAACGCGATTGCCCTTTCGATTGCATTTTCAAGCTCCCTCACGTTTCCGGGCCAGCTATAAGTCATCATCTTTTCAAGAATCCGGGGCTCTATACTGTAATCCACTCCTCTGCCGTACATCTTTATAAAATGTTCCGCCAAAAATTTTATATCCTGCATATGGTCTCTCAGAGGAGGGATGAATATAGGGATCACATTCAAACGATAATATAAATCCTCCCGGAAAAAACCCTTTTCAACTAATTTCCCGAGATCTTTCTTGGTAGCGGCAATGATTCTTATGTCTATATGCACGGTTTCCGTGCCTCCCAGCCTTTCAAAACACCTTTCCTGAAGGACCCTGAGAAGCTTAACCTGAATTTTCGGGCTTATATCATCGATATCATCAAGAAATATCGTGCCTCCGTCCGCCTGTTCAAACCTCCCTATTTTTTTTGCTTTTGCATCCGTATACGCGCCCTTCTCATGTCCGAATAATTCATCTTCAAGAAGTGTTTCGGGAAAAACAGCACAGCTCAGCTTAACAAGCGTTTTTCTTTTTCTTAAGCTTTTCGCATGTATAAGATTTGCCACGAGTTCCTTGCCTGTACCCGATTCACCGCACAGCAAAACAGATGAATCCGCCGGAGCGACCGTTTCAATCAGGTTAAAAATCTCTTTCATTTCCCGGCTGCGGCCTACCAGATTGCCAAATCCGGCATCTCCCGATATTTGTTGCTTTAATTTAAAGTTTTCGACCTTCAGTTCATGCAATTCCTCTATCTTTTTTACTTTCAGGATTACTTCTTCGTTCATAAACGGTTTTACAATATAATCATTCGCGCCCAACTTCATAGCCTGCACAGCCTGTTCAACATCTCCAAACGCCGTAATCAGTATCACCTCCGTCTCGGGCATTTCATCTTTAATGTATTTAAGCAAAGATATACCGTTCATACCGGGCATGCGGATATCGGAAATTACACAGTCGAATTTCCGTTCTTTGAGCATATTAACGGCTTCATTCCCGTTTTCAACGGCAAAGACCGAAAATCCCGATTCTTCAAGGCTGTCTTTCAGCGTCAGCCTTATGCCCTGTTCATCATCAGCTATAAGAATTTTCACGCGTTATCTCCGGCAGAAGGAAATTTAATCACAAATTCCGTCCCGTAATCTTTTTTGCTCCTGACATCAATCATACCGTTATGATTTCTGATTATGTTATGTGTGATAGACAATCCAAGGCCTATTCCCCGGCCTGAGATCTTAGATGTATAGAAAAGGTCGAATATCTTAGGCAGTTCAACATCGTCTATTCCGCAGCCGTTATCCTTAATTTTCACAATCACAAAACCGTTTTCCGTTTCAGTGCTTATCTCTATTTTCCCCCCTTCGGAAACCGCGTCAACCGCATTAAGCAGGAGGTTAAGGAAGGCCTGCTGCAAATCGGACATATCGCCCGTAATTTTAGCACCTGAAATTTTAAACTTTGTTTTAACTTCAACCTGTTTCTCTTCTATCTTGTGCTCTATAAAAGCCAGCGATCTTTCCAATGCTTCGTTAATATTTACAGGCGCCGCGCTTGTTTTGCTCTGAGAAAATTCAAACCTTAAAATTTTTCTTACAGTATCGCGTATTTTCTGCAATCCGCTGTAAACCATATCCAGATATTCAATCTCCTTTGATGAAAGGTCCTGCTGTTTTCTCAATTGGGCAACAGCATTTATCATGCCCCCGAGAGGATTATTAATTTCATGGGCTATACCGGCTGCAAGCTGCCCGGTCGCGGCCAGCCTTTGAGCAATAATCATCTGCCTTTCTTTTTTATCAACTTCATTGTGAAGGCTTTCAAGCTTATTTTGATTTATATCCTTAAGGTTCTGCAGCTCAGTCGTCATCTTATTAAAAACGTTTATAAACGATGATATTTCATCTTGCCCCTTAAAAATTTCTATTGTTTTGCCGTAATCCTCTCTGGATATGCTTTCCAGCCGTTCTCGAAGGCGTTCAAGAGGCCTCAATATAAAACCTGAAATCATCATATACGCGGCCCATGATATTACAAGCATGCTCAATATAAAAATCAGTATTGAAAAATTAAAAGTGTTTGCTATTATTTTGCCCGTGAAAGGTTCCCTGTCTATGCCGGCGGAAATAAACAACGAGTTTTTATTATTCGAAACATAGATATCGCTGCCAGGCCTTATCAGGCTATTTTCCTTTTCGCTGACATTCACATTTACTATATAAGGGAACTTCTCGGACAGGGAAGCGAGTTTCTGATTCGCGGCATCGGGAAGGTTTATATCCGATACATTTAATCTGATGATTTCTTCCGCAAGACCGCTAAAATCCGAAACCGTGTTCCTCTCTATGATAAGCGCCTTTGTATAGAGGGCTGTGAAATAGGCAATGAACAAACCGCAAATAAGCACCATAAAAGCAAAGATAACAATTATAAACTTCTGTTTCAGGCTCATGGAATAGAAGACCCCGAGAAGCAAATACCAAAACAAGAGGATTCAGGAATAAGCTTTCTCGTTTTGTGCCCGCCTCTTTTATAAGTATCAAAAACCTGTTTTGCTATCCTGAAAGCTTCTGGATTAAAGCAATTAAAGGTAAAAACAGAGCTATGACAATAAAACCGACTATCACGGCCAATGAGACAATCAGCACAGGTTCCAAAAGAGAAGTCAACCCGGCAACCGCATTATCAACATCCTCATCATAATTGTCGGCTATTTTTATCAACATTTCCGCAAGTTCACCTGTTTCTTCGCCGACGTCTATCATACTTACGACAACAGGCGGGAAAACTTTACTCTGCTTCAGCGGTTCTACTATCGATTCTCCTTCCCTGATGCTGTCATGGACACTTTCGACAGCCGTTGATATCACTTCATTACCGACAGTATCTTTTACTATCGACAGCGCCTGCAGAATGGGAACTCCGCTCGTAATCAGCGTGCCGAGTGTTCTGGTAAACCGCGCAATCGCGACTTTCCTCACCAGCGACCCGAAAACCGGAGCATTGAGTTTCAGAGAGTCCATGGCAAACTTTCCTTTTTTGGTTTTCGCGATTAATTTTATCGAAACTACTATTCCCGCAATGGCTATAATAGGGACATACCAGTTCTCAATGCAAAAATCACTGGCATTAATCAAAAATTGTGTAACAGGCGGTAGCTCAAGTTTCATATCCTTAAACATATCTCCGAACTTGGGCACGATAAAAGCCATAAGGAAAGCCAATACGCCAAGAGCCACTATTATAACGAAAGCGGGATATATCATAGCCGATTTGACCTTAGCCTTCAGTTTTTCGCTTTTCTCCATAAAATCGGCAACCCTGTTCAGAACAAGCTCGAGAACTCCTCCCGCTTCGCCCGCTTTTACCATATTTACGAATAACTTTGAAAAAATCTTCGGATAATGAGCCAGCGCTTCGGAAAAGGTGCTGCCCCCTTCAACCATATCCGAAAGTTCGTTTACGGTTCTCTTCAATGTCGCGTTCTTCTCCTGACTCTTCAATACATTAAGACACCTTAAGAGCGGAAGCCCGGCATCAATCAATGTCGCAAGCTGTCTTGTGAACATAGCAAGATTTTTGCTTTTTACACCGCCGCCGAGAAAACTGAGTTCCATCTGCATAAAACTTTTCTTTCCCTGCTGAGGAGAACCCATCACCGGTTTTTTTGCATCCTGCTGTGTAACTTTAGTGGGAAATAAACCTTTATCTCTTAATTTCGCGATAGCATCATTGACATTGCTCGCATCAATTGTCCCGTGAATCTCTTTCCCCTTGGAATCCATGGCATTATAATTAAACATTCCCATATCGTTATCCTCCGAAGGATTTAACTGATTTCAGTCCACAAAGCCACTTCTTCTATGGTCGTGTCCCCGTCAAACAATTTTATCATGGCATCTTCATGCAAAGTCCTCATTCCGAGTTCTTTCGCTTTTTCTTTTATTGCCACCGCGGGGGCTTTTTCCATAATAAGTTCCCTTATTTCATCCGTTATGATAAGAAGCTCAAATATCCCCGCTCTACCCTTATATCCGGTATTGTTGCAGTTATCACAACCTTTACCGAAATAGAATTTTTTCCCTTTTACTTCATCGGGAGTCAATCCCACCTGTATAAGCATCTCTTCAGTCGGTTCAAACTCGGTTTTACATTTCGTACAAGTCGTTCTTACCAGCCGCTGCGCAAGAATCGCCTGGAGCGTCGACGTTATAAGGAACGGTTCAACATTCATATCTATCAGCCTGGTAATACTTCCTGACGCATCGTTGGTATGGAGCGTGCTGAAGACCAAATGTCCTGTCAGGGACGCCTGGATAGCAATTTCCGCCGTTTCAAGGTCGCGGATTTCCCCAACCATTATTTTATCGGGGTCCTGCCTCAATATGCTCCTGAGACAGCGGGCAAAGGTCAATCCTATTTCTTCTCTTATGGCTACCTGGATAATACCTTCTATATCATATTCAACGGGATCTTCCGTTGTTATAAGTTTTTCTTCTATCTTGTTTATTTTCCGGAGGCAGGAATATAACGTGGTTGTTTTCCCCGAACCTGTCGGACCTGTTACTATAACAATACCGTTTGGTTTGATTATCAAATCTTCAATAATTTTCATGGTGTCTTCTTTGAGTCCAAGCGCCTCGAGGTCAAGCTGGACATTGCTTCTGTCAAGAACTCTCATAACGACACTTTCGCCGAATTGCGTCGGAAGCGTGGAAATTCTCAAATCAACATTTCTTCCGCTTATATTCAACTGTATCCTGCCGTCCTGGGGAAGCCGCCTTTCCGCAATGTCAAGGTTCGCCATAACTTTTATTCTTGAGGTTATGGCCAGCGCCAGATGTTTAGGGGGCGGAACCATCTCATACAAAACTCCGTCTATCCTATAACGTATTTTAAATTCATCCTCGAAAGGTTCAAAATGGATATCGCTCGCCCTGTCTTTAATAGCCTGAATTAAAACAAGATTGAGGAGCCTTACTACGGGCGCTTCGCTCGCCAGTTCTTTCAGGCTTGTAAGGTCCATATTCTCCGAATCTTCAACCGAACCTGAAGGCATTTCTTCTTCTATCTCTTCCAAAAGTTCCGTAAATGTCTCGGTCTCATCTCCATAATATTTTTTAATAGCATCCTCTATATCCTGTTTGTTGCTGATAGCGCCTTTTATATCCATATCAATCATAAATCTCAAGTCATCAAGCATATTGGGATTGAGAGGATCCGCCATAGCAATAATCAAAGTATTGCCTCTTAATTCACAGGGTAAAATTTCATACAGCCTCGCCATATTTGAAGGAATCTTATCTATAACTTCTTTGGGGATCTCGGCTTTTTTTAAGTTAACTGTTTCCATGCCGAGTTCCTGGCCGAGAGCCATTATAATATCTTCTTCCGAAACATACCCGAAATCAACAAGAACATGTCCGAGCAGCCTGCCGGTACGCTCATGTTCATCTTTGGCTTCTCCAAGCTGTTCCTTTGTAATAAGCCCTCTCTCAACCAAGAGCTGTCCTAAAAAAATACTGTCGGTGGTCATCCTGTGTCTTACCTCTTGCCCTTGTTAAGTTTCTCGATAATTTCACCCGGGTCCTGAGCATATGCTATCAAATCCTCATACCTGATAAGATTGGCCCTGTAAAGTTCATACAGATGGGCATCAAGCGTATGCATTCCGAGTTTCTGTCCGGTCTGAAGATCCGAAACGATTCTGAAAGTTTTCTTCTCCCTGATATGAGCCCTTATCGAATCTGTGGCAATCATAACCTCAAAGGCGGCGATTCTGCCTTTGCCGTCGGCTTTTACCAATAACTGCTGGGATATCACAGCCTGGATGGACGCCGCAACCTGCTGTCTTATCTGCTCCTGCTGATTTGCGGGAAACGCATTGATTATCCTATCCATCGTCCTGACCGCGCCCGTCGTATGTAACGTCGCAAAGACAAGGTGCCCGGTTTCCGCCGCTGTTATCGCAGCCTCCATCGTGGTAACATCTCTCATTTCACCTACAAGCACTACATCCGGGTCCTGCCTTAATGCTCTCCTCAGCGCTTCGGAAAAGGATGGGACATCCACCCCTATTTCTCTTTGTGTTACAATACAGTTTTTGTGCTTATGATAATATTCAATAGGATCTTCAATAGTTATAATATGCGCTTTCCTCTCATCATTAATAAAGTCGATCATGGTGGCAAGCGTCGTGGTTTTTCCCGACCCGGTCGGGCCTGTAACCAGAACAAGTCCTCTCGGTTTATACAAAAGGTCTTTAAGTCCGGGGCCAAGCCCTATTTCTTCAAAACTCATAAGTTTAGACGGTATCAACCTCAAGCTTAATGCATACCTGCCTTTCTGACGGTAAACACTTACCCTGAACCTTGCCTGTTCTCCGAATCCGAAACCGAAATCGGTGCCACCCTCTTCTCTCACCCTCTGGATATGGACTTCGGATGTCACGGCTTTCATAAGACGTTCCGTGTCTGCGGGCGTAAGTTTTTCCCCTTCGATAGGGCACAGTTCCCCATCCATCCTTAAAACGGGCGGAGAATCAACGGTTATATGAAGGTCCGAAGCACTCTCATCCACAACCAACTGCAGAAGATCTTTCATCTCATACATATTTTTTCCCTCTCAAATTCATACTATTCAATATCCATCTGTGTAATGCGAAAAACTTCATCCAAAGTAGTAATCCCGCCCAAAACTTTTCTTATACCGTCTTCCCGCAAAGTTCTCATCCCCACTTCTCTTGCTTTCTGCCTTATAACTCCGCTCGTACATTTCTGATATATCATCTTTCTTATTTCATCATTGACTATCAGCAACTCATAGATTCCTATTCTTCCTCTATATCCCGTATTGTTACACTCGCTACAGCCGGCGCCTTTATAAAATTTCATATCTTTTATTTTCTCAGGGTCAAGTTTCGCGGCGGACATTTCATACTCGCTGGGCTTATATTCCTGTTTACACGCATTACAGATTTTCCTGACCAGCCTCTGAGCTAAAATAGCCTGTACGGAAGACGCAACCAGGAACGGTTTAACACCCTGGTCTATCAGCCTCGTAATGGCCCCCGATGAATCATTGGTATGAAGCGTGGAAAATACCAAATGACCTGTCAGGGACGCCTGTACCGCAATATTTGCCGTTTCAATATCACGGATTTCACCGATCATTATAACATTGGGAGCCTGCCTTAATATTGATCTCAGCACATTTGCGAATGTAAGACCTATATCCTCATTAACCTGCACCTGATTTATCCCTGACAGCATATACTCGACAGGGTCTTCAACCGTTATAATTTTTCTGTCAGGCCGGTTTATATAATTCAGAGCGCCGTACAGCGTCGTGGTTTTTCCGCTGCCGGTAGGGCCTGTTATAAGCAATATCCCGTTGGGGAGAGCTATGAGACTTTCAAAAGTTTCCTGGTCGTCGGCAAAAAATCCGAGTTCGGAAAGGCCCAGGAGAAGGCTTGATTTGTCAAGCAGCCTCAATACAACACTTTCCCCGTGATTGGCGGGCAGGGACGAAACACGCAAATCTATCTCTTTTCCCATCAGATTGATTTTTATCCTGCCGTCCTGAGGAAGCCGTTTTTCGGCAATAGACATATTGGACATAATTTTTATTCTCGAAATAATGGAACCCTGAAGTCTTTTGGGCGGAGACTGCATTTCATGAAGGACACCGTCTATTCTGTAACGGACCCTGAATTTTCTTTCCAGCGGTTCCAGATGAATATCGCTTGACCTCATCTTGAACGCTTCTAAAATCAGCAAACTTACAAGTTTTATAACGGGAGCTTCTTCGGCTACTCCTTCTTCTTCCGCATTGCGCGTTTTTTCATCTAAAAAAGTTATATCCCCCTCGCTGAGTTCGGCAATCATTTTATCCACTGTTTCTTCGGTAACTCCATAGTATTTATCAAGAGCCGCCAGGATGTCCTCTTTTGTGGCTACTACCCCTTCTATATTACACTTCAGAACAAAACTTAAATTATCAAATATATCCGCATCAGTGGGTTCGAACAGCGCAACCGTAAGAGTGTCTCCTTTCTTTTTGATGGGAACAATCTTGTACTTTTTTGCGGTTTCGGGCGGGATTAATTTTATTATGTCCTTGGGAATATCTATATCGCTTAACTGGATGAACTCCATTCCGAATTGGACTGCCAGAGCTTTAAGAATGTCAATTTCCCTGCACAAACCGAGCTCAACAAGGGCTTCCTGAAAACTTTTTCCTGTTTTGACAGAATGTTCCTTGGCCTTTTCAACGGATTCTTCATCAACCAGGCCGACATCCATCAGAATACTGGCAATATAATCACTTTGTTGGGTCATAAATATCCATCAAAATTTTAAAATAGAAATAAAAGCAAAGCCAAAAGAATCAGAAAGACCGTTACAAAAATGTAACATGTCTCACCTATAAGTTCAACTAATTACTATATTTTCAGATTGGGGTCTGCATGAAATCCGCCGTTCAGGCCTCTTCTGATAATTTCAAATCCCAAGCCGGCAACCATCGCCGCATTGTCAGTACACAAATCTAAAGGAGGGATAAAAAGCTCTATATTGTTTTTTTCACAATCTATCGAAAATTTCTCTCTCAGCCTGCTGTTGCATGCGACCCCTCCGCCTAAAATTATTCTGTTTATGCCGTATTTAAAGGAAGCCTTTATGGTCCTGGAAACAAGAACATCCGCTACCGCTTCCTGGAAAGATGCGGCGATAGACGGAATGTCCAGCCCGGATTTTTCGTTATCTTTCACATAATATAAAACCGCCGTTTTCAATCCGCTGAAACTGAAAAAATAAGGGTTCTTCTTCACTCTTGCTCTTGGAAAATTAATTAAAGAAGGGTTTCCCCCCGCGGCAATTTTTTGTATTGCGGGCCCGCCCGGATATTCAAGCCCCAAAAGTTTGGCGACTTTATCAAACGCTTCACCCGCAGCATCATCAACTGTCGTGCCCAATAGCTCATATTCGTCAATATCTTTCGCTATACCGAGTAATGTGTGGCCTCCGGAAACAAGAAGCCAGATAAAAGGCATTTTTAAAGAATCTTCCGAAAGGAAATTCGCATACACATGCGCATGCAGGTGATTGACGCCTGCAAGGGGTTTTTTTATAGATTCGGCAAATGCTTCGGCAAAAGAAATGCCTACCAATAATGCTCCAATCAAACCCGGGCCCCTGGTAACAGCTACACCGTCTATATCCGAAACTTTTATGCCGGCAGACTGTATCGCGATATCCACAATGTTCCCTATGCTTTCAAGATGAGCCCTGCTGGCTATTTCAGGGACAACACCCCCGAATCTCCTGTGTATATCGACCTGTGAAGAAATGATATTGGATAATATTTTTTTACCTCCGGAGACCACGGCGGCTGAAGTTTCATCACAGGAAGTTTCAATACCTAATATTTTCAATATCCATCCCCTATTATTACCATTTCGGACGCGGGAACGATTTTTAAATCATTATATTTTATCACATCCAGATAAGAAATCAGAATCTTCAGCGTCTGTTCGCGGTAATGCCCAATACCAACCGCTTTGCCTTCCTTTTTTGACAGCCTTATTAAATTTTCAAAAGCATCCCTTATCGCTTTATCTTCTTTGACATTGTCCAGGAAAATATCCCTTTTTATGACAGGACACCCGATTTCTTCCGCAACCTCACAGATGACGGAACTACTTGAGGTAAGGCTGTCGACAAAGAAAAGACCTTTTTCATCCGTTTGCTTCAGAACCGTCCTGATAAGATTCTTTGCCCCGCAGGCTTTTGATCCCATATGATTATTTATTCCGGCGGCAAAAGGAACGGATTCAAGGTTTTTTTCCAGAGTTTCCCTTACCTCCTGTTCATTCATATCCGAAAGGATTACCCCTTTACCCGCATCAACTGTCATGGATTCAGGCTCCATCGGACAATGAAGCATAACTTCAAAACCCATTGAGTTCAATTTAGCCGCGCTCTCTTTCGAATACCGCAGGTGCGGAAGCACGGCACAGTCAACAGGTTCTTTTATTTTTTCAAGCAGACGGAAATAATTCAAACTGTTGCCGAAATCATCGATTATTATGGCCACGTAACCCGAATATACGCGGTTGAACCTCAAAACCCCCGTTTTCTTCCTTTTAATGAAAATAAGATGTTTTTCAAAACACCCAGTCCCATCCGACAGCTCTATCTTTTTCGCCGGCTGAACTTTCGCCCCGGATCTGACGAATATGCTTTTCAAGCCGTCCGTTATATCCTTTGCTAAATAATCCTCAGAGGGTTTCAGAAAAATATCGACACAAAAACCCGTATTCCTCTTTTCTGCGAAGCTGATTTTATTGGCAATACCTTTCTGGCGGAGGTATAAAGAAACTTCTTCCACAAGTTTTACCGGCTCTTTTCCGGAAGGCCCGGAGAGCGTTCTTTTTTTCCTGGCGGACAACGATTCTGTTGGGAGAAACAGGATAAAAACCAATAAAATAGTCAGAGAAAAACGGCACAATACGGAATTAGTTAACACTTTTCTCCTTGGCAAAAGAAGCATCCGACAACGTCTTATCAAATATATCCATAGCTTTTAAAAGGTCTATTGCCCTTTGAAGCTGTATGTCTTTGACTTCTTCTTCATCTACTGCATTTTTTTCGGCATTATCAGTCTGTTCACTCTGCTTCAAAGCTTTTTCAAGCTCCGCATATTTCTTTAAAACAAGTTTTACTTCCTCTTCATCAGAAATGTCAACTTCAATATCGGGAATAATTCCCACCCCGTGTATGGTAACTCCGCTGGGAGTAAAATATTTTGCGGTAGTCAACCTTAATGCTGAACCGTCATTCAGGGGTATAACACTCTGCACAGATCCCTTGCCAAATGTTTTTTCCCCTATTAAAATAGCTTTTTTATAGTCCTTAAGCGCGCCCGCAACTATTTCAGAACCGCTTGCAGAACCATTGTTTATAAGCACCGCGATAGGGTATTCTTTATGGGTTGTCCTGTCTTTCGCGTTAAAAACTACGTTTTGCGAAGGCAACTTGCCCTGTATGGACACTATGACTTTGCCGTTTTCCACAAACCTGTCAGCCACTTCAACGGCTGTCTGCAATAACCCGCCGGGATTATTTCTTAAATCAATTATCAATGACTTCATGCCTCTGGTTTCCATATCCGTTAACGCTTTTTCAAAATCTCTGCCTGTATTTTCCTGGAACTGTACAATCCTGATATAGCCGATACTATTCTCAAGTATTTTGGCATCTTTAATGCTTTCGACTTTTATGATGTCCCTTACAACATCAAAATCCAATACTTTTTGATTTGACCTTAATACAACAATATGCACTTTTGTGCCCGGCTTTCCCCTCAGCTTGCTGACGGCTTTCATTAAAGTCATATCCTTCGTGCTTTCACCGTCGATTTTAATTATTTTGTCGCCGGTTTTTAAACCTGCGCGCTCGGCAGGCGTTCCTTCCATCGGCGCAATAACCGTAAGCAGGCTATCCCTGACTGTTATTTCTATCCCGAGGCCGCCAAACTCACCTTCCGTTTCAACTTTAATTTCCTTATACATTTCCGGTTCCATGAACTGGCTGTGAGGATCAAGTTCCGCAATAATCCCTTTCATAGCCCCGTAAACAAGCTTTTTCTGGTCAACATCATCAACATAATCTTTCTCAACAATCGCAAAAACAACAGCAAGCTGTTCCATCTGTTTATAAATATCATCGTCAGGCTGGGATGGAGCTTTCTCGCCGTCTAAAGCTGAATAAGATAACGTTGCAATAAGCAAAATTGATGTTATCAATACAAATATCTTTTTCATCAGAGTCTCCTCATAATAATCATTTTTTCATTTTTATGACTTTTCTGGCTCCCTTACATATGTTTTCAGGAGTCATATTATATTCTTTCAAGAGCGACGCCGGCTCACCGGATTGCCCAAAACAATCCCGCGTTCCTATTCTATAGACAGGCAGCGGATGGTTTTCGCTCAAAAATTCACATACAGCCCCGCCCAAACCTCCAATAATACTATGTTCCTCGGCCGTCACCATACAACCGGTTTTCCGGGCATATTTCATTATTATTTCAGTATCAACAGGTTTTATCGTATGCATATCTATTACCGAAGCTTTCACTCCATCTTTTTGCAGGATATCCGCAGCTTTTAAAGCGGCATCCACCATTATCCCGCAGGCAATAATACTTACATCGTCTCCGTCTCTTAACACTTCAGCTTTACCTACCCTGAACTTGTGTTTTGGATCGGTAATCATAGGGACTTTTTCCCGTCCAAGCCTTATATAAAAAGGTCCGGGCGCGGCAGCCGCCGCCAACACCGCATTATGACTTTCATTAGCGTCACACGGAACTATAACCTTCATATTAGGGATGGCTCTCATTATCGCAATATCTTCAAGGCTTTGATGGGAAGAGCCATCCGCGCCTACGGATATTCCTCCGTGCGATGCCACAATTTTGACATTAAGATTCGAATAAGCCACCGTATTTCTTATCTGTTCCCACGGCCTTCCGGTAGCAAACAGGGCAAAACTGCTGGCAAAAACAATCTTTCCGCAGGTTGAAAGCCCCGCAGCAACATTAATAAGATTTTGCTCGGCTATTCCGATATTTAAAAATCTATCAGGAAAATGCTTCCTGAATTTCGCGGTTTTTGTCGAAGCAGATAAATCAGCGTCCAAAACAACAATATTTTTATTGTTTTTGCCTATTTCTACAAGCGCTTCCCCATACGCATCCCTGGTTGCTTTTAACTCAGTCATCAATAACTCCTGAACAATTATGGGTTCATTTTATCCAATACTTCTTTAAGTTTAACCGAAGCGTCCTTGCCTTCTTCTTCTGTAGGTGCCTTTCCATGAAAACCAACAACATTCTCCATAAAATAGACACCTTTTCCTTTTACCGTTTTCGCAATTATAGCTGAAGGTTTACCGTCGTTTGAGGACCGAGCCCATTCCCAGGCGTCAAAAATCTCATTAAAATTATGTCCATCAATAGGCCTTGTCTTCCATCCGAAAGCCCGGAATTTATCTTCTATCGGGTAAGGACTCATCACTTCTTCCAGCCTGCCGTCAATCTGAAGTCCGTTATTATCAACCGCAATCATCAAATTGTCCAATTTATAATGGGCCGCTGCCATAGCCGCTTCCCAAACCTGGCCTTCCTGTAATTCTCCGTCTCCTAAAAGAGCGTAAACCCCGTAATCCTTTTTGTCCAATTTGCCGGCGATAGCCATCCCGACAGCCACGGATAAACCCTGCCCCAATGACCCTGTAGATATATCTATCCCGGGGACTTTTCTCATATCAGGATGCCCCTGTAAAATGGATCCAATCCGGCGCAGCGTGGATAATTCCTTTTTAGGGAAAAACCCGATATCGCTTAAGATACTGTATATGGCGGGAGCGGCGTGCCCCTTGGACAGTATAAATCTGTCTCTGTCCTCCCACCCGGGATTTTCAGGTCTTATATTCATCACACAGTAATATAATACGGCAATCAAGTCCACCGCGGACAATGAACCGCCCGGATGACCTGAGCCCGCTTTTGTTATCATTTCCACAATACTGAGCCTGAGTTCCGCCGTTTTCCGCTTTAAAAAACTTTCATCGAATTTCACGTTACAAACCTTTCTAATGCTGTTTTATCTTTTCTTCAAACCATTTTATGGTTTTCATCAGCCCTTCCTCAAGGATTATCAGCGGTTTCCAACCCAATTCCTGCGCCGCTTTCGAAATATCAGGCCTTCGCACTTTCGGATCATCCACAGGTAATTCTTTTTTGACAACGGCACTTGCCGACCCGGTTAATTCAATAACCTTACGGGCAAAATCCATAACTGTCATCTCATCAGGATTGCCGAGATTGACAGGATCGTTCAGAGTCGAACTGGCAAGAAGAAATACACCGTGAATCAAATCCGAAACATAGCAAAAACTTCTTGTCTGCCTGCCGCTTCCGAAAACTGTCAGCGGGCTGTTCTGTAAAGCCTGGCAGATAAAAGCCGGGACCACTCTTCCGTCGTTAATTCTCATCCTTGGCCCGTAGGTATTGAATATCCTGACAATTTTGGTATCGACACTATGCGTTCTGTGATAAGCCATGACCATCGCCTCGCCAAAACGCTTTGCTTCATCATACACGCCTCTGGGGCCTATCGGATTGACATTACCCCAGTAAGTTTCGGGCTGGGGGTTAACAAGCGGGTCACCGTAAATTTCAGAAGTAGAGGCAAGCACATAACGCGCTTTTTTATCTTTCGCCAAACCAAGCGTTTTATGAGTTCCCAAAGAGCCGACTTTCAATGTCTGGATAGGAAACTCCACATAATCAATCGGAGAAGCGGGGGATGCGAAATGAAAAACAAAATCTATTTCGCCTTTTATCGAAATCTCCTGTGTGACATCCTGTTCTATTAACTTAAAATTCTTCTCTTGCCCGAGATGTTCTATGTTGTTCCTGGAGCCCGTAATAAAATTATCTATACAAATCACTTCATGATTCTCTTTTATAAGATAATCACAAAGGTGGGAACCGAGAAAACCGGCTCCTCCAGTAACAACCGAACGGACCATAATAAGAACTCCGGAAATCCAATCTATAAATTACAATATTTAAAATACAAGCAAAAGAATATACATTATATTTTCATCATGCCGCAATTATCAACAAAAAATTATTTTTATGCATCAATAACCTCGAATACCTGCTCCGGCGCGTGCATAATATATCTGGCCCCCGCCGCAATAAGTTTTTCAGCCGCTTTTTCAGGTTGGTTCAGGGCATAGACGCAACCTACGGGGATAACTTCATATTTTCTGCAATTAACCGCTGATATCATATCATCCGTAGTATCGCCGAAATAATAAATTTTGCCCGAACAGCTGCTTTTGCTGATAACTTTTTCAATAATATGGGGATTCGGCTTGGACAGCCCCTGCTTACCGAGACTTTTCTCATCTTTTCCTACGTCGTCGTCGTTTATCACCACAGAAAAATATTTGCCTATCGAGAACCTTTTCATAACCATACCGCACTCATACGCGTCCCTGCCGGTTGCGACAGAGAGGGCAAGAACTTTCCGCAGCTGATCCAGGAGAGCAGATGTAAACAGCAATTTCTCTTTTATAAAAAATCCTTCCTGCCTGTTAAATTCAGGTTCAAGTCCAAAACGCTGCCTGAATTTCTCCGCGCCGAAATAATACTCCTGAAAAATCCTTTTTATAACATTGCCGCCGCATACATCGCCCGAATACTTTACTCCCGGAGGCACCCCTCCCAGCACTTTTTCAACCGCTGGAAATCCGCCGCCGTTCATCTTAACAGACTTCAGAAACTCATCCAGTCCGGACTTAATGTCATTCCTGCTTACTGAAACGACGTAACTGATGATTGAGGCCGTAAGGTCCCAATCGTTATTAAATCCGCCGCACTCCTTAAAAGAGCTGACAACCGCGTCATTAACGGTAAAAGGTATGCGGAAATCCAACTTTAAATATTCCGTCAAATAAGTAAGGGTTGTCTGGACTATGGCTTTCCTGTACGATTCTCTCACATCAACCAGAACACCGTCTATATCAAAAATTCCCAAACCGGCTTTCAAAGGGTTACCTCAATCTTTGCCGGGACAGAACCGAATTGTACGCTGTTATCTGATATTTCAACAGGTTTCCCGTTTAGTGACGCTTTGACTGCCCTGAATCCGGCAGGAAGCAGAATCAAAAATCCTTTTGGAGGCCTGGCATCCCCGCTGAATTCAAACACTATCTTATTCTGCCTCTTTTCCGCAGAATAACTTATTTTCCCGTACATAGTCGAAAGACTTGAAACTCTTATTCCTTTATCAAACCATTCCGGCAGAATCCCGGATCCTGTAATCAGCATTTCTCCTTTTTCATACACCAGCATTGTTCTTACGGCGCTTATGTAACCGGAGCCTACCCATGTATGCGGCATATCTCCGATATATGAAGGCGCTCTGGGGTCTGCGTGCACTACTTCGGCGAAATGGTTCCACGCAAAAGGCCTGACTGAATCCGTAATAAAATATTTTAGCATATTGACCGCTCTTTCTCTATCATTCATTCTCAGAAAGGCGTCCGCAGATCTTACTTCGTACGGGGTAAAAGTGGCCGCTCCTCCCGGTAACAGTCTTTTACTGAAATCCTCATAATATTTATCGAAGGTATATCGCAGCGGTTCCTTCGGCAATAAATCCTCTTCACCGCATGCCATAACAGCTATGGCTGTTGAGGTAGCGTCAAAGTCCCCTTTTTCAACGCAACCGGGAATATATTTAATGCCGTCACGCTGCATTACCCGGTCAATCGATGAGTACAGGCACCGGCGGAAATCCAGCTCCTCGTCAGTCAACCATTTTAAATCCGAACTCCTGTTAAGCGCCTGCGCCAGATGAATACCGTCTTTCAGCCCTCTCAGATACCAGAAATCGTCCCAATAACTGTGAACCGCCGGAAAATATCCCTCATGGCTGTTTGATTTCGGCAATATCCCATAAAAAGGCGTGTCTTTCAAAGATTCAATCTTATTCTCAGCCCGGAGCGAAGCGGCAAACCTCAGGGCCCTGATAACCGCGGGGTATAATCTTTCAAGATACATCGTATCTTTGCTGTAATCATAATACTGCCTGACCAGGAAAACATATTCCCCCTGGCTGTCATATTCATGGCCCTCTCCGCTCTTATCAGCATTAAAGCCGACAGGATTTTTCCCGTTAAAGAAAATCCAGGGGACCCATCCGGAATCACCTATCATAGGAGTAACCGCATCGATATATTTTTTAACTTCATCCGTCAACCCCGCTCTCAGCAGCGCAACACATGTCATGGTCCCGTCTCTCACCCATGAATGGTCATAGTTTCTTGGGCCGGGTTTGATAAAAGGCCCGTCTTTATTTATAAGTATATAAGCTACATTGCTTTTCATTATGTCAATAAACCTCTGTTCCGGAATCCCGATATCATATTTATCCAGAATAGTGTGCCAGTATTTCCTTCGAGCCTGCCATTCGCTGTTAAAATAACCGCTCTTATCGGCGGTTTCGATCCAATCCTGAAAACGCGAACCGGCATGTAACGGAAACAACAAAATAACATCTTTCGATTCTCCGGCTTTAAGTTTTATATCAAACAACAAACCCGCGCTTACTTTCCCCTCGGGATCAACGGCATTTTTAGCCGGCGGAACATTAAAATCACCGATATACTCCGATATGTCCCCTTCCGCAAGCGCCGCCGCTCCGAATCTATCCGGTTTTACCAACGGCACCAGCGCAGTCCTTCCGTTGATGATTAAAGACACCAGACCGTCTTTCTCAATAAAATCCGCCGAATTTATCGGAGAAAATCCGCCGTGCTGCCAGACGGGATTCAACTGCACGGGCCTGATACCCAATATTAACTTCGACGATAAATCCGCGGGCGAATTGTTTCTAACCGTATATTTAACCGCCGCGTAAGAATGTGAGACATCTCCCGCTGAAAGCACCGATATTTCGATATCCCAATCTTCCCCTTCCCATATCACCGAAGGCATCGGCAGATATGAATCTTTCAGATACTGATGCAGCCTCACATCAGACCAGGTGTAAACTTTGCCGTCGTTACATAGAAAAGGCATTATGCTGAAACTGTTAATTTTCGGTTCAAATGTGCCCGTTTCCCCGATAAGGGATTCATGTTCATCATTAATAACGCCGGAAACAGTCCAGAACTCCTGTTTTCTTCTTAACCACATAGGGAAAAAGCCTTCTCTCAGGTCTTTAGCCAATGCCTGATAATTTTTAACCGGAGTAGCCTGTTCTTCCCCGCTTTTAAGCTCGAATTCCGCAATTTCGCAGGCTCCTGATTTTCCGGGTTCCAAAAGACAGAATCTTATGAAATTCGCATTCCGGGCATTAAAAAAAATCCAATCCCTGGCTCCGTTCCCTTTTTCTTCAAGAAAAACCCTTTTCCATTCTCTGCCATCTGTAGAGACTTCAACGGCATACGACCGGGCGTAATTTTCCCCCCAAAGTATTTCCACACCGCCCAGATTAAATGTCCGCGGCAATTTTACAGTCAGGCATTCATCCTCTTCAGCCATCGATTTCCAATACGTGTCCTTATCTCCATCCGCGGCAAATTCAGGTTTATATTCACTGCCCGGACTTTCAGCAATAAATTTTAACGCATCCTGTTCGCGGAAAAATTCAATTTCAAAAATAGAATATCCCCATCCTGTCCCTCTCTGATAACCTTCCATTTTGAAGAATTTCGCTTTCACCGGCTTGAAAAAAATTATATCCGTTTTTCCGTCCCCGTCCGATGTTTCATAAACTTTTTCCCAGTTTTCGCCGTCTGATGATACCTGCAAGGCGTACTTTTCGCCAAAGGCCGTTTCCCATATGATTTTTGCGCCGGCGAGTATGATTTCGTCTTCAAATTCCCCGACCCACCATTCATCATCGGTAAAGCTGCTGCTCCATCTTGTCTTGAAATCTCCGTCAACCGCTCGTTGCGGATCGTATGCTCCGTCACCCGAAGAAGCCGAGGCATGGATTTTCACAGGATCCGGCTCGTTGAACATAATCTCAAATAGTGAACTACCCCATTTGGTGGCTCTTTTCAGGCACATTATTTTTATAAATCTCGCTTCAGCGGGTTCAAACCTGATAATCTCCTTGCCCCCCGCCGAATCGTTTTTCGAAACGATATCTTTCCATCCCTGCCCATCGGCAGAAAAAAGTATTTTGTAATCCGACGGATACGCATCTTCCCAATAAATCGTGATTTTACCGATCGTTTTAATCCCGCCTAAGTCTATTTCAAGCCATTCCCCGTCATTAAACCGGCTGCTCCACCTTGTAGCCAGGTCCCCGTCAATCGCGCAGGACGCCCTAAAATCATTCTCCTGAGATGACGCAAAGGCTTTCCAGTTATCTCTGTCGATAACAGGATACAAACCCGCGGAAAAACATTCACATGAAAAAATTACCGCCAAACAAAACAAAGCCGCTTTGAGGCTTCTTCCGAATATATCCTTCATTAATCCTCCCGGATGTAAATCAGTAAATTATGCCCTCGGATGAGCTTTATCATAGACTTTCTTTAACTTTTCGGTCGTGACATGTGTATATATCTGCGTTGTTGAAAGGCTTGAATGGCCTAATAATTCCTGAACTGAACGCAGATCCGCCCCGGCATCAAGCATATGAGTGGCAAACGTATGCCTGAATACATGCGGCGATATTTTGTGTTCAAGCGCAACGTTCCGTATATATTTATCAACAATCCTTCTTACGCTCCTGTCTGTTATCCTCTGCCCGTATTTATTCAGAAAAACGGCGGTAAAATCAGCCCTCCGTCCTTTATAGTCACCCTTCTTCCTCTTATTGATATATTCATTCAGTATGTTGACCGCGACAGAACCTATCGGCACAAGCCTTTCTTTTTTACCTTTTCCTTTTACTTTCAGCACCTCGCCGATTAAATCCACACTTCCGGCGTTCAGGCCTACCAGCTCGCTTACCCTGATCCCCGAACTATACAATATTTCAAGAATAGCCCTGTCCCTCAACCCGTCCAGGATATTAACATCCGGAGCTTCAAGTAATTTACCGATTTCCTTCATATCCAGGAAATTGGGCAGTTTTCTCTCTTTTTTAGGCATAATCATACCCACGGCGGGATTCGCTTTTATGAAACCTTCCCTGAGCATATACCGGAAAAAAGACCTTAAAGCCGCTATTTTCCTGACGACCGTTGCCCGGGAATAATTTTTGTCTTTAATATTCGCCAGGAAATTTCTTATCGTTATATGGTCTATCTCGTTAAGCCTGTCCAGGACGGAATAACTTTTATCTGAGATAAATTCCACAAATTGAAGAAGGTCATTCCTGTAATTTCTTATGGTATGAGAAGACGCGTCTTTCTCAACTCTCAAATAATTAAGAAACTGGGCAATCTCATTAATCATCGGTTTTGAGTATCCACCCTTTATTGCTTCTTCTTTTTGTCCCGCTCCATTCTCTCTTGAATACACGGCAGGCTAAATCCGCGCTGAAATCGGGCACCTCTATCTTCATCAGCCCATTCCGCGATTTAACTTTACCTTTCTTGAACCATCCGCCCTTATAAGTATCCCACCATTCTATACAGTAAAATCCGTCTTCCATTCCTCTTAGATTAAACACGGTATTTTTTATTTCCCCGGGTTTAACGGAATTATAGGAAGATGAGGCGTTATTAGCTTTATTCTGAACCCACAGGATGGATTCTTCATCCCTTTTTAAACCCAAAACCCTCACTTCAGGAAAAGAAGCGTCTTTATATCCGGTTAACTTTATATTGACTATCTGCATCCAGTCTTTCCCTTCGTTTTCAAGCATTATAGTGTGTTTCCCTTCGGGAATATCAACGGCATATGCGGAATTATATATAGCCTGATAAATATTCCATTGCTTCTGAAATTCGGTTTTTTCCCAGCCGCCTTCCGTTTTCGTTTCCGGGGCCGTCGGAAAATATTTTCTGAAAATTTCCCGACCATCGGCATAAATCCTAAGGTCTCCGCTCTGGGATACCTTGCCGATAGTTACAATAAACCGGCCGGGCACCTGATAATCAACATGGAAAACCGGCTTTATCCTGATATCTTCCTTGTCGGTTCCATGAAGATACATGTTTAACTGTCCGCCGCTTACCTGTCCGTCGCTGCCCACCGCGAATTCGCGCGATGACATATCCCCCCAGATATTGGAAGGCCATATCACCATATCGGTATATTTGACTTCATCGTTATCCGATACTATAACCGGAATCGTTGTTTCGGCTTCCGAAAAATCTCCTTTTAACCAGTCAATCTGTTCAATAAACCCGCTGAATGGAAGGTAGTGAGAATAAAGATTTTTTCTGTATACATACTTATCCCACCACCAGTTTATGGTGCCCCCGAATGACCCGGACATTGCGGAAGACCACAATCCATTATGCAGATTCACCCCTTCCCCTTTAGTGTCATAATAGGCATCATCTTTATGAATGTCTATCCCGTATTCGGCGACAAGGCACGGCTTCCGGTATTTATCAACCATAGCGCCGACATTTTTGGCGATATTCCCGACATGATCTTCAGTCACAACTTCGCCGTAGATATGCAACTGAGTAAAATCTATATTCTCAATAGACCACGTCTTGTCCTTGTCATAATTTTCTCCCCACGGGTATCCCAGGCTTAGAGACACGCAGTGTCCGTAAGGGTCTGTTTTCTTAACATAATCCGCCATTTCTTCAAGCCATTCATGTCTCGCATTAACCTCATTCCAAAATTCTATACACATGAGATTCGGCAAATGCCCCCATCTTGAAATCACATAGGAAAGCTGTTTTTTGTAAAATTCCCGGGCTTCCGCATTGTTCCAGAAATCTTCCGGCTCATCGCAGGGTCCGCCGTTTACCTTATTATAAGGATTATTCTCCCAGTCTTCTTCACCCCAGTGCCCTTTTTCCCGCATAAATTCCCCGTAAGTTCCCAGGGTTAACATTATATAAATACCTTTTTCTCTTGCTTCTTCAAAAATATGGTCAAGCCTCCATGAATTTTCCAGAGAATAAAATCCTATCCCATACAGGTCTCCCGGGGCTTTTCTTTTTTCGGTCCATTCAAGGTCCAGGTTCCACCTGACAGACCAGATTCTTGCGAAATTGCATCCGTTCTCCGAAAGCTTGCCGAAATACCTGTCATAATCAAACGTCTGCCTCATATCATCAGCCCAGGCAATATTCATCCCAACCGCAAAGAACGCTTTCCCGTTTTCAAAAAAAGGATATTTCCTGGTTTTTGATAAATCAACGCGCACAAAACCGTTTCTGTCTGACGGTTCAACGCCAAAAGAATACCGTTCGGATTTTAATCCGCCGGACTTGTCCTTTAAACAAATATAGAAGCTGTAAGCGCCTGTTTCCTCAGGGGTAAAACATATTTTCCAGCGGGGACTGTCTTTTTTAGACAACTCTTCCTTGTGGAACGAACCGCCTCTTTCAAATTGCTGAAAGAAAAAACCTCTTATGTTCTTTTCCGAGCCGGAAGGGGAGATAAATATTCCGGATAACTCGATTTCATCGGCATCAAAAGGGTTATTATATGAAGCTGTCAGCTCCACGGTTATTTCAAATGGTTCATACAGTCCCACTGTCTCCGCCGACTTAACGACCTTTATCAAAGAAAGCTGTCCGTCTGAAGAAAACATGCCGGGTTTTTCTTCGGGAAACGCAAAATCCAAATACGCGGAGATAAAAGTGAAAAAAATAATCAGAAAGCAAATTCTTCTCATATAGATAAAACCCCTGCCGGAACAGTATTTTAGTATTTTATATCAAACGGAATGATTTTGTAAGACAAAACACACTTATTTTATATCTTCAAGATTTTTTGCGGAGAAAGTACAATCCGGATAATTACCGCAACCGTAAAAAAACCTTCCTTTAAACCTTTTTTGTATGATTTTTCCGCCGCATTTAGGGCACTTTTTGCCGGTTGGAAGAGGTTTGGTATTTTTACAATTCGGAAAATCAGAGCAGGCAATAAAAGGGCCGTATCTTCCCATTTTAACCACCATCTGTTTCCCGCATTTATCACATTTAACTTCTTCTTTTAATTCCGGAAGCTTGATTTCCTTAGAGCCATTCCCGAGAGGTTCCGTATAAGTGCAGTGTATAGAAGCATCCTCAGACGAAAAATTTTCGCACCCAAGGAATTCCCCGCTTTTCCCGAACCTTTTCACAAGATAAGCTGTTACTCCTTTTTTCCCGCACTCGGGACAAATTTTGTCTGTTTTTGTAACTTCTTTCTTTACTTCGGTCATCTTCTCGGATGCGAGGGACAACGCTTTTTTAAACGGCGCATAAAAATCATCAAGCACTTTTACCCAGTCTTCCTTTCCTTCTTCTATATCATCGAGTTCATTTTCCATCCGCGCGGTGAAATCATAATTGATTATCTCCGGAAAAGCGCTTACCAGCATGTCATTGATGACTTTCCCCAGTTCTGTAGGCAATAATCTTGATTTCTCCTTCAAAACATACTGCCTGCGCATAATGGTCTGTATTATCGGCACATATGTACTGGGCCTTCCTATCCCTTTTTCTTCCAGTGTCTTTACAAGCGTGGCCTCGGAATACCTTGCCGGCGGTTTCGTGTTCATCTCTTTACTGTCGATGTTCAGCAACTTTAACCGTTCCCCCTCTTCCATTTCAGGCAATATCACACTGTCCTCGCCGTTATTTTCATCCGATAAATCATCCCGCTCGCTGTTAACTTTTTTCTTTGCGGATGACAATGAGTAGACTTTTCTGAAGCCGTCGAATATAATAATGCTCCCGCTTGCGCGAAAAAGGTATTTATCAGCCCGGATATCAACCGAAGTCGTCGCAATCTCAGATTGCGACATCTGGCACGCGACAAATCTCTGCCATATAACTCTATAAAGCTTATTTTGATCGGCGTTAAGAGCATTTTGAAGTCTTTCCGGGGTCATGAAAACGGATGTCGGCCTTATAGCTTCATGCGCATCCTGGCTTGTTTTCTTTGTTTTATAGCGCCTGGGCTGGTCAGGCAAATACGAATCTTTGAAGTTTTCCTTTATGTATCGCCTTGCATCCTGAACCGCATCATCCGATATTCTGACAGAATCGGTCCTCATATAAGTTATTAATCCTACATGTCCTTCTCCGGGAATATCCAACCCTTCGTAAAGGCTCTGGGCCACATCCATAACTTTTTTTATGCTCCAGCCCAGATAATTCACTCCAACCTGCTGCAGGATGCTTGTGGTAAAAGGGGGGGGCGGCGACTTTGAAATATTCCTTCTTGAAATCTTAGAAATCAAAAAATCTGTTTTATCAAGTTCTTCCTTTATTTTTTCGGCCTGCTTTTCAGACTCGATGGAAATTTCACCTTCGTTTTTCTTATCCTGAACCACCTTGCGTGAATCTATGCTGATCAATTTAGCCCTGAAAGAGTTTGCCTCCCCCTCCAGCTTTTTTAATTCAGCAAAAATATCCCAGTACTTTACGGATGTAAATTTATCAATTTCAGATTCTTTTTCGCATATTAATCTTAGAGCAACGGACTGAACCCGTCCGGCGCTCTGTGAACCCCTTATTTTTTTCCACAATATGGGGCTTATCTTATAACCTACTATCCTGTCCAGTATTCTCCGCGCCTGCTGTGAATTAACTTTTTTCATGTCAATTTCATGGGCGGAATCAAAGGCTTTTTTGACGGCGCTGCTCGTTATCTCATTAAAAGTCACTCTCTTTACCTTATCCGCGGCGGCCTTGATGACTTCTGAAAGATGCCATGCAATCGCCTCCCCTTCCCTGTCCGGATCAGGCGCGAGAAATATCTTTCCCGACTTTTCCGCGGCTTTCCTGATTTTGGAAACAACGGTTTTTTTACGCTGGATAGTGACATATTTCGGCTTGAATTTTTTTTCTATGTCCACACCGATTTCCTTCTCCGGCAAATCCCTTACATGGCCTTCGCACGCCATAACTTCAAAGTCTTTTCCTAATATTTTATTGATTGTCTTTGCTTTCGCAGGCGATTCAACTATAACAAGCGACTTCATCTATTCTCCCGTTTTAATTTTTAACTTTCTTTTAAAAGCGCAAAATACTAACAGATAAAAACTTTTTTGTAAACCCTATAAAATATTTTTAACATTTCCCGAAGATATTTCCGGGAAGTTTTTTTATCAGATGCTTCATCTGAAGGTTGAAAAGGATTGTTGACAAATCCACAGTCCCCATCCCACTCAACACAGAAATATCTTCTATGCTCAATTCATCCGCCTCAAGCAATCCCATAACCTTTCGCTCGTCATGGGAAAGGACCTGTTCGCCGTCATAAAGTTTGTTTCCGCGCACATAATCGTCCGCCAGGCCAAAAATGAAATCGTCATGCACGGCGACACAGTGAGCGCCGTCTTTTATAAGCTGGTTTGAACCTTCGGACAATTTTGAATCGATTCTGCCGGGTACAGCATACACGTCCTTCCCTTCTTCCAGCGCAAAATTCGCAGTTATAAGAGACCCCGACTTCAAAGAAGCTTCAATAACCAGGACTCTTGAGCTTAATCCGCTGATTATCCTGTTTCTTCTCGGAAAATTGCCGGGATTGGGATTGCTTTTTAACGTGAATTCGCTGATGACCAGTCCTTTTTCGGAAATTTTTCCGGCAAACTTACCGTTTTCCCGCGGATAGACATTGAGAATCCCGCTTCCAAGAACAGCAACTGTCGCACCGCCCGCATCCAACGCTCCTTTGTGGGCGCTTATATCAATTCCCCTTGCCAAACCGCTGACAATATTTATTCCTCTTGAAGCCGCTTCATAGCTTATTTTATACGCTGTTTTTTTCCCGTAATCGCTTGCCCTGCGGGAACCGACAATGGCAACAGACGGTTTTAAAAGACATGAAAGGTTTCCCCTCGCATATATGACAGGCGGCGGCTGCCGGAGATTCAGCAATGAATCAGGATATTCCCTGTCAATAACAGTGATTGCGTGAATTCCGTTCTCCTCGCATAACTCTTTCTCAGCCCGCAAATCAAAACATTCTTCATTTCTTTTAATGATGCTGATTTCATCTCGGGAAAGAGCGGAGTTTTTCAATCCTGCCGTTCCGTTAACCTTGAATAAATCGGCGGGATTACCGACCGCATCCAGTATTTTTCTTATCTTGACCGGGCCAAAACCCGGAAGCGCGTTCAAAATAATGATAGCATCACGATCTGTCATCGCATCCCACTTTTCGCTAAACCCGGAATAATAATGACGCTAAAATACCTGTTGTAAATAAAATCTTCAAGGAAAATCTGACATATGGCCGGAAAATCAGATAAAAACCGAATCAACAGCTTTCAATATCAAGGCATCATCAACATCGTCCGTTATTATAACCCTGCCGATTTTTACGGGAAGGACGAATCTGATTTTGCCGTCTTTAACTTTTTTATCATTCTTAAGAGCCCTGATAATATCCCCCGGACTGAATTTCGACTGTGACACCGGAAGACCGGCATCCCGAAGCAGTCTGTTCTGTCTTTCAAGTTCTTTTTCCGGAAATATCCCCTTTAATACCGCTATGCGCCCCGCAACAGACATACCTATGGAAACAGCCTGGCCGTGCAAAACAGACCTGTACGAAGAAAGGGATTCAATAGCATGGGCTACCGTATGCCCGTAGTTGAGGATCGCCCTCAGCCCGGATTCCTTCTCGTCTTTCGAAACTACTTCCGCCTTAATCCTGCAGGAAACGGCGATCATCTTGATCAGCAGATTTTTATCCCCGGCAAGGATACCCTTCAGGTTTTCCTCAAGGAATCCGAAATAATCCGCATCTTTTATGACCCCGTGTTTAATAATCTCCGACATGCCTTCCGCAAACACATCCTTCTCCAGGGAATCAAGGACATCAACGTCTATAAATACCGCTTTGGGCTGATAAAAGGTCCCTATGAGATTTTTTCCCGAAGGAAGATTAACCGCCGTTTTGCCGCCGATACCGGCGTCAACCTGCGCGAGCAAAGTAGTCGGAACCTGGATAAACGGGATTCCCCTCATATATATTGAAGCGGCGAATCCGGTTAAGTCTCCTATTACGCCGCCTCCCAGAGCCATGAGGGAATGAGTTCTGTCTATATTGTTTTTGATAAGCTCTTCGCAGATATGTTTTGCGGCTTCCACTGATTTCTGCTCTTCTCCGTCCGGAAGCGCAACAGTCACGACTCTGAAACCGGACCGCTTCAGCGAAGCCCTCGCTCTTTCAAGGTAAAGAGGGGCCACGATATCATTGGTTATAACTGCAACAGTGCTTCCCTGCAATACGTCCTTAACATATGCGCCGATATTATCCATCAGTCCCCTGCCTATACTGACAGAATAACTGTTCTTGCCGAGCTTCACGATAATTTTTTCCTGTTTCATCTATATTACTCCCTGTCTGGATAAATATACCAAATTTAACGGGAAATAAAAAATTAAATTAAAAAATAATGGATTTTTTTGCCATGAGATACTATTCTTATTATTATGAAAAAGATATTTATCTGCGCCGGTTTGCTGCTGTTATCATGCAGGATAACAACATCCTGCCCGGCCGAAGATGTTGTGCCTGTCAATAACTCCGATTACGGGGCCGTGCTGGAAAGAGAAATCGCGCTTACAAGAAAAAACATTTATATAATCCATTATTCTTTCTATGACAGCGGAACCCCGGGGAAGCTGATAAAGTTATTGAAAGACGCTTCGATAAAGGGAGTGGATGTAAAAATACTGCTGGATGACAATTCCAGGCACAGCAAATCATTTGTCAAAAAATATTCTTCATATTTCAAAATCAAACTTGACTCTCCCGAAAAGACAACCCATTGCAAACTGATAATATTTGACTCAAACAGGGTGCTGATAGGCTCAACCAACCTCAGCGATAATTCAATAAGAAATAATAATGAAACAAATGTTTTGATTTATTCTCAGGATACCGCAAACTATTTCACGGATTATTTCAAGGAGATGTGGAGAAAATCGGACGAAGATATAACTATCGGGAAAAACGGCTCCGCATCTATAGAACCTCTTGCAGACAGGGACATATACCCCGCATTAATAAGCCTCATCTCGGCAACAAAGGATCGTTTATATGTCTGCGCATATATTGTCAATTCGGACCACGAAAAACCGGATGACAAAACCAAATCAATTCTCGATGAGATTATAAAGGCTAAAAACCGCGGCGCTGAAATCAAATTTATTATGGAAAAAAATGATATGGACGATTATGTAAACGCCATCAACAAAAACACGTTTGCCTACCTTAAGAAAAACGGCATCGATGTCCGATTCGACAACCCCGAGACTATCACCCACGCAAAACTGCTGATATCAGACAATAAAGTAATGCTGGGTTCCGCCAACTGGGGATACGGAGGCCTCAATCTTTATCATGAATCGGGCGTTATCATTAATATTCCCGAGGTGACGGCGGGTTATGCCGTTTACTTCAATGAATTATGGGAAAACAGCAAATGAGAATAAGTCTCTCTGACCCCAAAAAGTTCTTTGTGTTTTCCCTGTTGATTATATTCACGCTGATAACTATTCTGGTCTTTATCCAACACTCCCTGGAAAACATTAATTCCTTCTGGGAAATAGAACTCGGCGAAGGGATTACCTTAAATGAAGTTTACAGATTAAACGCCGGTCTCCCGATTTATAAAAGCCTGGACACTTATCCGCTCATACAGGTTTGTTATCCTCCCCTTTCTTTGTGGTTGATGTCTCTTATTATTCCGGAGAATCCGGATTTTATGTTCGGCGCATGCAGGATTCTTGTTTTCATCTCATCGCTTGCGGTATCATTGATCATCTTCCTCATTATTAAAAACCTGACCGACAACTGGTTTTCGGCTTTTATGGGACTGGGGATTTATTTCTCATTTACACATATACTGATGTGGGGTTCATTGCTGCGCGTAGATTTTCCGGGAATCCTCCTTATGATGTTTTCCTTATACCTGTTTATGCTTACCGAAAATAGAAACGGTTTTTTAAGATACCTTTTCGCATTCCCTTTGATACTGGGACTGCTTGCAAAACATTCACTTCTCGCCGTGCCCGCAGGCCTTTTCACATTCTGCCTGCTTGAAAAGGATGGCAGGAGATTGCTGGCTCTTATAGGCAGTTTTGCCGCCGCAGGCATTATTTTCGTAATAATAAACATAACAACCCGCGGAGAATTTTTCCGGCACATATTTCTATATACATCGCCCATATGGAGCATCGACCTCTTGATTCTGCAGCTGCCGCCGGTCATAGTAGATTTCATTCTGTATGTCCCGATTCTTTTTTTCTGGTTCGCCGGTAAATTGCGGCTTTATAAGAAATACCTGCTTCTCTCAATCCTGCTGGTATTTTCCGCTCTTGAACTGTTCGCGATGAGCAGGGTCTGGTGCACATCAAATTTCAGCCTGGAGTTATTCTGCATCCTTTCCGTCATTATCCCTGTCGCGGCGTTTGAACTGGAAAAACATTATAAAAACCTTATCGCTTTAACATATATCCTTCTTGCGATAATCAGCTCTTTCATCATAAGAAACTCCTACTATGCGGCCAATCCGATGTATTCCTACCACCTGTACAGACACAAAAGCAATCTTTATGAAACGCCGAAAATCATCTCAAAAATAAAAAAAGAACCCGGCGATGTGCTGACACAGAAAGCCAGCTGGTCTTTGTTAAGCGGTAAAAAATTTATTTTCGACCCGATGGCAATGAGCCTGCTTGAGCAAAAAGGCCTATGGGACCAAAATAATTTCCTGAAGGACATCAAAAACAAAAAGTTTTCCCTTATCGTGTTAAGATTTAATGTGTCTGACTGGCCGAATGTCGACAGTAAATATGATTTTACGGATGAAATCCCTTTTGCGATAAAACAAAATTACGACCTTGATGGGATTGTGTATGACGCCTTTATTTATAAACCTAAACCTGAAAATAAAATTATCCAGAAACGGAAATAGGCCGCTATGAAAGAATTGAATCTGTCCTCCGAACAGACTGTTTTGGCTGTTCTGCTTGTAATAATAATAATAGCCGTCCCTTGTTACAGGTTCCTTTCTTACTCCATCGATTCTGTTTTCTACCCGACAGAAATAGATCCGGGTGAAGGCATAACACTCAATGAAGCTTATATGATAAAGGGAAACATGCCGATTTATAAGGATATTGACAGCTATCCTTACATCCAGGTCTGTTATCCCCCGTTATACCTGTGGTTCTTATCAATTATAATGCCCGAAAATACACTGACATATTACGCCATCGGCAGGGTCATGGCTCTTATAAGCTCAATAGGCGTCGCGCTGCTTATATATCTTATCCTGAAGCATTATACAAAAAGTTACCTGATAAGCATTGTGGGTATAGGTATTTATGTCTCGTCACTACTCATTATTCAATGGAGCTCCCTCGCAAGAATCGATTTCCCGGGAATATTTATGATGATGCTGGGTTTGTTCATGTACATAAAAAATCTCGAAAATAAAAACACAATCGCAAGATTCTATGTAATCCCCCTTATATGCGGCATACTAATCAAACACACCCTGATAGCAGTCCCCCTTTCCATTATATCCGCAAGCATCCTTTCCAAAGATGAAGAGAACATAAGAACGGTTCTTTTCGGTTTCATAATAACGGCAATAACATTTTTAACGATAAACTTTTTTACCGACAACGGTTTTTTTAACCATATTTTTATTTTTTCGAGCAGCTTCTGGGATATAAATTTAATTCTGAGAAAGTTCTTTATAATAAATATCCTGATGGCTTTGCCGTTTATAACAATCTGGTTCGCCGACAAGAGCCGTTTCTACAAGAAATATTCTTTGCTGACATTCCTGGTTATTTTCTCGCTCATCGAAACTTTCGCGATGGCGCGGGAAGGATGCAATACAAACTTCAGGCTTGAGTTCAGCATCGCCATGACAATAATAATATCAATCCTCCTTTTTGAGTTTTTAAATGCCAGACATCTCTTCGGCGCTGTTATGCTTTATATTTTAATTCTTCTTTCATGGTTTTTCCCAAATGGAGAACCCAGAAAACTTGCGGAGTGGAAAAATTACCATGCTTTACAGAAAAGGGTGGATAATATAAACCGGATCATAAAAAAATCGGAAGGGCCGGTCCTCACGCATTACGCCTGCTGGGCGCTGTTTAACGACAAGGATTTTCTTTTTGACTCTTTCGGTATGAGCTCAATGTCATGGGCAAAACTCTGGGATGAAAAACCGGTTATTGATGATATCAAAAACAGTAAATTCTCCCTGATCATCCTCCAGAAATCCGTGGACACGCCCCAGTATGAACCCGGATACCGCACATGGACAGGGCAAATCCTGAGAACAATCAGGGATTCTTACAAGTTATACAAAGAAGATATCGGCACGTACATCTATATACCCAAAAAGGCGCAGCAGAAACAGGATAAAGACAGCCGTCAGAACAAAGGCTATATTACAGGAAAAAGACCGCCGAAGATAAGATAGCTTACTCTCCCCGTTTAATCAAACCCGCAAAAAATCCGCTGTTCCACGATATAAATCCGGCGGCGGCCAGGCCGGCCATCACAGTATCAAAGCCGGTAAATACCAGCAGGGATAACGCAAGTAACACATTAAACAGAAGAAAAGCGGGAAAACCCGAAAAACATAATAAGATGATATAAACAACCGTTATCGCCAGCAACGCCGACGGGACAAGATAAATCTTCCTGAATACCCGGTGTTTTTTCATAAGTAAAGACTGAACCAGCCCGTAATTATAAAGCTTGGACATAAAAACCGAAAACTTACCCGGAGGATAATGCATGACTACCGATTCAGGATTAAAAAAAATTTTATATCCTTTTTTCTTCATTCTGATGTCAAGGTCAATATCTTCTCCCGGCCACATTCCCTCTTTGAAGCCTCTCAGTTCAAGGAACGCCTCGCGCCTGTACATAACATTGCAGGACGGATTATGCGACACTTCAACCGGTCCCCGGAAACTATCTTTCTTCATATAATCGGTAAGAGAAACCGCTTTCCTGTACAATTTGAATATTCTTCTCTCAAAATCAGAGGCGTCAGGCGGTAATTTTTGTGTGCCGCCGCAGGAAACAGCTTCAGGTTTTTCAATGAATACCCTGTGCAATTCATAGAGCCAATTTTCGTCCGCAACACAGTCTGAGTCGGTAAAAGCCACAAATTCGGAGCCGCATTTTTTCACGGCGATATTACGTCCGCAGGAAGGCCCCTTATGTTCACTCGAAACGATCCTGACTTCAGGGTATTTTTCCCTTATAAAACTGCCCGAATCAAACGATAAGCCGTCATCAACCAGAATTACATCGAATCCAAGCCCCTTCTGGTTGAATACAGACTCCAGGCATTTCCCGATATATTCAGGGTATCCCTTTGCCGCTATTATCACTGATATTCCTTCAGCCATAAAAACCACGCGGGTACTGCAGTTTAATCATTGCCGGACTTCTTAAAAATGAATTTTATGTGGCGCCAGGCATCGGGCAGGGCTCTCAGTTTCGACTTCCCCTCACGGGGGAAATAATTCACGGGTACTTCTTCGATGGACATATGATTGTTTATCGCCTCCATGACCATTTCAGCCGCAAATTCCATCCCTTTGCATTTAAGATCCATCTTTTCATAAGCTCTTCTTGTAAAAGCCCTCATCCCGCAGTGAATGTCGGAAATTTTTGTCTTAAAAACCATCCTGTACAATCCGGAAAGCACCGGATTGCCGAAATACCTGTTAAAAAAAGGCATGGAACCTTTATGTATCCTGCCCTTGAACCTGTTGCCTATAACAAAATCAACATCTCTTCTCAGAGGGTTGATAAACTTCGGTATTTCAGAAAAATCATATGTATTATCCCCATCCGCTATTATTATAAGATCTCCCTTCGCTTCTTTCAGCCCCGTAATATACGCGGATCCATAACCCTCTTCATTCTCAAAAACGACTTTTGCCCCCGCAGATAAAGCTATTTCGCCTGTTTTGTCGTCCGAACCGTTATCAACGACAATAATTTCACCCTTAATATTTTCTTTTTTAAATACTCTTTTCGTTTTTTCCAGGCAAATTTTGATACCCGCTTCTTCATTCAGGCATGGTATTACAACAGATATTTCCGGATTGCCGCTCATTCCATCACCATTTTATTCTGTAGATACAAAGTCCGCTTCCGCGGTCACAATAAACTTTTTTGAAATATTCGAGATTATTCCCGTCAAGAAACATTGCTTCCGAAAACAACGTGTTGATTAAAGGCTCATCCAGAACGACAGAAAAATAATCCCTGTCTTTTCTGTATATCCAATATGCCTTCCGTCCGGGACTTTCCCCGTCTGCAATTCCTGAAAGCCTGATCTTTCTTTTACCTTCGCTGACAAATACAAGTTCCGGAACCGTATAACCGCCTTTTCCCGCATTATACAGCTTTACCTGTTTTGCTTTCACATTATAGACCAGGCCGTTTTCGAAAAACACAACGCCCTCTTTCTCCGTTCCTTTCGCAGGTGTTGAATAGAACAGGCAAGGCTGCGACAGCTCATCGTATCCCTTTCCGACAGATCCTTCTTTTATTTTTATAACTTCCGCTTCAGCTTCGCTAAACGGCATATTAAAATTTTTAACAAGATAGGATATCAGGTCACTATTCTCTTTTTCAATATTCCTGATTATATAAAGCCTTCCGAAATTCCAATTGCCTATGTAGGATATAAAAGGCATCTTAGCCAGTAAACCCTTCTCCAGAACCAGATACGCGCTGCCGGGATCTTCATTCAGGTAGTTTAATATATTTGCGGTATCTTCGTTTGTAAATCCATGACCCTCTAACATCTTTCTCCTCTCATCATTGTCCGCTTTGATCAAATCATTTAAAATGACATGGCTTTCAAAAGAGTCCTTTGTTATCGAATTAATCTTTTCGTACGCGCAATATGAAGCGTTATTAAGCATCCGCAGTATATTTCTGGCTTCCTTTTCATCCGAAAGCAGCGCTCTTGCAAACCAGTAGGCAACAATATCATTTTGATTCTGGCCGTCAAATATAACCCTTCTTTCCGAAACGGCTTTATACAAATCTCCGTAATCCCACCAACAATTGATTATTGCATCGCTTGCGGTATCGCTTTTTATCCAGAGCAGGGTTTCCTGCAGGTCATCATCGACGCACGGATAAACTTTTGTAACCATCCCATATGCCCTGATAACAGTTCCCGTCGAAACAAGTAAAACCAGAAAAGCCGCTGCCGTCCACATAAGGTTTTTCGCAATCCCCTTGTCCCGGAAACACAAACTGACAACTTTTTCCGCGAAAAAACCGAAGAAAAAACCTAAAGCCACTACAAAAAATACAACAAAACGCACACCCGACAAAGAGGCAAACCACATAAACACCAGCCATATGAACATCAGAAGAAAAAAATCAAATGATTTGTCATCCTTTTTTTCTTTTAACAATAATAAAAATCCCGCGAAAGAAAGAGCAACCCCCCATATCCCGCCCGATGAATTTATCACCTGCAACGCTTCTGTTTTCTCAAGCTCGCTGACCGTATAAAACACCGACGGATAAAAAGACATTTTTGAAGAAATAACGAGTCCTATCGTTTCTCTCAGGCTGTTTACGATAAGACAGACAGGATTAAAACCCGTCAAAAGAAAAGCCGCGGCAAAACCACCTGAGATTACAATTGTTAATAAAACAGCTAACTTCATATTATCTTTGTTTCTGCCGATACGGTCTCTGCGGGAAAGAAAAATATTGTTGGCTATAAGGAAAAACCCGTAAAAAACAATTATTAAAAAGGAAAACCACCACCCGGACCATGAAAAAGCGAATAGGCCGGCCAACAGTGCGCTTATAAAAGCAAACGACCGGCTTTTTAAGTTATTATCCCTGTTCCTTATCGAAAGATAAAAGAACCAGATTGAGGAAAAAGGAAGGATAAGATTAAGCGCGTCATAATCATACCGGCCCGCGGATGTCCTGACAGCCAGCATCCCGTTCAACCCTATATAAAGACCGGTTAAAAAAGAACTGACCGGCGAATAAAACGTTCTCGCGGCAAAATAAACGATCGCCACGAAGACCAAGGCATAGAAAACCGGCACGAAAAAGAGAAAATTCTGCAGCGACAGATTATCCGCAAACAAAGAACAAAACCTGAAACAAAACGCGCTCAAATAAAAAAGAAACCGCGCATTCGATATCTTATTGCCAACAGGCGCCAGCGTAAAACTGTCATACGCGTCCCCGTCTTTCTTTATATCCCCGGGGAATCCGTTAATCAGGACGTTTTTTGTCCGCAACAGGTACTGGTATGAGTCTACGTCAAAGAAATACCTGTCGCCGTTTTCGTCAATATAGTTTTTAAGCGGATATTCATATTTTTTATCCGTTAGATCTCCGCGATTATCTTCCGGCGCCCCCCGTATGGACAGCTGCCCTGAAATGTTTTCCTTAAGCTGCGGCATACAGGAAGGGATATACCTGACATATAAATTCACCGCTATACATAAGGCAAAAAAAATAAAATCAACTGTTTTCTTATTCATATCTGAAAAAATCCGGTTTAAAAACAATAAAGAATTAACTGTTTACAACTAACTATAAGCCAAATTGTTACGGGCGTCAATATATCGAGCAGCGCTATTTTCTTTTTTACTTATCAGTCTATTCTGCTATAATTTATCTTAATCAATAACGATTTGAGAGGAAATGATAATGTTGAAATTTCTTTCTGCGGGCGAATCCCACGGGAAATGTCTTACCGGAATCCTTGACGGCTTCCCCGCCGGCATAACAATCGATACAAAATTTATCAACACCGAGCTTGCCAAAAGGCAGTCAGGATTCGGCCGGGGCGGGAGAATGCGCATAGAATGCGACAGGATTACAATCAATTCCGGTGTCAGAAAAAAAATCACGATAGGCTCCCCGATTTCGTTTTGCATAAGGAATAAGGATTTTTCGATAAACTCACTGCCTGAAATACATAATGTGCGGCCGGGACACGCCGATTTGGCCGGTTTGCTCAAATATTCCCGGGATGATGCCAGAGATATTCTTGAGCGCGCCAGCGCGCGGGAAACCGCAGTGAGAGTGGCGGCCGGCGCTTTCTGCAAACTGTTATTGTCCGAATTATCCATCAGCGTCTTCAGCCATGTGGTATGTATCGGAAGTACAAGCGCGGACTGCTCGAAACTAACACTGGAAGAAATCAAAGAGAGGCAAAAAATATCTCCGCTTAGATGCGCTGACCTTAATGCCGAAAAGAAAATGCAGAAAGAAATCAAAGGGGCGTTCAGTTCAGGGGATAGCCTGGGCGGCTGCTGTGAGATAATTGCCGTGAATGTCCCTGTGGGTCTGGGAAGCCACACCCAGTGGGACAGAAAACTCGATGCTTTAATTGCCCGGGCCATGATGTCTATAAATGCCATAAAATGCGTTTCCATCGGCAGCGGCGACAGTTCATATAAATTAAAAGGGTCTCGCGCTCATGATGAAATTCTTTTCTCAAAAGATAACTATTCAAGAGCGGGCGGATATTACAGGAAAACCAACAATGCGGGGGGCATAGAAGGCGGAATATCAAACGGCGAACCCATATCCGTTAAAATTTTTATGAAGCCGATTCCGACTTTGGCAAAACCCCTTAATACAATAAATGTTAAAACTCATAAGATTACAAAAGCTTCTAAAGAGAGGTCCGACTGCTGTGCCGTTCCTTCCGCGGGTATCATCGGAGAATCCATGCTGTCTTTTGTCCTGGCAGATGAAATTATCAAAAAATTCGGCGGAGACTCCATTGCCGAAATAAAAAATAATTTCAACGAATACATCATCCGCCTGGGGTGCAGATGAATATAGTGTTATTCGGTTTCATGGCTTCGGGAAAATCAACGGTTGCGAAAATCCTGTCCAAAAAATTAAACATGAAGTATATAGAAATGGATGATGAGATTGAAAAAGAAGCCAACATGTCCATCCCGGAAATTTTTAATAAAAAAGGCGAAAAATATTTCAGAAACCTTGAGAAAACACTGTCAAAAAAACTATCCGGTTCCGAGAATTTAATTATATCTACGGGCGGAGGAGTTGTGCTGGACGAAGAAAATATAAAAAATTTAGGAAAAAACGGGATAACCTTTTCTCTTATAGTCTCACCGGAAAAAGTTATTAAGAGAACGGAAAAAAGCACTCACAGGCCGCTGTTAAACACATCTGACAAGAAAAAACAGATCGGCAAACTCCTTCAACAGAGAAAAACTTATTACGAAAAAGCTGATTACATCGTGGACACAAATAATCTTTCTCCGGAAACCGTTGCGGACACAATAATAGAAAAACTCAACAGGACATCCTGATATGTCTAAAATAGTTATAAATTTCTGGCTTATGCCGAATGCGGATTTCGATACACTGGGCATCCTGCAGAAGGAAATATCGAAGTTCGAGCAGCAAAACCGGAATATCCATATTGAACCCACGATTATTCCCTGGGCACATGCATGGGACAGGCTTATGAATTATTATAAGCACCAGGATGAATTGGCGCCTCCTGATGTGATTCAGATAGGGACAACATGGGTTCCAAGCCTTACATACCTGGGAGTATTAAGGGACATGAGAGATTTCTTCGATTATTCGATAACCGAGGATATTATCGAACCGCTAAAAAATGTTCCCAAGTCGCCAAATACCGATATGATTCTTTGTATCCCATGGTTTTCCGACATAAGGCTTCTCTATTTCAGAAAAGACATACTGAAAAAGTTCGGTTTCGGCGTAGCCGATATCAGCGACTTTGAATCTTTCAGAAATGTATGCATGACAATACAAAACAGCATAAAATCCGACAATGATATTATGGCTTATAAGCTGTCGGGACATCCCGAAACCATCTTTATCCATGATATCGCCCCGTGGTTGTGGGGAACGGGAGGCAATTTCCTTTCCTCCGACCTGAAGAGAATAGCTTTTGATAAACCCGAAGCAAGAAACGCTTTCAAATGGTATTTCCGACTGGTAAATGACCTGTTTGCCGGAACGGAAGGGAAGTACGGGATAATCCCGCCCGGAACATTTTTCTCAGGCAGATACGCGATGGAGATAAACGGAAAATCTCCGTTTTACAATTTAGCAAACTTAAAGCACTCTGATTTTTCTCCCGAGGTAGTTGAAAATTACGACCTGACGCAGGTTCCAAAGGGCCCGAAAGGGAGTTTTCCTTTTGTAGGCGGGAGCTGCCTTGCAATGCCCAGATTATGCCGTTATCCGGAAGAAGCATCCGAATGGATAAGATATCTGATTTCGCCGGAATCCCAGCTCAGGCACTGTTATATAATAGGAGCATTCCCTTCCCGGACATCCCTTTTGAAAGAATTCTTTAAAGGTCATGAACAATACCATGAAGCTATAACTACCGCGCTTAAAAACGGTATAACGTTTTTATATACGCCGTATTCATCTCTTGTCGGTTCTCTTGAAAAAATAATAACCGCATTCACCGACAGGGTGCTGCTGCAGATCCGAACCGGGAAATTTTCCGAAAAAGCCGTTGATGAGGAAATAACCAAAGCGGCGGCGGAAGCCAATTACATAACATCAATACATAGTTAGGATATATGTATATGCCAGAGAACGCCGGAAAAAAGAGAAAAAAGATAAACACAGCCCCTTCAAGTGTTGTTTTTTCGAAAGAATCCATTCATCTTATAAGCCAGGACAGGGATACGGATTCTTTATTCACTCATGCGCTTTTACTGCTGGGAAGGTCACTCGGAAAAATCGAGGCGACAATATTCGCATGGGACAAACATGAAAATATTCTGCGCTGCCAGAAAGTTCTTTTTATGGGGGTTATACAGGAAGGGGCCGAACTTATCGCCCTGACAAAAGAAATGCCCCTTTGGCAGCTTGTAACCGGCACAACCGATATTGTAATCGACAGGGGCCGGCATAAAAGCGCCTGCTTTGCGTTAAGGTTTAAAAATGAATTTCTCGGAATGGTCCGGGTTTCACTCCTGACCGGAACCAGCCTCACTCAGAATATAATCTCACAAATTCACACATTCTGCATGGAACTTGCCATTTCCCTGAAGAACCTTACCCTGTTTCTTCAAAACGAAATTCACATGCGGCAACTTAAAGGTTCTTTCGAAATAACTTCCAATATTGTAAAAAGCATCTATTTAAATAAACTCCTGGGGCTTGTGGTAAAAAGCATAGTCAAAAACCTCGGTTTTGACAGGGTGCGCCTTTACCTCGTAAATAAAGATGAGAAATTATTAAAAGGCGAAATATCCTACGATATGAGAGGAGAAACAACTTCCCTGGAAAAAGAATGTTACTCTCTTGAACACGGTATCCATCCCTTTGTAGATATGGTTTTACAATTTCCGGACAGGGAAACGGCTGTTGAGTTTCATGACAGGGTCGTCTATGTGCCTCTTCACGTTAAAGACCAGGTTGTGGGGATCCTGGTTGTAGATAATATACTGAGCCAGGAAAAAATCAGTTCCGATGAAATACAAACAATAAAATCATTTGCCGGCCAAATTGCCATGGCAGTAGAAAATGCGCGGCTTTTTGAAAAAGTTCAGGAGTTGTCCATAACCGACGGCCTGACAAGATTATTTATTATAAGGCATTTTAAAGCCCGGCTCGAAACCGAACTTTACAGGTGCAAGAGATACGGCGATGTGTTGACATTATTTATTCTGGACGTAGATAATTTTAAATCCGTCAATGATACATACGGGCATCCCAACGGGGATGCTGTCCTTCAGTCCATAGCAAAAAATATAAAAGAAAACCTGAGGAAAACCGATTTTGCCTGCAGATACGGGGGAGATGAATTCATGGTCTGCCTTCCAAATCTTAAATCACAAGATACAATTGAGTTCGGAAAACGGGTTTTAAATTCCATTCTTCTAACCGCTCCCATTGTTAACGGCGCAAGGATTCCCGTAACACTCAGCATAGGAGCATCCTGTTTCCCTGAAAATTCCGAAGACATCGAAGAAATTATAAAGCAGGCTGACAGAGCCCTGTATAAGGCAAAAAATCAGGGAAAGAACCAAATTTGCATATGGACGCCGGATCTGCGGTAAAACCTACGATATCCCGCAAAAAGAAAAATACCAGCTGATAATGGCCTTTCCGAAGAGAACCGATATGACAGCCCCTGCCGCCAGATAAGGCCCGAACGGTATTCTCCCTTTCAGGTTCCTGGTTTTGAAAAGCATAAGCGCCCCGCCCAAAACCGCCCCGATAAAAGACGCTGTCATAATCGTAAGCAATACCATCTCCCAGCCGGTGAAAGCGCCTATCATTGCGATAAACTTAACATCCCCAAAACCCATTGCATCCTTTTTCAGCAGCCTGGAACCCGCAAACGATACGAATCCCAATGTCGCAAAACCCGCAAAAGCCCCCAGCAAAGAATCCCCCAGAGCCAGATACCATATATCACGGCCCTGGAGATAAGGGAATAATATGGACATCGATACGGCAAAAATAAAGCCTATCAGATTAGATTCATCGGGGATGACAAAATGTTTTATATCGATAAAAGAGGCAAGCACCAGGACCGAAAATAATACAATTTTGAACATTACCGCCGGAACAGTATATGAAAACAGATATGCCGACAGGAAGAGGATCGCCGTAAGAACTTCGACTATCAGGTAAAGGGGGGGAATCGGTTTGCAGCACTGCCTGCACCTTCCCTTCAGAAACAAATAGCTTACGACGGGTATGTTATCGTACCATAATATCCTTGAATTGCACTCGGGGCAGTGAGACGGGGGCGCTATTATCGAAAGTCCCCTGGGCATCCTGTAAATGCAGACATTCAGAAAACTTCCCATTATAAGTCCCAGAATAAAATATATTACAGACCAGAAAAAAAACGGGCTCATAATTCATCAACACCGAAATGTTTTTTTAAAGCATCTTTCATCCTATCATGAACGGCATTATCCGGACGCAGTTTTAGTCCTGACCGGACGTTATATTCTTCTATCCAGAGCCTGAACGCATGCCATCCCTGATAAAAAAGCATTGAAAGGCCGTTACAGCAGATAACACCTTTTCCTTTAGCTTTTTTCAGCAAAACCGTCTCAACGGGATTATAAACTACATCAAATAAATACTGGCCTTTATGCAGCAAATCCGTATTGATTGGGGTCCTTGTGTCTTTCCCCGTCCCAAGAGGAGTGGCATTTATGATAAGGTCGGCTTTTTGTATCTCTTTATCAATATCATCCGCGCTTTTCGCGGCAAAATCAATGCCGGGCATCCCTGCTTCAGCTTCTATCCGGGCAGCTTTAGGCAAATCAATATCCGCTATTACAACACCTGAGGGTTTATCAACTTCCAAAGATAATCCTACCGCGGCAACAACCGCCCTTCCTGCCCCCCCGGCGCCGACTATTAAAATGTTCTTACCGGCAAAATCAATTTTCAGCTTTCTTTTCGCCGCTTCCCTAAAACCTGTCACATCCGTATTATAACCGCATAATCGGCCATCCTGTCTGCGAACAACAGTATTAACCGCGCCTGTTATCCCGGCAAGACCGCTGTCATCAATCTCATCCAATAATTTGATAATATCGGTTTTATAAGGAATTGTAATATTACAGCCAAGATATTGGTCGGATTTCCTGATTTCATTGATTTTATTATCCAATTCCCCGGGACCAATATCGCAATTCTCATAGGAAACATCCATGCCGAGAGCACTAAAACCGGCATTCTGGAAAATCCCGGAGGCGGAATGTCCCAGAGGATGACCTATAAGCAATACCTTCATAATTATATAAGCCTTCCGGTTTTTACGGAAACCCTGCCGGATATCAACTTATTAACCGCATTAAGATATGCTTTCGCGCTTGCTTCAACAACATCCGTGCTGGCGCCGCGTCCGTTAACGATACGACCGTTTCCGAAATCTACTCTCACCAGAACTTCTCCTATAGCATCTTTACCGGAAGTCACCGAATGAATACTGTAATCAAGCAGTAACCCATTTATTCCTGTAATCTTATCTATAGCTTTGTATATTGCGTCCACAGGGCCGTCACCCGATGATCTTCTTGTTATTTTTATTTTTTCCTTGTCGAGAATAACAGTAACCTCGGGAGTGCTTCCTGTTTTATAGCTTATGTCAAGCGTGCGAAGCCTGAAAACCTCTCTGACCTCCGCTATTTCGTCGGTTACTATCGCAATAAGGTCATCATCATAAACGGTTTTTTTCTTGTCGCAGAGCACTTTGAACCTTTCAAACGCTTTTTCGGCATCCGGCTCACTGAGGTCAAAACCGAGTTCTTTCACCCTTTCCTTAAACGCATGCCGGCCGGAATGTTTTCCAAGCACAAGTTTGCTTTTTTCGACACCGACATCCTGAGGAGACATTATTTCATAAGTCTTTCTTTCCTTAAGTACGCCATCCTGATGTATCCCCGCCTCATGGGCAAAAGCATTTTCCCCCACTATAGCTTTGTTCGGCTGGACGACAATACCCGTAACGCGAGTGACCAGACGGCTCGCTTTCATTATTTCCGTAGTGTCCACACCGGTGCTGCACTTAAAGATATCGCGCCTTGTTTTAATTCCCATCACGATTTCTTCGAGTGAACAATTTCCTGCCCTCTCGCCTATCCCGTTAACGGTGCATTCAACCTGTCTGGCGCCATTAACAACGGCTTCAAGAGAATTAGCGACAGCAAGCCCGAGATCATTATGGCAATGGACACTTACTACCGCCTTATCTATATTATCCACATGAGAAAATATATATTTGATAAGACCGCCGAATTCCATGGGTATGGCATATCCGACGGTATCGGGTATGTTAACGGTGGTGGCTCCCGCCTTTATCACCGCTCTTACAACCCTTGCAAGGAATTCAGGTTCGGTCCTTGACGCATCCTCAGGCGAAAATTCTATATCATCGCACATTTTTTTCGCATACTTCACCGCATCAACAGCCTGAGAAAGTATTTCTTCCCCGGCTTTCTTGAGCTTGTACCTCATATGTATCTTGGAAGTCGCGAGAAAAACATGGATTCTTCTTCTTTTGGCTTTTTTCAGAGATTCATAGGCCACATCTATATCTTTAGGCAGAGACCTCGCAAGGCCCGAAATAACCGGGCCCTTTATCTCCGATGAAATAAGCTTCACGGCTTCAAAATCACCGGGAGAAGCTATCGGGAAACCCGCTTCTATCGCATCAACATTAAGCCTGAGAAGCTGTTTTGCAACTTCAAGCTTCTCTTTTATGTTCATGCTTGCCCCGGGCGACTGCTCTCCATCCCTGAGCGTGGTATCATAAATTATTACTTTCTCGTTACCGTTTCTTTTTATCATTTAGAACCATCACCTCATTTACTTACTGAGCCACTTCATCATAGCTCTCAGTTTTTCCCCGACTTTTTCAACCAAATGTTCTTTTCCCTGTCTGACAAGCGCATTATATACAGGCCTTCCCACTCTGTTCTCAAGCAGCCATTCCCTTGCAAATTCGCCATTCTGGATTTCAGTCAGAATTTTCTTCATTTCTTTTCTTGTGTCTTCCGTGATAATCCTCGGACCCCTTGTAACATCACCGTATTCGGCCGTATCCGATATGGAATATCTCATGCCCGCCATTCCTTTGGCATACATGAGGTCAACTATGAGTTTAAGCTCATGAAGACATTCAAAATATGCTATTTCAGGCTGGTATCCCGCGTTTACAAGGGTATCAAAACCCGCTTTTACAAGTTCGGTAGTTCCCCCGCATAATACACATTGCTCGCCGAAAAGGTCTGTTTCGGTTTCTTCTTTAAATGTTGTTTCCAAGACTCCTGCGCGGGTTCCGCCGATCCCCTTTGCATAAGACAGAGCCATCTTTTTGGCGTTCCTGCTGGCATCCTGATAAACAGCAATCAGGCAGGGCACACCTCCGCCGCTTTCGAAAACGGACCTTACCAGATGTCCCGGACCTTTAGGTGCTATCATAATTACATCGATATCTTTCGGAGGCACTATCTGTCCGAAATGGATATTAAACCCATGTGAAAAAACAAGTGTTTTCCCTTTCTTCATATATTTTTGTATCATCTCTTTATATACCATGGCCTGAACCTGATCGGGAACAAGCATCTGGATTACATCAGCCGACCGGGCGGCTTCATCCGCGTCAACCGGCTTAAAACCATGTTTTACCGCAAGTTTATAGTTATCGGTACCTTCAAGTTCGGATACGATCACTTTAACTCCGCTGTCACGAAGGTTCTGAGCCTGGGCATGCCCCTGGCTTCCGTAACCGACTATAGCCACCTTTTTGCTTCGGATCAGCTTAATATCCGCGTCCTTGTCATAATACATCTTTGCCATTTCCAGTTTCTCCTTTCTCAGTGATTGAAATTTTTATCCTCTCGCAATAGCGATTTTACCGGTTCTTGCAAGCTCTTTTATCCCGAAAGGCTTCAGCATATCTATAATAGCATCAACTTTGGAATCGCTGCCCGTTGCCTCAATAGTCATGCTTTTTGCCTTAATATCTATTATCTTTGCCCTGAATATTTCAACTATCTGCAGCACTTCATGTCTTGTTTTGCCGTCTGTTGAGACCTTTAACAGTATCAGTTCTCTGTCTACGAAATCTTTTCCCGCAAAATCCTGCACTTTAATGACATCAACCAGTTTATTCAGCTGTTTGCAGACCTGCTCCAAAACAGCATCATCACCCCGGACTACTATAGTCATTCTCGAAATAGCGGCGTCCTGAGTTTCCCCTACCGCTAAACTATCTATATTAAATCCTCTTGCGCTGAATAAACCGGCAATTCTCGCGAGGACGCCGGACTTATTTTCAACCAACGCGCTTATTGTATGTTTCATCATAACCCCCGTTTTCGCTTTCGATTTTTGTATTTCGATATTTGAATCCCGAATTTACATTTTTTACGCCATTGATTCTATCATCTCATTAAGCGAAGCTCCCGCAGGAACCATGGGAAAAACATTTTCCTCAGGATCAACAATACATTCTATAATATATGTTTTATCCGATTCTATTGCTTTCTTTAAAGCGGGAATAACTTCGGAATCTTTCGAAATTCTCACTCCTTCCGCGCCAAAAGCCCCGGCTAATTTTATAAAATCCGGCAAGTAAGGATGGCATTTGTTTTCCTCGCAGAATGTAATGCCTTTCTCGCCGTCAGGCCCCTTGGAATTTAAAATCGTGGAAGAATATCTTCCTCCGTAAAACAGTTCCTGCCACTGGCGGACCATTCCCAGACAGCCGTTATTCAATATGATAATTTTAACCGGCAGTTTATTTAATACACAGGTAGTCAATTCCTGTATATTCATCTGAATGGAGCCGTCGCCGGCAATATCAAAAACCAGTTTGCCGGGACATCCCGCCTGAGCTCCCATAGCAGCCGGAAGCCCGTATCCCATCGTACCCAGACCGCCTGACGAGAGGAACGTCCTTGGGCGGGTATACTTATAGAACTGCGCAGCCCACATCTGGTTCTGCCCGACCTCAGTCGTTATAATCGCATCCCCTCTGGTCAGTTCATATATCTTTTCTATGACAAACTGCGGCTTAAGCCCGCCTTTTCCGTAAGAAAGAGGATATTCTTTTTTCCATCCTGCTATCTTTTTCAGCCATGGCTGTGTATCACACTTCTTTATGTTTTTTATAAGCTCCGCCAGAACCTTTTTAACATCTCCGACAACAGGAATGTCTACGTTAACATTTTTCCTTATGGATGTCGGGTCAATATCAATGTGTATAACTTTCGCATGAGGCGCAAACTCGGAAACTTTACCCGTAACCCTGTCATCAAACCTTGCCCCGACAGCTATTAAAAGATCCGTATCCTGAACCGCAAGATTGGCATATTTTGTCCCATGCATACCAAGCATTCCGAGAGATAAATCATCTGTCGACGGAAAAGAACCGAGTCCAAGCAATGTGGTAGTAACGGGTATCCCCGCTTTTCCGGCAAGCTTAGTCAGTTCTTCCGAACCGTTAGATATTATTACGCCGCCGCCCGCATAAATAACAGGCCTCTGGGCCGCCATTATCATCTCGGCCGCCTTTTTTATCTGTTGGATATGCCCTTCGTAATTAGGCTTGTATCCGCGCATTTCGACAGAATCAGGATACTTATTATCAGTCGAAGCATTCTGGATGTCCTTGGGTATGTCAACCAGGACGGGACCCGGCCTTCCGGTATTGGCTATATAAAAAGCCTCTTTAAGTATTCTGGGCAGTTCATCAATATCTTTAACAAGATAATTATGTTTGGTGATAGGCCTTGTAATCCCGGTTATATCAGCTTCCTGAAATGCGTCATTTCCTATCATCCTTGTAGGAACCTGCCCTGTTATAGCAACCATGGGAACGGAGTCCATATATGCCGTAGCGATTCCGGTAACCAGGTTAGTCGCCCCCGGCCCGGAAGTCGCAATGCAAACTCCTGTTTTCCCTGTAGCTCTGGCATATCCGTCAGCCGCATGCGCGGCGCCCTGTTCATGCCTTGTCAATATAAAGCGCAGGCCTGATTTATAGATAATGTCAAAAATATCAAGAACAGAACCTCCCGGATAGCCGAAAACAACATCGACTTTTTCTTTCCTAAAACTTTCAATCAGAATCTCAGCACCTTTCATATTTATCCCCTTTAAAATAACTTCACTTTTTAAAAACCGCGCCGGTCCCGGCAGATGTAACCATGTCGGAATAACGGGCAAGATAACCATTGTTTATCCTGCGGTTTTTAATTTTCATAGTTTTTTTTCTTTTTTCTATTTCGTCTTTCCCTACCTCAAGTTCAATTTTACGCGCGCGGATATCCAGCCTTATTTTATCCCCGTCTCTTATATAAGCTATCAGTCCCCCGGCAGCGGCCTCAGGCGACACATGTCCGACACAAGGGCCTCTTGTGCCTCCGGAAAAACGCCCGTCTGTCATAAGCGCGACCGAATTCCCAAGTCCCTTTCCCATCAGGGCAGCGGTGGGGGAAAGCATCTCTCTCATACCAGGCCCGCCCTTAGGACCTTCATATCTTATGACAACAAACATTCCTTTCCTGATTTTGCCTCCGACTATCGCTTTCATAGCGTCTTCTTCCCTGTCAAAACATTTTGCGGTACCTGCAAACTTCATCATATCGGAATCAACCGCAGACTGCTTGACCACAGCACCGCCTTCTGCCAGGTTACCCCGCAGAACAGCTATACCTCCCTGTTTATGATGAGCCTTATTCATCGGCCTTATAACATCATCATTTCTTATTTCCGCTTTTTTAGCTATTTGAGCCGTGGTCAGGCCGGAAACAGTCGGCCTGGCCGCAATCTTTTTGCCCAATCTTTTAAATACGGCCGGAATACCCCCGGCATAATGCAGATCTTCCATAAAATATCCGCCGGGCGACGGATTCATTTTAGCTATATGCGGCGTCTTCATGCCGATTTCGTCAAAAACTTCCAGAGGCAACTCTATTCCCGCCTCATGCGCTATAGCCGTGATATGCAATACCGTATTAGTTGAACCTCCCAGGGCCATATCTACCTTAACGGCATTTTCAATAGATTTACGGTCAACAATCTTTTTCGGTGTAATATTTTTTCTCGCCAGTTCAACTGCTCTTATCCCGCTCTCATGCGCTATTCTCTTTTTCTGCGCCGAAACAGCAAGCGCGGTCGCGCAATAAGGCATAGACAGTCCCATCGCTTCGGTGACACAAGCCATCGTATTGGCCGTAAACATCCCCTGGCATGATCCGGCGCCGGGACACGCGACTTTCTCCAATTCACATAATGTATGTTCTGATATCTTTCCGGCTTTAAATCTCCCGACAGCTTCAAAAGTATCGCTTACAAGCGATGTCCTTCTATCAAAATACCTGCCAGTTAACATCGGGCCCGCAGTAACGACCAACCCGGGAATGTTAAGGCGGAACAACGCCATTATCATACCCGGTGTAATTTTGTCGCAGTTTGTCAGCAAAATAATCCCGTCAAGGGCATGAGCCGTAACTATAGTCTCAACCATATCGGCAATCAGTTCCCTTGAGGGGAGAGAATATTTCATGCCGTCATGACCCATGGCGATGCCGTCACAGATTCCGGGTATTCCGAATATAAAAGGCCTGCCTCCGCCTGCATAGACGCCATTTTCTACCGACCGTTCAAGCTGCTTCATATCAACATGACCGGGTATCAGGTCTGTTACGGAGGATGCTATACCGATAAACGGCTTTTTTAAATCTCCATCAGTTACCCCTGTCCCATAAAGCAAAGCCCTATGGGGAGCCCTTTCAATCCCTTTTTTGACAGCATCACTCTTCATAACAGGAACTCCTTCTTATGGTTATAGATTTTTGAAAATAACAGAACACTCAAAGCTCTTATAATACTTAAATTAAAACACCATGTAAATAAAAAACCCGCTGCCTCTCTTCGAGGCAGCGGGTTTAATTCCCACTCGATCTCTTTATTAAAAACGCACAGAGATCACCGCTACCTCGTCCCTTTTAAGGACAAGCACTAACAACACCACAATAATAGCTTTGATAGCGGTAATCATAATTTTCCTTTCAAAATATCATTTATAAAATAATATCAGGGAGAGAAAATGTCAAGATATAATTTTTCAGCCTGCTGCCCGGATATAAATACAAGATAAAAAAATCACATATAATAAAAGAAAAAAAACACCCTCTCTTCTCCCTATCTTCCTTCTCTTATAGGCTATAAGGCTGATAAGAACAGACCCTGCCAAAAGGTACCAGTTGTCAAATCTTATAATATCCTTTGAAACGGTAAGAGGAAAAAACAATGAGACAATACCGATGACAAAACATATGTTAAAAATATTGCTTCCCAATACATTTCCTATAGATATGTCGCCATGTTGTCTAAAACTTGCGACAGAGCTTGCAAAAAGCTCCGGAAGAGATGTCCCGACAGCCACGATAGTCAAACCTATGAACAGTTTGTTTATATTAAAAGCGTCGGCTATCCCCAACGCTCCTTTGAGCGTAAGGTCTCCGCCTACAATCAGAACGGCAAGGCCCGAAACCGCTACAGTCAAATCCCGCGCTATTTTCCTTTTTTTGACTCCCAAAACAGTATTGTCCCCTATTGATCCTTCTCTGCCGTTCTTTACAAGCAGTAACAGATACAGCAGCAAAAAAATGACCATTATTAAACCCGTTATCCGTGTTATTTCCCCCAAAAAACAAACTGCCGTAAAAAATCCGATGGTGATCAAAAATACGGGGAAATCTATCTTTAGAAGCTGGACATCGATTTTAATCGGTCTTATGATAGCCGCAATACCAAGGACAAGGAAAACATTCGCTATGTTGCTGCCCACCACATTTCCCAGGCAAACATCGTAAGATTTATTAAGCCCCGCCAGAAAACTAACTATGAACTCAGGCGAAGACGTCCCGAACGCGCATAGAGTAAGCCCTATTATCACCTTTTTTATCCTTAAACTGAGCGCGATATTTACCCCGCCCCTTACAAGAAATTCCGAGCCGAAATAAAGCATGACAAAACCGGTAAATAATTTAAGTGTATCGAAAACCATTCATATCCTTTCAGTTTTTTTCAGGCAATCATTTTAAGTGAATAGCGTTCTTTCTTTTTCAATTTTTTTACTATCTGCAATCCTGTATATATCCGTCGGCCTGTCCTGCCATGTTAATATGACATCTGTTCCATTTAACACCTTGTCGGACAGCACTCCTTTTATAAGGCCCGCAACCTTTTCAGGGATATTATGGTCACGGCTTAAATGAGCCAGGAAAATAAACTGCAGTCCTTCATCGGCGACTTCATGCAAAAGAACCGCAAGGTCATCATTGGACAGATGACCTTTCCTTCCGACAATTCTTTGCTTGACATCCCATGGGCGGCTGCCGTTAAACACAAGATTCTCTTCATGATTGGCTTCTATCACAATAATATTGCTGCCTTTCAGTTTCTCCTTAACAAGGTTGGAAGGATAACCTATATCCGTCACTATGCAGATTTTGCCGTGCTCATGGATCACCTCATAACCAACCGGATCAACCGCATCATGTGAAATGGGAAAGGAACTTATCTTAAATTTGCCGAGTTTCACTTCTTCCCCGTTTTTGTAAGGGCTCAGGGCATCGGCGCCGCCGAATATTTTTCTTATTTCACCGGCCGTAAGTTCATTTGCCAGTACGGGACATCCGAAAAAATCCGATATGGGAATTACTCCTTTTATGTGGTCTGAATGTTCATGTGTTATAAGAATGACATTAACCGGCCTGCGGGAAAGCCCCTTCTCATGAAATCTTTTCAGAAATTCTCTTTTGCTTAACCCTGCGTCTATAAGAAACCCTTTGTTCCCATCGCTTATATAAATGCAGTTGCCCCTCGAACCGCTGGCCAGGACACAAATTTCCACCATATCATCCGCCTGTCGACAATTCAGTGTCGTCACATCATTTTCACGGTTGTCTGTTTTTTTATAAAATCCATTTTCATATTTCATTTGTTAGATTGACACTCTGTGTTGGTAAATGATAGTTTAATATTAAACACAATCAGAGGCAATATGCAATATGAATTAGGGCAAATACAGTCCCAGCAGCAAAAATTAATGATGAGCCCCCAGATGAGGCAGGCTCTGGAAATTCTCCAGCTGCCTCTGCTCGAACTCAGGACTATAATCCAGCAGCAGATTCAGTCCAACCCCGTGCTTGAAATCGAAGAAAACGCCGAAAAAACCGACGCCGAAGAAACGGAACCGGAAGACACACCCGATAAAATCGAAGAACTGGATTTTAAAGAGGAATTCGATTCTCTCGTCAGCGCGGACGAAGAAATGAAGGAATATTTCAAAAGCAGCGGGGAGTTCAAAAAATATTCAAACGCGGATAAAGAAAGAAGGGATTACCTTGCGAGCCTTATAACACGTCCCGAAACATTTGAAGAATACCTGGAATTCCAATTGAATATCATGCTTGATTCAGATAAAGAAAAAACCATAGGTAAAATCATCATCGGGAACCTTGACAAAAACGGTTATCTGAAAGCTTCTCTGGAAGAATTGGCAAAAGAAAGTTCCGAATCCGAACCAGAAGTATCAGCAGTCCTTTCGAAAATCCGGCAATTTGACCCGCCCGGAATCGCGGCCAGCAACATAAAAGAATGTCTTTTGATTCAAGTTGAAAGGAAGGGGATAAAAAATAAAACCGTTGAAAGTATTATAAACGGAAATCTTGAACTCTTAGGGAAAAAACAGTTTGATAAAATATCAAAGGACCTGGATGTTTCCATTAATGAAATCAGGGAAGCCGAAAAGATAATATCATCATTGAATCCGAAACCGGCAATTTCTTTCGAACAGGCTGAGATACCCTACATAAGCCCTGATGTTACGATAGAGAAAACGGACGACGGGTTCGAGGTAATATTGAATGACGAGTACATCCCGCATATAAAAATCAGCAATTTCTATAAAAAATCCATGCAGGATGAAAGCACACCGAAAAATATCAAACAGTATATAAGGGAAAAAATCAGCGAAGGAAAATGGCTCATAAAAAACATTTATCAAAGGCAACAGACCCTGTATAACATTGCGACAGAGATACTCTCATGCCAGCTTGATTTTTTTGAAAGAGGGCCTAAATCTCTGAAGCCGATGGTTCTCCAGAACATCTCATCCAGGCTTAACATACATGAATCAACCGTGAGCAGGGCGATAAACAGCAAATACCTGCAGTGTTCATGGGGCCTTTACCCGATAAAATATTTTTTCACTTCATCGCTTAATACCGCAAGCGGCGAAACGGTTTCCGCGCAAAGAGCAAAAGAACTGATACGGGAAATTGTATCATCCGAAGACAAATCAAAGCCCTATAGCGACGACGCCATTGCCGAAATGGTAAAAAAAGAAGGAATAGATGTCGCAAGAAGGACAGTGGCTAAATACCGCGAGGAGGCGGGCATTTATTCCTCCCGCATGAGGAAAAGATACTGATATCAATCCCTCCTTTTCCTTATTTTGCCGTCCGAGACCCTGTTCCTGCTGTCCCTTTTCTTTTTAACGTCTTCAAACCTTTTCTCCAGATCTCTTTTCAAAAGAGTGCAGGCTTTAATTAAAGCTGCTCCGGCATTACCGGAATTTTTTCTTATACTCACACTGGCGGACCATATAACCGTACCGGTCTTAACATCAACCAGCCTTATGTTAAAGGACAAATCTGTCCCCCAGAAAACAAACTCCTGCCAGGAAAAATACTCAATGACATTTCCCAAGACAACAGCATCACAGCCCAGAATATTTCCTACCTCCTGTACGGATTTATTTTTTATGATGTCTGTCATCTGCAGGTCCTGTTCTTCCAGTATGTGCTTCACCTGGTCTCTTTCTATCACCTTATAATCCGGAAATGAAAGAAGCATCGAAGCCACTCCGTCCGCCACAAGTTCCCCCGCATTATCAACTCTCCATGTCTTACCGCCCGGCAGCTCAGATTCATAGCGCTCGGTATTCCCTTCAAGATTTAAGACCGCAACCTTAACTGTTTCCGGATTATAAGCGGAGACGGACATATTTATCATCACCGAATCCCCGGCGTATAAACACACCGGCATAAAAAGAACCGCGAAAAAAATCAAATAAATAATACTTTTTTTCATTTTATCTTCCCTTTATCATTTACCTGGTATAAGCGATTTCAAGGTATCTGTTACTGATTTCCCGACTGCTTTTGTCGCATCAACGGTGGTTTCCGCCGCCGATTTACCGACATCAACAGCTGTTTCGGAAGCTTTTGTGCCTATTTTCGCCGCTTTTCCCGTCACATTCTGTATCATCTTAAGACTGTTTTTTATCAGTGAAGATATTGAAGCGGATATTGCGTCTGTAAACTGCCTTTCTATGTTAAACTGCGGATTATTGATATCACCCGAAACAGTAAATCCGACCTTAAAAGACCCTTCCTCATTTTTCAGGAATTCTATAAATGCCTGGGCGGAAAAGCCAAAAACAACAGAATTCAAATCAGCCGTTTTATCAACCTCAATATCCTCAAAGACAGCGGTGTTTTTCGCTTCTATATTATCTTCCCTGCACCTGACGCTGCTTGTGAGGCTCATATAACCTTTGCTCAGCGATAAAGACATTTTTTCGCTGTAATAAGGTTTTACCCTGGTTAAATCGAGTCTTCTGATTTCAATATCGGCGTCAAAATTACGTTTATCAGACCACAATAAAATTTTACCTTTCGCGGCGCAGGACCCTCCATTTTCCGGATTGACCGCGCATTCCATGTTAAAATAAGAATAATTATCCTTATCTTTTTCTCCGGTCCCGATTTTCTTTATGTTGAATCTAATGCCGTCGAACACGGTAAGATGCGGGGGACGGGATATATGGCCGTCATAAAAATTGATTTTCCCGTCATTAATGCTTATCTCATCAATAAAAAAACAGGCTGATCTGCTGGTCTTCTTGCAGTCTATATTCCCCACCAGGTTTTTATATTCGCCGGTATTTTCAATATTGTCTCCTATTTTTAAATCAAACTCAATGCCGTTCAGGCCCAAAGACCTGACCAACACCTCTTTTCCGAAGAATGAACCGAACGACAGGTCCGCGTTAATACTGTCCGCTTTAAACAGTATATTTCCGTCATCTTTTAAAAGCTTGAAATCCGTCAGATGGACCCGGCCGATAAATAGATTCACGTCCGCCCGGTTAAAATCAATGTTTAGAGATAATTGCTTCTTTACAAGAGGAACCGCTATTTTTTTAATCACAGAGCTCATATGTCTCTGGGCTATAAACAGGGCAAGCGAAAAAACAAAAAATAATATTACCGTAAACTTTAGGATTTTCTTCATTCAACACCTTGCCGCATCTTGTCTTTTTTCCTTAAAAACCTCAACTGCCCGCATGCCGCGTCGATATCCGAACCTTTCGACCACCTCACGGTAACTTTCAAGCCGGCATCCGATAATTTTCCGCAAAATAACTTCAGCGTTTCATTATCCGGCGGAATAAACTCTGAATACAGTGCTGCGTTATACGGGATAATATTTATCCTGCTCTTAAAACCTTTGACCAGTTTTACAAGGTTTTCCGCATCTTTTTCGGAATCATTCATACCCTTAAGCAACACATATTCGAAAGTCACTTCTCTTTTTGTCTTATTATAAAAATATTCGCACGCTTTTAACAATTCTTTTAACGGGTATTTCTTATTAACCGGCATAATCCTGTTTCTTGTTTCATCCGCCGCCGCATGCAATGAAACCGATAATTCATACTGTTTTCCCAAATCGGCAAACTTTATTATCTGCGGGGCTATGCCGCATGTTGAAACCGTTATTTTCCTCTGGCCTATGTTAAAACCGCTTTCCGAAGTAATGATTTCAAGACTCTTTGCCACATTTTCAAAATTGTCCAGAGGTTCCCCCACACCCATATAGACAATATTATTCAGCCTGCCGGCGGCTAACCTCTGTTTCGCGACAAGAACCTGAGAAATTATTTCCCCGGCATTCAGATTTCTTGAAAAACCGGATTTTGCGCTTGCGCAAAAAGAACACCCGTATTTACACCCGGCCTGCGTCGAAAGGCATAGAGTATTTCTTCCTGAATGCTTAATCAGGACGATTTCTACGGCTTCTCCGTCCTCCAACCCGCAGAGCAATTTAACACTGCCGTCCGCCGATATCCTTTCATCTGAGATTTTAACAAGGCATATGTCAAACCTGTTTTTTATCAGATTTCTCGTATCAAGTGAAAGGTCTGTCATCTTCTCAACATCGCTAACGGACTTCTCATAGACCCACCGGCAGAACTGCTTCCCTTTATAGGGAGGCTCCCCCATATTTTTCAATATGCGCCGTATTTCTTCAGGCGTAAAATTTAGAACCTTGATCTTATCATCCATTTTATTTTTCAAGAAAATGATGTATATGGGAAACAGAATTAACGGACATCACTATAACTCGCGTGGCTGAAACACGGACATGCGTTATTGAACCGTTATCAATGACAAGTCTCAATATCAGTGTGTCAAAATCAGCTTTGAGCCACCAGGCAAGCAGAGCTGTTATAACCCCGCCGTGCGTAACAATAATAGAATTGCTGTCATGCAGCTTTGGGAAAAGGGTATCCCATGCTTTTTTTACCCTTACCTGAAATTCTTCTATGGTTTCCGCCCCTGGAATAACAATACGCGAAGGTTTTAAAAGCCATTTTTTAAACCCGTCGTCAAAATGGAAATCCACCTCTTCGGGAGTCATCCCCTCCCAATCACCCAGGGCAATTTCTCTTATGCCCTTTTCATACAAAATTCTTTTATGCAGGACGTCGGAAAAGCATTTTGCCGTTTCTCTCGCCCTCTTCAAATCACTGGAAAAAACTTTAAAGTCCGTTCGGCTGAGACGGGAAAAATATTCGGCCGCGGCTCCGGCCTGTTTTCTTCCAAGTTTTGTAAGCGGAGGATTTTTCTGGCCCTGTATTTTTCTTGAAAAATTCCAGGTCGTTTCTCCATGTCTTACCAAATAAACGTCTTTTCCGCTTTTTTCAAACATGCAAATCCGTTGGATTGCCGGAAAGGCAACCCTTCCCGACAGTATTAACAATTCTCTGTATAATATTATTTATTGTTTCGTCCGGGACCCCCTCATAATAGAGGGATTTAAGCCTCAGGTCACACGGGTCATTGACATAATCCACCACCACAAATTTATCCTGTCCCGAATAGCAGATCTCGGTCGAAAAAATATCCAGCCTTGATACAAGGGCGATCTTATGGACTATCTCCCGGATTTCGCCAAGGTTAAACCTTTTTTCATCCTCATCGCTAAGGATCTCATACACATGAGTATTGTCATCCCACCAGGATATATATATTTCTCCACACACATAAATCGGCCTGAACCACGCTCTTTTGCCGTCAAGATACAATGGTTCAACTTTCTCCTGGATAAGGTATTTTTCGTTCGGGTATTCCGATCTGGCCCTCTGCACATCATCAATAGTGCAGGCTGTCTGGACCCCCTCCCCGCCCCCAAAAGACGAAGGTTTTATTATGAACGGCATGTTAATCTTCTCAATTCCCGAAAGGTTTATTTCGTTGAATTCATTAAAAGGCGGCAGCAGAAATGTATAAGGAACGTTTAAATTAGCGGCAAGAAATTCAAGATGCATGGTTGATTTGTCGGAAGCCCTCAGCGCATAAGAATTCTTATTGAATATCTTTCCTCCCCTCATTTCGATGATATTCTCAATCGGGAGAAACCTGTTATCCACATCCGACGCCCTGTCGAGATAATAATCAAACGTCATTCCATGTTCAAGGAGTCCGATTGTCTCAAATACGTTGCCCGGATTAATAACATAGGACGATAATCCGTTATCTATCAATTCTTTGTCCAGTTTGCTGATAAAAACATCATCGTATTTCCATTCCCATGCGATTCCAAAATTCAATTTTGTCCTGCGCTCATTTTCCATAATTCAATCTTAAATTATATCAGTCTGATATTTTCTGTTTCGCGGTTTTTTCCAAATCGGCAATATTGAGTATATCCGCCAACCCTGATTTTTCAAGCACGCGCCTGACATTATCATTGAAACCCCAGAAACAATACCTGCCGCCGCATTTGTCTATCATCTTGACGCAATTCAAAAGCTCTCTGATGCCAAAACTGCTCAGATAAGGAACTTCTCCCATATTGAATATGATTTTCCTGTTAGTTCCGTCATTGCACAGAGATTCAAGTTCTTCTTTGACATCCTCGGCGCCTGATTCGTCAAAATCCCCTTTGAATATCACGGATAAAATATCTTTTTCTTTTGAAAACCCGATTTTCAACATCGCACCTCATTTTTTAAAGGATTTAAAACAGGTTTATATTATAGCACAACAAAAAAGAAGTTTGCTATTTTAAAGGGGTGTCGGGTATTTATATCAGAAAAATTAAAACCAGCCCTGGGATTTAAAAGGTTGTTCGTAAGGATGTTCTGTCCCGCTCATAGGAGTATCCAGCGAAAAATAAATTCTTTCAGGAACAAAACCCACATGCCCGTCAACATACAATACGTTTATACCGTTATGGGGAAGCTTCGGTTTCCCGGCAACATCATCCCAATCTCCCCAGCAAGTGTCAAATACAAGACACGCTTCAGACTGATGCGGGACATTCTCTATTTTTCTCCCCTTGCCAACCGCATTCTGGGAAGATGTCCCTCCTCCACACGAAAACCAGTAATTATATCTGTAATACTTTTCATTCTGCGGCTCTGCTCCTCCCCATTCAAGCAACTGTAAATCGGCAGATCTGCATATCCAGACTTCGCCCAGTATGCCGGCTTCGCCGGATTTGGAGGCTGCCAGCAGGTAGGGTTTTAAAACATCGTGGAGATAAGCCGAACCGGGATTGGGGTTCCATGCTCCTGTATTGTCAGGCTCCCATGAAAATGTCACGGCAAAAGGCAGTGTGCCGTCATAATCGCAGGTATACATGTATATCGCATTGCCTATCTGCTTTAAGTTAGACTGGCACATAGCGTTATACGCCTGCTCCCGGGCCTTTTTTAATGCAGGAAGCAGAAGTCCCGCCAGAATGGAAATTATGGCGATAACAACCAGAAGTTCTATCAGCGTAAAGCCACGATTTTTTATATCGTATACACCGGCCATCTCATCTACCATACGTTAAATATAACATTCATTTAAAGATCATTCGAAATAAATATCATCAATAACCGTATATCCCCCGCATCCGGTTTCTTTATATTATGATTTTGTCAAATTCTGAAAAAGGGAAACGTCTCGGGGAGTCACATCATGCGTCAGCCCGGTTTATTGCAAAACCCGGGCTTTGATATTATACATTCAATTCAATTCAAGCCGCAGCCGGGGCACCATTCCGCTTCACCGTTAGAAAAATAACAGTTAACACCGTTAGGATGATTCCCTTCTTTGTCGCATATCATAGGGGTTTTCCCGTTATCATCATCCGCGCAGTCACAATCATAAATATAACTCGAATACTCATCGATTTCTTCAGCGGAAGAAATGCGGTCGCAGGTATTCGGACAGGTAAAAATTTCCAAATCGGAGATGTATTCAGGATAAAGCCTTGATAATGTGTCGGGATATGCCATATAACCCATCTTATATACCTGACATGCCGTTCCTATTTGCCGGATACGGCTTATACACATCACCTGTTTTGCCTCTTTCGCGGCAGCGGTGAACTTCGGAATGGCGATCAGTGAAAAAAGTATCCAGATTACGGTCAATGCTATGCTTATATAACCTATTATAAGCCCTGTTACAGCCATTCCGCTTCCGGAAAACTTGCCGTTGGAAGACTTGATTTTTGAGAGGGCTATATGTCCGCATATTACGGCAGGTATTCCAAGGACCGGGCCAAGACAGATACAAAAACCGACCAATCCGATAATCGAAAGGACCATGCTTATAATAGCCAGATTACTTGTTTCTGATTTTTCTGCAACATTAACTGATATGTTTTCAGCCATAATCTTCCTTCTTTTGTTGATTATTTGACTTTTAGTTCTCCTGAATTCTGCCACAGGCCATGGATATTGCAGTAACTTGAAGCATATAGAACCCCGGGCTTATCTGTCTTAAAAGCAAAAATACACCGGTAGTCGGAATAGACAGAACTTGTGTCGGGACCTTTTACCGAAGCCCCGTGGGCGTTAAATTCCGCCATTCCTATCTGACAGGGGAATTTTTCCCCTTCGGGCTGAAAATATAGCTTTATCCAATTTATATGATGCTCGGTTTTATTCGGATGCGGAATTTCCTTGCCTACCGTTACCTTCACTTCAAAGACCTTTCCTTTTTCAACCGTCTCAGGCATATCTATTACCGGCACGTGTTTTTCGCTTTTCCAATCGGCCGACTGGAAAAGATTCCCCATGTTATTCATAACAACCTCCTTATTGGATTGAGATTCAGGTTACATACCGAGTAAAAATGCGATTATAACAAAAGACAGGGAAAAAGATAAGTTCTTTATTCAGGGAAGAAAATGGCGACCCCAACGGGAGTCGAACCCGTGTTGCAGGGATGAAAACCCTGTGTCCTAGGCCACTAGACGATGGGGTCGCGGAAAATAAATGGTGAGCCAGCTGGGACTCGAACCCAGGACACCCGCCTTAAAAGGGCGGTGCTCTACCAACTGAGCTACTGGCCCGAAAAAACAAAAAGAGCAAGGCAGCAATTATATACAAAAAAGGGGTTATGTCAATTAATTTATATGCAAACACACGGAAGGAAATTCAAACTTCCATTATTTCTTTTTCTTTGTGTTTTACCAATTCATCAATCTCTTTTATATACTCATCGGTCTTTTTTTGTGTTTTTTCAACGGCTTCGAATTTCTCATCCTCAGTAACAGCCGACTCCTTAAACTTCATCTCGATTTCATGATTGGCGTGGCGCCTGATATTCCTTATGGAAACTTTCCCGTCTTCCGCCATCTTCCTGACAAGCTTTATCAAATCTTTTCTTCTTTCTTCATTAAGTTCGGGGATGGGTATGCGCAAGATCCTGCCGTCATTATTAGGGGTAATTCCCAGATCCGATTTCATAATCGCTTTCTCAATCGCCGAAACCGCGCCGACATCCCACGGCTGTACAACAATAAGCCTGGGATCCGGAGTCGTAATACCGGCAATTTCTTTAAGCTTCATCTGGGATCCATAATACTCAACCATGATATTTTCCACCAATGCGGGGGAAGCTTTCCCGGTCCGGATTGAAGAAAATTCATCATGAACATTTTTTGCGCTTTTTTTCATATGATCTTCCATTTCAGCAAGAATTTTTTTAAGAGCCATTGCTACCTCCCTGTCTAAAATCAGCCGTGGACAACCGTTCCTATTTTTTTACCAAGCAGGACATTCCTGATCGCGCCGGGGTTTGACATATTAAGGACTATTATGGGCATCCTGTTATCCATACAAAGTGATATAGCCGTGGAATCCATAACTTTAAGGTTCTTTTTCAGCACATCAATGTAAGTCAGGTCTTTAAAAAGCTTCGCTTTTTTATTTTTCATGGGGTCATCCGAATAGACTCCGTCAACTTTTGTAGCTTTAATAATCGCATCCGCGTTAACTTCGCTGGCACGAAGCGCCGCAGTAGTATCTGTCGAGAAAAACGGGTTGCCTGTCCCTCCGGCAAAAATTACGACTCTCCCCTTTTCCAGATGACGGACAGCCCTTCTTCTTATGTACAGCTCCCCGATAGCTCTCATTTCAAAAGCCGTCATAACACGCGTCTGAACGCCTATTTTTTCAAGGTCAGACTGCAATGCCAGTGCATTAATAACGGTCGCAAGCATACCCATATAGTCGGCTGTTGTCCTGTCCATGCCCTTCTCGCTTGCCGATAATCCCCTGAAGATATTACCGCCGCCTATAACAATACCTATCTGTGTGCCTATGCGGGAAATATCCTTCATTTTCTTTGCGATTTCAAGCGTTTTATCCCTGTCTATGCTATATTGGTCCCCTTCGAGGGATTCCCCGCTGAGTTTTAGTATTATCCTCTTATATTTCGTAAACGGTTTAGAGCCGGACATAACTATTCTTCCCCGATTTTAATCCTGACAAAACTGCTGACGTTTATTTCTTTCCCCGTTTCTTTTGATTTCTTTTCAAGATATTGTTTGACCGACATATCCTGATCCTTTATAAAGGGCTGTTCCAAAAGGCATATCTGGTTAAGAAACTTTTTGATTTTCCCTTCCACGATTTTATCAACAATGTTCGCCGGCTTGCCCTTCACCTGATCGGCAAAAATCTCGCGTTCTTTCTCTATGACATCTTTGGGGGCCTGTTCCGCATTCACACAGAGAGGGTTTGCCGCCGCCACCTGCATGGCGATATCTTTACCGGTTATCCTGACTCCATCATCCAGTTCCGCCGAAAGTTCCACGATAACACCGAGTTTATTGTCAAGATGTATATACGGGACAAAACAGCCTTTAGTCGAAAGGACTTTTACCCTGCCGATTTTAATGTTCTCGCCTATGCTTGCCCCGATATCGCCGATTAAATCAATAACTTCTTTGCTCTCTCTCGCCGATTCTCCGTTTTGATAGACTGTTTCAAGCACTTTATCCGCAAAAACCCTGAATTTATCATTATTTGAGACAAAGTCTGTTTCGCAATTCAATTCGACCAGCGCGGTTTTTTTACCGTCAGCTGAAACTTTTATCCTGATCAAACCTTCTTTTGCGGCTCTGCCCGAGCGTTTGGAAATCGCAGCGAGTCCTTTTTTTCTTAAGACATCCACCGCTTTTTCCATATCGGCGCCGGTTTCTGCAAGCGCTTTTTTACAATCCATCATACCCGCGCCGGTCTTATCCCTCAATTCCTTAACCTGAGCTGCGCTAATTTCCATCTTTTACTCCTCTCCAACAAAAATACAAGATATTAAAACAAATTAATTCTGCCGGCCTGATGCAGAAAACTGTTTATTCCGGTTTTTCGTTTTTCTTTAACCTCGTTAACTTTCTCTTGGGCTTTTTCTTCTCTTCTTTCTTTTTCTTCTTTTCAATGACATCTTCAATCGTTTCTTCAACTTCCGGTTTCTTCTGCATTAAAGATTTCTTCTCTTCCTCTTCTTCCGCTATCCTCTTAACTTTGCCTTCATTGCCTTCAAGCGCCGCATCGGCAATTTTATTGGCAATCAGAGAAATAGTCCTCATGGCATCATCATTACCCGGTATAGGAATATCCACAATGTCAGGATCGCAATTAGTATCAACAATAGCGATAACCTTTATTTTGAGTTTTTTTGCTTCCAAAACAGCTATTCTTTCCCTTTTGGGATCAACAACAAAAAGCACCCCGGGCAGCTTTTTCATATCCCTGATTCCCTGAAGATACTTCTTAAGCCGTTCTTTTTCTTTTAATATGCTTATAACTTCTTTCTTGGTAAGGGTTTCAAAAATCCCTTCTTCTTCCTGTTTTTCGATTTCATTGAGCCTGGATATGCTTCTTCTTATTGTAACAAAATTGGTAAGCGTCCCTCCAAGCCATCGTTCGTTTACATAATACATACCGCATTTATCCGCGGCATCTTTTATGCATTCCTTCGCCTGTTTTTTTGTGCCCACAAACAGCACATCAAGGCCCGCGGAAACGGTTTCTTTAACCAAACGGTACGCTTCTTCAAGCTGTAAGGCGGTTTTCTGGAGATCGATAATATATATTCCATCGCGCGATTCGAATATATAACGCTTCATTTTCGGGTTCCACCGGTGAGTTTGATGCCCGAAATGAACCCCTGCTTCGAGCAACTCTTTAATAGTGACTACTGGCACAACTTCCTCCTTTTGCTTTGGGATTCCGGCTCCATTTTTTCCAAATGCCCCGCTTTCCGAAAGGATACTTTTCGGTTCCTGTTAATTTTAATTGACCAAAAACCGGAATCCAATCCCCTGTTAAGTATCCTGATCAACAGAAAGCAGGGTTTATATTAACAAAAATCAGTGTATTTTCAAGGGTTTTTTAACTGCCGCTAAATTAAGCGGTTATATTTAACTGTTCGGCGCATAAATTATCAAGACGCCTCAATGTTTCTTCAAGTTTTTTCCTGTATTGCTCTGTCATCTCCGAAGTCATGTCTTCAGGCACATTAACCGGGTCTCCAAACGCGATATGGACTCTGCCGAAAGGTTTTAAGAGAATAAATTTATCCCAGCTTTTCAGCACCCATTTCCCGCTCGCATCATAACTAACCGGAATTATCCGGGCCCCGGTCATCTGCGCAATTTTAATTATGCCGTCATTTACCCTGAAAGCCGGGCCTCTGGGGCCATCCGGGGTAATGGCAACATTATTTCCGCAGGTAATCTTTGAAGTTATCTCTTTAATCGCTTTCTGTCCGCCCCTGCTGGAAGACCCCCTCACTACATCGAATCCGAGGCTCAGAGCTAAAGCCGTTCCGTAATCTCCATCCCTGCTCATACTTATAAGCACTGATATTTTTTTCTTTTTGCAATGGAGGAAATAATAATATGTGTGAAAAAAAAGCCTGTTATGCCAGAATGCGAAGATGTTGCTTCCCTCTTTCGCATATTTATCGAAAATATCACCGCGTGTTGCGGTTATTTTACTTGTACTGCAGACCAATCTCAAAAACAGGCTGAAAATAAAACCTGATATCTTAGTTAAAAAATTTTGCATAGCTGTATACATCAGAGGTTAAACTGAAGATTATAAAGTTTTTTATAAAGTCCTTTTTCGTCATTTAAAAGCGCGCTGTGTGTGCCATGCTGCACTACTTTACCGCGCTCAAGGACAATTATAGAATCAGCATTTTTAACTGTTGAAAGCCTGTGCGCTATCACAAATACGGTTCTTCCTTTCATCAGGACATTTAATGCATCCTGCACAAGTTTTTCGGATTCTGTATCGAGAGAGGATGTAGCTTCATCCAATATAAGTATGGGAGGATTTTTCAGCAAAGCCCTGGCAATCGTTATCCTCTGCTTTTCCCCTCCGGAAAGCTTGACGCCTCTCTCCCCTATTACGGTATCATACCCTTTCTGAAACGATTTTATAAAAGAATCCGCATTCGCTTTTTTCGCCGCATCTGCAATGTCTTCAAGTCCGAGTTCCCGGTTTCCGTAACTGATGTTATTCGCTATTGTATCGTTAAACAATATGGTATCCTGTGTCACTATTCCTATCTTTTGCCTGAGAGATTCAAGTTTGAACCGCCGTATATCTTTACCGTCTATCAAAACAGCACCCGCGACAGGGTCGTAAAACCTCGGGATAAGGTTCACCATAGTGGATTTTCCAGCCCCGCTCGGACCGACAATCGCCAATATCTTACCTGTTTCAACTTTGATGGAAACATCATTAAGAACATTCTCATCGCACCCGCCGTATTTGAATGAAACATCCCTGAATTCGATATTATTCCTGAAACCGGAAAGTTCAACGGCATTATCCTCATCTTTTATATCGGGCTCTTTGTCCAATATCTCAAACAGCTTCGACGCGGCGGCGGCGGCCCTCTGGATATCCACATTTGTCTTTGCCAGAGTCTTAGCGGGTTTCAGACAGGATACAACCAAACCGTAAAAATAAAATAACCATCCGGCTGTCATAGCGCCGGCAACAACCTGTTTGAACCCGTAAATACTTATTCCGGCAAGAACAACTATTCCGACCAGTTCAACAATAGGGCTTACAAATGCTTCCCTTTTAACAGCTTTTATCATAAGCCGGTAGAATTTCTGGTTCTCGACACCGAACCTCTCTTTCTCGTATTTTTTCATATTGAATGCTTTAACTATCCTTATGCCTGTAAGAGTTTCCTGCATTATAGAGCTTATATCCGCCACCCTGTCCTGCGAACTTGACGCAAGCTTTTTGATTTTTCTGCCGATAACGGAAACAGGCCCTATTATGGCAGGCGAAATCAGCAAAACCATAAGTGACAATTTCCAGTCTATAATAAAAATCAGAAACAAACATAAAAACAGCTGCATCCCCTCAAATATTGATTCCGCAACCCTTCCGGAAAGGCCTTCTCTCAACAAGGAAGCGTCATAGGTAATACGCGACATTATTTCCCCTGTCCTGCTTTCACTAAAATACCCGACTGAAAGATCATGGATATGGGCATAGACATCCTCTCTTATATCCCTGACCACCCCTTGCCCCATTTTTTCCATAAGCACTTTCTGCGCAAATGTAAAGACTCCCTTGATCAGCAGAGAAATAAAAATAAATATGATAGCTCCGTAAAGAAGGTTTATTCTGTCGACCGTGTTAAGATAATCCAAAAAAGAATGAAGGATGTGCTTGAAAGGGAAATTAAGAGATGTGGAATCCACAAGCTCTTTGCCCATTAACACCTTGTCCATAATGGGAACCAATGTCCAGAGCGAAATAATACTGAAAATCGTAGCCAGAAACATGCTTAACAGCCCCAGGACAAGGTAGGTCACATAAGGTTTGACATATTTAAAAAGCCTCATGTATTCTCTCATCGGCTTGCCATATTAACGGCAATTTCAGCCGCCCTTCCGCTCGCGCCGGGATCTCCCAGAAGTTTCTTTATCCTTTCAAGTTTTCTTTTGATTTCCATATACCTGCTCTTATCATCCATTATATCCGAAACCTGTTTTGCAATTTTCACAGGGGTCACATCATTCTGAATCAATTCAGGCACAACCCTTTCCCCTGAAACAACATTAGCCAGTCCTATATAAGGTATTTTTATCAGCTTTTTTCCGAGAAAATAAGTGAACCAGCTTACCTTATAAACTATAACCATGGGTGTTCCAAAAAACCCAGTTTGTAACGTAGCGGTCCCCGATGATGCGATAATAAAATCGCTATGCTTCATTATATCAAAAGCCAAATCCATGCTGATTTTTATTTCCAGAGGGATTTTTTCCGTTTCACCGCGTATAATAGGCTCAAGTTCCTTTGAAGCGCATCCGATAACATATTGTTTAATCCCGGTTTTTTCACATAAAATCAGGGCCGCCTTTAAGATTGCCGGCAGAAGCTTTTTAATTTCGTTTTCCCTGCTTCCCGGCAAAATACCTATAAGCTTCCGGTCCGGCCTGAAACCGAGGGCGTCAAAAAAATCTTCTTTTTTCATCCGCGTTTCCAGAACATCCACAAGCGGGTGGCCGACAAATTCAACATCCAAAGATGTTTTTTCGTAATATTTCTTCTCGAAAGGAAATATTACCATCAATTTATCCGCGATTTCGGCCATTTTAATGACCCTGTTCCGTTTCCATGCCCACACCTGCGGACTGATATAATAAAGGACTTTTATTCCCATCTTTTTTACAATTTTTGCCAACCGCATATTAAAACCCGGATAATCGACAAGTATAACCAGGTCCGGTTTATCAGCATGTATAATGCCGGCGATGGAGGAAAAAACTTTTCTAAAATACCCGAGGTGTTTCAGGACTTCAACAAAACCGATAACCGATACCGCCGTTAAATCATAATGAAGGGTCACCCCGTTTTTTTTCATCAGAGGCCCGCCGGCGCCGGCAAAAACCGCCGAGGGGTCTTTTTCCCTGATCTGCCTTACAAGATTTGACGCGTGAAGATCGCCGGAATGTTCTCCGGCAACTATAAAATATTTATTTCCCATATTGCCCTTTTTCTATCTGGTCGGCTATCTGGACAGCGACTTCAAGGGCTTTTGCGCCGTGTTCACCGCTTACAACAGGGTTTATCCTGTGTTTAACACAATTTATGAAAGATTCCAGCTCTGCTTTTAAAGGCTCTACCCGTTCGAAAGGAATCTCCTTTTTCGCTATTCTGAACATTTTTTTCTGATAAAGAACCCCTTGCTGTTTCTCATAATCGAGGGAAATATAAGTATTCGGCTGAAATATCCTGATTTTTCTGAGATTGCGAGGGGAAACCCTGCTGGTGGTCAAGTTAGCTATACACCCGTTTTCGAATTTTATCCTTGCATTGGCAATATCCGCCGTCTTATGTATTACTCCCACTCCGACAGCTTCTATCCGGTCAATAGGCCCGGGAACCATATTAAGTATTATATCTATATCGTGTATCATAAGGTCCAAAACAGCGCTTACGTCCGTGCCCCGGGGATTGTATTTGCACAATCTGTGCGCTTCTATAAACTTCGGCTCGGTCAGAATCTTCTGGAAACTCATTATTACGGGGTTGAACCGTTCAATATGCCCGACCTGAATTATACAGCCCTTTTTCGCCGCCCTCTCCAAAAGGTCGCGGGCCTGGCTTACTTCCGATGTAATCGGTTTTTCTATAAGAATATCTTTTCCGTATTCAAGAACCTCTTTCGCGACTCTATAATGAAGAGTTGTGGGAACCGCAATACTCAGCACATCAACTTCACCCAACAACTTTCTGTAATCCCTGTAAGCTTTGCATCTGTACTTCCGGGCTATCTCAAAGCCCTTTTTCTTGCTCGTATCGGCAATTCCGGTCAGCTCGACATCTTCCAGACCCGCATATATACGCGCATGATGCTGGCCCAGATGCCCGACACCTATTACACCGGCTCTTATTTTTTTATCGCTCATTGCCCAACCGCCTATAAAGCTTTCCGGCTGTCCACGCCCATTATTTTAATGTTATTCTTTTCGGCCATCTCTATTACTTTTTCCTTATCAAAAAAGACCGTTTTCCCCGCTTCCAGAGCTATCACATGGACACCGGCCGAAATCGCGTTTTTGACGGTTTCCAAACCGATGACAGGAACATCGAACCGCATATCCTGCTGGGGTTTCGCAACCTTTACGACAACTGTTCCCGACCCGGCAATTTTTCCGCTTCTCTTTATTGTTTCATCAGTGCCGTCCATCGCCTCAACAGCAACTACAGACTTATTTTTTACAACCACGGTCTGCCCTATATCCAGGCCTGAAATTCCTTTGGCCATCCTGATGCCGAAATTTATATCCATCTTCTGGGCGCGGCTTAACGGCCTGCCTGTAATCAGACCTTCCGGGGCGATAAGCTCTTTAATAAACACCGTCGAGTCTTCCAGCGTTATCCCCTCTCTCTCCATCTCATCCGCTATGCTTTTCAAAACAGTGTCCGCTCTCCTGTCCTTAAGGCGGAAAATCAGCCTGATTAACCTGAAGTCCAGCCCTATAAAATTCCTCAATACTATTCTGGGATTTATCTGTCCTACCATAACCGCGGATTTTACCCCGCTCTTCTTGAAAATTTTTATCAGTTTCGAAAACTGGCCTACTTTAAGCCAATGGAATTCATCAACATATTTTGACAGTTCTTTCATTGTTTCGCCGTAGAAGCCCACGGCGACAATCTTTTTTACGCCTTCCGCCCTGGCCGCTTTCGCGAACTGGACAGGAAACGTATTATTTCCCGCTATCAAGCCTATTTTTTCTTTAACCACAATTTTACCCGTCCGATAAAAAAACACAAAATCCCAATATCTGAGGATTTACCCGGAATTTGCAAAATTAGAATTTAAAATTCCTGCCTGTGGCAGGTGTTTTCGGATTTCGAGATTCGGATTCCATATTTTGTATTTAAAATTTTTTAACTTATTTATCTGCAGAATCCCCGTTCTGATGTTTCAATAGCTTTCGCAAATTTTATAATCTCTTCAGAATCTCCGCATTCGGTTTTGATTTTATCAATAATTTTCCGCAGGTTCTGTGTAAGCTTTACGATTCTAACGGCTTTCTTCAGATGGGATATCACTTCGGGTTCCTTTCCCCGTCTTTTCAGACCTATTGCGTTAACTCCGTAAAGTTTGGCGGGATGCCCGTCGGCCATACAAAACGGGAGCACATCCTGAACAACTTTTGAGCACCCTCCGATTATAGAACTTTCTCCGATTACACAGAATTGATGTATGGCTACAATACCGCCTATAATCGAAAAATCCTGTATTGTTACATGTCCGGCGATAGCCGCGTTATTCGCAATGACTACATTGTTCCCTATAACCGAATCGTGGCCGATGTGGGAATACGCCATTATAAGGCAGTTAGACCCCAGTGTGGTCTTATAATCCCGGGAACTCGCGCTGTTGATAGTCGCGTATTCGCGCACTGTGGTATTATCCCCTATAAGGATTTCCGTTTTTTCGCCCTTATATTTCAAATCCTGATTGCCAAGCCCCACACATACACCCGGCAGCATAACACACGATTTCCCTATTTTCGTTATACCGTCTATATTAACCGATGATATAAGTCTTGTCCCGGCTCCGATAACCGCATCATCTCCTATGATACAGAAAGGGCCTACTTCAACATCATCGCCCAATTCGGCTTTGTGTGAAACAATGGCTGTATTATGGATTTTTTTCATATTAAATCGATGCCGTTAACTGTTTTTCAGAAATAACCGGTAATCATGATTCCACAAGGGCAAACTTTAATTCAGCTTCTGAAGCAAGTTCATCGCCGATATAAGCCTTACCCGACACGATACCGGTTGTGGAGCGCATTTTTATTACTTCTATTTCAAGCCTCAGCTGGTCACCTGGAACAACAGGTTTCCTGAATTTTGCCTTATCAATACCCATAAAAAACGCCAGTTTTCCCGCGTTATCGGTTTTTTTCAGCATAAGTATTCCAGCAAGCTGCGCGAGAGCCTCAATCTGAAGGACGCCCGGCATAACAGGCCTTTCGGGAAAATGCCCGTTGAAAAATTCTTCATTTACGGTTACATTTTTAATACCGACAGCCCTTTTGTCATTCTCGATTTCAATAACCCGGTCAACAAGAAGAAAAGGATATCTGTGAGGGAGAATCCTCTTTATCTGCGATATATCCAGAATTGTTTCCTCATATCCGGAAACGCTTATCGGGACGGCGGAACGTTCTTTCTTCTTAACGGCGGCATTTATCAGGCGCGCAAATTTTACATTGCAGGGATGCCCGCTTTTAACAGCAATGACATGCCCTTTTATTCTGATCCCCGTAAGAAACAGATCTCCCACAAGATCAAGAATCTTATGGCGGACGAATTCATCTTTGAACCTGAGAGCTTCTTTGCTGTATATCGCGTCATCTCCTATGACCACGGCATTATCAAGACTTCCTCCTTTTATAAGTTCCTTATCCATAAGCGCCGCCACTTCGCTATACAAACAGAAGGTGCGGCTCGGAGCGATTTCTTTCTCAAACGTTCCCCTGTTTACGGAAATGGAAAGGTACTGGGATCTTATAGCCGGATGTTCATAAGAAATAGTATATGAAACCTTAAAATCATCGGAAGGCAGCAGTATAAGGATTATGTCACCCTCAACAACGGAAATCGTCTCTTTGGGCGCGAAATATTTTCTTGGATATTCCTGATCCACAACCCCTGCTTTGTTTATCATATTGACAAAAGGCATGGCGCTACCATCCCCGACCGGAGGTTCATTTGAGTCAAGCTCTATAAGTAAATTATCGATTCCGCACGCAAAAACAGAAGCAAGGACATGTTCGACCGTATGGACTTCCACCCCGTTTTCAGCTATAGTAGTCCCTCTCGTAACACCTACTACATTTTCAACCGAAGCCCTTATCGTTGAAGATTCGGCCAAATCAGTTCTGGAAAACTTAATGCCCGAATTCGCGGGAGCGGGCTTGAATGTAATGGCGGTAAGATTCCCCGTATGAACACCTATGCCAGAAAAACTTGTTTCTTTCGCGATTGTTTTCTGCGCATCCATATCATTCTTCCTTTTTGTTTATCATCTCTATTATGTCGGATGTAACATCAAAACCGGGCTTTTTGTAGAGCATAGCCCTGTCCTGGAAAATAAATGTATATCCTTCTTTTTCCCCTTTTTCCTTTACCACAGCCTCTATTTTCTGAATTATTTCGATGTTCATCTTGTTTTTCATAGCTATAAGTTCCTGCTCAGCTTTAACCCTGGCTTTCCTGAGCTCAGCTATTTTTTGCAGTATAAGATTTTCTTTTTCCTGTTTTTCTTTCTCCTTCAACAGTTCCGCTTCCTTCTGCAGATTCCTGATTTCGTCGGTCAGGTTTCTCAGCTCAGCTTCCCTTTTCTTCTCTTCCTGTTCAAATTTATCCTGGGCCACTTTGGTTTCTTTATATTCGGTAAACACCCTTTCAATATCTACATAAGCGAATTTAAACTGCTCGGCGCTGAATGACCTGCCGCAAAAACAGAATATCGAAAATACAAAAAAGAAAACTAATAACCTTTTCATTTTTCCTCCCTTTTTAAATAAACCATAGCTAGAAAGTATATCCCATATTAAAATGAAGCACTCCGTTTTTCTCATAATTGAAATCATCATATTTTATCGGCCAACCGTAATCTATTCTTATGGGACCGATGGGAAGATTCAGCTTTATGCCGATACCCGCCCCCATATTATAAGCAACATTGTAAGGATCCGGGCCGCCTTTACTGAAACTCCACGCGTCAGACCAGACATTGCCTATATCGATAAAACATGCCCCGAAAACTATTCTTTCATAAAGAGGGAACGTCACTTCCGCAGAACCCCAGGCCATTGTTTTGCCGCCTACCGGTTCTCCCCTGTTTATATCATTGTTGCTTTTCGGTCCGCACTCCCTGTAATTGAACCCTCTTATGGTCCCCGAACCGCCGGTGAAAAATCTCTCAAAGAAAGGCACATCATCCGAGCCTGAATGCTCTTCAACTACACCCGCTTCTCCGGCAAGCCTCAACACAATTCCGCTATCATAGTCTATGAGGGGAAAATATACGCTGGTCTGGGCGAAATATTTAACAAAATCAACGTTGCCGCCCAGAAAATCTCCCGCATAGGTAACTACAACCGTATTTTTCATGCCTCTCGAGGGATTATAGAAATTATCCCTTGTATCTCTTGTAATACCCGCGGCGATACTACTTACATCATGTGTCCCTTCCTGCGCTCTTATGATGTCAGGGGCAGACTGGTCAATATTTTTAATTTTTATCTGCTCGTACTTATACATAGTATCCACTCTTGTAAATTCTCCCAGCGGCTTAGCCAGGCGAACATCAAAACCCCTGTCAGCCTGCTCATAATCAGTGCTCAAGTACTTATATTCATTGGCAAAAAGGTCAAAACCAAACGAAAGTTTTTTGCCTAAAAACCAGGGTTCGGTCCAGCTTAAAAGCAGGTCGTATCTCTTGTTTCCCGCCTGAGCCTTAATTCTCAGTTTCTGACCCGCGCCGGTAAATGTAGGCCAGTTCTTCCAATCAAAGTTGGACTGCGTCAACTCGACAAAACCTACAACATCATCAGTTGAGCTGAATCCAGCTCCAAATCCCACCGTACCCGTCTTTTTCTCTTCAACATTTACGACAAGGTCTTTGGTATCAAGTTTTGAACCCGGTTCATAAATTGTCGCTACATCTTTAAAATAGCCGGTGTTCTCAAGTCTTGCTTTGCTTGTCTTTACTTTTACGCCATCTATAATCTCTCCGGGATATACATTTAATTCCCTTCTGACGACAATATCCTTCGTTTTTGTATTGCCCTCAACCCTGATCTGCTCTATTCTGAACTGCCTCCCTTCATCCAAAAAATACGTTACATCTATTTTATCCGTATCAACATTATATTTTGTGTCCTGGTTGACATTCGCGTCAACATACCCTCTTTGCGCATAGTAATTTTTTATCCTGTCGGCATCATCCCTTGTGTCGGTCGGGGTAAATAATATGCCGGGTTTCATTTTCAGCACGCTTTCAATGGAATCAACCGGAAATACATTGCATCCTGAAATTTCCACATCACCCGTATCATATGTCCTTCCTTCGCTTATTTCAATATCCAGCGTCATCCACTTGCCTGTTTTATCCATTATTTTCCTGACATCAAGCACTTCCATATCTATATAACCGATAGAATTGTAGTACATAACCATGCGGTCAAGGTCATATTTCAACATTTCTTCCTGATATAATCCTCTTCTGATAAACAGGAAGTATGTTTTCATTTTCATCCTTTTCAATAATTCTTTTGTTTTTACATTCTTATTGCCGATAAAATTAATTCTTTTAATCCTTATTTTATCATTTTCCTGTATTTCTATTGTCACTATTGCCTGTCCGGCTTCTTTATCTTCAACAAGTTTGTAATCTATTTCAGCATCCGGAAATGCCTTTGTTTCATAAAACGTTTTAATCGACTGCACATCGTTTTTCAGCTTTCTCTCGCTTGCTATCTCTCCCACAGCGCTTTCCATCTGTTTTAACAGAAGCCTGTCCTTTATCTTTTCGTTCCCTTCAAATATAATCTCTTTTAAAATCGGTTTTTCTTTTACGATAAAATAAACATTCACCCCATCTCCGTCTTCGTCAACATCAACGGTTATATTCTCAAAAAAGCCGAGCGAATATAATCTTTCGATATCTTCATTGATTGTTTTCTGGTCAAATACCAGTCCGGGGTGGACTTTTATTTTATTTATGATGACGTTTTCGCTTATAGATTTATTCCCAAGAATGCTGACTTTTTTTACCTCAGGCGCTTCGACGCTTTCCTGGGCGGGACATACAGATGCGGCAAAAAACAAAATCAGGCAAAATAACGCAACCGATTTAACAGAAAAATTCATGTTTTCTCCTTGTGAAATCACAAAATTGATTATGCTTAATAATACCCGTCCTCATCAGCGACCTGCTGCTGTTCAACATAAGCTGAATCCTTTTGAACAAAAATCATAGAATCTTTTTTGAAAACAAGGTCCACATTTCCCTGAGGGCCATTCCTCTGTTTCGCGATAATAAGTTCCGCCTCAACAACAGGCTTATTCACTTCCTCTTTATCATAAATATCCGGCCTGTGGAGCATCAGGACAACATCCGCATCCTGTTCTATAGCGCCGGATTCTCTCAAATCGGAAAGTCTGGGACGATGCCCCTCTTTGCCATGCGCCCTGGTCTCAGGGCCCCGGTTTAACTGAGAAAGCACCACAACAGGGATTTCCAGCTCGCCGGCAAGCGCTTTAAATCCTCTGGAAATCTCGCTTACTTCCATCTGCCTGGACTCTTCCCTTGTACCTGACTTCATAAGCTGAAGGTAATCCACAAATACAATCTTTATCCCATATTGTTTCTTCCATCTTCTTGCCCTTGCTCTCAGCTCCAAAACACTCATATTAGTGCTGTCATCAATATATAATTTTGACTCGGAAACTTTTCCGGCCGCTATCAAAAGCCTGCTGCTGTCTTCTTTGTCTATATACCCTGTTGATACATTATGGTAATTGATCCCGGCATGCGCGCAGATAATCCTCTGGACAATGGAATGTTTATTCATTTCCAGGCTGAAAAAACCAACCGGAATACTGTTATCAACGCCTATGTGATCTATAAAATTAATTGCCAGGGATGTTTTACCCATAGAGGGCCTGGCGGCAAGCACAATAAAATCATTATTATGGAATCCGGCTGTAAGGGTGTTTAATTTAGTTATACCTGTAGGTATCCCTGTAACCGAACTTTTGTTCTGCCTTGCCTGTTCTATCTGCTCAAGAACTTTATTGACGATTATATCAATGCTTTCAAACCTTGTATCAACATTCTTCTCCGAAATCTCAAAAATCCTGCTTTCCGCTTTATCTAAAATCGAAGAAACTTCATCGGAAGACTGGTAACACTCTTCAATAATCTCACCGGAAGCGGTGATAAGTCCCCTTAAAATCGCCTTGCTTCTGATTATCTGAGCATAATATCTGATGTTTTCCGCGGTAGGGACATAATTTATCAGCTTTGATAAATATGAAGCGCCGCCGGCCGATTCAAGTTCTCCGCTGCTCTTTAAATAATCATTGACGGCAACGAGATCGGGTATCGCGTTGCTGTCATTTCTCAATTTGACAATAGCATTAAATATCCTGGCATGCGCGTCCGAATAAAAATATTCTTTTCGCAACAATTCGATGGCAATTTCAATCGCGTTTTTATCAAGCATCATCGAACTTAATACAGCTGCTTCAGCATCGCTGCTGAATGGAGGAACCCTTGTCTCTGTATTTTTTTTATTTTTTGCCATTGAAACCAGCCAAAATATTACTTCTTAACCACCCAAAGTTTGAACGTGGCTTTTACATCTCTATAAAGGTTAACAACTACATTATATACACCGAGTTTTTTAATCGGAGAATCTAATTCAATCTGTTTTTTATCTATCTCCAGGCCTTCATCCTTAAGGACTTTCGCAATATCGGCCGTAGTAACAGAACCAAAAAGCTTGTCTTCCTCTCCCGCTTCGGCGGATATAGTACAGGACACATCGGATAATCTGGTTACCATATCCCTGGCGCTTTGCACAATCTGCTCTTCTTTCTTCTTCTCTTTTTCGGATTTTTTCTTAAGAAACCGCATATTCGCATCCGTTGCCGCCACAGCCAGTTTTTTCGGAAAGAGATAATTCCTGGCATGGCCGGGCGCGACATTCGCGACATCTCCTATTTTCCCCAATTTATCAACATTTTCTGAAAGAATAACCTTCATTTAACTTCCTCCGACAATCAGTTTTTAATCATACACTTTTCGTAAAAATTAATCCATAACATAAGCAACCAATGCCATGTACCTGGCGTGTTCAACTGCGGCGGCAAGCTGTTTCTGGTGTTTTGCGCATGCCCCTGTTATTCTTCTCGGAAGTATTTTTCCTCTTTCCGTCAAATACTTCTTGATTAAATTGACGTCCTTATAGTCAATTTCCCGGACTTTATCCTGGCAAAATCTGCATTTTTTCTTTTTGAAAAACTTTAAGTCATTCATTTTCTGTTAACTCTCCTTTTTTTAAAACGGTATATCATCTTCGCTTTGCTCAGACCCTTCATCCTGCACATCCGAGGGGACATCGCCTGAGACCTGGCTGCTTTCAGTCTTTGAACCTCTAGACAAAAATTGCACCCTCTGGGCCCTTATCCTGATCTTGCTGCGTTTCTCCCCGTTACTGGTTTCCCATGTGTCCTGCTGTAAACTGCCTTCGATAAGAACAGGAGACCCCTTATCAAGATATTCAACGCATGTTTCCGCCTGCCTGGCCCAAACAACAACATCAACGTAACAAACTTCCTCCTGCTTTTCCCTGTCCTTATTAAGAAAATTTCTTGAGACGGCAATGCGCAGGTCGGTTACGGATGAACCTTCTTTTGTAGAACGAAGTTCGGGTTTCTTTGTTAAATTACCTATTATAAAAACCTTATTCAAACTAGCCATAATTCACTCCTTGTGTAATTAGCTTTTCTTCAAAATAAGATTCCTTAAGACTTTCTGGTTCAACTTAAGCTTTTCCTGAATTTTTTGAAGGGATGGGCCCTGTAACTTAAAGTTAATCAGGACATAAAATCCTTCTGAATTGCGCTTAATCACATAAGCAAGCTGTCTTTTGCCCATGCTTTTACTCTCTATTATCTCTCCTTTGTTTTTTTTGATTTCATCTTCAATCTGAGAAATAACATGCCCTAAATCATCATCGCTGGCTTTCCCTTCAACAATAAATAATCCTTCGTATTGGCTCAATCTGCACCTCCCGAAATACTCTCATTCTGATCTTTTCTTTCTTTTCTGTTAAACTTATCCATAGCTTCTTGAATATCTCCCATAATAATCATTTCAACTGCTTCGGCAGCCTTTGACAACGCTTCGGCGATAAAACCGGCCTCGGTTTTTCTGAATTTACCCAGCACATGGTTTACTATGTTACCGGAACCGCCTATCCCGATTCTCACTCTGGGAAAATCACTGTTTCCCAGACAATCTATTATTGATTGAAGCCCTTTATGGCCCGCGGAGCTTCCGCCGCTGCGCACTCTTATATTGCCCACGGATAAACAGGCGTCGTCCAGAACAACAACCAGGTCTGAACACCGGCATTTAAACCAGTTCAACGCGCTTACCGCCGAACGCCCGCTGTTGTTCATAAAAGTATGAGGTTTTAAAAGAACTATCTTTTTTTTATTTAATGAAACCCTGGCGCTTTCGCCGAATAACCTGGAATTGGATAAAAGTTTTACATCAAGCTTATCAGCAAGATAATCTACAACCTCAAATCCTACATTGTGCCTGGTATGGATGTATTCGTTTCCCGGATTTCCAAGTCCAATAACTATCTTCATTTATATCCATCGCGAAAAAGAACAAGAGTTCCTTACTTTTGTTCTTTCTCTTTACTTTGTTCTTTCTCTTTACTCTGTTCTTTCTCTTCCTCCGGTTCTTCTTCCTCTTTACCGCCTTTTCCGATAACTTCAGGTTCTGCGGCGGCGGCTCCTTCTTCAGAAACTTCTCCGGCGGCAGGTTCTTCAATCTCTTTCGGTATGGCAACGGAGAAAATCGCTTCTTCAGGATCAGTAAGTATCCTGACGCCCTTGGGAATCATCAGGTCAGATACATGTATTGATGAGCCAAGTTCCAGATTCGAAATATCAACATCGATCTTTTCGGGAATTTCCCCCGGCAAACATTCTATTTCAAGCTCGCGGAGAATATGTTCAAGTATTCCTCCCTGGTCTTTTACTCCCCTGGCTTCGCCTTTTTCAACAACCGGCACATGCGTCTTTATTTTTTCATCCATATAAACTTCTTTAAAGTCTATATGGATTATCTTATTGGACAGGGGATCTATTTGCGCTTCTTTTATCAGGACTTTTCTTTTTTTCTTCTCCTGCTCGATTTTTAAATCTATAAGAAAATTTTCGCCGCTGTGTCCATGCGTAGCTTTATTGAACTGTTTTTCATCAACCGCAATGGGAACAGATTTATCGCCGTGCGAATATATCACAGCCGGTATTTTACCCGCTCTTCTAAAAGCCCTGGCGCTGCCTGTGCCGCTGACTTCTTTCAATTGTGCATCCAGATGAACTTCACTCATAATTTTATAATCCTCCTAATTAATTTTAATCAAATAAACAAAGAACTGACCGATTCGTTCTCATGAATTCTCTTTATGGCCTCCGCAAGCAATCCGGATACAGACATAACCTCTATTTTGGAACAGCCGGCCAATTTATCTCCCAGCGGAATTGTATCCGTTACAAGAAGTTTGCTTATCACGGAATCATTCAGCCTGTCCAGGGCCGGACCCGCCAAGACGGGATGGGAAACCGCGGCATAGACCTCTTTCACTCCCTGTTCTTTCACCATTTTTGCCGCATCACATAATGACCCCGCAGTACTTACGATATCATCCACTATTATCGCCGTCTTGCCTTTGACGGCTCCCATTATGTTATACACCTGCGTCTCTGTTCCGGTTATTCTCCTTTTATCTATCGCCGCAAGCGCCGCATTTAATCTTTTCGCCCAGGCATGAGCTGTTTTTATACCGCCCTCATCCGGAGAGACGATAACTATTTCTCCGTCTCCCAGATTCTTCTTTCTGAAATAATCTATAAATACGGGCGCCGCATACAGATGGTCAACGGGTATATCAAAAAATCCCTGTATCTGGTCGGCGTGAAGATCCATCGTCAAAACCCTGTCAGCTCCCGATGCCGTAACAAGATTTGCCACCAGCTTGGCTGTTATAGGAACACGAGGCTGGTCTTTCCTGTCCTGCCTTGCGTAACCGTAATAGGGAATAACGGCCGTAATCCTGTCCGCCGAAGATCTTCTTACAGCATCAATCATAACAAGAAGCTCCATCAGATAATCATTCACTCTGGGCGGACATATGGGTTGGACGATAAAAACATCCCTGCCCCTGACATTTTCAAGTATTTTGACCATTATCTCGCCTTCAGGGAATGTCTTAACATCACATCCGCACAATTTTGTTTTAAGATTTTTCGCGATTTTTTCCGACAATTCAGGATTGGCATTTCCGGTTATTATTTTCATAGAACCATCACCCCAGCTTTTGCAAAACTGTTTAAAGATTAACGATTTTTTCTTATTAACATTCATATTATGCTCTGAAATATATACACTCAGGTAAATATTCTGCTGAATTTTATATGAAAAACCCCTTTATCCGGGCATCCGCTGTAATTTAAGATGCTATTTTTACGAAGCCCAAATTTGGCTGCCCGGCCAGGACTCGAACCTAGACAGAGGGCTCCAAAAACCCTTGTGCTACCATTACACTACCGGGCAATCAAAAGAACAAAAAAATAGCTGCGGAACAAGACCCACAGCTAATAAAGAAAAAAAATCAAACATTCTTTCTGAGTGTGGGTAAAATCCTCTTAAAATCAAAGGATACTCAAAACACCGGATTATATAAAAAACAAAAAATATTGTCAACCATCAAAATGAAAATCAGTACTCAGGGTTTCCCGCGACCTCTCCGGGCTGTCTTTCCCCTACATTCTGAAGGTCTTCCTTATACGCATCGATTACTCTGCCCTGTATATATTCCCTTGATTCAGGCGTTATAGGATGAGCAATATCACGATGCTCATTCTGGCGGACTTCTTCATCGAATTTTTCTTCTCTCCTGGGAATTATTTTAGATCCGCAGTTAGCGCAGAATTTATCTTTTGAAGCATTCCTGTGTCTGCACCTGTCACAGGGATATGTGACTTTTCTGCTGGGCATAGCTACAAAAAGGCCTTTCTTCCCTTCAATCACCTTAAGATCCCTCACCACAAAAGCATTATCAAAGGTAATTGTTGCAAAAGCCTTAAGCTTCCCGTCTTCCGATCCCTTTAAAGTTATCCTGACCTCAGTAATCTCCATAATCAATCCCCCCAGACAGATATTTTGAACATGTGTTAAAAAGAGTCAACAACAAATATGGAAATTTTGCCGCCGTAATGTTCAAGAATGGATATTTTAGCACGCTGAGCATCAGATGCTGTTCTATAGAGTCCAAAAACCGTCGGTCCGCTTCCGGACACCATTGCCTTCAAAGCGCTATTTTTATAAAGAACATCAATAATATCGGTTACAAAAGGTATTTTCTCTTCACAAACCCTCTGCAATCTATTAAACATATTTTTTGCCGAACTTTCTATGTCATTATTTTGCAGGCTGCGAAGTAATATGTTAATGTTTTTAACCTGGCCTGTCAAGAATGATTTTAGGCTCGTATAACTATCGGCTGTAGACAATGTTACATTTGGATTTACCAGAAGAAAATGCATTTTAAAATTTATTTCAAAAGGATTTAATATATCTCCTATGCCATGACAAACAGCGCTCTTCGTGTCAATAAAAAAGGGGATATCCGCTCCAAGCTTTGAACTTATTTCTTTAAGTTTTTCATTGCTTAAACCCAAATTACATTCGGTATTCAAAAATTTTATTGAAGCGGCGCAGTCACTGGATCCTCCGCCGAGACCGGCTGCCACAGGTATGTTTTTTTTCAAAAAAACGCGGACGCCTCTGATTTTTCCGGGAAAAATAGATTTCAACAAAGAAACAGCCCTGTAAATGAGATTTCCGGTCCCTGAAAGTTCTTTAACATCGCACAGCACTTCTATCTCATCCTTCCCGGTCACGGATATTTCAAGCTCATCAAACAGCGTAACAGGAACCATCAGTGTTTCAATATCATGGTACCCATCGTTCCGTTTTGAAAGGACTTCCAGAAATAAATTTATTTTGGCGGGAGCTAAAACTTTCAATCATTAACTTCTTCTAATTTATCTTTTAATTCGCTTCTGCCGGGATTAAGCTCCAAGGATTTCTTCCAGTGCTTTATCGCAAGTTCTTTCATCCCCCTTTTATAATAAACATCTCCCAGATGTTCTATAACAACCGGGTCATTATCAACAAGCTCCGCCGCTTTTTTCAAAAGCCGCGTCGCGTCCAGAAGCCGGCCCTGTTTATAGTACACCCAACCCAAACTGTCTATAAAAGCCCCGTTTTCAGGGTCTTTATCAATGGCTTTTTTTATTAAACGGACGGCTTCTTCGAGATTTTCACCCCGTTCCGCATACATATATCCCAGGTAATTCATCGCATTTGCGTTCTCAGGATCATTTTCAATTACATACTTAAATGTTTCAACCGCTTTTTGATATAAGCCCGCCTGTTCATATGCGGCTCCAAGGTGAAAATAAACCGAAGACCTGTCTCCCCCGAGTTCAATCGCCCTCAAATAAGCGTCTATGGACTGGTCTGTTTCCCCCATTTTAAAATATATAAGGCCAAGAAGCAGAAATAACTCCGGAACTTCAAAGTTTTTTTCTCTTCCTTTCTGGACAATGCTCAAGGCATCCTGAAGTTTGTCTTCCTGCAGATAAATACTTCCGAGAGAAATATAATTTCTAAGATTGCTGGGATCAAGATAAACCAGAACGCTGTAGTATTTTTCCGCGTCCTCCAGATTGTTTTTAAAATCCGATAATTCCGCAAGACGCCTGTAAATGTTAACGTCACCCGGATTTATTAAAACAGCTTCTTTATAGATTTTAATAGCTTCTTCGTATTGTTCATTTATCTCATACGCGACAGCAAGCGCCAGTTTTGATTGAAGCCATTCGGGGTCCAGTTCGCATGATTTCAGCAGGTATTCGATGGCCTTATTTAATTTCTTCTCCTTGCTGTAAAGCAGCCCTATCTTAAAATACAGAGTGGGGTCTTCGGGAAAAAATTTTAACGCTTTCTTATGAATTTCTATCGCGTCCGCGATTCTTTTTTCCTGTATATACAGAGCTCCCAGTCCAATATAAGCAGCCAATTCCTCATGATTTTCTGAAATAGCTTTTTTATAAGTCCTTTCCGAATCCCCCACCTTTCCCTGCGCATAATAAATAGTTGCCAGCATTATATGTCCCAGATAGTACTCAGGAAATGCCTTGGAAGCTATTTCAAATGTTTTTTGGGCTTCGGGAAATTTTTTAAGACGGTACTGGGCGTTACCCAACCTCAAAAGCACATTAAAATTCGAAGGGTCTTTTTCAAAAGCTTTTTCGTATTCGTCCAGGGCTTTCTCCATGTCGCCAAGCGCTTCATATCTCATTCCCGCGAGATAATGAGCTTTTGCCATGGTAGAATTAAGCTTAAGGACATTGATTTCTTCGTCGGGGAAGAAACTAACGATGTGCTTCGAGGCATAGGAAGGGTAAGCAGACCCCAGCATTGCCATACACACGGCTAAGATTATAGTGCCTTTCTTCAAAAAAACCACTTCCTTTATTTCTTCTTGTGGCGATTAGCCCGGCTTCTTTTTTTTCGTTTGTGTTTATTAATTTTAGATTTTCTGTGTTTTCTTCCACAGGGCATTTTACTTCCTCCTTTTATAGACGTTTTAATCGATGACTTTGTTCAAAGGGTATTCAATTATACCGCGCGCGCCCGCTTTTTTCAGCGAAGGGATAAGATCCCTGATAATTTTTTCATCAACAACAACTTCCAGGGCACACCAACCCTTTTTATTAAGATGAGAAACCGTCGGGGAAGTGATTGAAGGCAGTGTTTTAATCACTTTATCTATGCTGCTTTCGGCTACATTCATCTTAACTCCCACTTTACCCGCAGCCTTAAGCGCTCCCTCCAGAAGAAGGGCTATTTTCCCGATTTTCGCCCTTTTCCACCGGTCTTCCCATGATTTTTTATTAGCGATAAACCTTGTTGTAGATTCAAGCACCGTATCCACTATCCTCAGATTATTGGCTCTCAGGGAAGAACCTGTTTCCGTAAGTTCTATTATTGCGTCAACAAGTTCGGGAGCCTTAATTTCAGTAGCGCCCCATGAAAATTCAATTTCAGCGGATACACCGTTCTTTTTAAGATATTTCTTCGCCATATTCACCGCTTCCGTAGCGATCCTTTTGCCTTTAAGGTCCTTAACCGACTTTATCGCTGAATCGGCGGGAACAGCCAAAACCCATCTCACCGGCCTTAAACCCTGTTTCGCATAAATAAGGTCTGATACTTCGACCACTTTCGCCCCGCATTCCTCTATCCAGTCTTTCCCGGTAATCCCCGCATCAATTACACCCTGCTCAACGTATCTGCCCATCTCCTGAGCCCTTATTAGAATCACAGACACTTCCGTGTCGTCTATTACAGGTTTATAAGACCTGCTTGAAACAGATATCAAATAGCCCGCTTTCCTCAGCATATCGAAAGTAGACTCCTGCAAACTTCCCTTAGGGAGCCCCAACTTTAATATTTTTCCCATATTCTACCTCCTGATTAACTAAACCCCTTAAAAACCCGACAGGCCAAGAACAATACCAGAGAACCGGCCTAAAGGCAATGATATTTTAGACAAATCCATATTTTAGATGAAAAAAATATTTTTATACAGCAAAAAAACTTACTAATATATAATATTAGCAATATAGGGAAAGAGAAATAATCATCCAGCTAATAGGAGATTAACCGCACGGAGGAAAACATGATGACGGAAAACAAAGGTAAAATAAGAAAAATAGCAGTCCTGACAAGCGGCGGCGACAGTCCGGGAATGAACCCTGCCATCAGGGCCGTTGTCCGGACGGCAATGTATAATAAAATCGAAGTGCTGGGAATAAAAAACGGATATGACGGGCTTATAAATGACTGGACGGTTCCTCTGACAAGCAGAAGCGTGGGGGGCATAATAAACAGGGGCGGAACCATACTGTTTTCCGCCAGAAGCGAAAAGTTCAAAACACCCGAAGGGAGACAGCAGGCGTTCAAAACCCTGAAAAACCATAATGTCTCCGGACTGGTTGCCATAGGAGGAGACGGGACATACCGGGGCGCGCATGAATTCCATAAAGAAACGGGCTTCAGCGTAATAGGCGTTCCCGGGACAATCGATAATGATATCGCCGGCACCGACTATACCATAGGTTTTTATACGGCAATAGATACGGCAATGCAGGCAATAGATAAAATCCGCGATACCGCAATATCCCACAACAGGCTTTTTCTTGTTGAGGTTATGGGAAGACACGCCGGTTTCATCGCAGTCGCAAGCGCTATTGCCGGAGGCGCGGAAGACGTGCTTATTCCTGAAACGAAAACCGACATTAAAGATTTATGCAAACGGCTGAACGAAGGCAGAAAAAGGGGGAAAATCAGTTCTATAATAGTGGTTGCCGAAGGCGATGAAGAAGGAAATGCGATGGAAATCGCAAAAAAAATAGAAAAAGACGAGGAATATGAAACCCGTGTATCGGTCATAGGTTATCAGCAGCGCGGCGGCAGCCCTTCCGCGCTCGACAGGATACTCGCCACAAGGCTCGGAAGCTCAGCAGTCGAAGAATTGCTTAAAGGCACACAATCGGCAATGGTGGGCATTCATCAGAATAAAGTTGTAACCCATCCTCTCGAAATGGCATGGAAAGAAAAGAAGCCGATAAATGAGGATATCATAAAACTTGTTGAAATAATGTCAAGCTGAGAAACCTTGCGATGTCTAAGAGCAGATTTTATGAACAACAGGTTTTCAAGCCCTCGGTAGCAGCCTTGTTAATAGCTAATATCGCTCCGGTTTACGGAGTCGTTTTCCTCGGCTGGACGGTTTTCCCTCTGATGCTTCTTTTCTGGCTTGAAAACATAATAATAGGGGTTTTCAATGTTTTCAGGCTTCTGGCCTGTTCTCCCGGCAATGTCAGACTGTGGTTCGCAAAGATATTTTTGATACCGTTCTTCTGTGTGCATTACGGGATGTTCACCGCAATACACGGAATATTTGTAATAGCGTTGTTCGGGCACAAACCATTCAGAAATTCTCCCCTCTCGGATTTGAACCAGATCATCCATATTATAAAATCGGAAGATCTGATATACGCTGTTCTCATCTTATTCTTAAGCCATGCTTTTTCGTTTTTGTGGAATTTCATCGGACAAAAGGAATATGCAAAAACCACTCCCGAAGAACTTATGACCAGGCCTTACGGACGGGTTGTAATACTTCACTTCACTATTATACTGGGCGGATTTTTCGCTATGGCCTTCAGGTCAGCCACACCGGCACTGATACTGCTTATCGTAATAAAAATTATTTTCGATATCAAATCGCATGTAAGGGAACATTTTCCGAAAACGCCCGCGAAAGCCCGTCTTTGACCTTATTATATTTTTGAATGCTTTGTTTCAGAAAGATGCGAATATACGATATTTTTCAGCTCAAGGATTGTGAACGGTTTTTCAAGATAACGCTGGCCCAAAGAAGAAAAGAATTTCTGGGTTTCGGGATGCAATGAATCGCCGGTCATAAACAGAAATTGTTTTCTGCCCGCGAGTTTCTCTTTCAGCGCCTTGTTGAAAAATTCCTCGCCCGTCATCCCGGGCATTTTATAATCCACAACTATCATATCAAAACTCTGTTCCCTGAGTATTCTTAGCCCTTCTTCCCCGTCTTTTGCTATTGTGACGATTTGACCGTCGCTTTCAATCACTTCTTTTATCAGTTCGGCAACAACTTTTTCGTCTTCAACTACGAGAATTTTTGCTTTTGAAGGCAGGCAGAATTCCGTCGGTATTTTCTCTCTCGCCTTAAATTCAGTTATGCTTTTTACGGGAAGCTTTACCTTAAAATCAGTGCCGACCCCCTGTTTGCTTTCCACATATATGTTGCCGCCGTGAGACCTCACAATGCCATAAACAAGCGACAGGCCAAGCCCCACTCCGGATTTCATGCTCTTAGTAGTAAAGAAAGGTTCGAATATTTTACTTAAATCTTTTTCCGGTATACCGATGCCGTTATCGGACACTTTAATAAATATCGATTCGGCATCGTATGAAGTTGAAACCTCTATCTTTTTGATTTTACCGCTGGTCTCCTCCAAAGCCCCCTCGGCATTCAGCAAAAGGTTTATAAGAACCTGTTCTATCTGATAGGGATCAAGGCACGTCTGGGGCAGATTTTTATCAGGATTAAATTTAAGCTGTATCCCTTTCAATCTCATCTGGTAAAGCCTCATCTCTACTATCTCTGCCACCAGTTTGTTTGCATCCGCCGGCACCGCCTCTATATTAATTTTCCTTGCGAAGGAAAGCATATTCTGAACTATTTTCTTGCATCTTTTAGCCGATTGTTCCAGATAGTCTATTTTTTCTTTTTTCAGCGGGTCTTTCTCTATATTCCCCAGGACTTCAGCGTATCCCACAACACCGGAAAGGGGATTGTTCAATTCATGGGCAGCCCCCGAAAGCAATTCGGCCATGGAAGACAGTCTTTCATGCTGAATCAGCTGGTCCTGATTCCTCTTCAAAGAGGCCGCCATATCATTCATTGAATTGGCTATTGTGCTGAACTCAGGACCTCCTTCCATTCTGATGTTATAATCCAGGTTTCCGGAGCTGAACTGTTCCGAACCTTCAACCAGCTTCCTTACTTTGGAAGCAATATTCCCCGCCGTAAGATAGGATATAAGGATTACTATGGAAAATATTGAAATCGCTATTATTATATTACTTTTATAGAACACATCCGCAATGCTTTTGGCTTCTTTAAATGCGGAAACAACGGGGATGATAACCCGTTTCGCGGAAAAAACATCTATATAAACAAATCCGGTGTCGCCGACTTTGGCATAAGATATTATCTTGGATTCATTGCCCAACCTGATATTTTTTACAATACTCCCTTCCCTGCCCAGTATCTTCTGAGCAATCCTGCGGGCATCAAAATCGGCGGATGAGGTGATTTTATAATCGTCGCCAATTCTCGAGACGTTTACCACATCTTTCCCTGTCCTGATATCCGCATACCTGGGAATCTGGAAATCCCTGTAACCTTCGTCAGGCATACCCAGAACGACCCCGTCCGAATAAAGCAAAAATCCGTATCCGCCCTTTACCCTGCCGTCCCTTATAATAAGCTCTTTTATGCTGTCTGTTTTTATATCAAGACATACCACGCCTTTGTACAAATCCCCCGAATACACGGGAATCGCGCATGTTATAACCCAACCCTTATTGAACATATCAATATAGGGATATGTCCAGACAGCTTTCTTATCAGGATTTTTCTCCGGGCCCGCCAGCCCAAAGTAAAATATATAATCTTTTAAGTCCTTTCCCTCCGGCAGATAATCCATTTCAACCGCAGGGTAACAGCGCCCGAAATTTTCCGAAACAAAATAAACCAGATGTATCATGGGCAGTTTTTTCAAAGCGCTTTTAAAAGTGACATCAAGAAATTCAGACGCCTTAATTTCTTTTTTAAGGTTATCGGTCAGGGGAACATTGGGGGGAACTATCAATATGGACTGGTCATCGACAACCCTGTTGGTATAATAACCTTTATTATCTCTGTAATAGTAATATTTTTCCGTGCTTCTTCCGCAAAAGGCATCTACTTTGTTATATATATATGTCACAAATTCCGCAATTCCCATACCCACAGATTCAACTTCAAGCAAACGTGTATAAACTATTTCCGCATTTAAGTCGGTAACTTTCTGAAGGGATTCTTCTTTCGAGAACGTAAGCTCTTCCATCCCTTCCGTGTAGACGTGCTCGGAAACTAATTCTGCGGTGCGGATAAAATGAAAGGCAAAATAACCCACAGGAATAATCACAAGAACAAACAGAAGTAAAAGGATCTTGAAAAAAATAGGAAATCTTAATCCTGCTTTTGCCAAAAGACTGCTCCTCTCAATAAGTAAGAACTTATATGCTGTCTGCTATTTTACCGGAAATTTCAAATGTAGCACCGGGTCTGCCGATTTTCGCGGCATTTACGCTCAGTTCCCTGACAGCTTCAGGGGAATTCGCTATCTCAAACGCTTTTTCCGCAAGAGAGCCTATGTCTTCTATTCTCAGACACGCCTTGGCTCTCTCAAGCGCCCGGCAGTTAGCTTCTTCCTGCCCGGGAATAGGCCTGAACGCGATTAATACCTTACCCATAGCTGTTAACTCCGAAGTTGTCAATCCGCCGGATTTAGACACCACAACATCGGCCGCTTTGTAAAATTTTTCGATATCGGGCCTTAATTTATCGCAGAAAATCCTGTTTTCTTTCGCGAATCCGGATTCCGTGTCAAGGTACGCTCCTATTTTTTTTGACAGCATAAACACTCCCGTACCGGGATATTTAACTTTATGCTCTCTGAGCTTCTTCTTAAATCGCTCCGAGCCGACATAATCCCCGATAAACAGAATGTTGTTTTTCCCCATATAGGGTTTTACCATGCTTATGTCCGGATCGGAACAGAATTGACTGCCTATTGGTATGCCTGTCACAAAAATTCTATCGGAGCTGCAGCCCAACCTGATAAGACCTTCTTTAACGAAATCGGAAGCGACAAAGAACATGTCGACTTCCCTGTGAAACCAGATCGAGTGCGCCATATAATCGGTTATTACACAGGCAAGTTTTGAATTTATCTTTTTTAATTTTTTCAGATGGCTTATGATTTCTTCGGAGTGGAAATGAGTGAATATCACGCATTGCGGATTTTCATCTGTAACAAATTTTATTAATTTCCGCGCGAATAGAACATCGGTATAAAGCTGCCATTTGTAATATATCCCTCCGGGACTGGCTCTGTTAACCCCCGAGAATATCAGCTTCCACAACCACTTTGCTTTATCAATGCTCCAATAATAAACCGCCTTGGTGACTATCCTGTAAATCGCAAAAACATAATCAAGGGAATCAAAAATCCTTACATCATAGCCGGGATAACGTTCTTTAATATGATTATATAACGCCTCAGCCGCCCTTTTATGGCCGGAACCGTATGTGGCATGAAAAATAAATATTTTTTTCATGGACAGCAGACCCTTAGAATCTTGGGGACAACGCTTATATCAACAGGAAGTTCACAGAAAGGATCCCCGTCAACCTGGACTTTTACCCTTTTTTCGGAAAAGACCCTTATCTGTTTAGCCTTCAGGTATATAACATCCTTATATTTATGGTGACTCTTTGTCAAAAGCCCCCACAGATACCTTATCATCTGCCTTTTGCCGCTCTTTGTGAAGATGCAGACGTCAAGGAATTTGTCATCGGTGGAAGCATAAGGAGCCATAACAAACTTACCCGCATAATACCTGACATTACTTACTACTACGAGACAACCTTCATATCTCTCCTTTTGGTCTATAATTATATTCATAGACGGGAAAGCATATTTTGCGGAAACACCGAAAGCAGAAACGATGTAAGCAAATTTCCCGGTCCTTGCTTTTAATTTCAAATCTATCGAATTCACGACTTCAGCGTCAAATCCCGCGCTGGCCATAAGCATAAAATACGAACCGTTTATCACCCCGAGGCTTATTCTTCTTTCATTGCCTCTCAGTATTATGTCGCAGGCTTTATAGAGATTATCCGGAACATGCACTTCTTTGGCAAAAACATTTGTTGTCCCCGCGGGAATAATTCCCAGCGCAATATCAATGCCGACTATACCGTTAATTATTTCATTTATCGTTCCGTCTCCCGCAACGGCGGCTATCTTATCAATTCCTTTGGAATACGCTTCAGCGGCAATATTAGTCGCATTACCGCGAAAAGAGGTATATTCGACAGAAACGTCTGCGCCCCTGGAAGATAAATAGGAAGCGGCTTTTTTTGTTTTATCCTTAGAGTTCTTTCCGGCAACAGGATTTGATATCATAAGAAGTTTCATCAGTTATTCATCCGGATTCTGCGCAAATTTAAAATCTTTGGTCAAAATATACTCTTCGCCCGACAACACGTCTCTTATGGTAATTTTTAAAGTGTAGTTGCCGTCTATTAAACCCGTAAAACTGAAATTAAGGTTCAATGAAATATCCGTGAAAAACGTCGTGTCTTCTATTTCAAAATCGCCGAATTCCTGTTCTTTTGCCAGCTCGCGGCTTTCACTGTCAAGAAGTTCATAATCAGTTTCAAGATGCGCAAAATAACCGCCTTCTTTTTCCTCTACCGAAAAGCCCACCGGCTCCAGATAAATAATGATATTTTCTCCGCCCGCAAAAGGCCTGTCTTCCCTGATAACAAATTTCTGGAATCCTGAATTACCGTCTTTAACAAAATTAATATTTCTGGCCGAAAGAGCCGCCGCTTCCCACGCAATCTTTACCGCATCTTTGAGGTTGTCCACGGCATCGATGTGCCTGCCCTGTTGATAGCAATCGTCCGCTTTGTCAATCTTATCCCCGAATTCACCCGCAAATAACACTCCGCCGGACAAAAATACAAAAACCGCAAATATTATCCCTGTGTTAAATACTGCCTTTGACATATCATTTGAACTCCAGCTCATAAATAACACCCTTTGAAACGGATTCCGCTTCAAAGGAAACTGCATTTTTTGTTGTTTTCATCCTGCCCGGCCCTTTTTTGCCTTCCCTTTCCACCAGCAATACGGAAGGCTTGTTTGCGCCGCATTTGATTTTCAGTTTTACGCCCGGATGTTCCGAAAAGACCATAATTTTCATTTTCTTCAAATCAAAAGAGGCCGAAATATCACAGGGTTTGGAGGAAGAGATTTCCCATGAATCGAACTTCAGGCAGGGAACGGCGGATTTTTTAGCATAATCGTTCAAACCTTTTAAAATAAAACCCCTTATATCATTTCCTTTAATATAGACCGCTGAAATTCCGCCGGGGACACTTTGCACATGGAGCTCTTTTTTCCCTGCCCGGGCCTTATATACGGATGTTTCGGAATTTTTGGATATCAGATAAATTACTTTCTCGTCCTTCTCGGCCGATACGGTTACATCATACGCGGCGTATTCCCCGCTTTTTTGTCCCAGTATCTTTTCTAATTTTTTATCATCATTCAGTATATCCCCGGCCGCAAAAATGATTTTACCTTTTCCGATATTCTTTTCGATGTCCTGCGGCACGCTGTTCTTTTTCGGGAACAGCGCTTTCAAGAGTATATTCGACGGTTTAAAATCATCGTCAAGATACGGAATTGTCCCGAAAACAATCAATTTTCCGCCGGTTTTCACATATTTTAAAAGTTTTTGCTGAACTTTTTCCCCCATCCAGTCAGAAAGCTTCAAAATGATAACTTTCGCTTTTGCAAGTTCCGCATTCTCCTCATAATCCAAATATTTAACGCCGGTTTTCAAACCGCGCCGGGCCGCTTCTTTCATTAAAGGGATAAGCCCCTCCCCAATACATACAGGCTTCTCTTTTATTCCTGAATTTTTCCACGCATGGTCACCGGCCTTCCAGGAAGCCGCCCAGCAATAAGGCATGTAGCAACCCCAGTAAATATCTTTTTCAACTCCGGATTCCACAGCGTTTTTACTGAAAGAATTAAAAAACAGGTTTATCATTTTCGCCAGGTAAAATTTATTTGTTCTGACACAATCATGAGTTATCGGCGCGGAAGCCGGATACGGCTTTTCGCATGATGAATCTATGTTAATATCCCACAGGTCTGTTCCCACTCCGGTATAATAGTTCATTCCCTTGGCGCCAAAAGCAAAATAGAGCATGCTCTGATAATAACTCGGGGTGGATTTTTCAAACATCTTATGGTATATCCTGCTAAAACCCCAATTTTCTTCAAGGCAGACCCCCGGATGTTTTCCGGCGACAACCTGATAAATACAATATGCATTCTCATCTTCATAAGGATATTTCGTCCAGTTGGTAAATCCCCATGAAGCAATGTCCCCGAAGACATGTAGATTACTTCTCGAAAAATATGAGTCGGCTTCAGACAGCCAGAAAGGATTCCAGTTTACCACAACAGGAACTTTTAAACTGGCAAGATATGACTTGCACCGCGACAACACTTCCCTGTAAAACACTCCGGAAAACTCAGCCCAGTCTATATTTTTTCTGAAAGTTTTTACTTCCCCCTGCTGAAATTCCGTAGGAGGAAGGATTTCATCAAAACTCTGAATCTTCACAAAGTTTCTCGAGTTATATTCCCTGACCGTATGGTATTTTTTCTTCAGGAAGGACGAAAAACCCGCAGCCCCGCTCCTGGAATAATCATAACCGGTAATATGGGGAAGGCAGAAAGTATATATTCCTTCATTAAGTATCTGAACCCCTATAACAGGCCCTTCCGGGTATTGCCTGCCCCTGAGGACATCCCGGTCAACAGCCTCAAACCATTTTTTCACATGTTCATGGAATTTATCATCTAAGGGCGCCGGAAGCGCTTTATGCCAGAGCGTCGGCTCCCCGAGGGAATTCCTTATAGGTTCAATACCGCTCTCGGCGACAGGCTCAACATAATCAGCCAAACCCGCATAATCTGTTTCAGCATGAATAAGCGGACCCGGTTTAACAATACAATATAAGCCCAGCTCTTTAATTATTTCAAGAAACCTTATTATATCGGTATTCGGCACTGTTTCCCCGTTAAAATAGAACTTGCCCGGCGCTGGAGAATGATGTCTCCATGGAATATAACAGGTAATAACGTCCGCGCCCATTTCCCTGAGAAGCTTCAATTTCTTTTCCCATAAGTGACGTCCGTCCCTGTAATAAGGATAGTCCGCGGAAAGAAGCATAAAAGGTTTGCCGTCACGGTAGAATATCCCCTTTTTAACCTCTATTTCTTTTGGAGAAAGCCTGGTTTTTTTCCTTCCCATTATTTTATTTTCCCTTCCGAGCTCAAATAAATTTTTAATTTATAGCGGCTGATAAAGCAGTATTATATCATAACAGTATATTCAATAACTCCAATAAACTAAACAATATTTTATATTTTTGAACGTTCATCGGCTTCGGGAGTCTAAATAAACAGGAAACTTAAAGAAAGGAGTTTAAATGAAGCAACTGGCGGTTTTTTTATCTCTGATTTTTTTGTTGAGTACATTATCAATTGGCGCAGAATCACTTAAGAGCACGCTGGATGACCAGAGAACCGTGGCAATAACTATTTATAATTCAAACCTGGCGCTTGTCAAGGATGTCAGGGACATATCGCTTCCAACGGGCACTTTTGAGCTCAGGTTCATGGATGTGGCCCAAAACATCAACCCCGCAACCGTCTATATTAAATCCGTAAATCAGCCGGAAAAACTCAGCATCTTAGAGCAGAACTATGAATATGACCTTCTGAATCCGCAAAAACTCATGGAAAAATATATTGATAAAACCGTTAAAGTGGTCGATAAGAACTATTACACGGGGGAAGAAACAATATACGACGCAAAAATACTGTCGACAAACGGAGCTCCTATTTTTGAGGTCAACGGCAAGATAATGGTCGGGCTCCCTCACAGGATAATATATCCTTCAATCCCCGAAAACCTTATCGCAAAACCCACTCTGGTATGGCTGCTCGACAACAATTACAACAAAAAACATACAGTGGAAGCGTCATACCTTACGGGTGGAATAAACTGGAAAGCGGATTATGTCGCTGTTCTTGACAAAGATGATAAAAAAGTTGATTTGAACGGATGGGTAACAATTAACAATAACAGCGGCGCCGAGTACAAGGATGCCGCGATCAAGCTGGTGGCGGGCGATGTAAACAGGGTTTACGACGAGTTTAGCAGACTCCGCAGCGATAAACTCCTGGGCGCAGCCGAAGCCAAGCACGAGTCCGGGTTCACCGAAGAGTCCCTTTTTGAATATCATCTCTATACCCTGCAGCGGCCCGCGACAGTAAAGCAAAACCAGACAAAACAGATAAGCCTTCTGCAATCAACGGACATCCCTGTCAAAAAGGAACTGATCTACTGGGGCGCCGAATACTATTACAGGGGCCAGTACGGACAGCCGGTCTCCAACCAGAAAATCGGAGCTTACATAAACATTGAAAATAAAAAAGAAAACCACCTGGGGATGCCGCTGCCTAAAGGAACGATCAGGGTTTATAAAGCCGACAGTGATGGAAGCCTTCAATTCATCGGCGAGGACAGTATAGACCATACGCCCAAAGACGAAAAAATCAAGATAAAACTCGGAGACTCTTTCGATGTTGTCGGAGAAAGAAAACAGCTTGACTGGAAATCTTTCGGCGTTTTAAGGAACATATATGAAGTGGAATGGGAAATCTCCCTCAGAAACCATAAAGACGAAGATACCGGAGTAAGGGTAATTGAACCGGTGCCCGGAGACTGGGAAGTGCTGGATTCGACCCACAAATGGGAAAAAACGGAAGCTCACACCCTTGAATTCAATGTCAAAATTCCGAAAAACGAAGAGGTAAAAATAAGATACAGGATAAGGACTCATTACTGAAATTAACCTCCAGAGCAACAGAAAGCGCCCGTTTTTGATTTGAAAACGGGCGCTTTTATTTTATAATGCGAAGAAGGCGTATATGGATATAGAACAAAAAAGCTCTATCGAATATAAAATTTCTTTTGAAAAACCTTTTTCAAAAGAAGATTTGCTCTTACTGCTGAATTTAAAAAACCAATCCGAGCTCAAATGGCTGTATTCGACTGCGGACAGGGTCCGCAGAAAATACATGGGAGATGAAATTTTTCTGCGCGGCATCATAGAATTTTCAAACCGTTGCGGAAAATCCTGTGATTACTGCGGCATAAGAGCCCCTAACAGCAAAGTCAACCGATACCGTATCCCCGACCAGGAAATAATCGACATCTGTATGATACTTGAAAAGCAAGCCATAACAACCGTTGTCTTACAATCGGGAGAAGACCTTTTCTATACAAAAGAAAAAATGGGCGGGATAATAAAAACAATAAAAGAAAAAACAAATCTCGCTATAACACTGTCGGTCGGGGAAAGAGACAAAGAGACTTACCGGTACTGGAAGAATTGCGGTATGGACAGGTATCTGCTCCGTTTCGAAACATCAAACCAAAAAATATTCAAGGACATTCATCCGGATGATAACTTTAAAGAAAGGCTGAATTGCATCAGAGTTTTAAAGGAACTCGGGATCCAGACAGGTTCGGGTTTCATGATAGGACTGCCCCAAACGGGGCTGGATGATATAGCAAATGATATACTCTTATGCAGGGAACTGGACCTCGACATGATAGGAATCGGGCCTTTTATCCCTCACCCCGATACTCCTCTGTATATAGACGGATTTACATTTGACCTTGATTTCTATACAAAAGTTCTCGCCGTGCTGCGCATGGTCAACTATAACTGCCACATTCCCGCCACAACCGCTTTTGATGCATTTAAAAAAGAAGGGCGCAACCTTGCCCTGCAGCGCGGAGCAAATGTATTTATGCCCAATGTCACCCCGGAGAAATACCGCAGGGATTATCTTTTATACCCCGGGAAACCCTGTGTTGATGAACCGGGAGAAAAATGTATTGCCTGTTCGGCCGTAAGAATAACGTCCCTCGGAAGGGAAATAGGCAAAGGCAAAGGGCACAGCTTAAAAAAACCGGGGGCATGCCAGGGTCTTTCAGCTTTTTAATAAAAACAGAAATACGCCTATTAAAACATATATTAATCCCCCCGCCCGATAAAATAACGGAGGGGCTTTGGCTATTATTTCGGCGGCTTTGCCCGTCAATCCTGAGTTTAACAGGATAACAGCTTTGATTATACCCGCGATACCGAAGAATAGTATTACTTTCGGGAATACGCCTGGCTGTTTCAAGCCGAATGAAACAAAGGTAACGCCTAAAAACAATGCAAGCGGAAATAATACTCTTCTGACGGTCCTTGCGCCTTTTCTTTTCAGCCTGTCAATAAATGATGCCGGCCTTAAAACAAAATACAACCCCGCGACAATCCAAAAAACACCGATTATTTTAAAAAACATTCCGTTTTATCCTCACGCTTTAACCTTTGAACATTCCGGTACAGACAGCTTAACCTTATAAAGTCTCCTTATGGAATTAGCCAGGTAAATATCATCGCATTCCCGCAAATCATTCAGGCGAAGAACTTGCTCTTCCAGCTTGCCGAGCCCAATAAGATAATCCCTGAAAGTACCTGCAAGCAAACCCGAGGAAACAGGAGGAGTAAACAGCCTGCCCCCCATGTCCAATATAACATTTGCAATCGTAGATTCCGTCAGTTCCCCCGACTCATTAAACAATATTACATCATCATATTCCGGCCTTGATCCAGATGCCTGATCATAAACAGCGCGGTTCGTGGTCTTATGATACAAAAAAATATCGGATGTATTAACCGGTTTTAACGCAACAGCGACTTTCTGCAATTTTTCTCCGTGCCCGCCGGGCAGGAACTCCGCGCTTATCGATACAAAACCATTTTTTGATACAGTCAGGCGCACCTTGTACTTTTGACGTGTAAACTTCTTTTCTTCTTCGGCAAGCAATTCTTTAATGCGGCGTATGTCAACTCTAAAGGAGAAAAAATCGGCGGAAGCGGATAACCTTTTAATATGCCTGTCCAAAAGAAAAAAACCCTTATCCTTTTCCCACAGTATAGACTCAATAAGCGAAAATTCGTGTTTTCCGGGAATTAAAATCCCGGTCTTTCCGCCGCATTCTTCGAACTCCTTTTCAGCCGTGGAATCCCATACAATACCGCTACCTGTGCCATACTCGGCAGTCCGCCTGTTTTTATCTATCAGAACAGACCTTATCGCAACATTAAAAACCGCCCTTCCCGCAGGTTCGACAAAACCCATGGAACCGGTATATACCTTCCGGGGTGTCTTTTCAAGTTCTGATATGATTTCCATTGTCCTTGCTTTAGGAGCGCCTGTAACCGAAGCAGAGGGAAACATAGCTTTAAAAATTTCGGAAATACCCGATTTCGTCTTTGAGCTTACCGTCGACGTCATTTGCCATACATAAGGATGTTTCTCCAATTTGAAAAGATCCCTGACTTCAACGGAACCATATTCTGATATGCGGCCCATGTCATTTCTCATCATGTCCACAATCATAATGTTCTCCGCGCGTTCTTTATCGGAATTAAAAAGTCTTTCGGATTCCAGTTTATCCCGCGCGCAATAAAATCCCCTGGGTGCGGTGCCTTTCATCGGCCGGGAAATCAGGTTATCACCCTCAAGGCAGAAAAACAGCTCCGGAGAGAAAGAACAAATCGCCCATTCATCTGTTTCTATGAAAGCTGAATAAGGAGGAATATCTTTTCCTATTATACCACTGAAAAAATCATAGGCATCGCAGGAAAAATTACTTTTGAGCCGGTAGGTGAAATTGACCTGATAAGTGTCTCCCCTCTCAATAAACCCCTTTATTACAGCCATATCTTCTTTATACCGGTAACGGTTAATATCAGCTTTCCAGCGCGGTGTGTTCTTTAAGAGATTTCCCGTCCCGCCGACAGAATCAAGAACTACGGGTTTTTCATAAATTCCGAACCAAAGAAGAGGAAAATCGCCGATTTCTTTAGTCCTGAGAGCTTTGTCAAATGCCGGCGCCGCCTCATATGAAAGAAACCCCGCGGCATAGCATTTTTTTTCTCTCACGTACTCTTCCACAAGCTTCAGGGCGGAAATAACCTGATTTATACGACCGGCGGAAATTACTTTTACAGGTTTATCGAACTTAAGGAAAATTTTTTTCTCAACATCAAAAAATATTACTGCGGGATTTTTCAAAAAAACCTACCTTTTTCCGGAATTTTTGGATTTTTCCGCCGCCGGCGCAGAACTTATTGCCCTGATAAAACACCACGTCAGCCCGCCGAATACCAGAAATCCTATAATGGCAAGTATAATCATCGATGTCGCAGACAAGGACATTTCCTTCTTAACCGTATTTTCGGCATGCATGGTAATAAAGGCAAGTGACACGCCGAGCGAAGAACCTATACAGAAAGTGCTTAAAGCCGCCCCGGAGCGCAGCCAGAAACTGGGAGTTGATTTTAACGATTCATACCTGAATACTCTCCTGCCGCTGATAAGCGCCAATGTTATCGAAACAGTAATCGATACCGCACATAACAACGGGACCGCCATTCCTTTTGACAGCGCGATTTCCGCCGCTTTAATATGAACGGTTTTCGCAAACGTAAAAAGTATCAATACCGATAAAGCACAGGCCGCATAAAACACTTTTTTTCCAAATTTCGCACCTTCAAGCTTACCTGAATCCACCTGTTCTTTCCGGTCGTTTTTCCTTTTAACATGCTTTCTGTAAGTGACTATAAACGATATTAAAGGAACTATTAACGCTATAGAAATACCGGCAACCGAAGGGAAAGAAAGGCTGCCGTCGGTATTATGAAAAAGCCCGCCCTCTTTTGAAAGATCATCGAACAAACTCCATATAAACAACGCCGATAAAATTACAGGTATAATAACCCTTATAAGGATATCCCACCATTTTCCTATACGCCAGTCACTTCGCTCATTCGCGTGTTCACGCAAAATACCCGTATTGAAAAGCCAGCCCAAAACAATACATTCCAAAAGCCCTAAAAGCGCAATCCCCCACGTCCCGTTAATTATGCCGTCAACAAGCCCGACCCAGTTAAGGCCCCCGTTTGTGCAATAAAAAAGGCCTGTTAACAAACCCGCCGCGCTCATGATTATCAGAACTCCGGATCTTTTCCATCCGGTTTTGTCAATTATACTCGCCAGGACAGTTTCAGTAATAGAAAACGCGGAGTCAAGCCCCAGAGTTATAAGGGTTATAAAAAAGATAAAACTAAACCATGCCGAATAAGGCAATTGGGCCAATGCATACGGAAAAGCTATAAACGCAAGGGAAGGGCCTTCCTTTGCCACTTCCGAAACAGGCACCGGATTTCCTGCTATCCGGGTCGCATAGGCCATTCCCCCCAAAGTTGCGAAAACAGCAAGACCGCATATAAAACTTGTTCCGAAATCCGCAAGCCCGATGATGGTTGCATTGTTGTTAATATCACTTTTCCTGTGTAAAAAACTCGCATATGTTATCATAACCCCGAACGCCAGGCTCATCGAAAAAAATACCTGACCGAAAGCCCATTTCCATGTAGTGGGTTCGGCCAAACGGCTCCAGTCAGGCTCCAGATAATAAGCAAGCCCTTTAACCGCTCCGGGTAATGTCAGCCCTCTGACGGTCAGAATGACCAGCATAATCCACGGAAGCGGTACGGTAAGCCAAACCACCTTGCTTACCAGATTCACTCCTCTGAAAATACACAGATACATCGCAATCCAGCTTATAACAAGGGTCACGGCTATTTCCATCCGGAAGCTTCCCAGAGAAAAGCTTTCATGATAACCTAAATATGAATCAAAAAAGAAATTTGTCGCTTTTTTTACACCGGCAACCCCTTCCCCGGCCCATGGAAGATGCCCGCCGTTAAATATACCTTTTATGCTGAACCACAAAAAATTGAAACAATATGCAAGGATAACCGGATAATACGTTATTATCACAAAACCGAGCAGGACTCCCCACCATCCCACGGTCTCAAAATGCCTGTTCGCCTGAGAAAAAGCGTCCGGCGCAGCTTTCTGGAATTTATGCCCTATGGAGAATTCAAGAATCATCAGCGGTATTCCTATGACAAACATAGCCAATATATACGGTATAAGAAACGCTCCGCCTCCGTATGAATAAAGTTTATACGGAAAACCCCAGAGGTTTCCAAGCCCGACCGCGGAACCAACCGCGGCGAGCACAAAACCCGCCCTGCTCCCCCAGTTTTCTCTTGTTTCTTCCCTGATTTCCGGTTTTGGCCGTTTCACAGATAATCTCCCTTAACATTATCAACATTTTAAAAAGATTATAGATTATCGCAATATGCGTGACAATGATTTTTCAAGCTTCAACCGGGATGAGTTAGATATGATAAGCAAAAATTCTTCTCTCTTTTTTTGCTTAAACAATGGGCGCAGGTCAGGGAGGATAAGTAAGTGTTTCGAACGGATTCGGGAGCTGAATGTTTTTCTCAGCGACTGACCTGTCCCCACTGTTTTGATTTGTTTTTATTTTTAAAAACAAATCAAGGGGGACGAGGAGGACAGCGAGAATGTCCCCTGCCATTTTGCTCCGCAAAATGAAGATGCGGGGACTAAAAAGAGAGTGAGAAATACTTGCTTATTCTCCTATTATCTTACTCGTTATCAAAAAGAGAAAAGAATTTTTGCTTTATCTTAAATCTTTATTAAGGCGCAAACCACAGACAATCAGAATTTATTGATTGGAGGAGCAAAGACTGATATATTTATCTTATGGAAAATATCATCAGTTATATGAACGAGCTTGTTTTCGCATCCGAGTTGACTTATCACGTGATTTTTTTCAGGCTTATACTCGCCGTTATCGCAGGCGGACTGATAGGGCAAAACCGCGAACGCCATTTTAAGCCCGCCGGATTGAGAACACATATCATAATATGCACAGGCGCGTCGCTTCTTATGCTGCTGTCAATTTATCTCCCTTCAAAAACAGGGGGAGATCCCGGCAGAATTGCCGCCCAGGTCGTAACGGGTATCGGCTTTCTGGGCGCCGGCGCTATTTTCCGGCTCGGTTTTAATGTAAGGGGACTCACAAGCGCCGCCAGCATATGGACAACCGCAGCCATCGGCCTGACTATAGGCGCCGGCATGTATGCGGCAAGCGCCTTTGCCGTTATCATAATGCTTTTAACACTACATGTCCTGAATATAGTGGAACCGAAGATTTTCAGATACAGAACCGCAAAAATACTGAGCGTAATAACAGATAAATACTCGGGCGCCGTGGATAAAGTAATCGATTACCTTGAAAAAAAAGATGTGGAGCTGAATGATATCAGTATTGAAGAAGATATTGAGACAGGCACAATAGAACTGAAATCCGTTGTTTATATCCTCAGGAGAGAGGGCACCAAGAATTTTTTTGAAGGACTGCGGAACATAGAGGGGATTAAAAAGATCTCCCTCGAGTAACACGTTTTCTCTGTTTTAAAAGCCAATCGAATACTTTTATATTTTTAAATGTCATGACCCATGAATCATGTTCTCCCTCCGGGTATTCGGTATAACATGGATTTCCTCCCTCTTTTCTAATCGCATCAATCATGTTCCTTGACCTTTTGACAGCGACAACTTCATCAAGTTTTCCGTGAAAAGCCCAAATCGGAATTTTCACTAAACTCCCGGCTTTTGAAATATCTCCCCCGCCGCAGATAGGAATAGCCGCGGCGAAATACCCGGGGCGCCGCTCAAGAGCATCCCAGACCGCAAAAGCTCCCATAGACAAACCCACGACATAAATCCTTCGCGCATCTATCGGTTCTTTCCTTACCGTATCATCTAAAAGTTCCAGGGCAAGCTTCAGGGCATTGGTGGGCTTACCGGTCATTTTGTGGGATTTTCCCGAATATGAGAGTTTAACCCATTCTTCCCGCCTTGAACACTGCGGCGCCAGTATAAACACCGGCTTATTACGGGCCTTGCTGTAATTAATCAGCTCTCTGATACCATAAGACATCTGTTTTAAATTATCAGAGCCTCTTTCAAGAGAACCGTGAAAGAACAGGATAACGGGGTATTTCCTTTTTTTGTCTGATACGGGAGGGGTATAACTCCTGTACGGAATTTTTTCACCGCGGCCATTTTTGAAAATACGAGCTTCCGTTTCATCTTTTATCCTTGTATACAAAAAAACCGCGGGGCACAACATAAGCGCCGATAAAAAAAATAATTCTGTTGACATAAACATCCTTTCCGCGCGCTGAAATTTTTCAATAATCTTCAATGAAGGATAGCATTATACGGTTTCCGCCGAATATTGCAACCGATATTTTATCGGCAGATAAAACGCCGGATAAAAAAAGAAAATTTAAACTGTTTTGCCTTTTTATCCGTTTCAAAAAGTATTCTTCTCTCTTTTACGGCGCTTATATATCATAATTCCGTAAATAATTATTAGTCCGGCAAGATTAGAAAACCACACCCATGGCGTCACCCATGAGACCCCGTCAAAAGTGATATCTGACAGGGGCCATAAAAATTTAGTCGGGAAAAACTCTTCAGAATGAGTCGGTATATCTAAGAGTATATGAAAAACCCAGGCAAACATGGTAAATGCCGCAATCTTATTAATTCTCCATACCACAGCTATCGCAACCAAAGCCACTACAAGGCTGTGAGACCAGTTATAAGCGACAAATGTCCATGCCGGAATACCTGCCAGATCCGGTTTCCCAAACCGGAAGGATCCGTTTACAATATTTACCGCCATCAATATTCCAAATGAAATCAAGTCGGGGAATACGCCGAAAAAACAGGCCATCCAGGCTAATCCTCTCCGGCCGAAAAGGGCGTAACCCCAGAGCCCATGACTGAAAATATCCAAAATTCAACTCCTGTTTATATAACCGGGCGGGGAAACTTTATTTAATAAACTATTGTAATTCCATAACCCTAAAAGTGCAGGGGTTCGAAAGCTCCCTGTAAGGAGATGTTGACAGCAGGGTCTCCTGGGTTTTGGATATTGCATCGGTGTCGCTCGGATCAATGCTTATCCGGAATTTATCTCCTCTTTTAGGATCCTTCACGCCAATAAGAGACCACGGAATAGCCGCTTCAAGATTATACCCTGCGTTAGTCCTGCTAAAAGAAAACTTTATCTCTTTCTCAAACTTTTTTCCATCCACATCGGGATACCAGACAACAAACCTGCTGTTTTGAGGTGTAAAATCGCCCGGCGCAAACCCAAACTGAAAATCATCTTCATCGGCGACAGAAACTTCCCTGTCTTTCTCAAACTGAGAATCTATCCAGAGTTCAATGTGGTCTATGTTAAGTATTTCCTCACTGTCATCCTGTATCAGGACGTCATCGGTAACCTCCAGGGCGATATAAAGGTTTTTTTTATCCCATGCTGTCCCGGCCAGGACACTTAAATCTTTTACTCCCATCCAGGTGCTTCTGCCGTAAACCACATATTTTTTATCGTTTAAAATAACCGGCTTAACCTTTCCCCATTCCTCTTTGCTTATCAGACCCTCAACAATTATCGACTCATTGTTAATACACTCTATAACGGGAAGTTCCGGGTACTTTTTCGCAGACGTTACCTTCAGCCCGCCTTTTTTCATTGTCTTATAACTTGTATAGTAATGAATCGCAATACCCCCGAAAGACCTTTCCTTTGTCAGCTTACCCGTAACTTTATCAAGGATTTCATCCATTTTTTCATAACCTTCTTCGGCAAAAGTTATCACGGGTGTAACCCCATATTTCGCATTAGGCGCCTGTGTTTCCACTCCTATTATAACCTTGCGGCTTTTCCTGTTTCCGGCCTCCAAAGCATTTTCCGCGGCAGATATTATTCTGCCGAAAGAATCAGAATAATCCATTAAGACAACGCAATCGGCGTAAGATAAAACATCATAGAAATATTCTTCATCGTAAAAAGTAGGCAGATCCACGGCAAGCCTCAGGTTTGTTTTGGAATCCTGTATTGTTTTCCTGCATTTTTTAAGCAGGTCCACATATCCGTTTTTAATCTTATCCTGGTATTCAGGTTTATGAAAAACACTCAACACATGCCCCTCTATATCCCAGTGAATACCGTAAAATCTTTCATCTGCCGCAACGGAAGCATTGTACTCTATTAGCGAGTTAAGCAGCCTCAAAGGAGTTGTATGCTGATATGACCAGTTGGCGTCACCCGCAAGATATTCAACCTTTATCCCTGCCCCGCTCGCCTTTTTTATAAACGACCGGATTTTTTCAAAATTCTGGTTTTTTAAACTCTTCGGTCCCGAAAGATATATAACGTTGATTTTCTTTGCAGCATCTCCGTGAGGGGCGCTTATAAAATCAAAGAAACCGCTTTTCGCCGTTTCATCATCCAAAACAGATGATGTATGCCAAACCCACAGGCCTCTTTCCATATTTAAACGGCTAAAGCATAAGCCCGGGCAGATGAAAATCAATATTGATAAGAAAACGGCTGAGTAAAGCTTCATAAGCGGATCTCTTCCTACAGGCAACCTGTATCAGAGCAGGTTCTTGATTTCTCTTTCAAAGGCGTCTTCGCTCATATAGCCTATATGTGTTTTTACTATGCTGCCGTTTTTATCAATAAAGAGAGTATGCGGAATGGAACGGACCTTATATTTTCCGGACAGATCTCCGGAATCAAGATACACCGGGTAGGAAATATCATTCTCTTTGACGAAATTATTGATCCTGTAAGGGCTTGTTTTGTCAACCGCAACAGCAATAATTTCAAGGCCCTTGTCCTTATATTTCCTGTAAAGGTTTGTGAACCCGGGAACCTCCTGCTTACATGGAGGGCACCACGTAGCGAAAAAATCAAGTATAATAACTTTCCCGCGGTTCCCGGAAAGAAGTTTGTCCATGGCTGTTTCATCGAGAGTTTCAACCTTGCCGACCATTGTAGAATCGCTCTGGTCTCCTTCTTTGCCCGCAGAGGAAAGCCCTTTATCACAAGAAACCGAAAGCAAACCGATAATTATAACAGATATCAATACAAATATTTTTTTCACTGCACCCCTCCGGATTTTATATTTAGAGCACGTAAACACATACCGCCGCTTCCGCAAAAAAGCAGCGGACTGAAATATTGCTTGCGGCTATCAGTCTTTAATATGTTTTCTTACTTCCGTAACAGGAAAAACTGCGTAGTAATCGGAACCGTCATGCCCGTTAGACACAAACTTTGCGCAACTTCCTTTTCTTTTTCTGTTCTGAGAAGCAGTCTTGGAAAGGTGAACTTCTTTACATCTCCATCTCATGCGGTTTCTCCTCCTTTGAATATCCCGATAAAAATAAAAGACCCCGATATTATCGGGGTCCTATATTACATACATTAAAAATAAATATGGTATTTTAATAAGCCTGCCTCTTTTAGATAAAAGCTGCATTATTAAAACAACTCCTCTTTCAAAAATAATATACCCGGAAAATATATAAGTCAAGCAATAATTAAAAAGCCCTCTTGACTTCGAAAAGCATACCCCCTAATATAAAATCCGCCATGAGCAAAGGAAAAGAAAAAACCGTAATCGTCTTCACCGATCACAACGGCATGCGCTTTAACATGATAGGCGCCATGCCGGATGAAGCAGAGCATCCTTCCATAGGAATAATCCAGTTTGCGGTAAAATGGAAAACTCCCGCCGGCGGTGTTTTTGCAAGGCAGTTTCCAAAAAGGATTGAAGAGTCATTCCGTTATTTCAGCGATATTTATCCTTTCTCATACCTGTTCACCGCAAAAACAAACGAAGGCGAAACACGATATGCCGTCTTTGACAATGAATTCAGCCCGTCCCACCTCTCTGATTTCGCCAAAGCATATAAATTGGATTATATACTGACCGGTTCCATAAATATCGATGATGGATTCGAAATGACAATAAAGCTTTTTCACAAAATTGAAAACCAAACAGTATACGAAAAAAACTACCAGACAAAAAACCATGAGGATATCATCCTTCTTCTCGATGGTATTCTGAAAGATATCGCGGGAACCCTGGGGCTTAAAACAGGTAATTTCAATTACTTTGAAGGGTTAACTGAAAATCCGATGGCTTTCCTGTTTTACTGTGAAGCAATGAGCAAACTGGATACCAGATATCTCGACATCGTCTACGATCCTTTTGATACGGCGACTTCTTTGCTGAAAACCCTCCGTTTTGACAAATTTTTTGACGAAGCTTCAAAAAAGCTCCTTGCTATCTGCCTTGAAATGGATGAAACAGGCAAGCCTGAAATAGGGCTGGAACTCGTAAACACCTATCTGCAAATAGACCCTAAAAATCTGTTTTCAAAAGACGTGCAGACCTCCCTGGGGGAAAAAATAAACAAAAAAAAGTCAGAATGATTATTTTATGACTGTTCTGGCGGGTATTACGGCTTTCTTCGGGATCACCACTATGCCGTCTTTAATAAGATAATTCTCTTCTTCCCTGTCTTCTATGCTGTCTCTGGGGTTAATAACCACTCCGTCTCCTATTCTCGCATTTTTGTCTATAATAGTCCTGTTGATCCTGCATTTCCGGCCGATTCCGATTTCGGGGAGCTTTTTCCTGCGGTTTTCCTTTTTATCCACCTCCCGCTCATAAAAATCCTGTCCCATAATTATCGAATTCGTTACATGGCTGCCGGCTTTAATAGTGCTCCTGATGCCTATCACACAATTTGATATCCTCGATTTGCTGATTATGGCTCCCTCGGCCAGAATGGATTTCTCGATGAAACTGCTTTCCACCATCATCGGCGGAAGGAACCTCGGATGAGTATAAACGGGATGGCTGGGGTCATAAAGATTAAAATCGGGCGAAGTGTTGGCGAGGTTCAAATTGGCTTCATAAAATGAACGTATTGTGCCTATATCTTCCCAGTAACCCGTATAGGGATACGCAAACACTTTATATTTCCCGATTGAATTAGGTATGATATGTTTTCCAAAATCCTCTTCTTTCCCTTCAAGCACCCGCCTTAACGCCTCGTTTTTGAATATATATATACCCATAGACGCAAGATACGCGCAGGAAGTGTTCTTTTCCCCGAACAAACGCACCGTTGACTGGTCTGATTTGAATTCTTCAAAAACTTCCCTGGTTGAAGGTTTTTCCACAAATTTTTCAATGTGAAAATTATCTCCCGTCTTCATTATCCCGAGTCCGGAAGCTTTTTCCTTAGAAACAGGCTTTACGGCAATTGTTATATCCGCTTTCTTTTCAACATGGAACATAAGCATTCTATGAAGCTTCATCATATAAAGCTGGTCGCCGGAAAGGACAATGTAATGCTTGACGGAAGAATCATCAAAGTGAGAAAGATTTTGCCGGACGGCATCGGCGGTACCCTGATACCATGTTGTATTCGTCAGGGTCTGTTCGGCAGAAAGTATTTCAATATAGCCGTGATTAAATGAATCAAATTTATAACTCTGGAAAATATGCCTGTGAAGGGACGCCGTATTGAACTGGGTTACAATAAATATTTTTGTTATGTCGGAATTGATGCAATTGCTTATCGGAATATCGACAAGCCTGTATTTTCCGGCTATGGGGACTGCCGGTTTTGCCCTGTACTTGGTAAGAGGATAAAGCCTTTTCCCTACTCCCCCCCCAAGAATTATTGCCGCGACATTCTGCATTTAGATACCGCAATCCTTTATAACTTTTTTCAAAGTTTCCGCTGATTTTTTAAATAAAACCTGTTCTTTATCATCCAGGCTGATTTTCAGCACTTCTTTAATCCCCCTGCCGCCTACAACCGACGGAAGGCTCATATACACATCGTTAACGCCGTAGTAACCCTCAACCAAAGTGGAAACAGGCAGAATCGAACGCGTATCATGAACAACGGATTGAACTATTTTAACCAAAGCCAATCCTATCCCATAGGATGTTTCCCCTTTTCTGTCTATAATCTTATAGGCGGAATCCCTGACTTCGGAAAAGATACCGCTTAACTCCTTCTCTCTATCGCAGCAACTGTTTTTTTCACAGATAGGACAATACTCCTGAAAACACATGCCCCCTATCATTGCCCTGCTCCACACGGCGAATTCGCTGTCTCCGTGTTCGCCCAGAATATACGCATGGATGTTTCTGGCGTCCACATTACAATGCTTACTCAGCAGAAACCTTAAACGGGCGCTGTCAAGCACTGTCCCCGAGCTGATTACTTCTCCGGGCGGTTTGCCCGATATCTTATATGCCGCATAAGCAAGGATATCGACCGGATTTGAAACTACGAGAAGAACGGCCTCCGGGGAATACTTCATTATTTCAGGAATAATTTTCCTGTACAGCGCGATATTCTGTTTAACAAGGTCTATTCTGGATTGGCCATGTTTCTGTTTAGCGCCCGCCGTAATAATTACAATCTCAGAATCATGAATATCCGGATAACCTCCGGCGATAATTTCAACAGGCCTGACATAAGGAGCTCCATGGTTTAAATCCATTGACTCCCCCTCCGCCCTGTTCCTGTCAAGATCCACCAGCACTATTTTCCTGACAACACCTTTTATAACAAGGGCGTAAGCGCACCTTATGCCTACATTGCCGCATCCGATTATTGATATTTTAGGTTTTAATCCAGGCATAACCACCGTTATATATAAAAATATATTATAACACTATAAATCTTTTATTAAAAATAAAATTAAAATAAGGGCGGCAAGTTACCTTGCCGCCCTTAACACCCGGTTTTCGGCGCACGTTATTCGAACTTCATATTATCGATGTAAATAACACCCTCTTTATCCGTGCATATCTGATCGAAAACGATTGTAAACTCATACATAGAGGACCAGTCCTTTATCTGCGGGAACTTATTCAAAGGAACCTGGACTTTCTGCCACTCTCCCGTAACTCCTCTTACCTGAAATCTGGACACGCCTCCCGCGTTATCTTTAAGTTCAACCCAGAAAGTCTGCGTAAAACCATCTTCCTTGTCACCCTTGACATAGAAAGTAAGGTTTTTTGCTTCCGAAACATCCATATCATTAAGCCTGCTCCAGTAACCGTTATAGGCAATGCCCGGGTACCCATCGATATAATTAGTCCCCGTTGTCAAATCATAGCTCAACATAAGGGCGCTTCCATTTTCACCGACTCTCTCGTCTTCGGTTATCTCGAATTCACAGTATTGTTCCGAGTCACTGTCATTACAGTTCCAAACGCCTCTTTCTCCTCCAAGAGAATTTTCAAGCCCGTCTTCATCAAAATCATCAACCAGAATTTCTTCGGCGAATGCCGTCTGGCAAAACAGAAAAACCGAAACCAGCATCAAAAGACTCAGTATTTTCGACATATACAATTCCTCCTTTTCCTTTAAATCAGTTTTTCTTTAGGCAGGTTCTTATCCGTAGACTGTCTTAAAATAATCTTGCTTTTCAATTTTACGATTTTGCTGGAAAAATCCTTTTCTTTGATAGCTTCAACAAGCATCCTTGCCCCCTCTCTGCCCATTTCAAACATCGGCTGTCTGACCGATGTCAGAGGAGGATAGCTTATCCTGCTGAACATCATATCGTCAAAACCCATCACCGCAATATCCTCCGGTATCCGCTTGTTTAACTCTTTCAGCGCTTCCATTCCCGCATAAGCCTGGACGTCGCTCCCATAAATGATTGCGTCAACGGCAGGCTCTCTCTCTATCAATTCAGCAGTCGCAAGCGCGGATTCTTTCAATTGAAATGATGTTTCCGAAACCATCAGATACGGGTCGTAGCGGATTGTATTTTCAGCAAGCGCCTTTTTATAACCCTCCAGCCTTTGGAACCATACATTTTCGGTGGATTCGGAAGGCATTATGATCCCGATTTTCCTTCGGCCGAGTCCGATAAGTTCCTTTACGGCATCATAGCACGCTTCGACATTATCAATATAAACACTCATGCCGCAATCAGACTTGTTATTAAGAAGAACGACAGGGACCCCGCTTTTATGCAAACGCGCGATATTGGAATCCGAAATATTCAGAAATACCGAGATCAATCCCGCTATGCTTTTATCCTGCATAATTTTTTCAAGAAAAATAGACTTTCTTTCCTCATTGTACATCTGGCTTTGAAGATTCAGCGAATATCTCAATTCATACAGCCCCGAATCATGGAGGACAGAATCCACCCCGTTCTGGATCTCTCTCGTCAGATGCTCCCCCGCCGAAGCATATATGACCCCTATATATTTTAACGTGCTTGCATACATTCCCGACTGCCTGGCTTTTATATAGGGAGAGTATCCCAGCCTCTGCGCGGTTTTTTCTATTTTCCTCTGAACAGGAAGGCTTATACCTCCCCTGTTGTTAAGGGCTTTAGATACTGCCGCAGGAGAAACACCCGTTTCTCTGGCAACATCAGCTATTGTCACGCTTGTGTTATTCTTTTTCATTGGTATAGCCCTCAGGATTTTAGAGGCCTGTTTCAAGTTTATCCGCTTTCCTTGTGGGGGAAGAGGGAAACATGAGATTCAAAACAGACCTCCGATTAATCTTAAACCGATTTTTCATTAATTGATTTATAAATAGTAAAATGTTTTACTAAACAAGAATATACATCCTGTTATAAATTTTGTCAAGCCGGAATTATTAACCCGTATAAGAAGAAATTGACTGCCTCTTGATAAGCTGAGGCTTAAATACAGTGGCAATCTCGGGTATCTGTTTTTTATCTATGATTTTTAATATTTTCATAGCGGCTTCCTTCCCCATTTCTATCAAGGGGACCTTAACCGATGTCAGCGTGGGGTTAACTGCCGGGAGAAACAGCATATCATTAAAACCTGTTACAGAAACATCTTCAGGCACAGATAAGTTGTTCTTTTTAAGAGTCGTAATACATGCAAAAGCCATGACATCATCAGAAGCCGCAACCGCGCTGAATTTCTTTTCCTGTGAAATAAAATCTTTCAGCGCTTCCGCCGTATTTTCATATTTAAAAAATCCCTCGAGCACATATTGCCCGTCAAATTCAATATTGTTATCTTTAAGAGCCTTCTTATAACCGCTTAACCTGTCCTGATCAAGCTGATATTTTAAAGAACCCGCCATAAAAACTATTTTCCTGTGTCCGAGCTTTATCAGCTCCGATGTAACATCATACAACCCCTTTTGATTATCCATAAGGACCGACGGGATCTCTTTCCCTCTGATATACCTGTTGACAAGAAGCACGGGAAATTTCTCCTTCCACAGGCTTAAAATTTCCTTTTCATTTATCGCCTCACTCAAAATAATAACACCGTCAACCCTTCTTTCTTTTATAGCCTGAAGATAATGCTGGGATAACGGTTTATTCCTGGCGGAAACCGTTCCCAAAAGCTGAAGATAATAACCGTTTTCCTGAAGCACATATGCGATGCCGCTGATTATCTGGCTGAAATAAGGCCCCACAACATCCTTAAAATCCTCAAGAGCCACCGCGACGGAAAAACTCTTTTTGCTGACAAGGCTTCTTGCAATGATATTAGGGGTATATTTCATCTGTTTTATAATTTTCTCAACTTTACCCCGGGTTTTGCCGCCGACTTTATGCAAATCCTTTTTATTCAGGACTCTTGAAACTGTGGAAATGGAAACTCCGGCTTTCTTCGCAATGTCCTTGCATGTATAAGCCATATTATTTGTTCTCCAGGATAATGTCATCTATACAGATTCTCTTTTCCGAATCGGTTCTTTTGGTCATAATTTCGATTGAAAACTCGCGTATCCCGTCCGCATCTATAATTTTATTGCCGTAAGATGAAAAAGCGGCAGATCTTGAAAAATCATTTTTTATGTCAATTACAAACCTGTTCTTTTCACCCCGGGAAACGGATATCGGATAAGTCTCGAAAGGCTCCCCTTCCCTGTCCTTGATTTTCAGTTTAATTATAACCCCCGCATCATCGGTATAAGCGGAAAAAGCCAGTCCGGAATACTTGCTCCAGTCCTGGGGGTAAAGGAAAGGCCGGCTGATAATGCCTGACGACAATTTTGCGTTTTTCCCGGGGCTTAAGATTATTTCCATACAACTTCCTTCGGACAGTTTCCCGTTTGTCGAAAGATGCCTTTTAATCTCTGCATTACTGCCCAGAATAAGTTCTTTCAGATAGGCGTTTTCGAACTTTACCTCTGTTTCCTCGAAATCGTCCACAACCGGCGCAAAATAATACCTGGGGTCGTAATCAATTTCCCGGACTGTTTTATTGTTTTCCTCATCCTTCTGGTCCATTGAAAAAGGATTGAATTCCTCCTTTGCGAATATATACCAGGCTGTGCTGGAAACACATACGGGTTTATCCTGCATCATCCAGCTGCCGTAAGCCGGTGTTCCCTCGTTGGTGGCATACGGCAAAGCCGCGGCATATTTATGAACAGCGCTCGGGGTCAGCGCTTTTTCTATTTCTTTAAGGTATTTGTTCCTCTCGCCTTCTCTGCCCGCCCTGCCAAAAGCAAGCACCATCTGTCCCGTCCCTTCCAGCCATATGGCATCTTTATCGGGGAAAGGCGAATTTTCATAACTTGAACCGAAATCGAAACCCTCTATTTCGACGTTATTTACTTTATACAACTGTTTGTTCATGCTTTTTTCAATCGCAAAATCCAGAGTGCCCGAATATTTCTTGCCGAGGCTCAACACAGCCCAGCTTGAGAGATCCGTGGCATAGTTGGGATTATACTTTTTCCTCCCCATATAAAATCTCTCCGTTTTTTCATCCCATGGATCATTTTCAAGCCAGTTTTTTATATCTTTAGCCGACTTAAGATACTTATCGTTACCGGTCAATATGCCTAAATCCCTCAATGCCGCATAACAGTCAAAATTATGCTCTGTCGCCATCCATGCCATAGGAGATCCGTCGCCATAATAACCGCCTATTATCCCCCCTTCGAATGACTGCAGCGAAAGCAACCACTCCGCAACCGCTTCCGCTAAAGGAAGGTATTGCGTATCATCCGTAACATAAGTATAGTGGTTTACAGCAAGAAGTATCCACGCGTTGGGCCCGGCGGCCCATGTTTCTCCCCATACCCCTTCTCTGGAGTAAGCATCGCAGAATCCTATGAACTTGCCGTATTTTAATAACTGTTCATCGTATGTTTCCTGAAAAAATCCGAGGAGTAATTTTGCCCTGTCATAATCACCGTGAAGAGTAAACACCATTACTGCGAGAGCCTGGTCATAGGTAAAAGCTGAATTCCCGCCTTCATGACTTGGAACAAGCCCGTTATGAAAAATAAACCGGTTTCTGTTAGCCCTCTGCTGGGCGATAAACCATTGGTATGAACGTTCAAGCCCGCTCCAACCTTCCGCTTCTTTCCCGGGAAAGAAAAAAAAATCAATATTAACAAGCCACAGGATTGCACATATCAAAGTCATCGCCGGTATAAAATATAACAAAAAAAAGAGGCGCTTTTTATTCATCTTTCATTTCCAGTCTTTTTAAATCCTTATCGGCAAAAGACGCGTAGCTGCTGTCCGGAAACCCGTCGATGACTTTTTTATAACAGGTTTTCGCATCCTCTGTCCGTTTCTGTGACTCATACAGAGAGGCAAGCTGATATGTCAATTTGACCAAAACCGCCTTGTCAATATCCAGAGCCGTAACTTTTTCAAGAAAAGGTATCTCCTTCCCGACCCTTGCATCATGAGGATATTTTGCAAATATACTCATCATCTTCGGTATGGCATCAAGGGCAAAAGAGCTTTCAGGATAATTAAATATAATCCTGCTGTATTCATACTCCGCTTTCTTCAACTGGCCCCTGGAATCATAAATCCGGGCCAGGCGGCTTATCGCTTCCACGGTTTTGCCGGCTTTGGGATATTTATCGACTATGAGCTGGAAGACATCCACCGCTTTGTCGTAAAGCTGCCGTTCCTCGTACAGATTGCCCAGACTGAACAGTAATGCGCATGACTCACTCTGGTCATTCTTATTTACAGCGACCTCTATATATTTCCCGAATAAGACACCTGCTTCAGATATCCTTTCGGGTTGAAGCATTTCCTCCTCTTTCCCGGCATCAAAAAGAATATCCGCCGCTTTGTCAGGCGAGAATTCAGAAACAATCATATCGGCATACTTTTCTATCAGTTTTCTGGAATAAACCGGTTCCCCGTTTTCTGAAAGAAGGGCCGCGTATTCCTTTAATATGTCCGGGTCGGAAGTTTCCGTTGAATACAGTAAAAGCATATCATAAAGCTTCTCCAATGCGACGCGTTCATTCCGGTCCATCAGCTCGCGATGGGCAAGCCAGTTCAGATATTGATATTTTATGCTGTTTTTATCAGGCCTGAGAGGCGAAGAATTCTTTTCTGTTTCTTTCAAAATCTCTCTCAGAAGATTCCCGCTCACTTTAGCATAAACAGCCCAATTTTCTCCGGTTTCAAGCTTCCTGAGATAAACCCACTTTTCAAAAGCATCGGCCTTCAATATATCCACAGCCGGAAATTGTCCGGCTTCAGGTTTATAAAAAGCCGGGACCGGTTTTTTGTTCAATATAATCCTTTTTATGCCGCTCAGCCAATTAAGAAACCGGTCAAAAACAGACAGGGAACCTTTCAGCGCGCCGTACCCGCTTTTCGGAGCCCTGTAACCGTCGTTAATGCCCCAATGTTCTTCTATGGTATCATCCAGCTCGCCGGGCCTTCCCGATTTATTCCAGTTATCGCACCATTCAAAAAGCAAAAAACCCATAAGTTTCTTATCAACGGCTTTTATCTGGCGGCTGACAACTTCCCTCTGTGTCATGCCTGAAGATTTTTCCCAGAAAGTGCTGTACCCCATTTCTGAAATCAAGGCCGGTTTGCCGAATTTCTTTGACAGGGAAAGGATTTCATTCACCATCCTGTCGGCGTACTCAGCGTCAAATGTCCCGTTCCAGTCCTTCAAACCCACATAAGTATTAAAACTCATAAAATCAAGAAACCCGGAACCGACCGCGGCGCCTTCTTCATAATGGATCATGTTAGAACCCGTAACAGGCCTGGAAGGGTCTGTTTTTTTCACCGAACTATATATCTTTTTCAGGAAAGCGTTAACTTTTTCAGAACCGTATCTTTCTATAACATCCCCTTTCTCGGAGCCGAAAGTAAATGGCGCATCATTCCATATAGCCCACGCAATGACAACTTTCCTGTCCTTATGCTTCAAAACATTTGATACGGCCTGTTTCTGGAGGATATTCAACTGGAAAGGCGAAGTGAAATCCGTCCACCCGCCCGGGAAACACACTGTTTCAATGAGATAAATCCCTTTTTTCTCCGCAATATCGAGCACAAAATCAGGAAGCATATCATACGTCCTGATGGTATTGATTCCCGCCTGCTTCATCATCTCAAAATCTTTTTCTATCACCTCAGCGGGAACCTGCGAAAAATGCGTTGTCCTGGGATAGCATAAGGAATAATTCACGCCTCTTATCTGCCCTATATCCGCGGGAATTAACAGAAAGAAGACCAGGAGCAGCAGGGCAGAGGAAAACAGGCTGACCCACAAAATTCTTTTTCTTGATTCCATCGCTTACACTCCGAATACTTAAAAATGAAGGAAGGGCGCACGGTAAAAACATGCCCTTCCCGAAACCTTAGTGCTCATTATTGGTAAATATAAAGCTGTCTATATATATTGTATCGCCTTTTGTGTTTCCTACATCGGGCCCGAAAGCGATTCCGACATTGTCAAGATGTTTTAAATCAACTTTTTTCCTTATTTCATCCATGGGTATTACGACTTTTTTCCATTCCTTTGCCGCATCCGGAACATTATATTTCACCTGCGGCATATAATTTAAGGCGTTAGCGTCGCGGAAAAGAATCTGAATATGCTCCCCCCCATTTTCACCTTTAAGCCAGAAAGTAAGATATTTATATCCGGAGACATCTTTGCTGTCGACTGTTATGGGCATGGTTGTTAAATCAAGGGTTGGGCCTAAGTTCATCGAAAAACTTCCCCATGATTCATTGGGTTTGCTGCCCATCGCGTTTACCAATCTGAATGAATGTTTTCCGTCATAAACATTTTCCACGCTGTAATCCGCGCACGGGGGCTCATAAACCCAGCTGTACGGCACTGTATCTTTTTCTTCCCAATTAGGCTCAAGCGAGCCGTATACCCCTATTTCCCCGCCCAGATTATTGGGCCAGCCTTCAAAATCCGCTACAAGCATTTCTGTCTCTTCGGCAAAAACATGGATACTGACAGCCAAAACAAAGACACCCGCCATTAGAAATATTCTCTTCACAATACCCTCCTTTTCTTTTAAGGGAAACCTGTCTTTTAGGAAAACGTTTTACTAATAAATAACATCTTTTTCGGTGGTTGTCAAGCTGCCTGTTTGCCTGATTACATCCCTGATTATACCCCCGCCGATTACAATATCATTATCATAAAGAACAACTGATTGCCCCGGTGTGACGGCTCTTTGCAAATCATTAAACTCTATGCGTAACTCATTACCCATAAGCGAGATACTGCAAGCCGCCTCCTTATGGGCATATCTTATCTTAGCCTTGCATTTCCGGGGAAGCTTTTCCGTAAACAAATTCAGATTATCGGCAATCAAAACCCTTGACCCCAAGTATTCCTCTCTTCCCGCAACCAGTATATTTTTTTCTGCATCGATGTTAATTACATAATAAGGCCGGCCGCCTCCTATGCCCAGTCCCTCCCTCTGTCCTATTGTATAATAAAGGAAACCCTTATGCTCGCCGATAATATTGCCTTCCAAGTCGATTATCTTCCCGGATTTTACAGGACCCGCCCGATTCAACAGAAAATTTCTATAGTCTCTATCCTTTATAAAACATATATCCTGGCTTTGCGGCCGGCGCGATAACCCCCAGGGTTGGCCGCCGGCAATTTTAATGACTTCGCTTTTTACCGACTCACAAAGCGGAAAAATGACATAATCCAGGCATTCCTTTCTTATTCCATAAAGAAAATACGTCTGGTCTTTTTTTTCATCCTTCGGTTTTGAAATAAATAAAGAGCCGTCTTTTTTGGCAATAGCGGCATAATGGCCTGTCGCAATAAGGTCAAATCCGGATTCCCTGGCATATTCAAGAAAAAGGCCGAATTTGATATGCCTGTTGCAGATTACGCAGGGATTGGGGGTCCTTCCAGCTTTATATTCATTTATAAAGGGTTTTATTACTTTTTCTTCAAGTTCTCTGGAAAAATTTACACTTTTGTGTTTTATATCAAGCGCCGAACAAACTCTCGAAGCATCAGTTACGTTGTTTTCGTCACTCGATTCATCAACACCAAAACACATAGTAACCGCTTCGATGCTGTATCCCTGTTTTTTCAGCATATATGCCGCGACCGAAGAATCCACACCTCCGCTCATGGCAACTAACACTTTTCTGTTCATAAAAAACCCAATTGGAAATATTTCTACAATTAAACCATATCGCGGGTAAGTTAAAAAGCAAAAGATGTCATTTATTTGCGGTTTTTAATAAGTTTATCTAAAGGGCTTTTGTTAACTCTTTTTTCAAGCACATCCACTGCCGCATCCGAAAGCAGTATTTTCATGATTTTCCCGTTTACATCGGTGTTATTCATGCTTTTATCGTATCTATCGGATATTTCCGCGGCAAGATCCCCCTTGTTTACTTCAAACTTCACATCGTTCATTTTCCTTGCCTTGTCATATATGCCGATTAAAAAATCCGTTTCCTCTTCTTCATCCATATTAGGCTCCATAAAATGATATTTTATACGCTGTATGAAACGTTGCGCTATCTCCTCTTTCCTGGCATCGTAAGCCTTTTCGGGAAGAACCCTTATCTGTTCAACATGCTTAATGTACTTCTCTCCGGAATCAGCCTGGCCTATCCTGTTCCCCTCCTTCGGGGGGATAACACAGGGCTTGTAAGATTTGATGGCTTCTATCTGGTAGCTCTCCAGTCTGGATTTCACCAGGTCGGCTAATTCTTCCATCTTCTTAAAATATTCTATCTCCGTCTCCTTTTCCCTGCGGTGAGCCTCAGCGTACTTCTTTCTTGCCGCATCGGATATATTCCTGCCGTCTTCTACTTCACTTTTTACCTCATCCAGCGCTTTGCCTATGCTGTTCTTCCTGCTTTCCCTGTTTTTCAGGAATTCGCTCCTGTCTTTTTCCGCCTCTTTCGCATATTTAAGCAACCAGCCTGCCTGCTCATCGCTAAGTTCAAGGCCGTTCAACAGATTTATAACCACTACTTCATCCCTGGCACCCCTGTATTCACCATTTCCGGGGGCGGAAAGCACATCGGGAGCAGCGCAGGCAACAGAAGCAGAAAGAAATACAACAACAAAAAAAAGCTTCATACTTATCATATCCCATCAAGTTACGCGGGTTCGCGTTTAATATGATTTTATTTTTTTCTAAACCCGGCTGATTCCGCTTCAGCGCCTGATTCGAATATAAGAAGGTTTTCCCGCTTTATGCCCTCGTAGCCCGCGGATCCCGGCAAAAAATAGGTTCTTTCCGAAGAATCGGCCCTGATAAGGAACCTGTCCTCATAAGGGTCGTTTTCATGGCATATAAGACACCCTAATCCGAAAATATCGATAAACGGCGCGTATTTCAAAAAAACTATTTTTTCCCAGCTTTTGTCGCCGGATCCGCGGGGGAGAAGACGGGTATCGGCACAGGTATTTTCCAGCAACGGGAAAAATTTGGTAAGAAAGTTATATTCTTTATCGTTAATAAACACAACGGGTTCAATCTTCCTTCAAAGCAATAAACCTGCTGCAATTCTCGCATATATAAACATGATTTCTATATTTAATCTGGTTCTTAAGGCCTGTGGACAGGTTCATATAACAGCCCTGACACACACCGTCAACTACATCTACTATGGCAGTGCCGTATCTCTTTACCAGCCTGTCAAAACGGTTCAGATAATCGCTGTTTACATCGGAGCGCAGCATTTCAAGCTCTTTTTCCAGTTTAGGGCTTTTTCTCTTGAGTTTCGCCCGTTTTCTTTCAAGGTCCTGAAGTTTTCTCAAAATGGAAGCGGTACATACTATTTCGGCTTCCGCTTCCTCTATGACCTTTATTTTAATCGTAGACAGGAGCTCTATCATTTCGGTTTTATTTTTAGCCGATAAAATACTGTTTCTAAAATCCTGCTTCCTGAAGCTTTTTATCAGTGAGGAAAAAAGCTGGGTGAAAAGGATAGGAGTGGAAGGCTGCCAGACAACAAGAAAAACAAGATGGACGGGTTTTTTGTCAAAAGCGTTAAAATCAATTCCCTTGCTGCTTTTTCCCACTGCGATTGTCAGTCCCTTTCCCGTTTCAATTCTCGCATGCGGAAAAGCGATTCCATGGCCGATTGCCGTGGAATCCATCGATTCGCGGCGCAACACTCTTTCCACGATAACATCTTTGTTTAAATCTTCAAATGTCCCTGCAAGCTGCTTTATGACCGATTCGGAATCAGACCCTTCCAATTCTATTAACACGTTTCCGGATGATATAAATTCTGATAGCTTTTTCATTTGTTTTCTCCATTTCTCCCGCTGTCAAACCAAGAAGAAAATCCATTCTAACCGAAAAATTCTTTTTTTTAAATATATTTTTCAAAACCCGTCCTGTCTTTTGATCACAGGCAGGCTGAACCTGACAAAATAAATATACCCGCTTATCAGGCAACCGGCTGCAAAACAGATAATTATATGTCCGGCAGAAGCCGGTATGGATTTCCGCAACACCGCTGACAGCAATTATCATAGAGTTTATATATACTGATTTTCCCGCGCCTTATGGTATAATATCTCTGCCCTTTCAGGATTTGAGCATATGCAGGATAAAGAAAAAAATGAATACAATACCCGGATGGAGCTGCTCCGCAATTCCATGGAAAATGAGCTTTCCACCGCAATAACAATGGAAAAACTAAGCACTCTTTCCAGAAATGAACCTCTTTCGAAACTGCTTAAATACTTATCCTCTCAGGGCGAAATCCACCATGACAGGCTTCAGGAACTATTCAAGCTTGTAAAGTCTTCCGGCGAATTATCTTTGCTCCAGAAAATAAAGATGGCTGTTTTCCCCTCTGTAACCTTTGCATCCAAAACAAAGCATTTAAAGGTAATCGAGCAGATACGAAAAAGGATCCGCGCAGATGAAGACCCGCTGAAAATATGCGAGGATATCATAACATTAATGACAAACCTGATACACGAGATCAATGAATTGAAAAAACACTCGCTTAATAACAATGAACTCGATATTATTGACTGGCTTATGGAAGAGAAAACAAGGCTTATAACAGAAATTGAAAAAACCGGATTTAAAAAGGAATTTAAAATAGGCCTTTTTTCCAAAACATAAATAACTTGACTTTTATTTCCGTGAATATAAAATAATCTTAACAATAAGGACATATGTTCTTTACAGAATTTTAACCATAGATAGAGTTATATTCTGTTTGTACCAGAAAAAAGAAAATACGGGAGGAGGAATACATGTTGAAGAAAGCCGGATTGGTTATGCTGGTTGCCGTCTTTGCGTTATCCTGCACCAGCACTTTCTCAATGCAGAGAGATGTGGGTAAAATCGCCACCCCAAGGGTCGAAGATGAGACACTTGATCTCAAAATCGCCAGGAATCAGGCGCGGGAAGATTTTAACGCCGCTAACAAATCTTTGTATAAAGCAAGGGTTGCATACAACAAAGCAAGGCTTTGCGACCGTCCTAAAGAAGAGATAGAGCAAAAACACCAGGATTATCTTAAAGCTAAAACCGCTAAGGATAATGCGCAGGCTAAACTTGATGCCGCTGTATCGACTTATGCCGACGCAATTAAAGCGGCAAAGGGCGAGAAATAAGTTACATTGAGCTGAAAGGGGCATCCTCTTTTGATGAGGGATGCCCCTTTTTTTTAAAGAATTCAAACCTTCCCATAATCAGAAGCCTCATGGACGCGCAAAAAAACAGGCATAGGGGGAATAACTTTTCACTGCTGGTGAGCAAGAGCCTTTAAAATGCTTATCCTGTCCTGAATGGAAGGATGCGTGCTGAAAAGGGATGCTGACTTTGACCGCGCCTCAAAAGATTTTACGGGATTTACAATATAAAGGTGCTGAGTGGCTCTATTGGCCGCTTCCAGAATTTCCATGTCTCCGGATATCTTTTCGAGTGCTCCGGCAAGAGCCAAGGGGTTTCTTGTAAGTTGAACACCTGTCGCATCCGCAAGGTATTCTCTCTGCCTGGATACCGCAAGCTGGAGAAGCTTGGCAAAAAGAGGCGCTAAAATGGCAAGCGCTATCGCGATTATCATCAATATTGCCTGGGCTCCCCCTCCCTTTGAATCCTTTCTTGACCGGCGGCCGCCCGAAAAAAATGTGTACCTGAGGAAAAAATCACACAACAAGGCGACACTCCCCACAAGGACACCTACAAGCGTCGCATATAAAATATCATAATTTTTTACATGCGACATCTCATGAGCTACAACACCCTGTAATTCGTCTCTGTTTAATTTCTGCAGCAAACCGAGCGTCACCGCAATTTTCGCGTGTGCGGGATTTCTGCCGGTGGCAAATGCGTTCGGCGCGGTATCATCTATTATATATATTTCAGGCATCGGAAGGCCGGATGCAACGGACATCTCTTCAACCACATTGAATAACTGGGGGTTATCCTTCTTTTCAATCTTTTTGGCTCCGCTGATACCGAGGACAACGGAATCTCCGCCGTAATAAACGGCAATACCTGTAACCAGCGCGACCGAAAACCCGATGGCAAGCCCGTAATATCCATTGCCATACACATAGCCGAAAACATATCCCAGAACCGCCATAAAGACGATAAAAATCACTATAAGAACAAACGTATTCCTTTTATTTTTTTCTATCAACGCCCACATATCAATATTTTTGTTCATAAAGGTCCGTTGCGCATTTCAGGTTAATATGATATGGCAGAAAAACCAGTTTCCGGTTTGATTCATCAAATTTTCAGAATTTCACATTAACAGGTTTTTTCTCTTCTTCGCTCTCAACTTCAAAAAATTCCTGCTGCTTAAAACTCAGTATGGATGCGACTACATTGGACGGAAACATCTCTATCTTGGTGTTAAACACCATAACACTGTCATTATAATGCTGTCTTGCAAAAGAAATCTTATTCTCCGTTGAAGTTAATTCTTCCTGCAAGGCAAGCATATTCTGGTTGGCTTTAAGGTCCGGATAATTTTCGACAACCGCAAAAAGGGAGCGGAGTGTCTGGGTCAGGAAATTTTCGGCTTTGGCCTGGTCAGCAACCCCTTTATCCGCCTGTATAGCCTGTGTGCGCGCTTTTGTGACATTTTCAAGCACTTCCCTTTCATGCTTCAGATATCCTTTGGCTGTCTCTACAAGATTAGGGATAAGATCATAGCGCCTTTTCAGCTGCACATCGATCTGGCTCCATGCATTTTTTACCCTGTTCCTGAGCTTCACCAGTGAATTATATATACCGATAAACATCAGCACTATAACCAGCAGCAGCACAAAAAACATTATTGAAATTAAGGCCATAAATACCTCCTTTACTGTTTTCCGTAATCTATCAGCTGCATAAGGACTTTGCCGTCCTTTACGCTCTTTACCAATCCGGAAACCGGAATATCGGTGGATATCCAGTTAGTCATACCGCCCGGATAAGTAACCACCGTGCACTCTATCATTTTATCCTTTATCCTTATAAAATCCTTCGAAGTGGAGCCGGTTTTTGAAGCTGAGCCGGCCTGCGCGCTGTACCTTGGAAGCACTGTTTCCGATTTGCTTATCACTTTCGCCCGGCCGAACATATCCTTGATGATGGTGGAATACTCCACTACCATTTCCCGGCTGTTCACTTTAACGACTTTCTGCAGTTGATACGCCTTGCCCTGTGTATCATAAAAAGCCCACTCCCCAGGCCTTACTTTTAACGCCCTGGGCGCCGAAAGGACATATCCTGAAACCGGAATCGCCACGATAAAAAAAAGAACCGAAAACAATGCTTTTAATGACAATGTTCTCATGATTAATTATAACGGCCTTTTGATAATGTACAATTACAAATACAGCGATTTTTTATAATAGCATACATCAAAAGGTTTCTTCAATATGATAATCTTCAAAGAACTTTCATTTTGTGGTTGAACAGATTTTTCGATTTGTTATAATTGGGTTCACTTTTTCAATGAAATTAAAGGGCAACCAAAAAAGGAGTTATTTATTATGTCTAGTTACAAAGACCTGGGACTTGTCAACACGCGCGACATCTTTAAAAAGGCCGTAAAAGGCGGATATGCGATACCTGCCTATAATTTTAACAATATGGAGCAGCTTCAGGCAATAGTCACTGCCTGCCTTGAAACCCAGTCGCCGGTTATACTGCAGGTATCAAGCGGGGCCAGGAAATACGCCGATCAGACCCTTTTAAGGTATATGGCGCAGGGCGCGGTAGAAATGATGAAGGAAATGGCAAAAGAAAAAAACCTCAAAGAAATTCCGATTGCGCTTCACCTTGACCACGGCGATACCTTTGAGCTCTGTAAATCATGTATCGAAACCGGGTTCTCGTCCGTGATGATAGACGGTTCTCATCATACCTACGAAGAAAACGTGGCTCTTACAAAGAAAGTAGTTGATTTTGCCCACAAATACGACGTTACGGTCGAAGGGGAGCTTGGTATGCTCGCCGGGATAGAAGATGATGTTAAAGCGGAAAAATCCACATATACAAAACCGGAAGAAGTAATAGATTTCGTATCAAGGACAGGGGTTGATTCACTTGCCATCTCAATAGGGACATCACACGGCGCCAATAAATTCAAACCTGAACAATGCGTAAGAAATAAAGACGGAATACTGCTTCCCCCCGAGCTGAGATTTGACATCCTTGAAGAAATAGAGAAGAAACTTCCCGGATTTCCCATCGTCCTCCACGGCTCTTCTTCAGTTCCCATCGAAGCCGTTAAAATGATAAATGAGAACGGCGGCAAACTCAAAGACACAATAGGTATTCCTGAAGAACAGTTAAGAAAAGCGGCGAAATCCGCCGTATGCAAAATCAATATCGATTCCGACGGAAGGCTGTGGATGACAGGAACCGTAAGAAAGGTTTTTGCCGAAAAACCCGCAGAATTCGACCCCAGAAAATACCTTGGTCCCGCAAGAGATTCCCTTATCAAAATGTACAAACACAAAAACGAACATGTCCTGGGTTCAGCGGGAAAAGCGTAACTAACATTAAACTAAAACCCCGCTAGAGAAAAACAACTTCTCTAACGGGGTAAATAATGCTATTGAAAAAGAAATTAGAAACGGCGATTGCCGCCCCTATCCCCTCTGCCATGTCTCGGTTTCCCGCTTCCGTGCCTGCTGCTATCCCTGCCGCCGGCGCCGCGCGGCCTGTCAGGACGAGGACGGGCTTCATTAACATTAAGCGCTCTTCCCTTTAAGTCTTTGCCGTTTAACCCGTCAATCGCCGCCTGCGCTTCACTTTGCGAACCCATTTCTACAAACCCGAATCCTTTTGATCTTCCACTATATTTATCATTTATTATAGTGGCTGAATCAACCTGCCCAAACGGTTCAAAAGCAGAACGCAAGTCTTCTTCAGTTGCCTCATACGACAAATTCCCTACGTAAATCTTCATTCTCTTCTCCCTGTTAAACTACTGTTCACCTTCAAGAAATGGATCCAACCATTAATTTGAGAGGCAATCCTTTCTGTCCGGCAGTTTATCTGCTTATCAATTTATTGTCAACAAATACTATTAACTTATATTATCACAGCCTACTTTAAAAACCTGATTGCCAGGGGATATCTGTAACTTTCGCCTTTGGACGCTGTAACCGCCGCGGATATGACAAATATGAGGTTGATAATAGCTATGGCAAATAAAAGAAAGAATCCGACAACGGCAAAAATGAGGAAAAACGAAACAATTGCGTATATTGTCATCGAAATCTGGAAATTAAGCGCTTCTTTTCCCTGCTCGCTGACAAAGGGCATTTCATCTTTTTTAATAAGCCATATGACAAGTGGGCCTATTATATTGCCGAACGGTATACCTATATAACAGCTCAAGGCGCTTAAATGGCAGAACATCGCCCAATTATTGGTTTCTTTCTGTTCGGCGATCTTAAAGCTCCTTATTTTATGTCAATCCTTTTTAAACACCAATGACACAATACCTGCCGCCGCAATTGATTTAAGAAAATCCCCCGCCGCGAACGGCAAAAAACCAAGCGAAAAAGCTTTTAGAAGGCCTATGTTCATATAAAAAGACAGGTAAAGGCTTCCTAAAACAAGAATGACAATGGAACAGAGAAAAAACACGCCGCAGAAGCTGATAAAAGTTTTCGGCATTTTACTAATCAGCGTCGCGCAAAAAACAGGAATAATTAACCATGAAAGGAGATATCCCCCAGTAGGTCCGAAAATGCCTCCCGGAACGGCAAAAATCGGCATGCCGGCAACACCCATGCCTACGAACAGCGCCTGCGAGATAAATCCGAATTTTCTCCCGAGCAAAGCGCCTGAAAGAAGGACAAAGAAAGTCTGCAAAGTAACAGGAACGGGCGAAAAAGGCAGGGGCACCTTCACAAAGGAACCCAGCGCGGTAAGAAAAGCGAATAAAACCGCGCCGCTTATCATTACCAATCTGGTATCCGCCAGCAAACCATATACGTTATTTTTCGCCTGCAGATGGTCCACTAAATTGATTCCTCCCGTCTTTCAGGAATGATAATTTATAATATGTTTATTGTCAACGAAATTATAACCCGGGGTAGACATTTCATATCGTTCAATTGTCTTTTTCCCTGAGGAAAAATGTTTTTTTCGCCCACAGGGAAGAAAAGCTTTTCCAATCCTCGGTTGTGGAAGCCCAGTTAGACATTACCGCAACTCCCTTTATTTTTGATATATCGGTGTCCTGATTATGAATTGCCGTATCGATGCCGACCAGAGCATTACCCATATTTTCAACAGCGGCATTGTGCTCATCCGTTGAATCTTTTACTGTTGACACGCCTATGAATACCGGACACCGGCTTATATTACTCACCGCTGAAATCTGCTCTTCGATCCAGGCTATATATATATCGGTATTTTCAAAATAGGCGTTATAACACGGCAAGACGGCAAAATCAGAAAGCGCGCTGACTTCTTTGTAATATTCCGAATCCCATACATCGATATCTCCTTCGCTGCCCAGTTCCATTGTTACAACTCCTGTTTTTTTATCCGGAAGTTTTTCTCTTATTTCCTTTATAAGAGAAACAAAATTTTCGTTTCCGTTCGGAACGGGAAACAAATTCAGCAGAACACCGTCAAACGCATACTCGGAACACAAAGACTTTGCGGTATTTACAATATTACTAAAATCCGACTCTTCGGAAATGTCTGTATTGGGTTCCTCATTAAACTCAGTTCTGGCTTCGACCCACGCAAAAAATTCAAATTCCCCGCTTACTTTCTTCATCTCGCCTATGAATGAACCGACATACGTCAATTTCTCGGGCGACCACAGCCAGTCAACATCCCTTCTTACTTTAACGAAAATATTTTTAACGCCCAGTTTCTTAAAAATCCCGCCGAGTCTCTCGATATCCCCGATATCCCGGCTCTGGTCAACCCATGAAAGGTCCACCCAGACAGCATTATCGTTAAAGGTGTACGCCTTCAGTTTTCCCGATTTTGCTTCTTCGGCTATTTTCTCCTCATATGTCAGGAATTCATAATTATCGACTTCCGATTTGTTGATATCTATAACCCCATACTGAATCTGAAGCCGGATTTTATCTTTGCTCTGCGATAATATCTTTCCAACCATAGTGGTGCTGTTCTTGAATGTAACCTTTACATCATCGCTCTTGAATTTATCCCTCAACACATTTAATTCTTTTTCATAGAACTCTTTTTTTCTTAAGACTTTCCTGAGTTCCCTTTCCATTGTTTCTTTTGCGACTTTGACTTCCTCAATCTGGCTCTCGATGACATTCTTGGAATCCTCAGCCAGTTCCCTGTCCTCAATGGATTTTTCCATTTTGCCGATTTTGTCCGTAAACTCTTTTATTTTTGATTCAAGATTGTTTTTTTCCGATAAAGATTTATTGAATTTATTTTCTATCATGGTTTTTTCGGTTTTAAGCGTTACATAAGCCTCTTCCGCCTGGCGCCTCAGCAAATCCATCCTGCCGCCCCGCCATAAGGCAAAAGCCAGCGCTATTCCCACAATAACCAAAGATATAATTACTATAGGCATTCTGTGCTTTCTGACCATCGCGTATCTTACAAGAGCCGCCGCGTCAGGTTGTGCTATATCTGTAAACGCGATATGAAGCACATACTCGTTCGGGACCGAAAACTTTTCCTGCTTTGAGGCGACTATCTTACCTTCAACGCGTATCGGGGTTTTCCGGTAAATCAAGTCCAGGTGAAGAAGGATTTTACAATTAGTTTTCTCAAAGAGGTTAACGGTTTCTTTATCCAGGTTCCTTACGACAAGACACATGCCTCCTTTGCTTATATCCATGGTGAAACCCTGTCTTATATCCGTCAGCGGTTCACCGGAAGCAGCGTCCGTAAACTGGAACTCGACCGGAAGCACGGTGTCAATCCTTATATAACGTCTTCTGCCGAGGTAAGATTGCGCGCTTGTCATTTTTCTCCTTTGCTGTCGATTAACGGTATCCTGAGCTGTTCGCCATATGTATTAACATCATCCATATCCTGGAGCCTTAAAAGCAGGGGCTTCCTGCCCGAAGGCTTTATTTTATAATTTAATATTTCCTCCGAACCCGCCCTGATGTTAAGCGTGTTGTTCTTTTCTCCCTCGAGCACCGCTCCTTCCACAAAAAGATTTGCCCTGACTTCCTGGTCCAAAACCCCTTTATTGCGGACTCTGGCAACAGCTTCGGTTTCTTTGCCTTCGATAATTTCCGCGGGCAGTTCAAGTTCAATTTCGATAAACCTGGATATATCAATAGCCAGATGCTCTCTGTCGCCTGAAATAAGATCTATTTCCTTTTCAAAGTTTTTCCCTTCGGCATATACTTTGAAAATATATTTTTTCTGAGGCTGCAAAATCACCGGACCAAACACGCCGCTCTCATCGGTTTTTAATTCCGTAATTTTTTTCCTGTCGCAATAAACCTGTATTACGGCTTCCTTTACCGGTTTTTTGTTGTTCGATATCACACCGCTTATCTCAGCATCCAGTTCCAGAACAGGCATAAGGGCAAGGCAATAAGAATTGTGAGGAAGCCAGTACTCCCCGCTTGAAGCCGCTTCTCCCCACCACTCAGGCTGTTTACCTGTTGCATCCATAATACCGTTAGGTATTCCCCCGGTAATAGGGCCCTTGCCTTTAAACGCGCTCATTACAACAGGCTGTTTCCCTCCGACACCGGAAATCTGGCAGATTCCCAGAGGGTTTTGCCCGAAGACCCACTGAAACTGGTCATCCGCAAAGACCTCAAACCTTACATCATTCGAATACTGCCCCCACTTCATGGCAATCAAACCGTATCCGAAATGGTCGCAATTAAGGCCGTGCGTCTGCGCAGCGGCTCTCCTCGCCGAATCGATATCCCCCGCAAAATAATAAACGTGCCATTTCCCGTCCGATTCCTTTTCAATTCCCATTGCCATCTGCCCGTAAGGGGTTTTTGCGGCCATCGGCAGCAGATAATTTTCCGTAAACACTTTTGCGGCATAATAAACATCCCACCAAAGCGGATCTCCTATATCAAGATACTTGCATAGTTCAATAAGGGCCATATAAATTCCAAGATTATAATTGACCATTTTATATTGGAAATGGAAATCTTTTGTCCTCCTGTCAAAATAGAAGTCGCCGCAGATATTATCCTCCACTTCCGCATAATTATTGAACTGCAGCTTCAACATTTTTTTCGCGGTATCTTTGATTTTTGCGACATATTTTTCATCGTCAAAATACCCATACATTTCAAGCGAGGCATAAATATAGCAACCCATATCAAACGAGGTCGCAAAACTTTTTTTATTCAGGTATTCCCAGTTCCTGGCCGCGGTGGCAACAGCTTCATCGGCGAGGCCCTTATCATGTTTTTCCAGCGCCCGGGCGGCATTCAGCAGCGCAATAATATTAAACGCAGTCGCGGCATTGCTCTTGTCATTGTTGCGGTAACGGGGATATTTATCCTTCGACAGGTCGACCAGCGGAAGGATTTTGGAACAGTAATCGTCCCAGCTCATATTATGGGACACTCCGCTCCACGGGACACTGCCGTCTTCACCCGTGATATCAATACAAAATCTTGTGCCATATTTCAAAGCCCCGATGGAATCGGGGAAATCGCCTTTTTCTATTTTGCTTTCCTGAACAGGGCTGTACAACGAATAATTCGCCATCCCGTAAACAAGATGAGGATGGGACCACATCCTCTTTCCGATATCATCAAGCGTGTCATGGTATCCGCCCTGGACAGGATCCTGAAAATGGCATTTCTCGCCGCATCTCAGATGTTTGAGGAAATTCCACTGCGTCCACCCGATATTCTTCGCGAACACGTTTTTGCCTATCTCAAAGGGATATGAATCGACTTTCACAATTTCTCTGCCGTGCCTGAAAACGGCGCTTACGGTATAAATGCCCTCTTTCGCAAGGCTTGATATATCCCCTTTATAATAAATTCCTTCCCAATCATCAAAATCCTGTTTATAGATATTTTTTGTCAATTCAATTTTGCCTGTCTCCCTGCTGATTACGCTGATTCTTATTTTTCTGGGAAAACTTCCGGATTCAATATTTCCTGTTATCCTCATAATGACAGACTTTTTATCTTCAGGATGAAACCCTATCTGGCTTAACTGCAGTTCGGGAGTAAAAAGCTTCTGGCTGTAATAAAGGTCATCTATTTCGATATAACCTTTATCCCCGTGACCCGTACTCACGGCTAATCCGAGCCTGACCTTGCCTTCCAGTGTCTTATTGCCGCCGCCCCATCCGTAATGAAGAGAATCATATTCAACCCTTTTTTGAGTCCATTTATCCGGAGAAACATCGTTTAAAGGAACTTTTGTAAGGAATGTAGTGTCATCTTCGTCAACAAGCTTGAACTCAAGGACGTTTCCGCCGGAGGCTCCTCTCATATAAAAAGTGAAAATCCCCCCCTTTTGAGGGATTATTTCAAGGGGAAGATATATTTCGCACCATGCGGGAGGATTATTCAAATCGTACTGGATTTTTATGGCATTGCCCGTTCTGCCTTTAACCGAATCGACGCTGAAACTGACGCCTTCTTTGCATCCTTTTTTAATTGTTTGCGGCCCGTCATCAAAATCCTGGGCAAGAATATCCTTTTTTTCTTCGGATTTTTTTTCGCGGGCAGGGTATGGCTCTCTTCTTTCTCTTTTGGAAGCGCCTACCCTTCTTAGCGAGGAAACCGCACAAGTATCAATACATAAAAAAAGAACAAGGAAAACAACCATAATCCTTTTCATTCTCAAACCTCCCGTGAAATCCACAAGGTGTTTCCCTGTTCCCCCGTTAAAACAGATGTAATTAGAAAAATACCATTCACATCGGGTTACGTCAATAGAGATTTACACATTTTGCGATATCATTTACCAAAGTTTACTTTCCCACCTTTCACAAAAAGCCCGCTCAGGAGCGAACATCCTTTTGAATCCACGTATATTTCCGCATCCAGGTTTTTCCTCTCACGGGATTTCTCCAGTTCTCTGCCTTCGCCTTCGGGAACAAAATAACTTTCTATGCCGTATTTTACACTCAAGCTGCCGCTGTGCCCGAAAACATCGGAAACAACCGCGCCTTTTAAAAACACTTCCTCATGAGAAATTTCAGGCCTGCTTACCGATGCCCTGTCATACTCCCACATGTCCCCCTTCTTTTTCAGGACGATAAAAATACTCTTTAAATTATGCGTTTCAAATTTTTTCAA